>JBPBQJ010000049.1:0-6638 GCA_050954765.1 Janthinobacterium lividum | reverse complement strand
ATGAGCGCGGCCACCGATTCGCCGTCGCGGATAAACTCCAGCAGCTGGGTGGCGAGCAGGGCGGCGGCCTCGGGGTAATTGAGGCGCAGGCCGCGGGCGTAGCGCTTCTGAGCTACTACGCCGGCCTGGTGCAGTACCAGCTTGTCGAGGTCTTTGGGGGCGAGGTGCATAGCAGGAAGAGTGTGAGGTTGCGAATGTAGGGGGTAGCGTGGACTCTGCGAGTCCGCGAAGGGAGTAGTTGTTGGGCAAACCAAGCACTTCGCGGACTCGCACAGTCCGCGCTACACTACACATGCGTCCACACCATCCAGCCGCCATACCCCACGCTTAGCACCGACGACAGCACCACCGCGCCAGCCCGCAGCCGCTTGCCTAATCGCATGCGCGGGGTAAATGGAATCCGCATCAGACTTACTGCCACCAGCATCCCCAGCACCGAGCCCAGTCCAAACAGCAGAATGTAGGCGACGGCCCCCGCCGGCCGGGGGATGGCGCTCAGGGCCAGCAGCACGAGCGCGCCGCTACCGGCCAGCCCGTGCACCAGCCCCACGGTGTAGGCAAAGCCCGGCCGCTGCTTGGCCACAACGAGCGGCTGGCACGAGCTTTTATCCACCAAGCGACTAATGCCCAGCCCGATGAGCATAATGCCCACCACGACCTCAAAGTAATGCGATTGCAAGAACGTGGCCCGCCCAAAAATCAATAGCCCGCCAAAAATGACGAGCATCGTGGTATGCCCCAAGCCCCAGAATAAGCCGTTTTTGAGGGCCGCCCGCAGCTGGTCGTGCCGCGCCACGAGGGTGCTCACCGCCAGCAGGTGGTCGGGCTCGAAGGCGTGGCCCATACCCATAACGATGGCAAACAGGAGGGGTAAGAGGCTGTGCATGACGACCGGGTTTTGATAGTGAAAACCCACTGGCCTACACCGCCCGAATCATCCAAATCTGGCAGCCGAAGTGGCCGCTATTGCCCAGTGCCGCTGTCAGATAAGTAAACCCTAGTCGCTCGTAGAGCGGAATAGCCTGAGTCAATTCATCGGTAGTTTCCAGATACACACGGGCGTAGCCATTGGCGCGAGCGGCTTGCAGGCAGTGGTTAATCAAGGCCTTGCCCACGCCCCGGCCCCGGGCGGCGGGCAGCAGGTAGAGCTTCACCAGCTCCACGGTGTCGGGCGGCAGATTCTCAGTGGGAAAAATGCCGCCACCGCCCAGCACCTCGCCCGCCGATTCGGCCACGAAGTAGGCGCTGCGGGGCGTTTGGCTGAACAGTTCGTAGAGGTGGTCGGTGTCTTCGTCGTAGTAAGCTGTGCCGGGCTTCGCGGCCCCAAACTCGGCTAGGGTGTCGCGAACGGCCCGCGCCAAAGCCGCATTATCGCCGGCTGCGATGGGGCGAATGGTAATCTCAGGCATCATCTCTTACTGCTGCTTCAGCAACTCGTGCAGCACCGTCTGCATTGAAAACGTGCGGTTGCCAGCTTCCTGAATAATAAGCGAGCCCGGTGAGTCGAGCACCGCGTCCGATACTTCCACGTTGCGGCGCACGGGTAGGCAGTGGATAAATTTGCCTTTATCGGTCAGGGACATGTGCTCGGGCGTGAGCATCCAGCTCGAGTCGTTGCTGAGCACCTGGCCGTAGTCGTGGTAGCTGCTCCAGTTTTTGGCCTGCACGTAGTCGGCCCCTGCCAGCGCCTTGCGCTGGTCGTACTCAATGGTGGCGCCCTTCGTGAATTTCGGGTCCAACTCGTAGCCGTGCGGGTGGGTAATGACAAAATCCACCCAGTCGATTTCCGAAAACCAGTCGCAGAAGGAATTGGGTACGCACTGCGGCAGCGGGCGCACGTGCGGGGCCCAGGTCAGCACCACTTTCACGCGCTCTTTCTGCTTGGTTTCGGCTACGGTAATAAGGTCGGCAAACGACTGCAACGGGTGCAGCGTGGCACTTTCGAGGCTGATAACCGGCACCGTGGCGTACTGCAAAATCTTGCTCATTACTTCCTCGCTATAGTCGGCCTCTTTGTCCTTTAGCGTCGGAAACGTGCGCACGCCCAGCACGTCGCAGTACTGGCTCATCACCGCGATAGCATCCTTGATGTGCTCCTGCGTCGAGCTGTTCATCACGGCGCCATCGGCCATTTCCAGCGTCCACGAATCGGCGCCCGCGTTCAGCACCCAGGCTTGTGCGCCTAAGTTGTAGGCCGCTTTTAGGCTGCTGAGGCGGGTGCGCAGGCTGGGGTTGAAAAATATCAGCCCTACGGTCTTATTCTTACCAACTTGCTGGTAACCAAAGGGGTTTTTCTTGATTTCTAAAGCTTGTTTGAGTAGGGCTTTGTAGTCGCCCGCATCGGCGAAGGAGAGGAAATTTTTCATATTGTATGTCAAATAAAAGAACGTCATGCCGACGCCAATAGCGTCAGGCTGCGCGCAAGAAAGCATCTTGGCAAATAGCGTTGGGTTACGATTCCCAACGCTACCTGCCAAGATGCCTCCCGTTGGTCGGTATGACAGCCGTTTTTAATTAATTATTCCAACGTAGCCTGCCCAGATATTTCCCTGCGGTCGGCCTGACGTTCTTTTTCGCTCAATTAATTCCTTACCCTGCCTTATACTCGTTCCAGCTTTTAATCTTCAAATCGCTCATTTCCAGTTCGCAAAACGCATTAATAAATGCGCTAGCCAACCGCGCATTGGTCAGCAGCGGGATATTAAAATCCACTGCCATGCGGCGGATTTTATAATCGTTATCCAGCTCGCCTTTCGTCAGGTTTTTGGGGATGTTGATGACGAGTTCGATTTGCTTACTGCGCAGGTAGTCCAGCACGTTGGGCGATTCCTGGCTATCGGGCCAGTGGAGCAGGGTAGTGGCTAGGCCCATTTCAGCGAAGAACTTGTGCGTGCCCGCCGTAGCATAAATCGTGAAGCCACGCTCGGCCAGCAGCTTCGCTACGGGCAGCAGTGTTACTTTCGAGTTGATGGGGCCGCCCGAAATCAGCACCGACTTTTGGGGGATGCGGTAGCCCACCGAGAGCATCGATTTGAGCAGTGCCTCGGGGGCGGTGTCGCCCAGGCAGCCCACCTCGCCGGTCGAGGACATGTCCACGGTCAGCACCGGGTCGGCGCCAGCCAGGCGGGTGAAAGAGAACTGCGAGGCCTTGACGCCCACGAAGTTGGCATCGTACACCAGCTCGCTGGCGTCGCGGTCTACGGGAACGCCGAGCAGCACTTTCGTGGCCTTGGTAATCAGGTTGTTGCCCGATACTTTCGACACGAAGGGGAAGCTGCGCGAGGCGCGGATGTTGCACTCGATGACCTTGAGGTCGTTGTTTTTGCCCAGAAACTGGATGTTGAACGGCCCGCTGATTTCGTAGCGCTTGGCAATTTTCTCGGCGATGGCTTTGAGGCGGCGCACCGTCTCCACGTACACCTTTTGGGGGGGGTAGTACATGGTGGCGTCGCCCGAGTGCACGCCCGCAAACTCGACGTGCTCGGAGATGGCGTAGCTCACGATTTCGCCGTGGTCGGCCACCGCGTCTAGCTCGATTTCCTTGGCTTCCTCGATGAACTCCGACACCACCACCGGGTATTCGGTGCTTATTTCCTTGGCCACTTTCAGGAAGTTTTCCAGCTCTTCCTTGTTGGAAACCACGTTCATCGCCGCGCCTGACAGCACGTAGCTCGGCCGGATGAGCACCGGGAAACCGACCTTGCCCACGAACTCAAACACGCCTTCCAGCGTCGAAAGCTCGCTCCAGCGCGGCTGCGACACGCCCAGCTCGTCCATGATACTGGAGAACTTGTGGCGGTTTTCGGCCTCGTCGATGCGCTCGGGCGAGGTGCCCAGCACCGGCACGTTTTCCTGGTGCAGGCGCATGGCGAGGTTGTTCGGAATCTGGCCGCCCGTGGAGAGAATGACTCCGCCCGGCTGCTCAAAATCCAGAATATCCATCACCCGCTCAAACGACAGCTCCTCGAAATACAGCCGGTCGCTCACGTCGTAGTCGGTCGAAACGGTTTCGGGGTTGTAGTTGATAACGATGGTTTTGTAGCCCTCGGCGGCGGCGGTTTGCACCGCGTTCACGCCGCACCAGTCAAACTCCACGCTGCTGCCGATGCGGTACACGCCCGAGCCCAGCACGGCCACCGCCTTGTCGGTTTCGGGGGCCAGGTCGTTTTCGGTGCCGTGGTAGGTGAGGTAGAGGTAGTTGGTTTTGGCCGGAAACTCGGCCGCCAGGGTATCAATCTGCTTTACCACCGGCAAAATACCCAGCTCCTTACGCCGGTTGCGCACCCGCAACTCGCTGTTGCGCAAGTCGTTCTCGCCGTAGAACTTGGCGGCTAGCTGCATATCCGAAAAGCCCAGCTTCTTGGCTTCGGCCAGCAGCGCCTTGTCGGCGGGCGTGCCATCGCCGAGGGGTAGGAGGCGCTGGCCCATTTCAAAAATGGTGCTCAGGCGCTGCAAAAACCACAGGTCGATTTTGGTCAGGTCGTGGATTTGCGCCACGGTATATCCCAGCTCAAACGCCTGATTGATAGCGAAAATGCGCTCCTCGTTGGGGTCGCTCAGCAGCTTGTCTACCTCAGTGTTGGTCACGGGCGCCTCGGGCCGGTTGGCCACGAAGCCGCGGCGGCCGGTGTCCAGCATCCGCAGGCCCTTCTGAATGGCTTCCTCAAACGAGCGCCCGATGGCCATCACCTCGCCCACGCTCTTCATGCTGGAGCCAATCTGCCGGGTCACGCCGTCAAATTTGCCCAGGTCCCAGCGCGGCAGCTTCACCACCACGTAGTCGAGCGCCGGCTCAAAGAGCGCCGAAGTCGTCTGCGTCACGCTGTTTTTCACCTCAAACAGCCCGTAGCCCAGCGCCAGCTTGGCCGCCACGAAGGCCAGCGGGTAGCCCGTGGCCTTCGAAGCCAGCGCCGACGAGCGCGACAGCCGCGCGTTCACCTCAATCACGCGGTAATCCTCCGACACCGGGTCGAGCGCGTACTGAATATTGCACTCGCCCACGATGCCCAGGTGCCGGATGGTCTTGATGCCAATCTGGCGCAGCTTGTGGTACTCGCGGTTGCTGAGCGTCTGCGACGGGGCCACCACGATGCTCTCGCCGGTGTGGATGCCGATGGGGTCGAAGTTCTCCATGTTGCAGACCGTGATGCAGTTATCATAGCAGTCGCGCACCACTTCGTACTCCACTTCCTTCCAGCCCTTCAGCGACTCTTCCACCAAAATCTGGTCGGAAGTCGCAAACGCCCGCTCGGCCAGCGCCCGCAGCTCGTCCTCGTTATTGGCAAAGCCGCTGCCCAACCCGCCCAGCGCAAACGCCGCCCGAATAATCAGCGGAAACCCAATTTCCAGGCCGGCCGCCAGCGCGTCGTCCATAGTAGTCACGGCGCGGCTGCGGGCGGTTTTTACGTCGATTTCATTGAGCTTGTCAATGAAAATATCCCGGTCCTCGGTGTCGATAATCGACTGCACCGGCGTGCCGAGCACGCGCAGGTTATACTTCTCAAAAATATTATTCCGGTAGAGCTGCACCGCGCAGTTCAGCGCCGTTTGCCCCCCAAACGCCACCAGAATGCCGTCGGGTTTTTCCTTCTTAATAACCTCCTCGACGAAATACGGCGTGACGGGCAGAAAGTACACGTCGTCGGCAATATTGTCCGACGTTTGCACGGTGGCAATATTGGGATTAATCAGGATGGTCGTAATGCCTTCTTCCTTCAGCGCTTTCAGCGCCTGCGAACCGGAATAATCAAATTCGCCCGCCTCGCCGATTTTCAGAGCGCCCGAGCCGAGAACCAGTACTTTCTTGATGTCTTTCATTGGTTGCTTAAAACCTTCTAAGTGAGAAGGAAGCGAGTGTAAAAATTAAATAACCTTGTAACGCTGCAACACCGAAACGTCATGCTGAACGCAACGCAGTCGAAGTATATCTACCGCTTCGTTAGGGTATATCTGGTGTCAAAATAAACTTGATATGCGGTAACCCAGACGATACGTAACGACCGTTCTTAACACCGGCTACTATATCGACTTTAGGTACACCCCACTTACTTGAAATGTAATGTATGTGCGACCCCCAATCACCTTTTTCTTTACCATTGATGCTATTGTATGTGTATACAAAGCAGTGCCAATCAGCACCTTTTTCAATGAATTTGCCAAGTAATACCTTCCGTTGGGTAACTATATTTTTTAGCTGCCCATCCGATAATGTACTGCTGCCAATCTTAGTAATGGAGCCATTATCACTCAGGTGCGTAAAGAATGGCAAGTTCGCCAAGTCGGTCCCGTTTGGAGTATGTTCAGACCTATATTGACTGTATAGAAAGCCATGAAAATGACCGGCTTGCGCGATAAAAGCAATCAATTCATCACTCGTAAGCTCCATGCCCCTTGTGAGTTGTATCTGTTCGTTTTTACGTTCAGTATTAAGAAGTGATAAGAGATTAACGGGCAGTTCTTTAGTAAGCATTGCAGCGTACTCTACTTTCCATTCAGCGATGGCACGCTTACGCATGATTTGCAGCATTAATTGCCTCGGGCCAGTAATATTCTGACCTTGGGCTATGAACTGCATTAAACGGTATTTTGAATTGACGATTAATTCTATTAAGTAATCGTGCGGCGTAACCAGGTCATAG
>JBPBQJ010000048.1:0-6961 GCA_050954765.1 Janthinobacterium lividum | reverse complement strand
CAGCAGGCCGACGCCCACCCCAGCTTCATTGGCCACGTGGGCGTGTTCAACACCCCCGGCGGCAGCACGATGGGGCTGGAAAACTTCGCGGGCATCATTGCTGGCACCCAGAAGCCGTTCGTTTCGCTGGTGCAGCAGGCCTGCTCAGCCGGCTACTGGAGCGCCAGTGGCGGCAACGTGGTGATGCTGGCCGGCCGCACGGCGATGGCCGGCAGCATCGGCACAATGGCCGAGTTCCTGGACTTTACGGGTTACTTCGAGCAGTTGGGTATCAAGACGGTAACCGTCAACGCGACCAAGTCTACCAACAAAAACGCCTCGTTCCAGGCCGCCATCAACGGCGACCCCGAACCCCTGCGCGCCGAGATTCTCGACCCCCTCAACGAGGTGTTCCTGAGCACAGTGACCACCAACCGCGGCGACAAGATTCCGGCTAAGCAGCTGGAGCTGGTCACCAGCGGGATGGTCTTCGTGGGGGAGGCCAACCTCGCCAACGGCCTGGCCGACCTGATGGGCTCGCTCGACGAGGCCGTCGCTTTGGCCGAGCAGCTCGCTGGCGAGGCCGACTCTTCCGATTCCTCTTCTTCAACCTCCAATTCCATGTTTGGTAAAAAACTGACCCTGGGCGCTGCCGCGCACGCCCTCATTTCGGCCGAAACCGTGACGCCTGAGCAGGCCACGGCCGCTAACGAAGAGCTAAAAACGGCCGGCGTAACGGGCGCGTTGCTCATCACCGAAGCCGCCTTCAACGACCTGACAACCAAGGCTGGCCGCGCCGATGCTGCTGAGGCCTCGGTCAAGGGCATCTCCGCCGCCCTGGCTGCTGCTGGTGCTGCCGACGTGGCCACCCTGGTGGCGCAGCGCGACGGCTTCAAGGTGAAGGCCGACCAGTTCGATAAGTTGCCCGGCGCGGCGCACACCACGCCCACGCTCGAGGCAGGCGCCAGCGATGTCGACAAGGGCGAGCCCAACGCCCACGCCAAGGCTATCGCTGAGTTGCCCCACAACAAGGCACTGGACGGTCATCCGGTCTTCGGCTAATATTTCCCTTCAGCACTTCAGGCTAAATAGCCACCACGCAACTTTTTTACTACCAGTATTTTATGGATATCCAAGACATCGTTGACGAGTTCGGCAACTACTACCGTGACGGCGGCCAGGACAAGAATCGCATTCTGAAGAAGCCCTACGTTTCCTCCAAAACGGAGGCCCTGTTCGGGCTCATCCCCACCGACGACACGTCGTACCAGATGGCCGACACGGAGCTGAGCCGCGTGCTGCAGCCCTTCCAGCCCGGCTGGACGCCGCTCGGTGGCCTCAAGGCCTCGCCCATCATCCTGACCCAGACGCCCTTCAAGGTGGACCTGGAGGAGAATCCCGATAAGCTCGAGGCCACGTGGCTCGGCTTTTTGGCCGACAGCAACCTCAACCGGGCCGAGTGGCCCATCGTGCGCTACCTGGTAGAAGAGCACCTCTACGCTCGCATGGACGAGGACTACGAGCTGAATGAAATCTACTTCGGCAAGTTTGCGGCCCCCACGGCCGGCACGCCTGGTGCCGCCGGCACGGGTATCGATGGCATTCGCACCATCATCAACCGCGACATCGCCTCGGCCACCAGCAAAATCACGCCGATTGTGCTGGGCGCTATTCCCTCCGACAACAAGGCTTTCTGCGAGTACGTGGAGACGTTCGTCAACGGCTTCAGCATCCGCTACCGGGGCCGCCCGATGGAGGTGTGCATGAACACGAGCCTGGCGCGCCGCTACGCCAAGGGCCGCCACGAGAAGTACAAGCTCGACTCCACGGCCGCCCCGGCCAAGCCCATCATCGATGGCAACGGGGATGCGCTACTGCAAATCCCGATTGAATTCACCAATCACTCGGTGGTCGGCCTGGATTCGATGGGTGCCTCGGAGAAAATCTGGGCCACTCCCAAGGAAAACCGCAAGCGCCTGGCTAAGAAGACGGTAAACAACCGCTCGGTACGCATCGAAAGCGCCAAGCGCGAGGTGGCCATCTTCACCGACTTCTGGAAAGGTGTTGGCTTCCCCTCCATGCAGGCCGTCTTCACCAACGAGTTGGACCTGACCCTGTAGGGTCACCTCTCGCCCGCCCTGCCGGGGCCACCAGCCGGCTCACTTCCTAAGCGAGTGAGCCGGCTTTGGTGGTGCCAACCTCTTCATTTTCAATTTAAAGCCTACCAACGTGGACAACGCAACCCTAACGCCCGAGCAGCAGATTGCCCAGCTCGTGGAACAACTCCGGCAGAAAGACCAGGAGTTGGAAGCCAAAGACAACATTATCGCCACCCAGGACGAGCAGCTCGTCGCGGCCAACGCCCAGGGTGCTTCGGCCCTCTCGGTCGTCACGCACGGCAAGAAGCACTACCAGGTGCTGGCCGGCAGATTCAGCATCGATGGGAAGGTGATTACCCACGCCGAACTCAAAGCCGACCCAGCGCTCGTGAAGGTGGTGGTGGAGAAGTATCCCGGCTTGGTGCAGGAGCTGGCGGAAAAGAAGGCCTAGCCCTCAACCCTCGTCCACTTCGTAATTCTCTCTTCAATAAGCATTTTAAGTCATTCAGCATGAATACTTACGCACTCACCCACCAGCCCGGCCCCCAGGGCGACGACAATACGCCCGGCCTGCTGGGCTACGTGCTCGTGGCCCGCGAGGACGCCTTCAGCAAGATTGCCAAGGCGCCCAAAACCGGCACCAAGCCCGGCGACACGGCCATCATTACCGACGACCACACGTTCACTGACCCGACCGAGGGCTGGGCTAAGCTGTACATGACCCTGGAGTCGAACAAGCTCAAGGCCTCGCTCGTGGGCGAGCGCGACGGCAAGGGCATCAAAATCGACTTCGAGGGCTTCCACCCGGGCAACAAGGCCGCCACGCTCGAGTTCGCCCGCATCGTCAAAAACCTGGGCCTCATCATGCTGGTGCCCGACGCCGATGGCACCTACCTGCAGGTGGGCCAGGAAGGCCTGCCCGTGGAGCTGGCGCCCGACTACGACTCGGGCACGCTCAACGCCGGCCGCCGGGGCTTCACCATCAAGGGCACGGCCTACGCCACGGGCCTCTACATCTACGCGGGCGCCGTCAAGCTTAAAAACTAGATGACCGCCTCCTCCCACCAGCTCCAGCCCGAGGTGGCCGCCAAGTATCGCTGCACCGTCGAGCCCTGCGTGCTGCTGCTGCTCTGGCTCGACCGTCGCGTCGACCTGCGCACGCTCAGCCTGGCTGAGGCCGACGAGCTGGTCAAAGACCGCAGGTTTACCTACCTCGTCCCACGTCGCACCCGCAAGAAATCGTTGGCGAGCGAGGTGTAGGTACCCCTTCGGAAAAGCCCCGCTGCCAGCGTGCAGCGGGGCTTTTTTATGTCCTTTCAGCCCGAGGCAGGCGCCGGCAACTTCGGGCTATGAATGCTGCCGACATCCGCGCCTGGCTGGCCTCGGGCCAGGATTTTACCCAGGGCGTGGCCCTCTACGACTTGGTGGGCACCAGCGCCACCTTTAAGCGGCTGTTCGCCCTGGGCGCCACTACCTACAGCCAGGGCGTGCTGCTGCGCGAACTGAGTGCCCTGGTGGCAGCGCCGCCGGCTAGCGCGGCACCGGTGCTGGCCAGCGAGGTGCCAGCCCCGGCCGCGGAGGCCCCGCTGCCGGCCACGGAGGCCTCGCCGCCGGCCAGCGCAGCCACCGACGCCCTGCTCGCGGACCTGGCTAGCCAGCTCAAGGCCGTGCGCGACGAGCGCAGCCACCTGCACCCGCAGCTCACGGCCCCCGGCCTGCGCAAAACCGGCCGCCAGCAGCTCGCCGGCCGCATCGTGGCCCTGACCGACCAGGAGGTCGCGCTGCAGGCCGCCCAGGCCCACGTGCGCGCCCACGGCCGCCTGCCCGGCCCCGTGCCCCTGGCCGACCTCACCGACCGCGAGCAGCTGCGGCGCCTGCTCACCAACCGCCGCGCCCAGCGCAGCAAACTCAAAGACCCGGCCCGCGCCGCCGACCTGGCTCGCGTGCAGGCCGACATCGACCTGCTTACCCAAAAACTCGCTTCCTAATCCATGTCTGAGTCCCTTTTACCCCTGCAATGGCACACCACCCAGCGCCGCGTGCGCGAGCTGGTGCCCCTGAGCTACAACCCGCGCACCCTCACCGACGAGGGCCGCGTGCGGCTGCTGCACAGCCTCAAAAAATTCAACCTGGTCGAGATTCCGGCCATCAACCTCGACAACGTGGTGTTGGCCGGCCACCAGCGCCTGGCCATGCTCATCGACCTGGGCCGCGGCGACGAGTTTATCGACGTGCGCGCGCCCAATCGCCTGCTCACCAAGGACGAGCTCGACGAGTACAACCTGACGAGCAACATCGGCGCCGGCCAGTTCGACTACCAAGCCGTGCTCGACAACTTCAGCCACCTCAACCTGGAGTCCATCTTCGATGCCGGCTCACTCGAGGCCCTGGCCACGCTCTCGGCCCTGGTGCTGCCGCCGGCCGAGGAGGGCGAATTCGACCCCACGCCGCCGGCCACGCCGGTATCGGTGCTGGGCGACGTGTACGAGTTCCACTCCGATGGCCTGGGCCTGGTACACCGCCTGGTGTGCGGCTCCTCGACCGACTCCGACGTCGTGGCCCGGGCCGTGGGCGAAGGCGTGCTCATCGACCTGGTTGATACCGACCCGCCCTACAACGTCAAGTATGAGGGTAAAACGAAGGACGCGCTCACCATCAAAAACGACGACATGAGCGATGGCGAGTTCTACGCCTTCCTTTACGACTACTACACTAACTGCTTCACGTTCATGCGCCCTGGGGCGCCGATTTACGTGTTTCACGCCGATTCGGAGGGGGCTAACTTCCGCCGCGCCCTCGTCGACGCGGGGCTCAAATTAAGCCAGTGCTTAATCTGGGTAAAGCAGGCCTTCGTGATGGGTCGCCAGGACTTTCACTGGCAGCACGAGCCCATTTTGTACGGTTGGAAGGAGGGAGCCGCCCACACCTGGTGCAGCGACCGCAAGCAGACCACGGTGCTCAAGTTTGACCGGCCCAGCCGCAATGCCGAGCATCCGACGATGAAACCAATCGATATTATTGAATATCATTTGGAGTGCTCCAGCAAGCCCGGTGCCGTGGTGTTCGACGGCTTTGGTGGCTCGGGCTCGGTGCTTATCGCCTGTGAGAAAACAGGCCGCCAGGCGCGCCTGGTCGAGCTGGACCCGTGCTACGCCGACGTGCACGTGCGGCGCTACCTGCAATTCATGCGCGACAACCAGCGCCGCTTTACCATTACCCGCAACGGAGAGGACCTAGACGATGAGCAACTCGCTGCCTACACCAACTGATTTGCCCGGCGCCGACCAAGTGCCGCTGCCCTCCTCGACGGCCATTGAGCGCATTTACGCGGCCTACGTCCTGAACACGGTCTCGCAGCTCAGCGCGGATGACAAACAGGCGCACACTGAGCTGGAGGCGGCCTACGCGCTGATTCTCAACTACCACACCTTCGACCAGGCCTGGCCACTGCTGGCCCGGCAGTTCGACCTGAGCCGGGCCACGTGCTACCGGCGCCTGGCCGACTCGCAAAACCTGTTTGGCGACCTCAAAAAGGTTAAGAAAGAGGGTCGCCGGTCGGTGCTGATTGATTTTTCGCGCAAGCTGGTGCAGCTGGCCCTCTCGCAGCGCCCGCCCGACACGAAAGGTGCCCTGGCGGCGCTCAAGTTCGAGGCCGACATCACAGGCCTACGCCGGGCCGACGCCCACGGCGAAGAGGGCACCGGCGGCGTGGGGTCAACGACCTACGTCATCAACCTGCAGGTGCAGGGCCGCAAGCCACGCGCCATCGACGTCAACAAGCTCGGCGACATCTCCGATGCCGATTACGAGCTGGTGCAGGAGGCCGTGGCCGGCCAGCTCTTCGGGGCCGAGGCGATGGAAGTCATGCTCAGCGAGCGCCGGGCCTTAGAGGAGGGGGGCGCATCATGACCATCGTGGACCGGGTAAAACTCGACTTCAACCAGGCCCAGCTGCGTTACGTCACGGCCCGGGGTATCAAGGAGGGCGTCAGCATCTGGGGCCGCGGCACGGGCAAGTCCAGCATCATCGCCTGGGACATGCACAAAATCGTGACCACCATGCCCCGCTCGTGCTGGGTCATCGTGGGCTCGACTTATAAGCAGGTGCTCACGCGCACGCTGCCCTCCACGGTGGCCAGCCTCGAGCGATTGGGCTACAAGCTCAATCGCGACTTCTACATCGGGCGCAAGCCGCCGCCCTCGCAAAACTGGGAGCATCCCTTCCAGGGGCCGCTGAGCTACGACCACTTCATCATTTTTCGCAATGGCACCGGCTTTCACCTGGTCTCGCTCGATGCCGGTGGCTCGGCTAGCCGGGGCCTAAACGTGGACGGCTTTATCGGCGACGAGGCCCTGCTCTTCGACAAAACCAAGCTCGATGCCGACTTGTCGGCCACGAACCGCGGCAACGGGCAGTATTTCGGCAAAAACCCCATGCACCACGGCGTGTTCCTCTTCAGCTCGATGCCCTGGGGCGACCAGGGCCGCTGGCTGCTGGATAAGGCCAAGTACTACGAGCAGGAAGGCCTGGACCTGGTCGAGGAGCGCCGCGAGCTGCTCGATGCCCAGGTGCGCTTCCTGGATGCGGGCTCGGACGAGGCCATGCTGGCCTGCTGGCGCGACGAAGTGGTGCCCCTAATGCAGCAGGTGCGCTTTTTTCCCTCTAAGGCGGCCAGGGGCACGTTTTACTCGGAAGCCAACGCGTTCGATAATATCGGCAACCTGGGCCTGCAGTATCTGCTTGACCAGAGCCGGTTTATGACCGACTTTACCTTCCAGATTGAGATGATGAACCGCCGGCCTACGACGGTCAAAAACGGCTTTTACCCCCGGTTCAACCAGGCCGTGCACGTGCAGGAGTGCGCCGCCGACGACTTTATCCTG
>JBPBQJ010000047.1:0-12316 GCA_050954765.1 Janthinobacterium lividum | reverse complement strand
TCCAACCCTCCCCAATGCCCGCTCCCCACGCGATTACTAAAACCCTGGCGCTGCCCGACGGCCGTCAGATTTCCATTGAAACCGGCAAGCTGGCCAAGTTTGCCGACGGTGCCGTAGTAGTGCGCCTCGGCGACACGATGCTGCTCGCCACGGTAGTATCGGCCCCTAGCCAGCGCGATGGCGTTGACTTTCTGCCGCTATCGGTTGACTACCAAGAAAAATTCGGCTCGGCCGGCAAGATTCCAGGCTCGTTTCAGCGCCGCGAAGGCCGCTTGAGCGATTACGAAATCCTGATTTGCCGCCTCGTCGACCGCATCCTGCGGCCGATGTTCCCCAAAGACTATCACTACGAGGTGCAGGTAATGATTACCCTCATCTCGGCCGATAAAGAGGTGCAGCCCGACGCGCTAGCCGCGCTAGCTGCCTCGGCTGCCTTGTCGATTTCGGATATCCCGTTTGCCGGTCCGATTTCGGAAGTACGCGTTGCCCGTATTGACGGTCAATTTCAGATTAACCCCAAAACCAGCGACCTGGCGCGCGCCGATATGGACCTCATCGTGGGTGCCACGGCCGACTCGGTAGCCATGGTAGAGGGTGAGATGAACGAAGTGAGCGAAGAAGAAATGGTGGCGGCCATTGCGTTCGGTCACGAAGCCATCAAAGCGCAGGTGCAACTGCAAAAAGACTTGGCGCTGGCCGTAGGCCGCACGCCCGAGTCGCAGCCCCGCGAGTACCCCAAGTACGAAGAAAACGAGGTGCTGAAAAAGCTCGTGCACGAAGGTATTTACCAGGGTGCCTACGACATAGCTCGCTCGGGTAACACCAGCAAAGCCGGTCGTAAGGAAGGCTTTTCGGGCGTGAAAAAGGCGTTTTTGGAAAAACTAATTGCCGAGCAGCCCGAGTTGGACGCTAAGCAGTTCAGCCGTTACTATTCGTCGGCTGAAAAGAAGGCCATCCGCGACATGATGGTGAAGGAGCGCGTGCGCCTCGACGGCCGCCAGCTCACGGAAATCCGCCCCATCTGGTCGGAAATCAACTACCTGCCCGGTGCCCACGGCTCGGCCATCTTCACCCGCGGCGAAACCCAGAGCCTGACCACGGCCACGCTCGGCACCAAGCTTGACGAGCAGATTGTGGACCAGCCCCTGACCAAGGGCTATTCGAAATTCATGCTGCACTATAACTTCCCCGGTTTCTCGACCGGCGAGGTGAAGCCCAACCGCGGTGCCGGCCGCCGCGAAATCGGCCACGGCAACCTAGCCGCCCGCTCGCTGAAGCGCGTGCTGCCCCCCGACGACGAAAACCCCTACACCATCCGCATCGTGTCGGACATCCTGGAGTCGAACGGCTCTAGCTCGATGGCGACTGTGTGCGCGGGCTCGCTTGCCCTCATGGATGCGGGTGTGAAGGTGCGCGCTGCCGTAGCCGGTATCGCCATGGGCCTCGTGCAGGACAAAGAAACCGGCGAGTACGCCGTGCTTTCGGACATTCTGGGCGATGAGGACCACCTCGGCGACATGGACTTCAAGGTAACCGGCACCGAGAAAGGTATTTGCGCTTGCCAGATGGATATTAAAATCCAGGGCTTGAGCAACGAGATTCTGACTGCCGCGCTGCACCAGGCCCGCGAAGGCCGCCTGCACATTCTGCGTGAGATGGCTAAAACCATCGCTGCGCCGGCTGCTGAGCTGAAAGCTCACACGCCTCGCTCGCACAAGATGCTAATTGACAAAGAGTTTATTGGTGCTATCATCGGGCCGGGCGGCAAGGTTATCCAGCAGATTCAGAAGGATACCAACGCCACGGTTATCATCGAGGAGAAGGACGAGAAGGGCCACGTAAGCATTTACGCCTCCAACCAGACGGACATGCAGGGGGCCATCGACCGCATCCGGGCCATCGCGGCGCAACCCGAAGTGGGCGAAACCTATAAAGGCAAGGTGCGCTCGATTCAGCCCTACGGCGCGTTCGTAGAGATTATGCCGGGTAAGGATGGCCTGCTGCACATTTCAGAAGTTACTCACGAGCGCATTGCCTCGCTCGAAGGTGTACTCGAAGTAGGTCAGGAAATCGACGTGAAACTGGTGGATATCGACAAGAAAACCGGTAAATATCGCCTCTCGCGCAAAGTGCTGCTCGAAAAGCAGGCGTAATTTGTTTAGCCGCCACGCGCGCTAGTCAGTGATGCTCACGCGCATGGACTAGCCCGCGTGGCGGCTAAGCAAATGGCCGAAAAGAACTTTAGCTCGTATAGCCTTGTTGTTTTCGGTTGAATTGATGATATGCTCATCAACCCATTATCTTCTTTAGAACTACCTAGTTAGCGCCGTTACCGATGAGACAGCTAAAAATCAGCAAGCAGATTACCAACCGCGAAAGCCAGTCGCTGGATAAATATCTCCAGGAGATTGGTAAAGTGGACCTGCTGACACCCGACGAGGAGGTGACGCTGGCGCAGCGCATCCGCGACGGAGACCAGAAAGCCCTTGAGAAACTAACCAAAGCCAACCTGCGCTTCGTAGTGTCGGTGGCTAAGCAATACCAGAATCAGGGCCTCAGCTTGGGTGACCTCATCAACGAGGGTAACCTTGGCCTTATTAAAGCCGCTAAGCGCTTTGACGAAACCCGGGGCTTTAAATTTATTTCGTATGCCGTTTGGTGGATTCGCCAAAGCATTTTGCAGGCCCTAGCCGAGCAGAGCCGCATTGTGCGTTTGCCCCTGAATCGGGTGGGCTCGCTGAACAAAATCAGTAAGTCGTTCTCGGAGCTGGAGCAAAAATTCGAGCGCGAGCCTTCGCCCGAAGAGATTGCCGAAGTACTTGAACTTACGACCTCGGAGGTAGTGGACACCCTGAAAATCTCGGGTCGCCACGTGTCGGTCGATGCGCCGTTTGTGCAGGGCGAAGAAAACCGTTTGCTCGACGTACTTGAGAATGAGGACGAGGAAACGCCTGATTCGGGCCTGATGAACGACTCGCTCCGCAAGGAAGTGCAGCGTGCGCTCTCTACCTTGACCAAGCGCGAGGCAGACGTTATTACCCTCTATTTCGGTTTGAACGGCGAAGCTGCGCTCACGCTGGAAGAGATTGGTGAGAAGTTTAACCTAACCCGCGAGCGGGTGCGTCAGATAAAGGAAAAAGCCATCCGCCGCCTGCGCCACACCTCGCGCTCGAAGGCACTGAAGCCTTATTTGGGCTAATTCTCTCTTAAATTTGTTGACTGAAAACCCCGGCTGCAAGGTTGGGGTTTTTTGTAGGGTAAGCTTTAGCTTACCCTGCTAACATTCATCGAAAATATAAAACGGCAAGCTAGAGCTTACCCTACACATGGAACATATTCATTGTCTGATTATTGGTTCGGGACCGGCGGGCTACACGGCCGCCATCTACGCGGCGCGGGCGGGCTTGCAGCCCGTGATGTACATGGGCTTGCAGCCGGGCGGGCAGCTAACCATCACCAACGATGTAGAGAACTTCCCGGGCTATCCCGATGGGGTGATGGGGCCAGAAATGATGGAAGACCTCAAGAAGCAGGCTGAGCGCTTCGGCACGGACATTCGCTACGGCATTGCTACGAAAGTGGATTTTTCGGGTCGGCCGCACAAGGTTACTATCGACGAGAGTATCGAGCTGACGGCCGACGCAGTAATCATTGCCACCGGTGCTTCGGCCAAGTGGCTGGGGATACCTTCGGAGGCGCGGCTGAATGGCTCGGGTGTATCGGCTTGCGCCGTGTGCGACGGCTTCTTCTACCGTGGCAAGGAAGTGGCCATAGTAGGCGCCGGCGACACGGCCGCCGAAGAAGCCAACTACCTCGCTAACCTGTGCTCGAAAGTGTACATGCTGGTGCGCAAGGATGCCATGCGGGCCTCGAAAATTATGCAAAAGCGCGTACTCGACAACCCCAAGATTGAGGTACTGTTTGACACGGCTACCGATGAGATTCTGGGCGAGCACGCTGTGGAAGCCGTGCGGGTAAAGAATCTGGTGACGCACGAAACCCGCGAAATTCCCGTTCACGGGTTCTTCGTGGCAATCGGCCACGAGCCCAATTCCAAGATTTTTCATGACTACCTGCACCACGACGAGCAAGGCTACCTGAAAACCCTGCCTGGCTCGGCCAAAACCAACGTGGATGGTGTGTTTGCGTGCGGCGATGTGCAGGATTTCACCTACCGGCAGGCCGTGACGGCCGCCGGTTCGGGCTGCATGGCTGCGCTTGATGCCGAGCGCTACCTGGCTGGCCTGCATGAGTAGTAGGTGCTGGGTGCCGCTAGCCCGAAGAGGCTAGCGGCTAGTATTTCTATCAACTTGCAGCAGTGACCCGCTAACCGGGCCACTGTTGCCTTTTTGGGGCTTCTTTTGACTTTTCCCAAGCTATTATTTCGGCTGCCTGCCTTGTGGCTGCTACTGGCCTGCTGGTTAGGGGCTAGCGCACCAGCGCAGGCCCAGCGCCGCAAAAAGACATCTACGAAGACAGGTGCGTCGCGCGATTTTTTCCGGATTCGCACGCCCAAGATGCGCTACGTGAAGCCGGACACGACCACTATTATCGAGACGGAAGAACTACCCGATAGCCGGTCGGATGCCGCTAAGTCGATATTCAATCCGGCCCGCAAGCTCAGCATTGTGAGCGAGGACACGACTACGCTGAACGAGGGCGGGCAGGAGATAGTGGAGATGTCGGATGAGGTGCTCATCGACTCGTCATGGGTGAAGGTGGCGGGCTACTACGCCATCTGGGACACGCACAACATCAATCCGTACCGGGTAGATGGCCGTCGTATTCGCGATACGCTGACGCTGCACCTGGTGGACCCAACCCGGCAGCACTACGCCAAGATGCCGCTCACCAAAACGCCGGTTACTTCGGGCTTTACGTTTCGCTGGGGGCGCTGGCACTTTGGGGTAGACCTGGACCTGGACACCGGCGACTCGGTGCGAGCCGCCTTTGACGGAGTTATCCGCATCAGCAAATACGATGGCGGCGGCTACGGCAATTACCTGCTGGTGCGCCACTACAACGGCCTCGAAACCCTGTATGGGCATTTGAGCAAGCCCTTGGTGCCGGTAGGTACCTTCGTGCGGGCTGGCCAGGTAATCGGGCTAGGGGGCAGCACGGGGCGCAGCACAGGCTCGCACCTGCACTTTGAGGTGCGCTACGAAGGCAATCCCATTAACCCAACCTACGTGTACAATTTTCCCGGCTACCAGTTGCGGGGCGAAACGTTTACCATCACTTCAGCGCTATTCAATTACTACAGCCAGGCGCTGCATCGGGGTAGCCGCAGCCACAGCCGGGGCGAGCCCACGGCGGCCCGCCAAGTGGCGAATCATAAAATCAGGTCGGGCGATACCCTCTCCGAAATTGCCGACCGCTATGGCGTGCGCGTGAGCACGCTCAAGCGACTGAACCCTAGCCTGCGCGGCAAGCTGCAACCCGGTAAAAAGCTGCGAGTCAAATAGACCGCAGATTTAACGAATTCAACGGATTGCGCAGATACGCCCGCTAAAGCGGGCTGGCTAGGCTACACTACACAGGTTTACTTTGTTGAACCCTGCCTGTTGAATACTAGCCGTGCTTATGCCGTGGGCGCTTTGGCTTACCAACATCTTATTGTTTTATACTTCCGTGTTTATACGCGGTAAGCACTTCTCGTCAGCATAGTCAGGCCGCGTAGCGGCCGTATCTGTGCAATCCATTAAATCCGTTAAATCTGCGATGAAGGTAGATATTCTGGCCCTGGGGGCTCATCCCGATGATGTGGAGATGTCGTGCTCGGGCACGCTGCTGGCTGCCGTGGCGGCGGGCAAGAAAGTGGGCATCGTCGACTTCACGCGCGGCGAACTGGGCACGCGCGGTACGCCTGAAATTCGGGCCGCCGAGTCGGCTGCCGCTAGCCAGATATTGCAACTGAGTGTGCGCGAAAATTTGGGGCTACCCGACGGCTTTTTCCAAAACGACCGCACGCACCAGTTGCCGCTCATTGCGGCCATCCGGCGCTACCAGCCCGAGATTGTGCTCTGCAACGCCATCTCTGACCGCCACCCCGACCACGGGCGCGGCGCGCAGCTCGCCACCGATGCCTGCTTCTTGAGCGGCCTGCGCATGATAGAAACGCTGGGGGAGGACGGCCAGCCGCAGGCTGCCTGGCGCCCCAAGCACGTGTACCACTACATTCAGGACCGCCAGATTCCGGCCGATTTTGTGGTGGATATTACCCCCTATTGGGCCGGCAAGTGGGCTAGCATCAATGCCTACGGCACGCAATTTTTCAATAAAGATGCTGACCCTAGCGCCCCCCAAACTTACCTCTCGGGCCAGACTTTTGCGCATTTTATGGAGGCGCGGGCCCGCGAATTTGGGCACTTAATTGGGACGGAGTTTGGCGAAGGCTACACGGTGCAGCGGCCAGTGGGAATAAAGGAATTGGGCGATTTGATTTAGAGGAGTTTAGGAGGTACAAGAACGGCTGTCATGCTGAACGAAGGGAAGCATCTCGTCCGAGTCGTTAGGTTAGTACCCTAGCGTCGCGAGCAAGATGCTTCTCTTCGTTCAGCATGACAGCCGTTTTGGCCTCAACTTTACATTCTCAACGTTTACACTTTCTCGGCGGCCAACTCGGCCTGCACGCTGGCCACCGGTACGGGGTCCAGGTCCAGCTCGGGCGCGTCGCGCACTAGCTCGTGGGTGGCAGGGGTAGGTTTGATGGTGAGGGGTACCTTTTCGAGGGCCACGTCGCTGGTATCGAGGCCGAACAGCTGCTGGTCGGAGATGGCGAAGCGGTTGATGAAGAAGTAGCCATTCAGGATAAAGCGTTCCTTGAAGCTGAGCTCGTTGTCGTGGCTGAGCACCTTTTCGAGCACCACGAAGCGGAAGTCACCGGGCATGTGGTACCTAGCCAGCGAGTCGTAGCGCGAGGTGATATCGATTTCGCCGCGCTCGCCCATCTGCTCCAGCACCCGGCGGAAGAGCAAATTAAGTCGCGGCTGCACCCGGAACCCTAGCCGGAAATTGATTTTATACGCCACGCCGGGCACCAGCTCCTCCACCGAGTAGCGGGTCGAGTAGGGGTCGGTGGCAATGCTCATGTTGATGAACCAGTAGCGGTCGGCGCGCTTGGGCTGCTTGCGCAGGATGGAATATAGAATCTCGTTTTCCAGCTCGCCCGACTTTTTGCTGTGCGTGAGGTAGACGAGGTTGCTGGCGTACTTGCTCACCGACTCGTCCTGGCTCAGCTCCTGCAGCGTGGGCTTGGTGCTAGCCACCGGCAACAGGCTCAGCAGGCTATTCTTGATTTCGCGGCCGCGGTAGCCGATGTACATCATCGAAATCAGGCCCCACTCAAAAACCAGGATGCCGAGCCGGTTGAGCAGCTTGGTGATGTTGGCGATGAGAAACGAGAGCTCAACGGTGAGAAATACCAGCATAATGAGCCCCACCACCGGGATGGCCCAGTGCTTGACGCCGCGTAGGTACTGCATCAGCAGCAGGCTGGTCATGAGCATGGCCACCGTGATGCTGAAGCCGTAGGCGGCCGTCATGGCCTCCGAAGTCTTGAACCACAGCTGCACGCACACGCAGCCAAACCACAGCAGCCAGTTGATGCTGGGTACGTAAATCTGCCCGCGCTGGTCGGTGGGGAAAAGCACCCGCACCTTGGGCCAGAAGCGCAGGCTAACGGCCTCGCTGATAAGTGTGTATGAGCCCGAAATGAGCGCCTGCGAGGCAATGATGGTCGCCATCGTGGCCAGGATGATGAGCGGTACGATAGCCCACTGCGGCGCAATCATAAAAAACGGGTTCTGGTTCGAGGCCAGCGTGTGGCCCACGTGGCCCATCGTCCAGGCGGCCTGGCCCAGGTAGTTGAGCACTAGGGCACTTTTTACAAAAATCCAGGACGTGCGAATGTTTTTGCGGCCGCAGTGGCCCAGGTCGGAGTAGAGCGCCTCGGCCCCGGTAGTGCACAGGAAAACGGCCCCGAGCAGCCAGAAACCCTTCGGGTACTCGGTGAGCAGCCGAAGGGCGTACATGGGGTTGAGGGCGGCTAGCACGCCGGGATAGTGCAAAATCTGGGCTAGCCCCAGCGCCGCAATAACCGAAAACCAGACGAGCATTATCGGCCCGAAAGCTGCGCCCACTATCTTGGTGCCAAACTGCTGAAACGCGAACAGCAGCGTGATAATGGCAATGACGATGATGACAATCGTCTCCGTATTGAGCGTCGGGTACAGAATTCGCAGGCCCTCGATGGCCGACGAAACCGAGATGGGCGGCGTAATAATACCATCGGCCAGCAGGGTGCCCGCGCCAATAATGGCCGGAAACAGCAGCCAGTGGCCCCGACTCTTCACCAGCGAAAAGAGCGAAAAAATGCCACCTTCGCCGTGGTTGTCCGCCTCCAGCGTGAGCAGAATATACTTGATGGTGGTCTGGAGCGTGAGCGTCCAGAAAACGGCCGATACGCCGCCGTACACCAGCAGCTCGCTCACCGGCCGGTCGCCGATGATGGTTTGGAAAACGTAGAGCGGCGAGGTGCCGATGTCGCCGAAAATGATGCCGAGCGTGACCAGCAGCCCCGCCGCCGACACGCGGCGCAGGTGGATGTTGTCTTCAGTGGCGAGAGCCGGGGAAGTTGACATTTCGAGAAATTATGAATTAGAAATTATGAATTATGAGTTGCCCGGGTAGGCAGCTGCGCGCTAGGCCACGGGCAGTGTGAAGTAGAAAGTGCTGCCTTGGCCGGCCGTGCTCTCCACGCCCAGCTCGCCGCCCTGGCTGGCGATGAACTCGCGTGAGATGCTCAGGCCCAGGCCGGTGCCGTGGTCGTGGTGGGGGCTAGCTGCGGGCGCGGCCGGGCCCTGGGCAAAGCGCTCGAAAATGCGTTGCTGGTCCTCGGGCGCAATACCGGGGCCGTGGTCCTGCACCTGCACGCGCACGGCGCGGTGGTCGGGCGTGGGGGCGGCGCTGAGCCGGATGTGGCCCTGCTCGGGCGAGTAGCGCACGGCATTCACGAGCAGGTTGAGCAGTACCCAGGCCGTTTTTTCGTGGTCGGCGCGGATGGCCGGCAGGTCGGCGGGCAGCTCGGTGTCGAGGGTGAGGTGGCGGGCGCGCAACTGCAATTGCAGCGGGGTGGTGGCGGCGGCCACAAGGCTAGCCACCGCCAGCGGGCGCGGGTCGAGGGCGATGCCCTGGCCCACGTCGAGGCGGGCCACGGTCAATAATTCGCCTACCAGGCGCAGCAGGCGCTGGTTTTCCTCTTTAATAGTGCCCACTATTTCCTGCTGCTCGGCGTTGAGGCCGCCCACGCGCGGGTCGTGCAAAAGCTTAAGGTTGAAGTTGATGCTTGAAAGCGGTGTTTTCAGCTCGTGCGATACCGTGGCCAGAAACTCCGACTTGGTCTGGTCGAGCTGGCGGAAGGCCGACACGTTGCGCAGGGCCAGCACGGTGCCCACGGCCTCCATCTGGTCGCGCGCCTCGTTGAAGGCCACCGCCTCGTGCACCGACAGCTGGTAGTGGGCCGGCGTGCCCTCGGCATCCACCACGGCCAGCGGCTGCGGCCCGGCCGGGCGCTGGCCCACCGGCAGCAGCGCCGGAGCCAGCAGCTGCGCAAATACCGGATTTTCCTGGGCCAGCTCGGTGGCCGGGCGGCCGAGTACCTGGCTTTCCGACAACCCTAGCAGGGTGCAGGCCGCCGGGTTGGCCACGAGCACGCGGCGGCTGGGGTCGAGCAAATACAGCGGCTCACTGAGCGTGTGCACGAGGCCGCTGGTGCGGTTGCGCTCGGTCACGACATCGGCCAGGCTGTGGCTGCGAATGTCCTGCACGTGCACCAGCAGGCGGTTGAAGGCCGCCGTGACCTGGCCCACCTCGTCGGTGCTCTCGATGGGCACGGTGGCCGCGAAGTTGGTGCGCGTGGCGTGGTCGAGGCTAGCCGCCAGCTTGCGCAAGCCGCCTACGGCGGCCTGCGGCACGCTGCCCACCAGCATCAGCCCCACCAAGGCACTTAGCACGCTGAAGAGCAGCAGGTAGGTTTTGGCCTGGGCCGCAGTGTGCATGGCCTGGCCGTTTTTGTGGGCCAGCGCCGTCATATTCAGGGCCACCACGCGGTGAGTGAGCTGGCGCAGCCGCGCCTGGCTGGCGGCCGGCGCGGCACCGGGGTACGTGGCCAGTGCTTGCGTGAGGCTATCGACGAGGCGGCGCTCGCCAGGCTCGGTCACGTTGTCGGCCTCGCGGTCGAGCAGGGTGCGCAGGCGGCCCAGTGCGGGCGCATCGGCGGGGTTGGTGGCTAGCCCATCCAGGGCTTGCAACATGCCCTGACCCAGCTGCACCGAGTAAAAATTCTCCTGCAACACCGTCCGGTTGGCCCGGTCGAGGCGGCCCAGCGTGGCGTAGGCGTAGAAGCCGATGCCGAGCAGTAGCCCCAGCATTGCCAGAAAGCCCAGGGTAATTTTGGTGTGTAAGCGCATGGTGGCCGCCGGCGAGCCGCGCTAGTGCGGGGCCGACGAGCCAGGGATAGCGAAAGGTGGGCCTGGTTAGGCAGTAGGCATATTTATTTTAGGTATACTATTGACAAAGAGCACATTATTTTATAAAAAGCCTACTGTTTAAAATGACGGACCAAGCCCAGGCAGGTCATTTTGACCCGGTGGGTAGGTCAAAAAAGCCCGAAAAAATTTAGATTTCATTGCGAGCGCAGCGCAGCAGCCACGCCCAAGCGGAACCTGAATAACTCGCTCTGATGCGATTGCTTCGCGATGCGCGCAATGACAGAATCAGTAGGCAGCCTCCTACTTGCTACCTACTCCCGGCCCAGGCCGTACTCCTCAATCTTGCGGTAGAGCGTCTTCACACCAATACCCAGCTGCCGGGCGGCTTCCATTTTGTTGCCGCTGGTTTCGCGCAGTACCTGGCCGATGTGGCGGGCCTCCACGGCGCGCAGGCTGCGGTCGGCGGGGTCGGGCGGCGTAGCGGCGGGCAGGTGCTGAAACTCGGGCGGCAGGTCGTCGAGGGTCAGGGGCTGGTTGTCGAAGGCCAGGATGGCGGCGCGCTCCAGCACGTTTTTGAGTTCGCGCACATTGCCCGGCCAGGGGTAGCGGGCTAGCCGGGCCAGGGCCTCGGGCTCGAAGCCGGGCAGGCGCTTACGCAGCTTGGCGGCGAAGACTTGCAGAAAATGCCGGGCCAGCGGGGCCACGTCGTCAGGCCGGGCGCTGAGCGGCGGCACGGCCAGCTCAAATACCGAGAGGCGGTAATATAAATCGGGCCGGAAGTGGCCTTCGGCGGCCTCCTGGCGCAGGTTGCGGTTGGTAGCCGCGATGAGGCGCACGTTCACCTTCGTTGGCCGGGTATCGCCGAGCTTGGTAAACTCCTGAGTTTCGAGTACCCGCAGAAATTTGGCCTGCACGGCCAGCTCCAGCTCCCCGATTTCATCCAGGAAAAGCGTGCCGCCGTTCGCCTCCTCCAGCAAGCCTTTCTTATCGGTCAGCGCCCCCGTAAAGGCTCCTTTGCGATAGCCAAACAACTCCGATTCCAACAAATCCTTCGGGAAGGCGCTGCAATTGACGGCTACAAACGGCTTGCTCCGCCGCTGGCTAGCCTGGTGAATGGCCTGGGCAAAGAGCTCTTTACCCGCGCCGGTGGGGTCTTCGAGCAGCACCGTGCTATCGGTGGGGGCCACGCGCTCGGCCAGGGCCTTGGCCCTGGCCAGGGCCGCCGATTGCCCAATCATGGCCTCGAAGGTGTACTGCTGGCCTACCTGCTTTTCGAGCTCGGCCACGCGGCGGCGCAGCTGCGCTTTTTCCACGGCGCGGGCCACTACTACCACGAGCTGGTCGTCCGAGTCGCCCTTGGTGAGGTAGTCGAAGGCGCCCTGCCTCATGGCCTGCACGCTGTCGGGCACAGTGCCGTAGGCGGTGAGCAGGATGATTTCGGCCAGCGGCGCGGCGGCCTGGTAGCGCGGTAGCAGGGCCACGCCATTGCCATCGGGCAGCTTCACATCGGAGAGAATAACCAGGATTTCACTGGCGTGCTCGGCCAGGGTTTGCAGGCCGCGGCGGGCGTCGGGAGCTTGCAGCACGGTGTAGCCTTCCAGCTCCAGCACCCGCGCCACTACCTGGCGCAGGCGGTTTTCGTCGTCGATGAGCAGGAGCGTGGGCTGGGGCATAGTGCAAAGGTCGGCTACTGAGTAGTCGCGTGGGGTGACACGGGCGCCAGGGCTACTAGGAAGTGTTAACAGTCTGGGGTATGTTTGGGCATGGAATACCTGTTGACGGACGCGCAGTGGGCGCGGATTGCCCCGCTGCTTCCAGGTCGGGAA
>JBPBQJ010000046.1:0-13084 GCA_050954765.1 Janthinobacterium lividum | reverse complement strand
GCGCCCGTTACCATCCATGATAACAGCCACGTGGGCAGGAATATTAGAGAGGTCAATTTCGGACCGTTCGGCCATCGTTGCGGTTTGCGTATAAGAGGCCGCAAGTTACGCAAAGGGTTGCAGTCGGACACTGCTGCCAGTGGAGTCGGCTAGGCCATCAATACCCGTTTTATCATCTAATACCTTAACCAACAACAATTTCGTCGCTAATCTCTGAAAACACAATCCCTTATTTCAGGAGCCGTTTATTGTTCTTGTACGGCGGCGGGCAGAGAATTTTATAAAAGGTATAGGACAAACTCACCCCCGAATAGTAATACCAATCCTGGTCGTGGCTGTTCACGAGCAAAGGCGTTTGGTCGCCGGTATGGTCTAGCTGGTCAGTAAAGGTTTTGCGTACGCCCATTTCCAGCCCCAGATTAAAGTGCTCGTTGAGGGCCAACTTCAGTCCTGCGCCCGCCGGGATGGCAATACCCACCTTGGCCCCTTTGCGGTCAAAAGCCGGCTGCAAAGCCACATTGGCACTGCTCACTGTGGTATTGACATAGTACAGCCCTAGCCCAGCGAATAGGTAAGGCGATAGGTGCATGCGGTGCTGGTCCTTACGGTCGTGGTAATCGAGAAAATTATACTCAACTACTCCGGCTGCCTCCACTAGCCCACCCGTTAGGCTAAGCTGACGGTAACTCTGCAAAGGCGGTACTCCACCATTGGCACCTTCCACATTAGCATCAGCAGCACGCAAATAGCCCGCCGTCACGCTGGCGCGGAGCGTAACGGGCACCGATATATCGCGGCGGTAAAACACCGTGAGAGCTGGTCGGCTATTCTGCCATTGGAACTGCGGTGATACTTCACCCTTATAGTTGGTGGTTCCTACACCAATACCCAGCTCGCTGGTGTGCTGTGCAAGGACGGGCGTAGCCAAAAAAAACGCACTCCCTGCTAGCAGCAAGCTAGCAGGGAGTGCGCAGGAAATCCGGGAAACAAACATGCAACAGACTGTAAGGTAACTTCCCAGTCCGCTAACAGATGCCTAGCGGAACTTGGGGTTTTTAATTTTCGGGTTCAGGATGTAGTTGAGCGAGAAGCCAGTTACTACGTACCAGTCTTTTTTTCCTTGGCCACGTTTCTCACCCGGCACAAAACCACCTGCTAACCCAGTAGTTTGATTTGTAACAGAGGTAGGGCCTAAGCCACCAAAGTAACGCTGCTGGTCGGTCACCAATTTAGAGCCATCAGCATAAACGCTACTTACGTCGTCTAAGTATCCAGTAAACGTCTTGCGGAAGCCAATTTCGAAAGAAGCGTCCAAATTACGGTTGATGCGGTAACGTACACCGCCACCGAAAGGCAACGAGAACTGGAATTTGCTATAGTCAACACCCTCCGTTTTTAAACTTTGTAGGTCGACATAGTTGCCATTTCTATCTTTTGCCTCAGGTGAGTGATGGAAACCAGCTACGCCACCAAACAGGTACGGTACGAAGTCAGGACGCTTAAGATAGTTATTTCGGTTCTCAATCAAATCAACGACAACTACAGCAGAAGCTTCGTAGATATCGCTGCGAAAGCTCGCATTACGAGTGTAACGGAAACGAGCATTGGCATCGTCCCGGTTAGCGTTCGTGTTGTCATCAGCCGTGATACGGCCATAGGCAACGGCAAAGCGGCCTGATACGCGCGGAAAGAAACGGTGCGTAATATTCAGGCCGATGTTAGGACGGGTATCGCCAGCGTGAAACGAAGCGAAGTTGGTGAGCGGGTTGAGGTCACCAAAATAGTTCATCGCGTTCAGGCTCACCCCAATGGATGTATACTGCTTGCGCTTACTGAACTGTTGAGCGTCGGCATGTTGCGTGGAGCCTAGCAGGGCTAGACCGGCAAGCATAGCCGTTGAATACGTGAAAAACTTAGTCATAAGGCGCAGAGTAGAGAGTTATTCGAGCAAATGGCGCGCGCAAACCGGTAAAGGCGTGACTCGCAGCGAGTACAAAAGTAAGAGTTAAAAGGAACTAAAAAAACTTAGGTCATTTTTTTTATGATAAACTAGCATTATTTCAACTGAGGCGCAGTCACTGGATTGCGACGGTCAAGACCCCAATTCAGTTTATTACGCAAGGTGCTCAAAAAATTGACATGGTTCAGCTTAACTAGGCGAGCGTTGAAATTTTCTCGCCGAACGGCCATCTGTACACTTGCTTCTACGGGCACAGAACGTGAGTCGAGAGCTAACAGGTAGCTAGTTGCGCGCCCTTCTATCTCAAACGAAATAATGCTTTGGTCGGATACAATAAGTGGGCGAACATTCAAATTGTGGGGGCATACGGGAGCAATGATAAAATTGTTGGTTTGGGGCAACATTACCGGCCCGCCGCAGCTTAAAGAATAGCCCGTAGAGCCTGTGGGCGTAGAAACAACAAGACCATCAGCCCAATACGAATTCAAATATTCTCCGTTGATATAGGTATGCACCACAATCATGGCGGAGGTATCGCGCTTGAGGATGCTGAATTCGTTAAGTCCAAAATTGAGGGCGCCAAAAACATCAGGGTCGGTTTCGACCCGTAGCAGGCTGCGGTCTTCGAGCGTAAAGTGACCTTTGAATAGCGCATCAATAGCCTGCGGAATATAGTCGGGATTGATGGGGGCCAGAAAGCCCAGCCGACCGGTGTTAATGCCAAGTATCGGAATCTGGAGGGCCCCGACGTACGTGACGGTGTCAAGAAGCGTGCCGTCGCCCCCGATGCTAAGCACGAACTGCACCCCGCGTAGGGAGTCGCCCCGCCGGAAACTACCCGTACCGGGGGGCAGCCGCAAATGGCCATCGAGGTAGGCGCGAAAGGCCTCTACGATGAGTACTTCAGCGCCGCGGGCGGCTAGCTCATCGAGCAGCGTTTGTAGAAAAGGCGTAACGGCTTCGTCGAATGGTTTGCCCAGAATCGCAATTTTCATAACAATAACTTAATACACGACCACTTTAGATGGGGAAAGTGGTGCGCAAAAACACCCCGGTGCTGGGGTACACAGTGAGCGTGCGGATGAGCTCGATGCAAAAAACGCGGTCGTAGTAGGTCACCAAATGTAAGCCCAGCCCAGCTGAGGCTAGCAGCTGGCCCGGCAGTTGATTGGTAGGCGACTGGTAGCGACCCACGCTGCCCCCGGCCATACCAGCGTCGGCAAAAGCGTTGAGGTAAACCGCTAGGGGTAAAGTTCCTACTTTAGGATTGTGCAAAAAAGGTAGGTGCAGAGGTGACGGCGCCCAGGCCCGGAAGCTGAGGCCCTGCTGGGTGAGAGCGTAGGCGCGGCCCTCTACTACGTAAAAATCGTAGCCGCGCACCAGCGCATCGTAACCGAAGCTGCGGGCATCGGCGTAGGCCAGGCGGTCGGCCCCTAGCCGCACCTGCCCCGCTAGCCCACCCGCGTAGTAGAAGCCGTGGCCCAGGTTGAGGTAACGGGCGTAGCGCAGCCGCGCCGTGGCGTAGGCCGGCGCGCGCTCGGCGCCCACAAACTGCCGCAGCGTGAGGCTAGCCTGCAAAAACTGGCCCGTGAGTGGGTAAGCAAACGTGTTGCGTCGGTTGTAGGTCGAGACGAGGCTCGCGTCTATATACTGGCGCTGTACCTGACCCAGCAGGTAATCGGGATTGAGTTGGTAGATGAGGTCGCTAACCTGCTCGCGGTGATACGACACGTCGAAGGCCGACACGAACTGTACAGTGTGGCGCAGCCGTAGCCCACCCGACACGTAGAAACGTTGAATGGGGTAAGCATCGGTTTCGGCCTCGGGCAGACTGCGCAGGCGGTCGGCCAAGGTATTGTAGTCGAGGTTGCGGCTTTGGTAATAGGAAATACCAAACCCCGCCCCTATCCGGCGGCGGCGCCCCAGGCCAGGTGCTTCGTAAAACAGCTCGTACTTGCGGTTGAAGCCAAGCTGCACATTAGCGGTAAGCTGCTCGGCTCGGCCCCGAAAATTGTTGTCGACCACGTGCAGGCCGTAGTCAATGCGCTGCCAGCGGTCGGCGCGCGTGCGCCAGCGGTTGAAGTCGTCGGCCAGTGACAGAATGGGCGTGGGCAGGATGTACCAACGCTCCTGCACGCTGAACAGCACCGTGAGCTGCCCGGTGCCGCCGCAGCTGCCCTGCGCCAGCACCGCGTGAAAGAGCTGCAAATTGAACAGCCGGCGGCGGTTGGCCTCGAGGCGGCTAGCCAGGGCAGCCACCGTGAGTGAATCGCCCTCGTGGAAGTCAAGCTCGGCGCGCAGCGTGCGCTCGCGGGTGCGGTTGTTGCCCGCAAACAAAATGGCCGACACCCGCACCCGGGCGCCGGGGCACACACTTAAACGTACCAGCGTATCGGTGGGCGCCACCACGGGGGCTAGCGCGGGCGGGCGAGCTTCCTGGCTCAGCTCGCGCAGGCTATCGGGCGGGGCGGCGGGCAGTGGGGTTTGGGCGCGGGCGGGACTAGCCCAGACTACCATTAAGGCAAAGACCAGCAGCCAACTTACAGCAGTAGCAAAAGAAAGCCGGGTGCGGTGCTTCACCCCGCAAAGTTAAATGCTGAGGTAGCGCAACAGCGCGTCGAAGCGCTCCTGCTCGTCTTCGCCCACGGCGGGCGTGCCGCTGAACTGCGCCGACACCACGTAGCCAAACCGCTCGAGCGTGGCCGTGATGCGCGCCAGATTATCGGTATTGAGGCGCAGTGTGAGGCGAATGCGGTAGGGGTCGTGCTCGTCGGCGATAACGTGGGCCGAGAGAATTTTGGCGTTATTCTCCTCCACGTAGCGGCTGATTTGCGAGAGCGAGTAGTCGCGCTCCTCCATCGTGAGTACCAGGATGCTGCCCTCGCCGGCCACGCCGGGCACCGGCCCAAAGGCGGCCAGCGCATCGCTCACCGTCACTACGCCCGCGTATTCCTGCTGCTCATCAAGCACGGGGATGAGCTGAATTTTCTGCTCGATGGCCAGTTCCATCACCCGGTAAAAGTGCTGGTCGTGCTGCACGTGCACGTTGGCGTAGCCCAGCGCCAGCTCGGCCAGCTGGGTATCAGGGTTTTCGTAGTCGGCCAGGTCGTGCTCGGTGATAAGGCCGCGGTACTGCCGGCCAGCCACCACGGGTAGCTGGCTCACGTGAAATTCCTCCAGCCATCGGGCGGCCTTAGCGGTCGTGTCGGTACCCTTTAGCGGCGGAATCATTTGATTGAGAAGGTCTTCGGCGAGTAGAGCAGGCATAGATACACAAGCTAAATAGCGGGTAATAACGGAAATACCAGCCAATCCGAGACAAGCTACCGGCCACGGCCAGCGCCGCAGCACCGATGGGTTAGGGCTGTGGCTAGGCTGCCAGCGGCAAGCCAAGGCCACGCCTTGCGCGGGGATGCACGGATAGGACTACTAATGGGTGGGAAAGGTTGCCGGTTCGCGGCAAAAAACGCGCCTAGTATCGGCCAATATAAGAGCTAGCGCGCCGGGTCGGCAGCTAGCGGCGACGAAAGCTGCGCGGTGGGGCTGCGCATGAAGCTAGCCAGGTAGCGGTTGAAGCCCGCCGGCCGCTCCATCATGGGGGCGTGGCCGCAGTGGTCGAGAAATTGCAGCTCGGCCTGGGGCAGCAATCGCTCGAAGTCGTGGGCCACCGAAGGCGGCGTAATGGTATCGTTCAGACCCCAAACTAGTAGCGTAGGCACCGCGATGCGGTGCAGGTCGCCGGCTAGGTTGTGATGCTGCGCCGAGCGCGCAATGCTAATCATGCGCAAACACTTAGCATTGGAGTTGGTGACGGCGAATACCTCATCGACCAGTTCCTTGGTGGCCACGGTGGGGTCGTAAAAGGTGTAGCCCACCCGCTCGCGCACAAAGTTGTAGTCGCCACGCTTGGGAAACGAGCCGCCCATGCCGTCCTCAAACAAGCCGCTGCTGCCCGTGAGCACCAGCCGCCGCACGCGGCTAGGGTTTTTGAGGGTGTAAACCAGCGCCACGTGGCCGCCCAGCGAATTGCCCAGCAAGCTGAAATCGCTAGGCAGCTGCAACTTGTCCACAAAGTTTTCCACATAAGCTACCAGCCCCGGCACGGTAGCTTGCAGCAGGGGCATATCATAGACGGGTAGCACCGGGATAATCACGCGGTATTCGGCCGAAAACTCGGCTACCACTTCGTGCCAGTTGCTGAGCGCGCCAAATAGCCCGTGCAGCAACAGCAACACCGGCCCCTGGCCTTCGTCGACGTAGTCAAACCCGTGCTGCTGCTGGCGGCGAAGCTCCATGATTTTTTGTTTAGCGTTGTTTGTTTTTCGGTTTAGCCGCTGGCCGTTAGCTGCTTCAAAAAAGAGGCCGCCCGCCGCTAGGGTCAAACTCAAAAACCACCCTATGCAATGTTACAACAGGCCATCCAATTTGCCAGCCAGCGCAGGCCGTGCGTGGTGAGCAGCGCCTCGGGGTGAAACTGCACGCCGTAGAGCGGCAGCGTGGCGTGGCGCAGGGCCATCAACTCGCGGTCGGCATCGGCGGTGAAGGCCAGCGGCCGCAGGCTAGCGGGCAAGGTGCGGGCATCCAAGGCCAGCGAGTGATAGCGCGTGACCGGCTGGCGCCGGGGCAGCCCGGCCAACCAGGGGTCGTCGCCCAGCAGTTCGATATCGGACACTTTGCCGTGCCAAGGCCGGGCCGCCCGCCGCAGGCTAGCCCCAAAAAACTCGCCCAGCGCCTGCTGCCCCAGGCACACGCCCAGCATGGGCAGCTGCTGATGATATTCTTCGATAACGGCCAGCAGATTACCCGCCGTGGCCGGCGAGCCTGGCCCGGGCGACAGCACGATACCCTGAAAATTCAGTTGTTGCAACTCAGCCAGGGGCACGTCGTTGCGGCGCACCAGCACCTCGGCCCCTAGCTGGCGCAGGTAGTCGGCCAGCGTGTGGGTGAAGGAATCGAAGCTATCGAGCAGGAGGAGTTTCAATTATTCAGTTAGCAAGAAGCTGTTTGGGAGGTGCCTCGACAAAACGCTTGTCATGCTGAGCTTGCCGAAATAGCGACTAAATTGATAACTTCACTAGATATCACATTGCCGTTTTCAGCCGGGCCAGCAGGTTGTGGCTGAAGGGCAGCACGTAGCCCGTCACTTGCAGGGCTAGCGGCGTGGCCGCCTGCACCCAGGGCAGCACCTCCGAGCCAGCCGTGAGGCTGGGCGCCAGCAGCGGCAGGCCCGCCAGGGCCGTGCCGTGCAGCAGCAGGCTCAGGCCCAGCAGCCACTTGAGGCCCCCGGCGGCGGCGCCCAGCAGGTTGTCAAGCATCCCGAGCGGGGTGAGGTGTACAGCTTTTTTCACTACGCCGCCCACCAGGTGCACGCCCCACATAATGGCCACCAGCACCAGCAGAAACGCTACCAGTGGCAGCAGCCCAAACAGCTCGCCCAGGTACGAGCGCACCACCGGAATGGCCGCGCTCAGCAAACTCAGCCCGCCCACTACCCCTAGCACAAAGGCCAGCAGCGACACCACTTCCAGCACCAGGCCGCGCCGGAAACCTTTGACGGTGCCCACGGCCAGCGGCAGTACCAGCAGGATATCGAGCGCGGTCATTCTTCTACTTATTAATGGTTAGTTGTTAAGGATTAATTGCCAACCAGCTACTGGATAAAATTTTACAAAAGCCGTCGCGGAGCACTAACAATCAATCCTTAACAACTGACGATTAAAAATTGGTGTTATTCAGCAGGCTGCTTACTACCTGCGAAATCATTTTGCCATCGGCCTGGCCGGCTAGCTCGCGGGCGGCTACGCCCATCACTTTGCCCAGGTCGGAGGGGCCGGTGGCGCCCACGCGCTGGATGATGCCAACGAGCTTCTCCACGAGGTCGGCCTCGGAGAGCTGCTGGGGCAGGAACTCCTCGATGATGGCCAGCTCGGCGTTTTCAGTTTCTTCGAGGTCCGAGCGGAACTGCTCTTTGTAGGTGGCGGCCGAGTCGCGGCGCTGCTTGGCAGCTTTGATGAGCAGCTTCTGCTCCTGGTCGGCGCTGAGGCCGGTGGTGCTGGCACCTTCGGCAGTTTCGGCCAGCAAAATCTGCGATTTAATGCTGCGCAGGGCCGTGAGGCGCACTTTGTCTTTGGCCAGCATGGCTTGCTTGATGCCGGCGTCGATGGTTTCTTTAAGAGGCATTTTTAGGAGTGGGAAAGGGGCGGGTTAGCGCGTGAAATGAATTAGGAAAGGAGCCCGGTGGCGGCAATAAACTGCCGGGGCTGGTCGAGGTATACGGCAATGCGCTGCGCGGTGCGGCGAATACCGTAGGGCCCCTCGACAACTACCGGCTCGGCAAAGGTCAGCAGGATATTAGGGCTAGCGAAGAGTAGCTTGCTCAGGCCGAGCACCCCCGAGCCGGCGGCGGGGGCCTCGCGCAGCACTTCGGCGGCCACCAGCGCGGCGCGCGGCACGGCCAGTTCCCATACAAAACCGATGCGAATACGCAGTTCATCGGTGCCGAGCAGCGCCGGCCGCAGGCGCACGGCCTGGGCGTGGCCCAGCAAGAATACCAGGCCGTAGACATCGATAAAGAGCAGCCAGGGCGCCAGGCTAGGGCACCAGCGCTGGGCCAGCAGGTGCACGCAGGTCGCCTCGACTACCAGCACCAGCGCGGCCGTGGCCACCAGCGCCACGAAGCCCGAGTCGCGGTAGCTGCTGAAGGCCACAGCCCGGGGCGGCGCTTCGGGGCTAGCCCACCAACCCAGGCCCGCGTAGCGCAGCAAGTTGAGTTCGGTGAGCAGCAGCTGGCCCACGGCCCCCAGCGAACCAACCGCCGCCTGGGTGCTGGGCCAAAAGTGCGGGTTGTGGGCGTAGGCGGCCCGGTAGGCCCGCACGAGGCGCCGCGCCCGGGCCGCCGCTAGCCCCAGAGTAGCCGCTTCGAGCAGCGCAGGTAGCAGGTGCAGCAGGCGCAAGGGCCGCAGCTGCGGCCCCGGAATCAGCCAGGTGGCCAAGGCCAGGCACGCCCCCAGCACGCCCACTAAGCTACTGAGGGGCAAGCGGTAGGGTCGCACCACCAAAAAGTAGAATAGTGCGGGCAGGCACACCAGCACATCGGCCGCCACGCCCACCGGCAGCAGCGGGCGCTGGCTAAACTCGACCCGCTGCGTGATAACGTGCTCTACGCTGACTAGCAAGACCGCCAGCCCCCCAAAGAGCAGCAGTGGCCCAGAGCGAACGGGCAGGCGGAGCGAACTAGTCATGGGCTGGCTGGTTGAAGTAGCACGAAGCAAGCGGCACCCAGCCGCCCGGCAAATGTACCTTGCGCCACCGCGCCGCCCCTAGCCCGCCCGCGCAACGGCCCATTATACAAACCTCCCCGCTAGCCTAGCCAACTCACCCAGCCGCCCCACAAACAATTCTCCCCGCTAGCCTAGCCAATCTGCGCTGCAAGCGCCCCAACAAATTCCCCGCTAGCCTAGTCAGCCCGCGCAGCGGGCGTATCCGCGCAATCCGTTAAATCCGATAAATCCGATAAATCTGTGGTCAAGTTAAGCGTCAACATCAACAAAATAGCCACCCTGCGCAATGCCCGGGGCCTGCACGCCCGCCCCGATTTGCTGCAAGCCGCCCGCGACATCGAGCGCTTTGGGGCCGAAGGCATTACGGTGCACCCGCGCCCCGACGAGCGCCACATCCGCTACCAGGATGTGCGCGACCTCAAAAGCGTCGTTACTACCGAGCTGAACGTGGAGGGTAACCCCACGCCCGATTTCCTGGCCTTGTGCCGCGAGGTGCGCCCCGAGCAGGTGACGCTGGTGCCCGACGCGCCCGACGCCATCACGTCCAACGCCGGCTGGGATGTGGTGAAGCACCAGGATTTTCTGCGCGAGGTAGTGGCCGAGCTCAAGGGCCACGGCGCCAGGGTTAGCATCTTTCTCGACCCCGACCCTAGCCTAGTAGCTGCCGCGGCCAGTACCGGCACCGACCGCATTGAGCTCTACACCGAAGCCTACGCCCGGCTTTACCCCACCGACCGCGCCGCCGCCGTGCGCCCCTACCGCGCCACGGCCGTGGCTGCCGTGGCCGCCGGCCTGGGCCTGAACGCCGGCCACGACCTCGACCTCGACAACCTGGCCTACCTGGCCCAGGAGCTGCCCGGCTTGCAGGAAGTGAGCATTGGGCACGCGCTGGTGGCCGACGCGCTGTATCTGGGCCTGGAAAACGTGGTGCAGCTCTACAAGCGGCAGCTACGGGCGGTGCAGGGCTAGCGGTGGGCCTTCATGACACTTTCACCTGCTTGACTTGCCAGCCTGCCTTCGGGCCGTAACTTGCGCCCTCATTTACCCATCTCAACTGTAGTGCGTTCACGTATTAATTCGGCTTGGCGCGGTGCGCTGGGCCTGGGGCTGCTAGCCGGCCTGAGCCTCACCGCCTGCAACCGCTCGGGGCAGGGCGAAAGTGCGGCCGGCAATGCCGACACCCTCACGACCGAAAACAAGCCGGCCCCCCTCGATACCGTGAAGCTGAAGGCGCAGGCCATGCGCCGCGACTCGCTCAAGGCCGACAGCATAGCCAAGAAAACCGGCCAGCTGCCGGGCGCTTTGCTACCGGGCCACCGCATTGTGGCTTTTTATGGCAACATTCGCTCGAAGGGCATGGGCATTTTGGGCCGCGAGCCCAAGGCCCAGATGATGCGCAAGTTTGACGGAGTGCTGAAGGAGTGGCAGGCCGCCGACCCTAGCCTGCCGGTGCTGCCGTGCCTGCACAGCGTCACCATCACGGCGCAGGGCAGCGCCGGCGACGGCAAGTACCGCCTCATGAACTCGAAAAGCACCATTGAGGAAACCCGCGCCTGGGCTAAGGAGAAAAACGCCATCCTGTTTATGGACGTGCAGGTAGGCCTCAGCGACTTGGAGCACGAGCTACCCAAGCTGGCCGAGTACATGAAGGACCCGACCATTCACTTGGGCATCGACCCCGAGTTTGCGATGCAAACCAAGGGTGTGCGCCCCGGCAAGAAAATCGGCACCTACGACGCCAAGGACGTGAACTACGCCATCAATTTTCTGGCCCGCATTGTGAGCGAGAACCACTTGCCACCCAAGCTTCTGATGGTGCACCGCTTTACCAAGGGTATGCTAACCAACTACAAGAACATCAAGCTCGACCCGCGCGTGCAGGTGATTATGGACATGGACGGCTGGGGCGACCCCACACTCAAGAAGGACTCCTATAAGGCGTACGTGCAGAAGGAGCCGGTGCAGTACACGGGCCTCAAGCTGTTCTACGAGTACGACGCCCGCAAAGCTCCGCACCACATCTTCACTCCCAAAGAAGTGTTGGACACGCTCAACTTCAAGCCCACGCCGCTCTACATTCAGTATCAATAGTGGCTAGGCCTATCTAACGCGAAAAGGGCTCCCGGCATAGTGCCGGGAGCCCTTTTTTATAACCTAATGCCTAACAATCGTCACCTAAGTAAGCCACGTAGAATAGGTAGTTGCAAAACGCGCGCCACGTTTTAGTGAGCTGCGTTGAGGTCGATTTTCTCGCCCGTCTTGGCCCGCTTCACCAGCGCGATGAGCGGCACGCAGGAAATAAAGAAGAAGCCCAGCGCGTAGAAAATTTGGGTATACGTGATGAGCGACACCTGCTTCATTAGCATGCCTTCCATCGCGGCGTAGGCCTGCTGTTGCGCCTGCGCCATGGTGTAGCCCTTCGCCATAAAGCCCTGCGTGAAGGCTTGCAGGCGCTGCACGGTTTCGGGGTTGTAGAGCGAAAGATTGGGCAGCAGCGCCACCCGGTTGTTCTGGATGCTGCGCTCGAGGTAAGTACCTACAATAGCTACACCAAACGAACCCCCAAGCTGGCGAATCATACCGGTGAGGCCAGCAGCCTGGCCAGCGTCGCGGCCCTGCAAGCCCGCCAGGCTCATGGTGGTGATGGGCATGAAGATGAGGCCCAGGCCCACGCCCCGCACAATGAGCGGCCAGAAGAAGTCGTGTTCGCCGGCCGTGGGCGAGATGCGGCTACCCATCCAGAAAGTGAAGCCGAAGAAGATAGCGAACCCCACCGGCAGCATGGCCTTTTGCGGAATGCCGGCCATCAGCATGCGGCCCACCACGGGCATCATAAAGCCCGAGGCCAATGCGCCGGGCAGCAGTATCCAGCCGGTTTGCTCGGCCGAGAAACCCAGGATGCGCTGCGTGAAAATGGGGAACACGAACACCGAGGCAAACAGGCCGAAACCCAGCACAAACGACAGGAACGCGCCCACCGCCAGGTTGCGGCTCCGGCCGAGCACTCGAAGGTCCACGATGGGCGCCTTGGCCGTGAGCTCGCGCCACACGAAGCCCACTAGCCCAACCACCGCCAGGATGGTGAACAGCACGATAGACTTGTCGTCAAACCAGTCGTTGCTTTCGCCCTGCTCCAGCACAAACTGCAGCGAGCCCACGCCCATCACCAGCAAGCCAATACCTGCCCAGTCGATATCGCGCAGGGGACGGGGAATGGCGTTTTTGATGCGCTCGGGGTCGCGGATGAAGAGCACCGTGAAGATGCTGGCCAGAATACCTACCGGCACGTTCACGTAAAAAATCCAGGGCCAGCCCAGCGAACTGTCCACAATAACGCCCCCTAGCGTAGGCCCGATGGTGGGCCCGATAATCACGCCCATCCCGAACAGCGCCTGCCCTAGCGGCAGCTGCTTGGGCGGGAAAGTATCAATCAGGATAGCCTGCGACGTAGCCATGAGCGCGCCGCCGCCGATGCCCTGAATGAAGCGGAAGATAACCAGCTCGGGTAGGGAGCTGCTTTGGCCGCAGGCCATTGAGGCCAGGGTAAATAAAATAACCGAGGCCAGGTAGTAGTTGCGGCGCCCAAACTGCTCGGCCAGGAAGCCGGTCATCGGAATCACAATCACGTTGGCAATGGCGTAGGAGGCAATAACCCAGCTTACCTCCTGCTGCGTGGCCGAGAGGTTGCCCATCATCTGGGTCAGGGCCACGTTCACGATGCTGGTGTCAATCAGCTCCAGCAGGCAGCAGAAAACCACCGTCACGACGATAATCCACTTTCTAAATCCGGTTTCCATATGATAAGGATAAAAAGAATGTCATGCTCATCTGGCGTCCGCGCAGC
>JBPBQJ010000045.1:0-39430 GCA_050954765.1 Janthinobacterium lividum | reverse complement strand
ACGATAACCTTTTGGGCTATACACACTTTCCAGGCGTGCTCCTTCGACCACTCGGACACCTCTCTGAATGGGGCTGCAAAGATAGCGCAGCGCAGTGAGTTTTGGTTGTGAGACAAGGTGGATTTTTGGCCTGCCTCGTTAGGCGCGGACCTTTAACCCAACAAGCTCACCCTTGCTCGAGCCCGCCCAGCAGCACCGTAATAATATTATTTTCCAGCTCCTGCGCACTCAGGCCGCGGCCTGGTCGGTACCACAGCTCCACCCAGCGCACCGCCGAGAGCACCGTAAACAGCGCCACGGAGGCATTGACCGGCCGAAACTCACCGGCCGCAATGCCCGCCTCAATAAGCGCGGCAAAGCCTTTCTCATACGTTTTGCGCGCCTGCTTGAATTCGGTGAGGCGGGGCTCGGGCAGGTATTTCCAGTCGTGGTTGGCTACCGACACGGCAGCGCCGTCTTCCACCATCAGTCGGATGTGCAGGCGCACCAGGGCTTTTATTTTATCGCTGTAGGGGCTAGCCGTGTGCTCTATCTCGCGCAACTGCGAAATGTAGGTGTCCGAAATCCGGAAGCAGATGGTATCCAGCAGCTCATCTTTCGACTTGATGTGGTTGTACATGCTCGCGGCTTCCATGCCCACTTGTCCGGCTAGGTCGCGCATGGAGGTGCCGCTGTAGCCCCGGTCTTTGAATAGCTTGGCGGCCTCGGCCAGGATAAGCTCGCGCTTAGCCGATTTCTTCGTTTTGAGCATGGGTGGGGTGGGAGGGGCTAGTGTAGCAAAGTTACCCCGCCGCCGCACCTACTAACAACTGTTTGTTACACGTTGTCAGGTGTGCGCGGGTCCTCGCCGCTCACCATACGTGAAACGAGCCCACGGTCGTCATAGATATCGGCCCACACCACGCCCACCACGTGCAGCACGATGTAGCCGATTATCAGGTACATCGTCACGTTGTGCACCTCCTCGGCCGTGTGCTCGATGCTATGCAAAAACGGTACGTCGTTGGCAAAAATCAGGGCTAGCCCCGTCACCACCATGATGGTGATAAACAAGTAAAACGCCGCGTAGGTGAGCTTGGCCAGCAGTACGTGGCGGGCATCGGCGTGCTCGGCCGGGGCGGCTAGCTTGTAGCGCCGGGCGGCGGCCATCAGGCGCGCGCCAAAGCGCCGGCCGGCCGGGTCGAGGGCCTGCATCACCGTCCAGAACAGCCAAAAAACCGCCAGCGCCACGCCCATCCAGATGTGCCACTGCCAGATGCGCTCGCTGATAACGTGCGCCACGGCGCGCCCCTGCTGCTCGGTAAGCGTGCCGCCGCCCTTGGTAATAGCCTGCTGAAACTCGGGCACCGCGTGCTTAGCATTCACAATAACCTTCTGAAACAGAATGGTTAAAAGCTGCCCCGACACCAGCGCAGCATTGACCCAGTGCCAGATGCGCATGGGCACCGAGTAGTCGTGGGTAGCGGTGGCGGGTGGTGCGGTCTGGGCGTGCATAAAGAGGCAGCAGGTGAGTGCCTACAGACGTAATTGTCCAGCTAGCTGTTGCTTAAGAATGGCTTAAGAATAAGCGGCAGCCGTTTCCTGAATAGCCACGGGCACTGCTGTGCGGCCGGGGTAGGCTAGCAGGGCGTGCTCGAGGCAAGTGAGGGCCGCGTCGAGGTCGGTCAGGTTCAGGATGTAGGCTAGCCGCACTTGCTGGCGGCCCAGGCCGGGCGTTTGGTAAAAGCCATTGGCCGGCGAAAGCATCAGCGTCTGGTTTTCGTACGCGAAGTCCGTGAGCAGCCACTCGCCGAAGCGCTCGGCATCGTCCACGGGCAGGTGGGCCATTACGTAGAAAGCGCCGCCCGGCACGGGGCACTGCACGCCGGGCATGGCTTGCAGGCGGCGCACGGCCAGGTCGCGCCGGGCCTGATACTCGGCTCGGTTTTCGTCAAAATAACTCTCCGGCAGGGCCACGGCGGCCTCGCCCAGCAGCATGCCCAAGCCGGGCGGACTGATACGCATCTGGGCAAAGTGGAAGGCCGCGTCAAACACCGCCTTATTGCGCGTCACGAGCGAGCCTACCCGCGCCCCGCAGGCACTGTAGCGCTTCGAAATAGTGTCCAGTACCACTACGTGCTCCTCGCCGCCGGCCAGGTTCAACGCGCTGATGGAGTGGGCGCCGTCGTAGCAATACTCGCGGTACGCCTCGTCCGAAAGCAGGTAGAGCTGGTGCCGCTGGCAGAGGCCTAGCAGGTCGTTCAACTCGCGCTGAGTGTACACGTGGCCAGTTGGGTTATTCGGGTTGCAAAGCAGAATGGCTTTGGTGCGCGGCGTAATAACGGCCTCAAAATCAGCCAGCGGCGGTAAGGCAAAGCCGTTGTCAATGGTGGCCGTGACGGTCACAATTTTTACACCCGCCGCGATGGCAAATGCCGTGTACGTGCCGTAAAACGGCTCCGGTATCACCAGCTCATCGCCGGGGTTGAGGCAGGTGAGCAGCGCGAATAAAATAGCTTCGCTGCCGGCCGTCGTCACCAGTATCTGCTCCAGATTCACCTCAATGCCCGCGCGGTGGTAATAAGCGGTCAGCTTCTGGCGGTAGCTGTCGGTGCCCGCGCCGTGGCTGTAGGCCAGCACCCGGATGTCGGCTTGGCGCACGGCCTCTAGCATGCTTGGCGGGGTGGCAATATCGGGCTGGCCAATGTTGAGGTGGTACACCTGGCGACCCCGGGCCTTGGCGGCTTCGGCAAATGGCGCCAGCTTACGAAATGGAGAAACAGGCATTTCCTGCCCGCGCTGCGATACGGATAACGACATAATTTATAGGTAATTGCAGAAAAATAAGTAAGAAAAAGTCCCAGCCGAGTTATCGGCCGGGACTTTTCCAGAGGCAGTAGATTTAGCTGTTGCGCTTGTCCAACTCGTCTCGAATTTTGGCGGCCTTTTCGTAGTCTTCTTTTTCGACCGCCTGCGCCAGCATCTTGGTTAGCTCATCAAGCGACACCTGCCCGCTAGGCTCGCGGGGCTCGGCCGGGCGCGGGGCCGGACTAGCGGTGTCGTCGTCGTCCTCATCCTCGTCGGTGTCGTCCTCATCCTCGTCTTCGGCGGCCTCGTCGAGGTCCGACAGAATAATGCCGGCTTCGCTGAGCACGCTTTCAACAGTGAAGATGGGCACCCCAAAGCGCAGGCCAATGGCGATGGCGTCGGAAGGCCGGGCGTCAATCTCGAAAGTCGTGGCCCCGTCGGAGCACACGATGCGCGAATAAAACACCCCTTCCTTGAGGTCGGAGATAACTACTTCGATAATCGTAACGTGCACGTGCTCGGCGAAGGCCTTGAACAAGTCATGCGTGAGGGGCCGGTTGGGGCTGATTTTTTCAATCTGGATGGCGATGCTCTGGGCCTCAAACATGCCGATGATAATCGGCAGGCGGCGGTTGCCATGCTTCTCGCCCAGGATGAGGGCAAAGGAGCCGGACTGCGACTGCGAGGAAGACAGGCCCAGAATTTCGAGCGGAATTTTTTTCAAGGGTCGCGGGGACGGTCAAGTCCAGGAAACGGGTACGGGAGGTTCTGTACGACAAATTAAGCAGAAACGGCCGGAACCATCCCGCTAAAACTGTCAGATTTTCGCTAAAGCCCAAAAAATAAGAACGTCATGCTAAGCTTGTCGAGGCATCTCGCCCGAATCGTTGAGGATAGCAACCCCACCGGTGCGAGCAAGATGCTTCGGCAAGCTCAGCATGACGTTCTACAAGGCACGGCTGCGCGCTGGCTAGCCTAGCCCAGCGCTTTCACGGCGGCCGTTAGCTTGGGCAGCACCTCAAACACGTCGCCCACGATGCCGTAGTCGGCGGCTTTGAAGAAAGGTGCCTCGGGGTCCTTATTGATTACCACAATCACCTTTGACGAGTTGACGCCGGCCAGGTGCTGGATGGCGCCCGAGATGCCGCAGGCAATGTACAAGTTGGGCGAAACCGTGATGCCCGTTTGGCCCACGTGCTCGTGGTGAGGGCGCCAATCGACGTCGCTCACTGGCTTCGAGCAGGCCGTGGCCGCGCCCAGCGCCTTGGCGAGGTCTTCGATGAGGTTCCAGTTCTCGGGGCCTTTCATGCCGCGGCCACCGCTCACCACGAGCGAGGCCTCGGGCAGCAGAATGCCGCCGGCCTGGTCCTGCATCACCACTTGCTTGGGGGCATCGGCAAAGTCGGCGTCGGTGAGCTGGGCGGCGAGGGCGGTTACCTCGGCCGTTTTGCCGGCTTCGTGCTGGGCTTCGATGGAGTTCTTCTTAACGGCGATAATCTTGCGGTCGCCGGTCAGCACCACGTCCGAAAACGCCTTGCCCGAAAACGCGCCGCGCTTCACGGTGAACTGGCCGCCGTCGGTCTTCGGCAGTTCTACCACGTTGGTAGCCAGCGAGGCTTGCAGCCGAATCGACAGGCGCGAGCCTACCGAAGCGCCGATGTTGCTGTTGGCCAGCACAATTACTTTCGAGTCTTCCTGCTGGGCCGCCGTGGCAATGAGCTTGGTGTAGGCATTGTTCACAAAGTCCTTCAGGCGCGGCTCCTTGTCATACAGCACTTTGCTAATGCCCTGCTCGCCGAGCTTAGCCAGGTTCGCATCAGTGGCTTCGCCCACGGCAATGGCCGTGGCGCTGGTGCCCAGCTGCGCGGCAAGCTGCGCGCCGTAGGTAGCCACTTCGAGCGAAGACTTTTTCACTTCGCCTTTGTCACATTCAACTACTACTAAAACAGACATGGTTTTTACAGTTATCAATTATTAGTTATCAATTATCAAGCTAGCGGCGCTGTGCTAAACAGCGCGGACGATAATCTGAATTGATACTTAATAATTGTTGATTGATAATTGATTAGATTACTTTGGCTTCGTTGCGTAGCAGCTTAATCAACTCGCCGGCGCTGGCGGCGTCGATGAGCTTCACGCCCTGCTTCTTGGGGGGCAGCGCGTACTCATCGACTTTGGTGCGGGCGGCGCTGCCGGTGGCGGCTACCACTTTCAGCGGCTTGGTGCGGGCCGTCATGATGCCGCGCATATTGGGGATGCGGGGCTCGCACATAGGCTGCTGGCACGAGGCCACGAAGGGCGTATTTACGCTCACAATCTCTTTGCCGCCCTCGATTTCACGCTCTAGCGTGGCGGTGTTGCCGCTCATATCCAGCTTCATAGCTGGGGCTACGGTTGGGATACCGAGCAACTCGCCCACCATGCCGTGCACCTGGAAGCCGTTGTAATCGATGCTTTCCTTACCCATCAAAATCACGTCGTAGCCGCCGTCCTTGGCGATGGCCGCAATCTGCTCGGCCACGAAAAAGGCGTCGGTCGGCGCGGCGTTCACCCGGATGGCGTCGTCGGCGCCGATGGCCAAGGCCTTGCGGATGTTGGGCTCCGTGTCGGCCTCACCCACGTTGAGCACGGTTACGGTGCTACCAGGGTTGGCTTCTTTCAGCTCGATGGCGCGGGTGAGGGCGTATTCGTCCCAGGGGTTAATCACGAACTGCACCCCGGCCTTGTTAAACTCCTTGTTATCGGGCGTGAAGGTGATTTTGGTGGTCGTGTCGGGCACGTTGGAGATGCAAACCAGAAACTTCATCTAAGCAAAGTAAGGGTGAGAAGAGATGCAAAAGTAGTCGGCTTGCATAACATTTGCCAAGCCGAAAAAGGTCTTTCGACCCTGGATAAACGAGAATGCGGCCCGGGGGTCGCAATTTCGTCCCAAAGATAGCCAAAACTCCTGCCCATGACTGCCCCCAGCCGCTTACAACAGTTGTTAGCTTTTTACGAAGCTGACCCCACTGACGCCTTCACTATCTACGCCCTGGCCACCGAGTACCGGGCCGCCGAGCCGCTGCGCGCCTGGGATTTTTACGAGAAGCTCCTCACCGAGCATCCCGACTACGTGGGTACCTACTACCACGCCGGCAAGCTGCTCGAAGGTTTCGGTAAGAAGGACGAGGCCGAGCAAGTGTACCGCAAGGGACTAATAGTGAGCCGCAAGGCGGGCCAGCTGCACGCCGCCAGCGAAATTCAGCAGGCGCTGAACAGCTGCATGGGGCTGGACTACGAAGACGACTAGCCCCAGGCAGCTGCGCAGTAACTCAGTGCTTCAGCTTGGCTAGCTGCTCGCCATAAAAGCGGCCGGGCCGGCTGTTCTTCAGCTCGGGGCTGAAAGCTTCGTAGAGCGGCGCCACTACGGCGTATTGCGGCGGTTCTATCATACTGAGCTGAGCTAGCTGCTCCAGGCTAGCCCAGGCAGCAGGGTTGGCTTTTATAAAGCCCAAGGCTGTCTGTACATACTCATGCTGTAAGGTCACTGATTCTTCCTTAGTATGTGCTGTTTTGGTTTTGGCTGCCACAGCTTTCAACGTTGCATCGAGCCGCTGGTAGGCCGCTAGCTGCGGGCCGCCGGTGAGGCGGGCTTTGGGCAGCGAGTCGGGGCTAGCCACGGTCACCGGCTCGGGGCTGATGAAGAGCGAAACACGCTCGGGCGATGACCGCCGGTATATGCCATTGCGAAGGCCCTCGCGCAGGTGGCCCTGGCGCTCCAGCACCAATTCGGCCGAGTGCGGCCAGCCGTTGGAGCCGCGCAACTCAAACTGCCCATTCTTTAGCGTGGCCGAGTCCAGCACCTGCGGGCCGTACACCAGGTAGATTTTGGCCGGGGCATTGAGGTGCCCAACCTGGCCTTTTACTAAGTAGAGCGGCGTGGTTTGGGCGCTGGCTAGCCCCGGTACGAGCAGTAGCAAGCCAAGAAGGTATTTCGGCATAGAAACGATAAAGGATACAGTTCAAAATTCTTAACGTCGACTTAGTTGAGCAAAGTATTGCGACAGCTACTTAAAACTGCTTGCGTCGTGGCGTTATTTTGTAGCCTATGTCAACCCGCATTTTACTAGTCGAAGACGAGCCGAAGGTATCGGCCTTCATCCGCCGGGGCTTGGAGGAAGAAGGCTACGAGGTAGAAGTGGCCTACGATGGCACCTTTGGCCAGCGGCTGGCCCTGGGGCAGGAGTTCGACCTGCTCATCCTGGACGTGATATTGCCCGGCCAAAGCGGCCTGGAGGTGCTAAAAGCCGTGCGTGCCCAAGACCAGGAACTGCCCGTGCTGATGCTCACCGCGCTCGGCACCACCCAAGACAAGCTGCTGGGCTTCGACGGCGGGGCCGACGACTACCTCGTGAAGCCCTTCGATTTTGTGGAGCTGCTGGCTAGGGTGCGCGCCCTCACGCGCCGCCGCGACCGCCGCTCGACCAAAGGCAACCAGCTCACCCTAGCCGACTTAACGGTAGATACGGCTGCCAAAACTGTGGTGCGTGCCGGCCAGCCCATCAAGCTCACCGCCCGCGAGTTCAACCTGCTCGAGCTGCTGCTGCGCCACCAGGGCCGGGTATTGAGCCGGGGCGAAATAGCGGAGCACACCTGGGAAGACTCTTTCGACACGGGCTCTAATGTGATTGACGTGTACGTCAACTACCTGCGCAACAAGGTAGACAAGGGGTATGCTAAGAAGCTGATTCACACAGTGGTGGGCATGGGCTACGTGTTGCGCGAAGAGTAAAGAGCCAGCAACGCGGACTTTTAGTCCGCGAGTCGGGTGCCCGGGATACTCGCGGACTAGAAGCCCGCGCTACGTTGCCGCGACCTTCAATAAATCAACCAAGATGACTATCCGCAACCGCCTGAGCTGGCTTTTTTTGGGCGTGGTGGCCGTGCTGCTGTTTGGGGTGCTGGCGATAGTATTCGTGTTGCAGACCAACTCGTCGCAGCGCGAGTTTCGGCAGTGGCTGCGCGAGCGGGCGCAAGTAACGGGCTACATCTACCTCGAAAAGGACGAGATGCGGGCCAGCGCCTTCCGCGACTTCGAGAAAAAGTACCTCCAGGCGCTCAGCAACGAGATTTTACAGGTGTACGACGCTACCGGCCGGGTGCGCTTCGTAGCCGAGGACGAGCGCGTGCGCCTCTCCGATGCCGTACTGGCGCGCATCGTGGCTAATAAGGAGTATTATTTCCGGTTGGGCGAGCGGCAGGCAGTAGGGCTGTTTTATGAGGATAACCAGGGCGATTATATTATTGTGGCGGCGGCCCAAAACGTGTATGGTCAGCACCGGCTCAATAGCCTGGCTTCGATAATGGGCATCATCTTCGTGGTGAGCCTCGTGGTAATCTTTTTCCTGGGGCGGGGCTTTGCCGGGCGGGCGCTAGCTCCCATCGCGGCCCTCAACGACCAAGTAGACCGTATTACGGCCCGCGACCTGCACCAGCGCGTAAACGAAGGCTTTCTGCGCACCAGCGAGCGCGACGACCTCACCCGGCTAGCTCGTACTTTCAACCGGTTGCTGGGGCGGCTCGAAGCCAGTTTTGAGGGCCAGCGCACCTTTGTGCGCAACGCCTCGCACGAGCTGCGCACGCCGCTCACCGCTAGCATTGGGGAGTTGCAAGTGCTGCTAGCCCGTGAACGCACGCCCGAGGCCTACCGTGAGGGAGCCGCCTCGGTGCTGGGCGAGCTGCAACAGCTCAAAACGCTGATTAATAACCTGCTCGATATGGCGCAGGCCGAAGGCACCGTGCCGCTCACCGAGGAAGTGCGCCTCGACGAGCTGCTGTGGGAGGTGCGCGAGGGCGTGGCGCCCGCCCAGCGCGCCCGCGTGCAAGTAGACCTGGGCGACCTGGCCGAGCTGCCGCCCGACCCGGCTGCCTTCGTTATCATGGGCCACCGCGGCCTGCTGGCCCGCGCCCTGGGCAACCTCGTGGACAATGCCCTGAAATACTCGGCCCCCGACCAGAAGGTGCTGCTGAGCCTGCGCTGCCAGGCTAGCGGGGGCTGCGTGGTGCGCGTGGCCGATGCGGGTGTGGGCATTGCGCCCGATGATTTGGAGCAGGTATTTCAGCCGTTTTTTCGGTCGGCGGCGGTGCGTGGGGTGGTGGGGCACGGTGTGGGGCTGCCGCTGGCCCAGCGCATTGCGGCGCTGCACGGCAGCCCGCTGGCCATCCGCTCGGAGCCCGGCCGGGGCACGGTGGCCGAGCTGACGTTTGGTAGGCTGGCCGAGGAGGCGTAGAATAAAAATGACGAGGTTTTTCAACAAATTCATCTTTTTAATTCGTCTCTAATTTGTCTCTAATAGGGGCCTAATGTGGGTAGGGGAGCTTTGCAGTATCCTTTCACAATCGCTTTAGCGCTAGTCGCCACGCAGCCGGCGGCGGCGCGGCCAGCGAACCCGTTATGCGCCTCCCCATTGCTGCCTTCCGAACCCTAGCCACGGCTGGGGGACTGAGTTTGACCACGTTAGCCAGTTGGGCCCAGATGCCGATGCCCAACGTGGCCCGGCCTGCCACTGGCGCGCCGCTGCCTGCCACGCTGGCCCCGGCCACCGCACCTGCCACCACTACCGGCCAGGCCCCCGGCCCGCACAAGGGCATTACGCCCGCGCAACTGCCCGGCCAGCCCACTGCCCCGCCCACGTTTGGGCAGCCCGGCGCGCCGCTCACCAGCCCCGGCGGCGCATTGAGCCCCGGCAACGGGGCTAGCCCGGCCTTCGGCCAATACCCCGTTGCGATGGGCGCCCCGGCTGGCGCGCCGACTCTAGCTACGCCTACCGACACGCTGCGCCTCACCCTCGACCAGGCCCAGGCGCGCTTCATGCAGGCCAACTTCCAGCTGCTGGCCCAGCACTTTAATATCGACGTGGCCAACGCGGCCATTCGGCAGGCTCTGTTGCGCGACAACCCCAACCTGCAACTAGAGGTGAACGCCTACAACCCCAACACGGGCGCGTTCTTCCCCTTGCGGAAGCAGACCGACCCAGTGACGCCTACCGGCGGCACCTTCATCGCCCAGATTCAGCAGCTGATTGACATTTCGGGGCGGCGCAGCAAGCTCGTGCAGCTGTCGCGCACGGGGGTGGCGGTGCAGCAGGCGGCGTTTGAGGACCTGCTGCGGCAGGCGCGCTTTCAGCTGGTGCAGTCGTTCTATAACGTGTCGGCCGAGCGGCGCAAGCTCAACTTCACCGAGCAGGAGCGCACGCAGCTGGGCCGCCTGCTGGCCGCCTACCGCGAGCGGCTGCGGCTAGGGGTGGTGGCCTCGTATGAGGTGACGCGCCTGGAACTGGAGCAGCAGAGCCTGGAGCGCGACCGCGCCGATTTGCTCAACCAGCTTACCCAGGACCAGGCCACGCTGCGCGTGCTGCTGGCCGCCGCGGGCACCGTGTTTGTGGCGCCCGAGGGCGTCGATTTCTTGCCCGCCGCGCCGGCTAGCGTGCCCGCCCTGGCCGACCTCGAAACTCAGGCTTTTGCGTTGCGGCCCGATTTGCGCGCCGCCACGAACCAAACCACCTACACCGAGCAAAACCTGGCCGTGCAGCGCTCGCTGGCCGTGCCCAAGCTGATGGTGGGCGCCGACTATGCCAGCCAGGGCAATACCTACGTGCACTACTTCGGCCTGCAAACGGCCCTCGACCTGCCGGTTTTCAACCGCAACCAGGGCAACATCCAGGCGGCTAAAATCGGGATTCAGCAGTCGGGCTACGCCCTGAGCGGCGTGCACCTGCAAGTAGAGCAGGACGTGGCCAGCGCCTACGAGCAGCTGCAGCGCGCCATTGTGCTGCGCCGCAGCATCACGCCCGATTACCTGGCCCGCACCGCCAACGTGAGCCGCGACGCCGTGGCCGACTACAACCGCCGCCTCATCGACCTGGTGAGCTTCATCGACAAGTTCCGGGCCTACAAGGAAGCCCAGCTCGGACTGATTGACATCAGCAGCCGCCTGCTGCAGAGCGAGCAGCAAGTCAACTTCGCTACGAATGCGAAAGTCTTCTAATTGATAGTAAAATAAATAACTGGTCATCATGCTGAGCTTGTCGAAGCATCTCTGCCGCACCATTATTCAGTCCAGATGGTGCGGTGGAGATGCTTCGACAAGCGAACGCTAGATAAGCATGACGACCGTGAGTTCTCCGAATTCCCCTTACAAACCCATGTTCTCCTCCAAAACACCCTTTCGCCTGCTCATCGCGGGCCTACTGGCGGCCCCGGTGCTGAGCCTGACCGCCTGCGGCGGCGACAAGAAAACCGAACTGCCCACCAACACCAAAGACACCCTCTCGACCTACCGCACCGACACCGTGAAGAGCCGCAACCTGGCCCAGGACCTGCGCTTTACGGGCAAGGTGAGCTACGACCAGCGCCGCGTAGACCAAGTGTTTCCGGTGGTATCGGGCAGTGTGCTGGCCGTGAATGCCGCCCTCGGCCAGCGCGTGACGCAGGGCCAGGCCCTGGCTACCGTGCAGAGCGCCGATGTGAGCGGCTACCTCAACGACTACAACTCAGCCAAGAGCGACTACGCCCTGGCCAAGCGCACCGCCGACAACACCGAGCAGCTCTACAAAACCAACTTTGCCTCGCAGCAAGACCTCACGGTGGCCCGCGAGGGGCTAGCCAAGGCGCAGTCAGCGCTCAATCGTACCCAGCAGATACTCAAGCTATACGGGGCTAGCAGCAGCGGCACGGCGCAGCCCATTTACCAGGTGAAAGCGCCGGTGAGCGGCTACGTGGTGGCCCGCAATATCAACCCCAACATGCAGCTGCGGCCCGACAACTCAACGCCGCTCTTCACCATCTCGGACCTTAGCCGGGTCTGGATATTGCTTAACGTGTACGAAACCGACGTGGAGGACGTGAAAGTGGGGGAGAAGGTGACTATCAGCGCGCTAGCCTACCCGGATAAACAATTCACCGGCACCATCACCAATATCTCCAACGTGGTGGATGCCGACACCCGCGTGCTGCAAGCCCGCGTGGAGCTGGCCAACCCCGACGGCCTGCTCAAGCCCGATATGTTTTGCACCGTGAGCCTGCACCTCGAGGATTCGGGTGAGGGGCTAGCCATTAATCCCAAATCGGTGATTTTCAGTCAGGACAAGTACTTCGTGGTGAAGCAGGACAGCCCTGGCAAGTACCGCGTGGTGCCGGTGCAGGTGGTGCGCACCACCTCGCAATACAGCTACGTGACCGGCGACCTGAAGAACGGCGACCAGGTGGTGACCGAGGGTAGCCTGCTGCTTTTCAACGATTTGACGGACTAGTTTTTCAGTCGGCAGCTTTTGCCAACTAACTGACCATGAACAAATTCATCAAAGGCCTCATCGGTTTCTCGCTGCGGCATCCCTACGTCGTGTTCTTCATCACCGCTTTGGTGGTGGTGGCCGGCGCAGTGAGCTTTTACTATACGCCCGTCGAGGCGTACCCCGATGTTACGAATACTGAAGTAGTTATCATCACGCAGTGGCCCGGCCGCTCGGCCGAGGAGGTCGAGCGCTTCATCTCCATCCCGATTGAGACGGAGATGAACTCGATAAGCCGCAAAACGGTGATTCGCAGCATCAACCTCTTCGGGCTGTCGTTTATCAAAATTGTGTTTGAGGATGGCACCGACAACTTCAACGCCCGCATGGAGGCCGCCCAGAAGCTAGCCAACGTGAACCTGCCCGACGGCGTCGACCCCGAGGTGCAGCCGCCCACCGGCCCCACCGGCGAGATTTACCGCTTCACGCTCACCTCCAAAACCAAGTCGGCCACCGAGCTTAAAACGCTGGAAGACTGGGTAATCGAAAAAAACCTCAAGGCCGTGCCCGGCGTGGGCGACGTGGTGAGCTTCGGCGGCAAAGTGAAAACCTACGAGGTGGCCGTGACGCCGCCGCTGCTCACCAAATACGGCCTCACGGCGCTCGACGTGTACCAGGCCCTGCAACGCGCCAACGTGAACGTGGGTGGCGACATTGTGCGCGAAGGCCAGCAGGCGTTTGTAGTGCGCGGCATCGGCATCGTGAAGAACGTGGCTGATATCGAGAAGATTATTATCAAAAACGTGAACGGCGTACCGGTGCTGGTACGCAACATCGCCAACGTGCAGACCTCCAACCTGCCGCAGCTCGGCATTGTGGGCCGCGACGACCACGACGACGTGGTGGAGGGCATCGTGCTCATGCGCAAAGGCGAAAACCCCGGCGCCGTGCTGCCGCTGCTGGAGGCCAAGGTAGATTACCTGAATACCACGGTGCTGCCCGGCGACGTGAAAATCAAGGTGTTCTACGACCGCACCGAGCTGAATGAGCACACGCTGCACACGGTGGGCGAGAACGTGGTGATGGGTATCGCACTGGTAACCATTGTGTTGCTCATCTTTCTGGCCGACTGGCGCACGACAGTGACCGTGGCCATGGTTATCCCGCTAGCCCTGCTCTTCGCGTTCATCCTGATGCGCTGGAAGGGCATGACGGCCAACCTATTGAGTATCGGCGCCATCGACTTCGGCATCATCATCGACGGGGCGGTGGTGATGGTGGAAGGGCTCTTCGTGATGCTGGCCCACTGGGCCGAGCACGAGGGCATGGAAAGCTTCAACAAGCGCGCCAAGCTGAGCAAGATTCTGCACACGGGCACCGAGATGGGCAAGTCCATCTTCACCTCTAAGCTCATCATTGTCACGGCGTTGATTCCGATTTTCTCATTCCAGAAAGTGGAAGGGAAGCTGTTTTCGCCGCTAGCCTTCACCCTTGGCTTTGCGCTGCTGGGCGCGCTGTTGCTGGCCCTCACGCTGGTGCCGGTGCTGTCGAGCATTCTGCTGAAAAAGAACGTGCGCGAGCGCCACAACCCGCTCATCGAGTTTCTGAACCGCAACTACGCGCCCTTGCTGGACAAGGTGATGGGCCACCCACGCCGGGCCATGGGCGGCGCGCTCGTGGCGCTGTTTCTGGGGCTGGGGGCGTTTCACTTCGTGGGCACCGAGTTTTTGCCGCACCTCAACGAGGGCAGTATCTACGTGCGGGCTTCGATGCCGCTGAGCATCAGCCTGGAAGATTCGTACCACTTCACCAAGCAGTTTCGGCAGGACTTTGAGCAGTTTCCGGAGGTGCGGGGCGTGATTTCGCAAACCGGCCGGCCCAACGACGGCACCGATGCCACGGGCTTCTTCAACCAGGAGTTTTTCGTGGACCTCTACCCGGCCGACCAGTGGAAGCGCGACATCACCAAGGACCAGCTCATTGCCGAGATGCAGGCCAAGCTGGCGCACTACCGCGGCGTCGATTTTAACTTCTCACAGCCCATCAGCGACAACGTGGAGGAAGCCGTGTCAGGCGTGAAGGGCTCGATGGCCGTAAAAATCAACGGCGACGACCTCAATTTTCTCGATAAGAAAGCCGACGAAGTGTACGCCCAGCTCAAAAAAGTGAAGGGCATCGAAGACCTCGGCGTGTTCCGCAACCTGGGCCAGCCCGAGCTGCACATCACCCTCGACCCCGACAAGATGGCCCAATTCGGTGTGGATGCTGCCGACGCCAACGCCGTGATTGAGATGGCCATCGGCGGCAAGGCCGTGAGCCAGGTGTTTGAGGGCGAGCGCAAGTTTGACCTGCGCCTGCGCTACGACCAGCCCTACCGCTCGACGCCCGACCAGATTGGCAACCTCTTGGTACCTAACCTGAACGGTGGCAAGGTGAAGCTCCAGGAAATTGCCACCATCGGCAACGTCTCGGGTCCGGCCTTTATTTACCGCGAAAATAACTCGCGCTTCATCGCCATCAAATTCTCGGTGCGGGGCCGCGACATGGGCAGCACCATCGCCGAGGCCCAGGCTTTGGTAAAGAAAAACGTGGCCCTACCCAAAGGCTACAGCGCCCAGTGGAACGGCGAGTTTGAGAACCAGGAGCGGGCCCAGCGCCAGCTCTCCATCGTGGTGCCCATCAGCATCTTGGCTATTTTCTTTATCCTGTTCGTGTCGTTTGGCAACGCCCTCGATTCGGTGCTGGTACTGCTCAACGTGCCGTTTGCCCTCATCGGCGGCATTGCGGCGCTGCTGCTCACGGGTGTCAATTTTAGCATCTCGGCCGGCGTAGGCTTCATTGCGCTCTTCGGCGTGGCTACCCAGGATGGCGTGATTTTGGTCAACAAATTCCGCCAAAACATGCGCGAGGGCATGCCGCTGGTGCAGGCCATCAAGGATGGTGCCCGCTCGCGGCTGCGGCCGGTGGTGATGACGGCCCTCATGGCTTCGCTTGGACTTTTGCCGGCCGCCCTCAGCCACGGCATCGGCTCCGAAACCCAGAAGCCCCTAGCCATCGTGGTTATCGGCGGTTTGATAACGGCCACGCTGCTTTCGCTACTTATTTTGCCAGCTGTTTACGAATGGGTATACAGTAGCCGACAGGAGCGCGAGCGGCATAAGTAAAATTCTTCTTATAAAGAAGTTATAAAAGCCTCCGGTCCAGCTGACCGGAGGCTTTCTTAGGCTCGTTAAGTCCAATTCTAATTCAATTCTAATGTGCTTCTAATCCGCCTTTAATGAGGGCCTAGTGAACATGGAAAAAGAGTGAATGAAGTGCGCTTTCTTCCTGTTAGCTTTGCTCAATCGCCTGGCTAGGTTTTAAAGCAAAAAAGTGATTTTACAAAGAATTATAGGTGCCGCCGCGCGCCACTCGATATCCGCCCCGCCCACGGCTGCGTTCCCATCCGCCGGCCGCCTGCTGCGCCGCGCTGGCCTGGTGCTGGCTAGCCTGAGTCTGGGGCTAGCCGCCCACGCCCAAGACCAAAAGCCGACGGTAGGTGGCACGCCACTGCCCGTCGATACCGTGCGCCTGACGCTGCCCGAAGCCGAGCAGCGCTTTGTGCAAAACAACTTGCAGCTGCTGGCCCAGCGCTACAACATTACGGCGGCGCAGGCGCTGGCCATTCAGGCGCGGCTCATTGATAACCCTACTATCACGGTGGACCAGAATGTGTTGCAGCAGGCCATTCACCGGCAGGATGCGGTGGGTAATAACCCCGACCTCAACCGTAACCAGCTCGCCATTCAGGCGCAGCAGCTGTTTGCGCTGGCCGGGCGCCGCCGGGCGGCGGGCCGCGCTCAGCAGCAGGCGGCCGTAGTAGAGGCCTTCAACCTCGAAGACTTGGTGCGCAACCTGCGCTTTCAGCTGCGCACCACGTTCTACGACATCTACTTCCGCCAGCAAACGCTGCGGGTGTATGATAACGAGATTCCGCAGCTGCGCCACACGGTAGAGCTGTACCAGGGGCAGTTCGACAAGGGCAACATTGCGCTCAAGGAAGTTATTCGTCTGAAAGCCTTTCTGTTCACGCTGGAAAGTGAGCGGCTGGTGCTCGTCACCGACCAGGCCAACTCGCAGGCCGACCTGCACGTGCTGCTGCGCGATTCGGCCCGCTCGGCCTACCTGCCCCGCGTAAACAGCCAGCGCGTGCGCGAGCTGTCGCTGGCCCCGTACCCCGAGCAGCAGCTCACCGACACGGCCCTCGTGCGCCGCGCCGACCTACTGAGCCGCCGCGCCGAGGTGCAGCGCCAGGAGCTGAACCTGCGCCTGCAGCGCGCCGTGGCCACGCCCGACCTGGCCGTGGGCTACAGCTACGACCGGCTAGGGTCGTATTTCGACAACTACAACTCGATAACGCTGGGCGTGGCGGTGCCGATTTTCAACCGCAACCAAGGCAACATCGCGGCGGCTAAGGCCCAGATTGGCAATGCCCAGGCGCAGGCGCAGCAGCAGCAGCTGGTGGTGCGCCGCGATGTGCACGAGGCCTACCAGGTGGCCCTGCGCCAAGACGAGCTGTATCAGCACACCAGCCGCGATACCACGCCCTTCTCGCGCCTCATCGACAACATCGAGCAGAGCTACACCAAACGCCTCATCAGCATTGTCGAGTACCTCGACTTTTACGAGGCTTACAAAAACAACGTCATCCAGATTAACACCTTGCGGGCTAATCGGATGCGGGCTTTTGAAAGCATTAACCTAGCCACGGGCCGCACCTTCTTCCGGGCCGAATAACTCTCCCTTTTCGACTTGCCTGGCTAGGCTCCCGCTTGCGGAAAGGTCCTCGCCATTACTTCTATTGATATGAATTGCGCTGCATATTTTCTGCTCTTAACCCTGGGCCTGGGCGCTTGCTCCAAGTCGTCGGAAACCACGGCGGCCAAGGAGGAAGCCGGCACTGCCAAGAAATTCTCGCTCTCCGACCAAACCCTGAAAGAGCTGGCCTTCGACACCGTGCGCCTCGAGCCGGTGCGCAGCGAGCAGTCGTTTTCGGGCCAGGTGACGACCAACGGCGACAAAACTGCCAAAATCTTCCCGCTCGTGGGCGGCGTGGTCGAAAAGCTCAACGTGGAGCTCGGCGACCACGTCACCGCGGGCCAGGTGCTGGCCGTGGTGCGTTCGGGCGAAATCGCCGACGTGCAAAACCAGAACAGCACCGCCGGTACCGATGTGGCCATCGCCAGCAAAAACCTGAGCGTGGCCGAAGACCAGTTTAAAGCCGGCCTGGCCGCCGAGCGCGACGTGGTGCTAGCCCGCGAGGAGCTGCGCAAAGCCCAGAGCAACCTCGGCAAAACCGGCAAGCAGCTCGGCATCTACGGTGTATCGAAAGACGGGCACTATATCATCAAAGCGCCGATTTCGGGTTTCATCACCGATAAAAACGTGACCCAGGGCATGCAGTACAGCAATGCCAACGTGGATGCCGACGGCTTTTTTACCATCGCCAACCTCGACCAGGTGTGGGTGCTGGCCAACGTATTCGAGGCCGACATTGCCAACGTGAAGTTGGGCTACGAGGCCGACATCACCACGCTCTCTTATCCCGACAAGCACTTCAAAGGAGTGGTTGACAAGGTGTTCAACGTGCTCGACCCCGATAGTAAGGCCCTTAAGGTACGCATTCGCCTCACCAACCCCGGCTACCTGCTCAAGCCCGAGATGTACGCCCAGGTGCACATCCTTAACACCGAGAAGCAGAAGGAGCTGGCCGTGCCGGCCAACTCGGTTGTTTTCGACAAAGACCAGCATTTTGTGCTCGTGTACAAGAGCCGCACCGAGGTCGATACCCGCCCCGTGACGGTGACCAAAACCGTGGGCGACGTGAGCTACGTGAACGGGGCTAGCCTGAAGGCCGGCGACGTTATCGTGACCAAAAACCAACTGCTCGTGTACGACGAGCTCAACGACTAATTAGCTAGGCCATACGCCACAGTGTGCGCTGTATGGCAGATGATTGCATTATCATAAAAGTCAGTATCGACTTCTAAATGAATAAGTTTATCCAAGGCATTATTGCCTTCTCCCTCAAGAATAGGGGCTTTGTTTTCCTGCTTACCCTAGCGGCGATTATCGCCGGGGTGGTGAGCTACCGGAACACGCCCATCGAGGCGTTTCCGGACGTGACGAACACCGAAATCACCATCATCACGCAGTGGCCCGGCCGCTCGGCCGAGGAGATTGAGAAGTTCGTAACCGCGCCCATCGAAATCGCGCTCAACCCCGTGCAGAAGAAAACCAGCGTGCGCTCGACCACACTCTTCGGCCTGTCGGTGGTGAAGGTGATTTTCGACGATGGCGTGGACGATGCCTACGCCCGCGTGCAGGTCAACAACCTGCTCAGCGGCGCTGACCTGCCCGACGGGGCCAACCCCGAGGTGCAGCCGCCCTACGGCCCCACCGGCGAGATTTACCGCTACACTATCGCCAGCAAAACGAAATCGACCCGCGAGCTGAAAACCATTCAGGACTGGGTAATCGAGCGCAACCTGAAGGCTGTGCCCGGCGTGGCCGACGTGAACAGCTTCGGCGGCGAGGTGAAGAGCTACGAGATATCGGTGGACCCCAGCAAGTTGCAGGACTTTGGCCTCACGCCGCTCGACCTCTACACCGCCGTGCAGCGCTCGAACATCAACGTGGGTGGCGACGTGATAAACGAAGGCCAGCAGAACTACGTGGTGCGCGGCATTGGCCTGCTCAACAACATCTCGGACATCAACAACACGGTCGTCAAGAACGTGAACGGCGCGCCCATCCTGGTGAAGGACGTGGCGCAGGTGGCTGAGTCGGCCCTGCCGCGCCTGGGCCGCGTGGGTCGGGGCCTGAACGACGACATGGTAGAAGGCATCGTGGTGATGCGCAAGGGCGAAAACCCGTCGGAAGTCATCAAGCTGCTGCAAGCCAAGGTGGAGCTGCTGAACGACAAGATTCTGCCGCCCGACGTGAAAATCAGCACGTTTTACGACCGCCAGCAGCTCATCGACTTTTCAACCGAAACGGTAATTCATAACCTCACCGAGGGCATGATTTTCGTGACGGTGATTGTATTCCTGTTCATGGCTGACTGGCGCACCACGCTGATTGTGAGCATCATCATTCCGCTAGCCCTGCTGTTTGCCTTCATCTGCCTGCGGCTGAAAGGCATGAGCGCCAACCTGCTCAGCATGGGCGCCATCGACTTTGGTATCATCATCGACGGCGCCGTGGTGATGGTGGAAGGGCTCTTTGTGGCGCTCGACCACAAGGCCCACGAAGTGGGCATGGAGCGTTTTAATAAGCTCGCCAAGCTGGGCCTCATCAAGAAAACCGGCCGCGACATGGGTAAGTCGATTTTCTTCGCCAAGGCCATCATTATCACTGCCTTGCTGCCAATTTTCTCCTTCGAGAAAGTAGAGGGCAAAGTGTTCTCGCCGCTGGCCTGGACGCTGGGCTTCGCCCTGCTGGGCGCCCTGATTTTTACCCTGACGCTGGTACCGGTGCTGGCTAGCATCCTGCTGCGCAAAAACGTGCGCGAGAAGGACAACTTCCTGCTGCGTGCCATCAACAAGGGCGCAAAAAATGTATTCGACTTCACGTACGCTCGTAAGACGGCTAGCCTCATTTTCGCGGCGCTGCTCGTGGCTGGGGGCGTTGGGCTGTACCAATTTTTGGGTACCGAATTTCTGCCGGAGCTGAACGAAGGCTCGATTTACGTGCGGGCGCAACTGCCGCTCAGCATCTCGCTCGATGCCTCGAACAAGCTCTGTAATGAGATGCGGCGCGTGTTTATCAGCTTCCCGGAGGTGAGCGACGTGGTGAGCCAGACCGGCCGCCCCAACGACGGCACCGACCCCACGGGCTTCTACAACAACGAGTTCTTGGTGCAGATAAAGCACACCGACGAGGTGCAGAAGAACATGAAAAAGAAGGCCTACCGCGAGGACCTCATCGCGCGCATGAAGGAAAAGCTGAACCGCTTTCCGGGCGTCGATTTCAACTTCTCGCAGCCTATTACCGACAACGTGGAGGAGGCCGCCTCGGGCGTAAAAGGCTCCATCGCGGTCAAAATCTACGGCACTGACCTCAAGCTGATGGAGGGCAAGGCCCGCCAGGTGTATGAGGTATTGCAAAAAGTTGATGGCATCGACGACCTGGGCTTGCTGCGCAACATCGGCCAGCCCGAGCTGCACGCTGACCTCGACGAGCGCCGCATGGCCAGCTACGGCGTGAGCAAATCGGACGCCAACGCCGTACTCGAAATGGCGGTGGGCGGCAAGCAGGCCAGCCAGATGTATGAGGGCGAGCGCAAATTTCCCATTCGGGTGCGCTACGAGTCGCAGTTCCGCGAGAGCCCAACCGAGATTTCGGCCCTCATGGTGCCTACGCAAAGCGGCAAAACGGTGCCCCTGAATGAGATAGCCGACGTAAAGCAGGTAACCGGCCCCAGCCTCATTTACCGCGACGACAACACGCGCTTCTCGGCCGTGAAGTTCTCGGTGCGGGGCCGCGACCTGGGCTCGGCCATCGCCGAGGCGCAGGAAAAGGTGAACAAAGTAGTGCAGCTGCCCAAAGGCTACTCCATGAAATGGACCGGCGACTTCGAAAACCAGCGCCGGGCTAGCCAGCGGCTGGCCCAGGTGGTGCCGATTTCGCTGGCGCTCATTTTCTTCATTCTGTTTATCCTCTTCGGCAACCTCAAGGATGCCGGCCTCGTGCTGCTCAACGTGCCGTTTGCCCTCATTGGCGGCATTGCCATGCTGCTGCTTACGCATACCAACTTCTCGATTTCGGCCGGTATCGGCTTCATTGCCCTGTTTGGTATCTGTATTCAGAACGGTGTGATTCTCATCAGCGTCTTCAAGCAGAACATGCTCAACAAGATGAGCCTTGACCGCAGCTTGTCGGAAGGGGTAGCCTCGCGGGTGCGGCCGGTGGTGATGACGGCCCTCATGGCCATTATCGGCCTCATGCCGGCGGCGCTCAGCACCGGCATTGGCTCCGAAACGAGTAAGCCGCTGGCCATCGTGGTTATCGGCGGCCTGCTCACGGGCACGGTGCTCACGCTGTTCATTTTCCCGCTGATTTTCGAGCGCACCTACCGCGCCGAGCACACGCACTACGCCGACGACCTGCCCGCCAACCGCGAGCACGCGCACGCCTAGCACACAGCTTGCTATAGAAACGAAAAAGGCTACCCAGATTTTGGGTAGCCTTTTTCGTTTCTGAGAGCGTGAAATTCAGGTTGCTAAAAAAACAAAAGCATCCGGGCTAGCGTGATTTATGGTCGAAGTAAACTGCTTATCTAGCGCAGAGTAGCGGAAATGACTGCTGGAGGTTATTTCCGAAAGTCAGCTTATAGTTGCGGCCGGCCGCCCTGGCAGTTGCCCGGAGAAGTAGCTAGACCAGAGTGCTTAGCACGTATACTACGGCACTCGCTTGGCGAATGGGTCAGGTTCTCGGCGGTGGTTGTGGTATGGCTTGTGTTCTTCATTCAGCGGTAAGCAAGGTGCATCTGGTAGCGGCGCTGCTAGCCCTGCTGGCAGGAACTTACATCTTGGCGGTGCCCAAAGGCACGCGGTGGCACCGGTGGGTAGGCCGCGCCTACGCTGGCAGTATGGCCGTGCTCTTGCTAACGGCCTTTCAGATTTACTTCCTGTTTGGCCGGTTTGGTATCGTTCATTTGGGCGCCTTGGGAAGCCTTTTTGCGCTGGCAGTTGGTATAGGTGCCGCCGTGTTGCGCCCGGTAGGCCGCAACTGGCTGCGGTGGCATTACCTGGGCATGGGGGCTTCGGTCACGGGCCTCTACGCGGCTTTCATTATTGAAAGCACCTACCGCTTTTTTCCGCTGGCTTACTTCTGGTGGCTTACGCTGGGGTTGGCCGCCCTCGTCTTCGGCATGGGGGGCGTGCTGCTGCGTCGGCACTACCCACCGCGGCTGGCACAGGCCGGCCGGGCTAGGGCTGCTGGGCTTGCAGGAAGCGCTGGATAGTATGCTGCCACTGGCGCGGATGCTTGTGCCAGTAGGGCTCGTGGCCCGAGCCCGCAAAATCGACCCGCTGCTTGGGGCCAGCCAGGTGCGCAAAGATGGTGTCCGTTTCGGCGCGGGTTACGCGCGGGTCGGTGGTGCCCCACAGCAGCAGGGTAGGGGTGAACACGCGCCGGGCGTACTCGCCCGCATTCAGGTCGAAAGCCCAGTAGCCATTCTCCACGCTGCCCCAGAATACCAGCAAACCAGCCAGTGGAAAGGGCGGCAAGTGCATCGATACGAAGCGGTTGCGGGCCGTTTGCAGCATGCTGCCATAAGGGCATTCTACGATGCTGGCGGTGGGCCGCAGGCCCAACTCAGCCTCGGCCCGCAGGATGGCCACGGCGCCCATGCTCACGCCGTAGAGCACCACCGGCGCGCCCGGCTGCCGGGCCTGCACCCAGCGCATCGCCACTACTACATCAGCAGCCTCGTGGTAGCCGATGGTGGTTTGGTAGCCCGCTGAGGCGCCATTGCCACTAAAATCGAGCAGCAGTATTGCGTAGCCGAGCTGCCGAAAATAGCCCGCCTCGGGCCGCAGGCGCGACTTATCGCTGGTGTAGCCGTGGCAGAGGATAATGGTGCCGCGCGCCTGCGGCACCGGGCCGTACCAGGCGGCCAGCCGGCCATTGGGGCTAGCCAGCGCCACGTCTTCGTAGGGAAAAGCGGGTGGCGCCAGGTTCACCGGCTTCGGGTTTTTTAAGCCCGTGAGGATAATCCTGATTTTCTCCGCCGTGGGGAGCTTCTCGGGGTTACGGGTGCGCGGCCCCACCTCGGTCGTGAAGTGCGTGAAGCGCCAGGCGTGCAGCGCCACTACCACGTTGAGCAAGCCAAAAACCAGGGCTAGCCCCCACAAAACCCGCCGCAGCACTAGGGCCGCTGGCGGCGCGGACCGCGGTTGGTGGGCGAAAAAGTGGTGGCGGACCGCGTCACCGCCGGGCGCGGCGCGCCCGGGCGGGCGCGCCGCTCGCCCACGCCGGCTAGCCCACGCAGGGCGGCAATCTCCTCGGTGCTGAGGTCGCGCCACTCGCCGGGGGCTAGCCCGGTCAGCGACAGGTCGCCCAGGTTCTGGCGTACCAGCCGCAGGCAGGGCAGGCCCACGGCGGCGCACATCTTGCGTACTTGCCGGTTCATGCCCTGCGAGATGGTGAGGGCTAGCCAGCTCGTAGGGATGCTGGCCCGGTAGCGAATGGGCGGGTTGCGCGGCCACAGCTCGGCCGTGGCGTCGTCGGGCAGCGCCGCAATTTCGGCGGGCAGCGTAAAACCCTCTTTGATTTGCACGCCCTCGCGCAGCTGCTGCAGCGCGGCCTCGGTGGGGTAGCCCTCTACCTGCGCCCAGTAGGTTTTGGGCACCTTGTAGCGCGGGTCGCTGAGGCGGTGCTGAAGCTGCTTGTCATCGGTGAGCAGCAGCAGGCCCTCGCTGTCGAAGTCGAGCCGGCCCACCGGGTATACATTGGGCACTGCCACAAAGTCCTTGAGCGTGGCGCGGCCGTGCTCATCGGTGAATTGGGTGAGGACTTCGAATGGCTTATTGAGAAGGAGGTAGCGCATAGAAAACGTTGGTCCTGCTTATCTGGCGGCCCGCAGGAAGCATCTTGTCAGGCCTGAATACTGGCAATTTACGCTGATAAGATGCTTCCTGCGGGACGCCAGATAAGCAGGACCACAGTTTTATATTCCGCCCTGGTACTTGCGCGTGGCCCATTCAGCGGTTAGCAATGCCACTAAGGCAAAGAACAGCCACTTCAGATTTATCAGGTCTTTTAACTCTTCCTCGCTGCTCAGCACGGGCTTAAAACTGGCCTTTTCAATATCCTGGGCCAGCTTACCGAGCTGGGTGGGGTAGTAGAGGCGGCCGCCGCTACGGCGGCTAAGCTGGGCTAGCAGCCGGTGGTCGGCCTTCGATTCCTGGGCTTCGAGCGGCTGGTTTTGCACGAGTAGCTCGCCGCTCGCCTGCTGCGCCTGGCCGCCGAGCGTGGCGCGGGCCTGGTAGCGGTAGAGGCCCGCTGGCAGTGGCCCCAGGTGCAGCGGCGAGCCATCGGCGGCATTGGCGAAGCTGACGGTGCGCGCCTTGCGGGCCGAGTCGGTAAGCGTGAGCGTGATTTTCTGGTCGTAAATGCGCTCGAATACGGAATTGTACGTTTCGGCTCCCAGCGTCACATCGTCTTGGGTACTGAAGGCGTCCTGCGTGGGGTACACGTCGAGGCGCTTCTTGTTGGCGTTGTGGGTTAGTAGCTGCAGCGTGCGGCTGATGAGACGGTCGTAGGCCTCGGGGTGGTCGTCGTGGGCAATGGCTTCTTCGAGGCGCCACTGCCAAGTGTTTTCGACCAGCAGCGTTGCCGTGCGGGCGCCCCCACCGGCCGCGCCGCCGAATATCAGCAGCGGCTTCTGGGTGGGCAGGCGGCCCACTTGCTGCCACAGCGCGGCCTCGGCCCCGCTAGCCAGCCGCACCTCGCCAAAGGGCACTGGCACCGGCGGGTACTGCCCCAGGCGGCGCCGGCTTTCCTCATCGAGGGGCAGCCGGGCATAGCCAGGGTTGGGCAGGGGCGTCACCTCGTCGGTTTGGGCACCGCGGGGCAGCACGCTCAGGCCAGCCCCCAGCTGGTTGTAGGCGTTGTAATCAGACTGCGCCCCCAGCACGTACAGCACGGGCACTTTGGCGGCGCGCACCCTAGCCAGCAGGTCCTGGCCCAGGCCACCGCGGGCGGGCAGCTGGTGCAGCACGGCTACATCGAAGCTGGTGCTAGCGGGCAGCGGCTGGCCCACGCCGGCCACGGCTAGGGTCAGGTCAAAATTATTATTGGCCAAGATGGCGGCCCGCAAGGCTTTCAGGTCGGGGTGGGGGGCCGCGCCGGCCAGCAGCACCCGCAGCTTGCCCTTCACGATTTCGATGAAAGCCGTGCGGGTATTGTTGAGGGCCGTAAACTCGCCGGCCTGGGGCAGCACCCGCACCTCGTAGCGGCGCTTGCCCGGCGCGGGCGCGGTGAGCTGAAACGTGGTCTTGATGCGCCGACGGCCCGCGGGCAGCGCCACGCGGCGGCTTTCCAGCACCCGGCCGCCCTCGCGCACTTCCACAGTAGCTGCGCCGCCGGCGTAGCCTTCGTAGCCAAGCTCGGCCTCGAGCGGAAATTTATTGCCGCTGAATGCCACGCGGTTGTACACGAGGTCAGTCAGGCGCAGGTCTTTCTTGGCCACGCTATCGCCCAGCGCCACGCTGAAAATCGGGAAGCTGAACTCCGAAAACTGCGGCTCCTGGCCCTGGTTCACGAGGCCGTCGCTCACCAGCACCACACCGGCCAGGTTGCGCTCGGCGTTGGCCTCGCGGCTGTCGGCGAGCAGCTGGTTGAGGTCGGTGCGGCTAGCCGTGAAGCGTAGCGAATCGGGCGCGGTAGTGGCCTTGGTCAGCGTGCGGGTTTCGACCCGAAAGCCTTTTTCGCGCAGGGCGTTGGCTAGCCGCGGCAGGCCGGCCGTGAGCTGGCTCAGGTCCGGCGCGGGCGTGAAGAGGGGTATCGACTGCGAGTTGTCGATGGCTAGCACCACCGTGGGCGCCTCGCTGCGCGTGGTCGTAGTTTTGACAAAGGGCGATAGCAGTAGAAAGCATAAGAAGCTAACCACTACGAAGCGCAGCCCGGCCAGCGCGTAGTTGATGGCCCGGCGCCACGGCGCCTGGGCCGAGTAAAGCAGCGCTGCGTAGCCCGCGCCTACGGCCAGGCACAGCAGAATAAACCAGGGAGAATAAGCAGTAGAAAGCAAGAGCGAAAGCGCACGGCTAGGGCCGCTGCGAAGCAAGTAACAAAGAAAGGCGGCTACCTCACCGGCGCACGACCGTAACCAGCGCGGGGCTGTTAAAGATACTGGCCGGCGAAATGACGGGCTCCGATAACGGCAGTTGCGCGCCGTAGCGTTCCCGCAGCTTGGTTTGCACGGCGGGGTGGCTGAGGTCAAAATCGCGCAACTGCTGCAACTGGCCGAGCCGCCGATGCAGACCCCGGTCGTACACTTTCCAAATAAGCTCGGAGCAATAAATCTGCTTATCCGACCAACTAAAGCTTAGGTCGTAATCGTGCCCGAGCAGCGGCTGGCCCGCCGCCCGCAGGCGGACTAGCGCGGCCGGCGAGAGGACCGTAGTTGCATCGCGCAGCCGCTTCACCACAAAATGCTGGCCTTGGCCCCGCGCCACCCAACGGGCTAGCGGCGTCAGCTTCACGGGTTGCACCGCTTCGAAAACCTGCCACTCGCCGCCGCTTCGATACAGCAAGCCGCAGTGGCTGTAGGGCGAGTGGGTAGCTAGCTGAATGGCCTGGCTTTGAGCCGATAGCGAAATCTGAAAAATGAGGTCGCCTTCGTGCAGAAGTGTATCTAAGGCTGCCGACGCAGCTCGCTGCTTAGCGAGTTGGAAGCCACGCGTGACCCGTCTCATCACCTCCCGCTGCTGCCAATAAGGCCCTAGCAGGTGCAGCAATACCCATAAAAAGTATGGCGCTAGTGTAAGGAACGAAATGAGACCAAACAACCAGCGCCAAAACTTTTTCATGTTACGAATGGCTAGCCTACGTCAGCATCCCGCCATCTACCTGCAATACCTGGCCGGTGATGTAGCTCGAGTCGTCCGAAGCCAGAAACGCGGTGGCCTTGGCCACATCCTCGGGCGAGCCGCCGCGCTTGAGCGGGATGGCCTTGCGCCACTCATCGACCTGCTTGGGGTCGAGGGCATCGGTCATTTCGGTTTCGATAAAGCCGGGCGCGATGGCGTTGCAACGGATATTGCGCGAGCCTAGCTCCAGGGCCACCGATTTGGTGAAGCCAATAATACCAGCCTTGCTGGCGGCGTAGTTGGCCTGGCCCGCGTTGCCTTTGATACCCACCACCGAGGTCATGTTGATGATGCTGCCGGCTTTGGCGCGCATCATGGGTTTAGTGGCGGCTTTGGTGAGGTTGAAAACCGACTTTAGGTTCACGTTCAATACGTTGTCCCACTGCGCTTCGCTCATGCGCATGAGCAGGCCATCTTGGGTGATGCCAGCGTTGTTGACCACAATATCAAGCTTGCCAAACTCGGCCACTACGTCGTCAATCAGCTTTTCGGCCTGGGCAAAATCGGAGGCGTCGGAGCGATAGCCTTTTACTTTAGTGCCGTGGGCGGCTAGCTCGGTTTCGAGCGCCTGGCCCTTCTCGACCGACGATAAATACGTGAAGGCTACCTGCGCGCCCTGCTGGGCAAATAGCGTGGCAATGGCGCGGCCAATTCCTTTCGAAGCCCCGGTGATGAGGGCAACTTTTCCGGTGAGGGTCTGATTCATTTTGCAAAGATTAGCGGCTAATGCCAAACGGCTAGCAACTACCGATTGTGTTTCGGTAGCGGCTAGCCGTTTGGCATTGGGTATTAATTTCTTACACTTCGGAGAGCGGCTCGGCGGCCAGGTGTTCGAGGCCTTGCGGGCCGTCTTCCTGCTCGATGCGCTTGGCGGCGCGCACCAGCGACGAGCTGAAAATGAACTCGCGCAACTCGGGCACATCGGCGTTCAAAATGTGCTCCTTGTCGCCGTCCCAGAGTTTTTTGCCCTGGTGCAGGAAAATAATGTGGTCACCAATGCCCACCACCGAGTTCATGTCGTGGGTAATGATGGCGGTCGTGATGTTGTACTCGTGCGTGATTTCGTAAATCAGCTCGTCAATCTTGATGCTCGTGGCCGGGTCGAGGCCTGAGTTGGGCTCATCACAGAACAAATAAGTGCAATTAGGCGCGATGGCGCGGGCAATGCCCACGCGCTTCTTCATGCCGCCCGATATTTCGGAGGGCATTTTGTTGCCCGCATTTTCGAGGCCCACGCGCTTGAGGCAAAACTCGACGCGGTCGCGGCGCTCCTCCAGGCTCATGTCGGGCGTCAGCATTTGCAGCGGAAACTCCACGTTTTTGGCCACCGTCATCGAGTCAAACAAAGCTGAGCCCTGAAAGAGCATCCCGATTTTGCGGCGAATCTCCTGGCGGATGTCCACCTTCGAGTTGGTATATACCGTGCCGTCGAAGGTGATGGAGCCCAAATCAGGCTTCATCAGGCCCACAATGCACGAGAGCAGCACGCTTTTACCAGTGCCCGAGCCGCCAAGTAGCAGATTGCACTTGCCGGTTTCGAGCGTGCAGCTGATGCCTTTCAGCACCGGGTTGCCGTCGAAAGCTTTTTCTAAGTTGGATATTTCAATCATGATTCAAAAGCGAAATTGCTAGACGGCCGAATTGTTTAATTGCCAGAAAACAAGCTAGTGAGCTTGCTAGCCAGGCAGGCAAGCTCACTAGCTTGTCTAAGCAACTGCTGCTTACAGCAGGATAGCGGCTAGTGCGTAGTCGGCCAGCAAGATGGCGATAATGGAGTTGGTAACGGCCGCGGTGCTAGCGGCACCTACTTCGAGGGCGCCGCCTTCGGTGTAATACCCTTTGAAGGCCGAAATGCCGGACACCAGAAAGGCGAAAACTACTGCCTTAATCAGCGAGAAAACGATGTTGTAAGGAATAAAGTCGGTGCGAATACCTTCGATATAATCCTGCGGGGCCATTACGCCCGACAACGTGCCGGCAATGTAGCCGCCCAAAATGCTGAGCGCCATCGCCAGAATAACCAGCAGCGGAAACATGAGCATGGCCGCCAAAATGCGCGGCAACACCAAGTACGACGTAGTATTAATGCCCATTACTTCCAACGCCGAAATCTGCTCAGTAATGCGCATGGTGCCCAGCCCGCCGGCAATAGACGAGCCCACTTTGCCGGCCAGCACGATGCTCGTGATGGTGGGTGCCAGCTCCAGAATCGTCATTTCGCGCACCATGTAGCCGATGGTCGACTTAGGGATGAGCGGGTTGGTGAGGTTGTAGGCAATCTGAATGCAGGTAACGGCTCCGATAAAGGCCGATACGATGCCCACAATGAAGATGGAATTGACGCCGATAAGCGTGGCTTCCTCAAAAAAACGGGTCCACAACACCTTTAGCCGCTCGGCGCGGGCCACCATGTTGTATAAGAAGAGTACGAATGAGCCAAAAACTTTGAACATATAGGAGGAAAATGAGCAGCCCTAGCCGGCCCGGCTAGCCCCGGCCGGCGGCGGCGGGGCATCTTTGCGCCTCTTACGTACAAACCCAGAAAATAGTGACCTCAACTACAGAGTTAGTCGTGATAACCGGGGGCAGCCAGGGCATAGGGCGAGCCTTGGTACTGAGTTTCTTAGCTGCCGGCTTTGCGGTAGCTACCTGCGCCCGCCGCGCCGAAGATTTAGCTGCGCTGGCCGCCGAGCAGCCCGCTGCGGCGCTGCATACCCTAGCCGCCGACCTGAGCCAGCCCGCCGACTGCCAGCGCTTTGCCGACTTTGTGCTGGGCCTGCAACTGCCCGTGGCCGTGCTCGTCAACAATGCCGGCTACTACGTGCCCGGGCGCTTTCAGGACGAGCCCGCCGATGGCTCGCGCTTGCGTGAGATGCTGAACGTCAATTTGTTGAGCGCCTACGATGTGACGCGCGCGCTGCTGCCCACGCTGCTGGCCCAGGGCCGGGGTCATATCTTCACCATTTGCTCCACGGCCAGTATTATGCCGTACCCCAATGGTGGCTCCTACGGCGTGGCCAAATTTGCCTTGCTCGGCTACACCAAAACGTTGCGCGAGGAAGTAAAAGCCCAGGGCCTGCGCGTGACGGCCGTGCTGCCCGGCGCCACGCTCACCCGCAGCTGGAACGGGGCCGGGCTGCCCCCCGAGCGCTTCATCGACCCTGCCGATGTGGCCGCGGCCGTGCTGGGGGCTTTTCAACTCTCGCCCCAGGCCGTGGTGGAAGAGCTGCTTATCCGGCCGCAGCTGGGCGACCTATTATAAAGTTATTCTTTGAAGACATTGCTCGCGTTGGGGCCGTTGACGAAAAACAACGACGGGTTGCCGGTATAAAAGAGCCGGCCGGTGCCGGCTAGGGTGCCGCCCAGGTTTTGGTGGCTGCGCACGTGCATGTCGCCCCGCCACTCGCGGTAGGTGTAGAAATAGCAATAGCGCGCATCAAGGTCGCTGGCAAACAGAAAGCCGTTGCTGCCGAAGTTGGGGTGAAAATCCTCGGCCGTGCCACGCAGCGTAATATCGCCCGCGTCGTAGCTATCAATGTATAAATAAGTCGAGCGCACGTTCATGTTGAAGTCGCCGGTGCTCCAGAGGCGCAGAAACAGCGTGTCCTGCGCCCACTGGCCCTCATTGGAAATCAGGCCGTAGCCATACTGCTCGATGTCGAAACTGGTGCGTTTTTTGGCCACGTGCAGGCGCACCTCGCGCGGCGTATTGTAGCTGCGCACCCAGTTGCAGCGGCTGGTGTTTTTGATGACGAGCGTTTGTGGCCCGCTAGGGGTCGAAAACTCAATATCCTGAAGCACGTGCTCGCCGGCGCGCACCTCGGCGTAGGTCACGGTGTCGGGCACAATGGTCAGGTCCACGTTATTATACACCACCACCGTATGCAGGCTAGGGTCGAGGGCCCGCCGCTCGGTCACGACAGCGCCGTTGCTTTTGAGGCAATCGGTGTCGTGGTCGGCGCTGCACGCGGCCAGGGCCAGGCTGCCCGCCAGCAGGGCCGCCGCCCGGCGCAGCCCGGCCAGCGCGTTACTTTGTAGCAGCATTCGCAAGTACATCCGTCAATTTTTGCCTGAAATTATGAACCTGAGCGGGAAAGTCGCCATCGTAACGGGCGTGAGCAGCGGCATTGGCCGCGCTACCGCCGAAGCCCTGCTGGCCCGCGGCGCCGCCGTGGCCGGCTGGGGCCGCACCGCGCCCGAGGGGCTAGCCCACGACCGGTTCCAGTTTTTTGCCTGCGATGTGCGCGATGAGCACGCCGTGGCCGAAGCCTTCACCAACACCCAGCGCGAGCTAGGCCCCGAAATCCACGTGCTGGTAAACAATGCCGGCCTGGGCATCTTCGGCCCCATCGACGGCTTTACCTCGTCAGACTGGCACGCCATGTTCGATACCAACGTCAACGGCCTGTTTTACTGCACCCGCGCCGTGCTGCCGCAACTCAAAAAGCAGCACACCGGCCACATCATCAACGTGGCTAGCCTGGCCGCTACCGCCGGCACCGCCAACCTAGCCGGCTACTGCGCCACCAAATACGCCGTGCGCGGCTTCTCCGACGCGCTTTTCAAAGAGTTGCGTCCCGATGGCATCAAAGTAACCTGCGTGATGCCCGGCTCGGTCGAAACCAATTTCAACGGTGCCCAGCCCGGCCAGGAGCCCGACCCGCACAAGATGCAGCCCGAAGACATTGCCGCCGCCATTGTGCATGCCCTGGAGGCGCCCGATGCCACGATGGTATCGGAAATTCAGATGCGGCCGGCCCAGGTGAAGTAATAGGGTGGCCTTTATAGGCAGCGTCAAAAAACGTTTGTCATGCTCATCTGGCGTCCGCTTGTCGAAGCATCTTGCTCGCTTCGCTGCATACGTAGGCCCTTTGCGCAAAGCAACGTGACCAGTCAAGGTGCTTCGACAAGCGGACGCCAGATGAGCATGACAAACGAAAAAACAGGTATTCAAAACCCAAGCCTGAATGGTTGAAGTAGAAAATCTTATTAAAACCTACGGCACCCAGCAGGCCGTGGACGACATCAGCTTTCGGGCCGACAAGGGCGAAATTGTAGGCTTTCTGGGCCCCAACGGCGCGGGCAAGAGCACGACCATGAAAATCGCGCTCGGTTACCTACCGCCCACGGCCGGTACGGTGCGCGTGGCCGGCTTCGACGTGCAGCAAGACCCCTTGGCCGTGCGTCGCCGCGTGGGCTACCTGCCCGAACACAACCCGCTCTACCTCGACATGTACGTGCACGAGTACCTCGAATTTATTGGTTCGGTGCACGGCCTCAAGGGCCGCGAGCTGCGCCAGCGCGTGGCCCAACTGGTGCAGAAAGTTGGCCTCACCCGCGAGCAGAACAAGCAAATTGGCGCGCTCAGCAAAGGCTACCGCCAGCGCGTGGGGCTAGCCCAGGCTCTGGTGCACGACCCCGAAGTGCTCATCCTCGACGAGCCTACCACCGGCCTCGACCCCAATCAGATTGGCGAAATCCGCCAGCTAATCCGCGAGCTGGGCGAGGATAAAACGGTCATTTTTAGCACCCACATTTTGCCCGAAGTCACGGCCCTGTGCTCCCGCGTGGTCATCATCAGCCGCGGCAAGCTGGTGGCCGATGCGCCCGTGGCCGAGCTAGCCGCCCGCGCCGCTGGCGAAACCGTGCTCCGCGCCGAGTTTGAAGGTGCCGTGGCCACCGCGCCGCTGGCCGCCCTGCCGGGCGTGCGCGGCGTAGAGGCTAGCGGGCCGGGCGTGGTGCTCATCCGCACCGCACCGGGCACCGATGTGCGCGCCGCCGTGTCGCGCCTGGCCGTGGAGCAAGGTTGGCTGTTGCTGGGCCTGCGGCAGGAGCAGCAGAGCCTGGAAGCGGTATTTGGGGAATTGACGAAGTAGACTCAATACAAGTGAAAACGGTCGTCATGCTGAGCTTGTCGAAGCATCTTGCCTGGCGCAGTAATTAAGTACGTTTGAAATTAGTCGTCCAGGCAAGATGCTTCGACAAGCTCAGCATGACAACGACTTTTTGGCTCAACCTGCGCCTCTGAATGCTCACCATCCTACGAAAAGAATTTAACGCCTTCCTTAACTCGCCGGTGGCCTACGTCGTCATCGGCGTGTTTCTGGTGGCGACGGGGCTGTTTGTCTGGGTTTTTCCCGATAGCAGCGTGCTCGACTACGGCTACGCCGATTTGCAATCGTTGTTTAACCTGGCGCCGTGGCTGTTTCTGCTGCTGATTCCGGCCATCACCATGCGCACGTTTGCCGAGGAGAAAAAGGCCGGCACGATAGAGCTGCTGCTCACGCGCCCGCTCACCGATGGGCAGATTGTGGGCGGCAAGTACCTCGCCTGTCTGCTGTTAGCCTTGGTAGCGCTTATCCCGACGCTGCTGTACTACTTCTCGGTGTACCAGCTGGGCTCGCCGGTCGGCAACATCGACTCGGCGGCCACGGTGGGCTCGTACCTGGGGCTAGCCCTGCTGGCCGCCGTGTTTTCGGCGCTGGGCGTGCTGGCCTCGGCCCTCACCCGCGACCAGATTATCGCCTTCGTGCTGGCCGTAGTGGCCTGTTTCCTGGTCTATACCGGCTTCGATTCGCTGGCCTCCATCCTGGAAGGTGCGCCGGCCTACTACGTGAGCCAGCTCGGCATTGCGGCGCACTACCGCGACCTTAGCAAGGGGCTGATTGACTCGCGCGACGTGCTGTATTTCTTCACCGTGGTAGCCGTGGCCCTGCTGGGCACCCGGCTAGCCCTCCGCAGCCGCACCTGGTAAGCATGGAAGCGACTACTCCGACTACCGCCCCGGCACCCGCTGCTTCGCGCAAGCGCCAGGATTTGCTCCGCTTCGCCGCCATTGTGGGCGGTTTGCTGCTGCTGAATTTTATCGCCCAGCAATTTTTCTTCCGTCTCGATTTGACCGAGGAAAAGCGCTACACCATGTCGCCGGCCACCAAAACGCTGCTTACCAACCTCAAGCAGCCCGTCACCATTACGGTGTATTTGGCCGGCGATTTTCCGCCCACCTTCCGCCGCCTGGCGCAGGGCGTGCGCGAAACCCTGAACGAGATGCAGGTGTACGGCGGGGGCAATCTGAACTTCATCTTCATCGACCCCAGCGCCGCCGGTACCGAGGCGGGGCGCAATAAATTCTACGAAACGCTCTTCAAAAAGGGCCTGAAACCCACCAACCTGGGCGCCAACGAAAATGGCAAGCGGGTCGAGAAAATCATTTTCCCGTGGGCCGTGGTGCAGGCCGGCGGCCAAACGCGCAATGTGCTGCTGCTGCGCGGCAGCCAGGTAGCCACCCCCGAGCAACGCCTCAATCAGAGCATCGAAGGGCTGGAGTATGAGCTAGCCAGCACCATCCGGCAGGTGGCGCCGCCCGGCGGCGGCAAGCGCCGGCTAGGGGTCATCACGGGCCACGGCGAGCTGGACAATGCCGCGATGGGCGACATCCTGACCTCGTGGCAGCAGAACTACGACGTCTTCCGCGTGAACCTGGGCCAGGTGAAAGACCTGCGCGGCAACCTCGACGCCGTAGTGATTGCCAAGCCCACGCAGCCGTATTCGGAGGAGGAAAAGTTTCGCCTCGACCAGTTCATTACCCACGGCGGGCGGGCCATGTTTTTCGTGGATGCCCTGCGGGTGGACCTCGACAGCGTGAGTCGTAACGGCGCGGCCTTGGCCACACCCTACAATCTCAACCTCGACGACCTGCTGTTTCGCTACGGCGTGCGCCTGAACCCGAATTTGCTGCTCGACCTCAACTGCGGTCAGATTCCGCTGGTGACGGGCATGACCGGCAACAAGCCCAAGATTGAGCCGCTGCCCTGGCAGCTCTATCCGCTCATCAACCGCTTCAGTCCCAGCCCCATCACGCGCAACCTCGATGCGGTGTATATGAAGTTCGTGGGTAATATCGACACTGTGAAGGCGGTCGGCATCCATAAAACGCTGCTGATGAGCACCTCGCGCTACACGCGCCGCCTGCCCGCGCCAGTACCCATTAACTTCAACGACGCCCGCCTCGAGCCCAACCCCAAGCTGTACCAGAACAGCTACCAGCCAGTAGGTTACCTGCTGGAAGGCACGTTCCGCTCGCTGTTTGCCAACCGCGCCGCGCCGGGCACCACCCAATACCAGCCCGACCAGAACCCGAACGCGGCCCCCAGCAAAATTCTTGTTATCTCGGACGGCGATTTTCTGCGCAATGATGTGGACCCCAAGAGTGGCCGGCCCTTCCGCCTGGGCTACGACCGACTGTCGAGCACCGAGTTTGCCAACCGCGAGCTCATTCTCAATGCCACCGACTACCTGCTCGACGAAACCGGCCTCATCGCCGTGCGCGGCAAGCAAATAACCCTGCGCCCGCTCGACAAAGTGCAGCTAGCCGACCACCGCCGACCCTGGCAGGCGCTCAACCTGGGGGTGCCGCTGGTGCTGCTGGCGGCCTTTGGGGCGGTGCGCGCCTGGCGCCGCAAGCGGCGCTACGCCCGTTTCAGCTAGGGTGGTTCATGGGCCGCTTAGGGTGGCGGTGTAGCTTTGTGTTTTCTTTTCTGCCTCTCGCTATGCGTCCTTCCCAATCTCTCCTGTTGACTCTGGCGGCTGCCGCCCTGCTAGGGTCGTGCGCCCAAAAAGCCGTGCCTACCGACTCGGACAAAGCCGCTACGGGCGGTGGCAAAGCGGTGGTAGTAGCCAGCAAAGTGCCCAGCCGCTTCGTGGCCACGCCGCCCACTATCGACGGCAAAACGACGGATTGGACCGACTCGCTGCAGTACGATGCCAGCAGCCACTTGCAGTACCAGGTGCTCAACGATGCCCGCATGGTGTATGTGCGCCTGAAAGCGGCCGATATGTCGACGCAGGCCAAAATGGCCTATCTCGGCATGGTGGTGTGGCTCGACTCGACGGGCCGCAACCAGCAGCAGCTAGGGGTGCGCTTTCCGCTGCCTATCGACCTGAGCACCATTAAGGCGCCCGCCGAGCGACCCGCCGGGGCCATGGGTCCTTCGGCCGCCGAGCGCCAGGAAGACCATCTTAACCGCCTACGCGGCATCATCACCGGCGCCAACCAGATGGAGCTGCTCAACTACCGGGGCAGCAAGGAGCCCGTACTCACCGACTCGGAGGCGAAAATCGGCGTAAAATCGGCGCTTGGCCTCGATGCGCGCAACAACTTAATCTACGAATTGGCCGTGCCGCTGCGCCTGCTATATCGCCGGGTGCCGGCCCTGGCTACCGGCCAGGTAGCTACCGTAGGCGTGTGGATAGCCGGCCAAAAGCCCAAGCCAGCGCCGGGTAGCCAGCAATCGGATATGAGCGTAACGGGCCCGCAGGGTGGGGGCATGGGCGGCTACGGCGGCGGTGGCATGGGCGGTATGCGGGGCGGCGGCTACGGTGGGGGCGGCATGCGCGGCTACCGGGGCGGCGGCGATACCTTCCAAACCTTCACCCTGAAAACCAGCGCCCAGCTAGCGGGCAAGTAGTTGAGAAGAGGGCAATCAAAAAGGGCTGTCATGCTGAATACAATTCAGCATGACAGCCCTTTTTGATTGTCCATTCTTTATTGCCCCACCACCTTAAACAAAGTGCCCGCTGGTAGGCGGTCAGTCAGGGCCATGCCGTTGAGGATGGCTTCTTCCTCGAGGCGTTTGCTAGGTACGCCGTTGGCGCTCAGGGCCTGCGAAAGCGTGGTGGCACTTTTCGCCTGCTTGATGCGGATGCGCTCACTCTGGCGATTAAGCTTGCTGGCGTCGGTGAGGCGCTGGTAGCCCTGCACCGTGCTGGCAAACTGCGGCGCGTAGGTGCCAAACGTGGCGGCCGTGGCTAGCCCCACAAAGGCGAAATACGACTTGCCATCTTGAATGACAAAGCTTTGCACGTGGGCCGGCGTAGCCTGGCTTTGCGAAGAAGCCTGCTGGTCGCCCTCAAACACGAGCGCCGGAAAGCCGTTGATGGTCGTGCGCTGCACGTTGCCGGCCGTAATGCCGATTTGCTTGGCTAGGGCCTGGGCGGCCTCGTCGAGCGAGTTGCCGGGCACGCCCAAAAAGGCCAGCAGCGCTTTGCCATTAGGCTCGGCCATCTGAAACTGCTCGGGCGAATTCTGCGACTTCCAGCCCGACGGAATCGGGAAGCGGAACTTCAAATCGGGGTGGTAGAATACGCTGTTCTCGACAAAGCCCTGGCGTGGGTCGTCGCCAAACGGCAGCCCTTCCAGCGAGCGCAGGTAGGCATCGCGGTTCACCGTGAGCGTGCGCTTGCCGAGGCTCTGTTGGGCCTGGGCGGCTAGCTGCTTCACGCGCTGGTAGCGGTCGGCCGAGTTGGGGTGCGTGGACAGGAACGTGGGCGTGCTGCTGCCGCTCTGCGCCTCGGTGCGCTCCAGGGTTTGGAAAAAATTGGCCATGTGCGAGGCATCGTAGCCCACTTTGGTCGAGTATTTCACGCCCAAAGCGTCGGCCTCGTTTTCGTCGCCCCGGCTGTATTTAAGGCTCACTACCTGTGCGAGTGGCTGCGCCACCCGGCCCAGCAGGTTGGGCGACACCAGCGTAGCACCGGCCACCAAGATGCTGGAAAAGATAGAGTTGCGCTGTTGTTTCTTGCCGTGCTGCGCCGTAATGTGCCCCAGCTCGTGCCCGAGCACGCCCGTAAACTGCGCCTCGTCGTTGAAATACGCCATGATGCCGCGCGTGAAGTACACGTGGCCATCGGGCGTAGCAAAGGCGTTGATAACCGGCGAGTCCACGATGGTGAAGCCATAGTCGCCGGGCCGGTCCGAAATGGCCGTCATGCGCTTGCCCTGCTGCGTGATGTAGGCCTGCAGCTTGGGGTTATTATAAAGACCAAACTGGGCGATAACCTGCGGGTCGGGTTTGGCACCCTGCAAGGGCCTGGCTAGGGTAGTGCGCGGGGCGGCAGGCTTGCTCGGCTCCGAAGGCGTGGCGCTGGCTAGCGGCAACAGAAGCAGCAAAGCAGCCGGGCGAAGAACGCGGTGGGAAAGGGCAGACATGAGAGAAAGAGTAGGTTAGGTGCGGTTGTATTCAATTGTCGGGCCAAAGCAGCGTGGCCCCGGGCAGCGCGCCGCCGCGTGGCTAGCCCCGGCCTTCTGTAAAAAGCTCCACTACCCGCCTAGCGGATAGTGGAGCTTACAACGGCTAGCCAGAATGAAGGTTATGTGAGCTGCGCCCGCGCTATTCCTTCAGCAGCTTATCCACGGTGCGGTTAAAATGCGCCTTTTCTTCCTCGTAGTATTTGCCCGTGCCCGGCCCCGAATAGCCGGTGTGAATGCTGCGCACCACGCCCTTTTTATCGAGGAAAATGGTGGTTGGGAAAGCCAGAAACTTGGCTAGCTGCGGCATCGACTTGGCCACCGAGTCTTTGTTGGCCACGCCCGCCACGGCCACGTCGTAGCCGATGGCTAGCCGCTCCTTCATCTGGCGCAGGCGGGCCGCCGCCTGGTCGTAGTCGGCCATGCGCTCGTAGCCCAGCCCGATTACTTCCACGCCCCGCACCTTGTTCTGCTCGTACCAGGGCGCCAGAAATTTAGATTCATCCATGCAGTTGGGGCACCACGAGCCCAGCACTTGCAGCACCACCACTTTGCCCTTGTACTTCGCATCGGTAGGGGAGATACTGCTACCCTTCACGAGGCTCGGAAACTTGAAATTCAGCCGCGACTCGCCCTTACGCAGGTAGGTGAGCGTGTCGGCATCGGGCAGCTTGGCGGTGGGGTCGAGCGTGGCCGTCCAGGTTTCATGGCCGCCCTTGCCGGAGTAGAAGTCGCCTTTCAGCGTACCATTAGCTTGCTTAGTAGCGGTGAATAAAAAGGCGTGGCTCCCGTCAAAAGTTGCCATCTCCAATCTGTCGCCAACATTGTGGCCGCTCAGGTAGCGATAATCGCCAGTCGTAGTAAGGAATGTGCCCGCCAGCACTCCGCTATCGGTGTTCTTAGGATTTGCCTTCTGAAAAATACCTACTGCCGGATATGGCTTGTTGTCATCACCCTTAAATTCAGTGCGCCACGTTCCGCTAAGCTTGCCAAAACCATCCTCTTCTCGCAAAGGATACAATTGCCCGCCGCCCACCGTCGCGGTCAGCGGCACCCTGTAGGGTGTCTTAGCATCATACTTCACCCACGTACCTTTCAGCTTGTTCTTGCCATCGGCGTGCACCACCAGCGCCGCGTCAAACACATGTAGCCGGATGGTCACCGAGTCGCCGGCCGCCGAAATTTCCTCGCAGCGCAGGCGCTCCTCGCCGTTCAGGCCCTTGTTAATCAGGTAGACCACGGGCTGGCCGGCTTCCGTCTTGACCTCGAAAAGAAACGGAAGCTTCTGGCTCTGCACAGCCAGCTCGCCGCGCCAGGGGCCGGGCGTGAGCAGCGTAGCGGCCGAAACCGCCGCCGTTTCGGCCGTGCCGGAGGTAGTGGTAGAATTGCAGCCCGCTAGTAGCGTAGCCGCCAGCAAGGCGAGGGACAGGGATTTCATAAGCGCAAAATAGAACGACTAGAACCAGCCCGGCCATTCGTTAGTTATAAAAGGTGACTGTGCCTCGCCCATCTGCCGTAAAAAGCAATAGCGGGGCGGCCCTAAACCGGCCCGCTATTTGGAAGGTTTCTAAGTACAGTCCTAAATCGTCCGAATACTACCAATGTGCCTACCCCGCCCGTTACTTTTGCGGCTAAGCTAATAACCCCACTCTCCCTCCTATGGCGTTTGACCTTGATATGATTCGGGCCGTGTACGCGGGCCTCGGCTCGCG
>JBPBQJ010000044.1:0-43974 GCA_050954765.1 Janthinobacterium lividum | reverse complement strand
GGCCACGTAGTGGTGGCGCTCACGCCGGGCCGCCAGGGCGTGCGCGTGGCCGTGCGCGACAACGGCGCCGGCATAGCTCCCGAGCACCAGGCGCGCATCTTCGAGCGCTTCTACCGGGTCGATAAAAGCCGCTCGCGCTCGGCCGGCGGCTCGGGGCTGGGGCTAGCCATCAGCAAGCATATTGTGGAGGCGCACAAGTCCACCATCCACATCAAAAGCGTGCTGGAAGAAGGCACCACGATGGAATTTAAGCTACCCCGCCCGAAGGAGGTGAAGTAGCATAAGCTTTAGCTTACGCTACAACCCGTCGTCGTACCTTTGGGGTTCGCATGAAGCCACCCAAGTTCAAAGACCTCATTCTGTTTGAGAACGACGATTACATCGTCGTCAACAAGCCCCCGTTTCTGTCCACGCTCGACGAGCGCATTGGCGTGGCCGCCAGCCTGCTGCGGCTAGCCCGCGAATACGCCGACGACGCCCAGGTGGGCCACCGCCTCGACCGCGACACCAGTGGCGCGCTGGTGTTGGCCAAGCACCCCGAGGCCTACCGCCACATCTCGATGCAGTTTGAGAACCGCGAGGTCAACAAGGTGTACCACGCCGTAACCTGGGGCGCCCCGCCGCTGGATAAGTTTGTGGTAGAGCGTAATATCGAAACCACCAAGAGCGGCAAGGCCCGGCTAGCCTACAAGGGCAAGCCCGCCGAAACCCGCTTCACGACCCTCGACGTGTATGCCAAGCACGCCCTGGTGCAGTGCGAGCCCGTGACCGGCCGCATGCACCAGATTCGCCTGCACCTAGCCTATGTCGAAACGCCCATTGTGGGCGACGGGCTCTACGGCGGCGAAGATTTTTACCTATCCTCGCTCAAGAAAAAGTTCAACCTGAAGGAAGGGGAAGAAGAGCAGCCCTTCATCAAGCGCTTTGCGCTGCACGCCAAAGAGCTCGGTTTTACGGGACTAGCCGGCGAGGCTATTCGCATTGAGGCACCTTACCCCAAAGATTTTCGGGTGCTGGTCGAAACACTGCAGCAATACCGCTAGCCCCTGGCTAGGGTAGGCAAGCGCTGCTGTCTCTGCCACTTAGGGGCGGAAACTTCTGCCCAAGGTTTGGTAGTGCAGCCAAAAAAGAGTACCTTTGTGTCCGTTTTTCCCCAGGCCCAGACGGCTTGGGGTTTATTGTCAATTGTTTAGCCGGTAATTTTTACCAATCCTCATGGACCACCTGAGCTTCAAGACGACCCACGTCAACAAGGCCAACGCCCAGAAAGCCTGGGTCATCATCGACGCCAGCGTGGCCCCGCTGGGCCGCGTGTGCAGCCAAATTGCTAACGTTCTGCGTGGCAAGCACAAGCCTTCCTTTACTCCCAACTCCGACTGCGGCGATAACGTAATAGTTATCAACGCCGACAAGCTGCGGGTAACGGGCAAAAAGATGGAAGAGAAAGTCTACATCTCGCACTCGGGCTACCCCGGCGGCCAGAAGCAGCGCACCCTGCGCGAGCAGATGGGCCGCGACTCGCGCAAAGCCATCGAGCACGCCGTAAAAGGCATGCTGCAAGGCAATCGCCTCGGCGCTGCGCAGTACCGCAACCTGTACGTGTACGCTGGCACCGAGCATCCGCACGAAGCCCAGCAGCCCACGAACTACGAGCTGAAGAACCTGTAAATCATTGCTTTTAGGCCAACTTTGGCCGATTATTTTCCACCATAATGGCAGCTACTAACACCTCTGGTAGAAGAAAAACCTCGGTGGCTCGCATTTATCTGCAAGCCGGGCAAGGGAATATCACTATCAACAACCGGGACATGAAGTCCTACTTCGCCAACGAGTTGTTGGAGAACATCGTGAACCAGCCCCTGGCTACCCTTGAGCAGGTAGGCCAGTACGACATCAAGGTGAACGTGAGCGGCGGCGGCATCGCCGGCCAGGCCGAGGCTATCCGCCTCGCCATCTCGAAAGCCCTGGTAAGCGACAACGCTGAGGTTAAGTCGGCTCTCCGTAAGGAAGGCTTCATGACCCGCGACCCCCGCATGGTTGAACGCAAGAAGTTCGGCAAAGCCAAGGCTCGCCGCTCGTTCCAGTTCTCTAAACGCTAAAATCCGAAGCAGACTATTATGGCTCAGTCCACCACCTATAAAGAGCTGCTTGACGCGGGTGCCCACTTTTGTCACCTTACGCGTAAGTGGGACCCGAAAATGGCGCCGTACATCTTCATGGAGAAGAACGGCATCCATATTATCGACCTGAACAAGACGCTGGCTTCGCTGGATTATGCTGCTTCGGCTATTCGCAACATTGCGAAAAGCGGCCGCAAAATCATGTTCGTAGCCACCAAAAAGCAGGCGCAGGAAATTGTGCAGACCGAGGCAGTTCGCCTCAAGATGCCTTATGTAACTGACCGCTGGCTGGGCGGGATGCTGACGAACTTCGCCACCATCCGCAAGTCGCTGAAGAAAATGGCTACCATCGACAAGATGGTAAAAGAAAACACCGCTTTCGCGGCCCTTGCTAAGCGCGAAAAGCTCATGATGAGCCGCGAGCGCGAGAAGCTGGAGCGCGTAATGGGTGGCATCGCCGACCTGAGCCGCCTGCCCGCTGCGCTGTTCGTAGTTGACGTGAAGCGCGAGCACATTGCCGTGAAAGAAGCCCAGAAATTGGGCATCCCGGTTTTTGCTATCGTGGATACCAACTCGAACCCCGAGCTGGTGCAGTTCCCGATTCCCGCCAACGATGACGCCTCGAAGTCTATCCAGCTCATCATGAACGTGATTGGCAAGGCTATCGAAGATGGCCTGTCGGAGCGCAAGGTTGACAAGGAAGATGCCGACCGCAAGGAAGCCGATGAAGCGGCCATCGCGGAGAAAACCGAAGCTGACACCGAAGCCTAAGCCGCTTTTAAAGCTTGACGAAAAGGGGAACGGTCGAGGCAAGTGCTTGGCGGTTCCCTTTTTCATTTTTACGTAGCGCGGAGCCCTGCTTCGCGATGCGCTAGCTGGCTAGCCCGGCTACTAGTTGATTGTTCAACCAAACGCGAAGCAGAGCTTCGCGCTACTCCCCTACTGATATGGCCGCTATCACCGCCGCAGACGTAAACAAGCTCCGCACCATGACCGGTGCGGGCATGATGGATTGCAAAAAAGCCCTGACCGAAGCCGATGGCGACTTCGAGGCTGCCCGCGATATCCTGCGCAAGCAGGGCCAGAAAATCGCTGATAAGCGCGCCGACAATGCTACCTCGGAAGGCTTGGTGCTAGTAAACGTGAGCGAAGATGGCACTACCGGCAAGCTGGTAGCCCTAGCCTGCGAAACTGAGTCGGTAGCCAAAGTAGCTGACTTCCGCACGCTGGTGCAGCAAATCCTGGACACGGCCGTGAAAACGAACGTGGGCACCAAGGAAGACCTGCTGGCTGCTACGGAGGCCGACGGCCGCACCGTGCAGGAGCACATTACGGAGCTGACCGGCAAAATCGGTGAGAAGCTCGACCTGACCTATACCACCCTCACCGCCGAGAAAGTAGCTTCGTACATCCACTCGGATAACAAGAAGGGCGTACTCGTGGGCCTGAAGAACGTGGGCAGCGCCGACGTAGCCGCTATCGGCCGCGACGTAGCCATGCAAATCGTTGCCATGAAGCCCGTTGCCGTTGACAAGGAAGGTGTGGACGCTGGCACGGTAGAGCGCGAAATTGAAATCGGCAAAGAGCAGGCGCGTGCCGAAGGCAAGCCCGAGGCTATGCTGGAGAAAATCGCCCAAGGCAAGCTTAACAAGTTCTACAAGGAGAACACCCTCCTGAACCAGGAATTTGTAAAAGACAACTCGCTGACCATCGCCCAACTGCTCGACAAAGAGTCAAAGGGTATGACGGTATCGGACTTCAAGCGCGTAGCCATCGGCGCGTAGTTTGTAGCCTAACTTAAAGTTAAATAAAGAGCCCGCTGGCATTGTGCCAGCGGGCTTTTTATTTGCGAATATGAAAGAGAAAAAAAAGGAGCTTTATCGCCAGTTGCTCTACTGGGCCATGATTGACATGCGTATGCACAGTGCTTCTGGCATTAGCATCTTGCGGAGCCTACTGAGCCGACACAGACGCACCCACTATACAATCAACCGATTTACCTATGCCATGAATAATTGGCTGCATAACACCGCCTTGTACTCGACAAGTAATTTCGTTGGCTTTAAAGAGGAGCTTTTTTGGGAGGATTATCGGCGCTTCAGGCAAGAGTTTCCCGCCGATAGATGGGCCGGACTCACTGAATCGATTATTAAAGAGTTGCAAGCAACGGTAGATTAATGTTGCCGCATCCATGCTGCTAACCCTAGCCAGGGTATCCTAGCACACGTTAAGATAGAAGCGCGGATAATGCTTGTAGTCTTTAATGCTGACATATCACTTAATCACTCACTGTAATAAAAGAGGCTCTGCTACGGCGCTTTAGTAGCCGAATCGGCACCCGTAGGGCTAGCGGCCGGAGTAGCTACCAGAACTTTGGCAGCGGGCACCTTACTAGCCGGGGCCTGAGTAGTTGCAGCCGGCGCCGCGGCCGAGTCTATCTGAAACTGGCCAGCATTCTGGGCCGGCACTGGTGGGGTAACGGGCGCCACGCGCACGGTTTCGGGGGCAGCTACGGGCGGCAGGGTTAGCTGCTCGGCCTGAGGGCCTACTTCGGGCACCACGGCGGTAGAGTCGGCGGCAGTTTGCGTGCCGCTGGTCAGGTGCTCGTCGGGTTGGGTGGGGCGGCCTAGCAGCAGATACCCTACTACACCCAGAAACACCAGCAGGCCGCCAATGGCGAACACTAGATTGAGCGGGTTGCGGCGCTCCTCGGCGAGGGGCAGCTCATCCTCCTCGGTAGAAGCACTAGGCGCGTCGGCCAGCCAATCGGGGCTAGCGGGCGGCGGGGGCGGTACCTCAGCCGGATTGGGGGCCATGGTATCGTAGGCAGCCAGAGTGGTTTCGGGTTCGGGGGCCGGGGCCTCGGGCGCTGGAATTGGGACTGGCGCTAGGGGCTCTTCGGCGGCTGACGTGAGGGGAAGCGCGGGCTCGGCCCCGAAAACTATCTGGCGCTTCAGGGTTTCGAACTCCTGGGGCGTGATGGTGCCCGCATCCAGCATTTCTTTGAGTTGGCGCAGTGCGGCGAGAGATGAATTTGGGTCAGAAGGACTCATAAGGGCAAAAAGAACAGAAACTACTTGCCCGCTACGCCGGCCAGGCGCGTTTTGCGGCGCTCCAATACCTGTACGCTCGTTTCGCGCAACTGGCCGTTGCTGATGAGGCGCAGGCTGTCCTGGCTCAGGCTCTGGGCGTTGGCCTGGTTCTGGCGCAGCAACTCTTCAATCCGCTTCAGGTTGGCGGCGGTGTTGGCGCGGGTGTTGTCCATGGTGCGGTTAATCTTCTCCTTTTCCTTGTCAATGGCCATCACCTGCGCCTCAGCATCAAGCACTTGCTGGCGGAAGGCGTTGATGCGGGCGGCGGGCGCGTAGCGCTCCAGCATGGCTTGCAGGCGCTTGAACTCGGTGCTGGTGAGGTCGGGTGAGAAAAAAGTCTTCTCGCCAAAGCCCCCAAACAGCGCCACCTCGGTGGTCGAGTCGGTGAGGGCCGTGGTGGCCGCGTAGATGTCTACGGCGCGGCTCGACATGCCGGTGCCCGCCACCTGCTTAGCAGTAAGGATGCCGTTTTTCTTGGTTACCATGCTCACCAGGCCACTCTTGAGCGGAATGTGGTAGGTTTCCTTCATGTAGCTCTGCAAAAAGTCGCGGGTCTTGTCCTCGTTGCCATCCACCACCACGTTTACACTGTACTGCGTGCGGCCGGCATAGGGCAGCTGTCCCTGGCGCACCACGTAATTTTGGCCCGGCTCGTAGGTTTGGGCGCGGGCGGCGGGGACTAGTAAGGCACTGAAAGCAAGCAACAAGAAAAGTCGGCGCAGCATAGCAAAAAGAGGAGAATGATGGGTAGGCAAAGTTAGCGCAGGTCGTGGCGGGCAAAAGCGGCGCGCAGGTCGTCGCGCATGAGCTGGAAGCGGGCCACGGCGGTGGCCAGAAACTCATCGTCGAGCAGTTGGCGGATTTCCACATCGGGCGCGGCCACGCCGCTCAGGTCGAGGTCGGCCACCTTGTAGGTTTGTTCGAGCGGGCCCTGCTCCAGCTTGAGCAGGTACTTGCCATTCCAGGCCAGCAGGGTGATTTTGACTTGCGGATACGGGATGTCGGCAACGTGGCGCATAAGTGGCTAGCGGAGATTCGGCCGAAGATAGCGCCCCTGCCCCACCCTGCCGGCCTAGCGCCACCTTAACGCCCGCCCCGGCCACCACGTATAAAAACCGAGGCTAGCCCGCGCGGACCGGCCGCATCATCCTCATCCTTAATTCTTTTCAGCCATGTCCCAGGGAGATAAGTCGAAGTACACCGACAAGCAGAAGCGCCAGGCCGAGCACATCGAGGCCGGTTACGAGAAAAAAGGCGTGCCCGAGGAAGAAGCCGAGGCCCGCGCCTGGGCCACGGTGAATAAGCAGGACGGCGGCGGCAAAAAGCCCGGCGGCGCGGGCCGTAAAAAGTAGTTTTTCTGCCCTAGCTACTAGTGCGGCGGCCAATACCCTAGCCAGCGTTGGCCGCCGCATTGTTGAGCAGGTCGGCCGCAACCGGCGCGGGCGGCGTGGCCGGGTGGGGCCGCAGGCGGTGCAGCGCCACCACGAGGCAGAGCAGCAGCACCCCGCAGCAAAGGCCGATAACGGGCGCCGTGGTGATGTCGAGCAGCCAGCCATTGAGGTAGCTGCTGGCTACGCCGCACAGGTTGACGAGCGCCATGTAGGTCGTGAACTGCGAGCCCTCAATACGCGGTCGGCAAAACGCCATGAGCAGCGGCATGGCCGCTACGCTCAGCATGGGGTCGGCGAGGCTCATGATAACCAAGCCGCTGAAGCTGATAACCTTACTACCCCAAAACGGGGCTAGCCCGCTAAATAACAGCAGAAAGCCCGCTAGCCCCACCAGCACCCAGTATTGCAGCCGGCCCGGCCCGATGCGGTCGACCAGCACGCCGCCGCCCAGCAGCACCGCAAACGACACTAAGCTGCCCCAGCTGCCTTGCAGAATGGACACCTCGGCATCAGGCCAGTGCAGCGAATGGATGAGGTGAAACGAGTAAGCATTGCCAAACAAGTAGCTGCCCAGGTAGCCCAAGAAAATGATGGCGAAGGCACGCAAACTGTGCTTTTCGACCAGGCTGCGCCACAGCTCGGCAAAGAGCCAGGCTAGCGGCGGGTTGGCTTCGGCCTCGGTTTGGCCGGCGGCCACGGGGCGCTGGCTAGGGCCGAAGCGCGGCACCAGGTGGTCGGTGCGCTCGAGCTTGATGAAGAACGTGAGCACCGTGAACGCCAGCAGCACCAGCGACTGCGCCAGCGCTGCCCGCCCAAAGCCGCCGTGGTGCAGCACCCACGACAGCGCCGCGCCGCCCACCGCCCAGCCCAGCAAAAAGCCGCCGCGCATAAAGGCATTCACCCGCCCGCGCTCGGCCACCGGCACTACCGCAATGGCAATGGCATCGACGCTGGCATCCTGGATGGAGGCAAACACGCTGTGGATGAAGAACACGGCGCCCATCAGCCCAATTTGGGCCACCGGCTCGCGCACCAGCAGCAGCGAGAGCGAGGCCAGCACCGCCACCAGCTGCGTGAGCACCACCCACTGCTTGCGGTGCCCGATAACGGAATACTGATACTTATCGATAAGCGGCCCCCACACGAACTGGAACGTCCAGGGCAGGCCCACGATGGCCGCGAAAGACCCCACCACGTGGGCCGACAGCCCGCTGCCAATCAAATAATTATACACCGCCGTGAGGCCAAAGCCCGCTGGGATGCCCTGCATAATATACAGGTAGAGGAAGGTGGCGTAGCGCAGCCGGGCGCTGTCGCGGAGTACTAACTGAGGCAAGGCGGGTGGGAAGAGAGGGAAGAAGTTAGACTATAAAGCCCGGATTTGGCTACTTTTGACAAGATACATCTCCGTGAACCTATGCGCTTTGTACTACTTCTACTGCTGCTGGTATGTTTGGGGCAGCCGGGCTTTGGGCAGGGTGCCGACCTGGCGGGCGAAAAGCAGACCACCTTCACCATGCCAACGTCCTTTCCGCTGCTGATGCTGGTAAACACGCTTCCCCAACGGCCCTTCTTCGATGACTCGCTGGCGCGGCGCTACTACGTCCGCAACCGGGTGAAAACGGTAACCCTGCTGCGCCTGCCCTTCCAGGGCACCACTCCCGACACGATAAACTACACGGAATTGGACCGCGCCGGCAATGCCGTACGCATTACTAATCCGCTCTTTAAGCAGTCTACCTACCTGCGCTATAGCCGGCGGCACCAGCTCATTAGCTCCACCAGTGTTTCGAAGCGCGGCGTTACCCAAACAGTTTTTGACCCCGCTACCAAAACGACCACCACCCGCGTGGGGCCCACGCTGGCTACGCTAGCCCTCTACCAAACGGGCCATGCCAGCCAACATGGCAATACTACCGAATACGAAGCCTTTTTGCTGGCCGTGCCACAAACGCCGCCGCCGCCAGTGAGCCGTATTTTGCTGCGCAACACCGTGGTAGGCGGCGATACGCTACGCATCGATGTACTGGGCTACCGCAACGAGCAGGTGGTGATGGCCGAATCGTATTATGGAATTGGCCGCTACCCGCAGCAGCGCGAAGGGGGCATTGTGGTGCTGCCCACGGCCGGGCGCCCCCACCGCTCTTTAGAAGGGCGCTACATCCCCAATCAACTTAATACCTACAATGCGGCCGGCTGGCTTATCCGCAACCAGTCCTTGCCGGCGCTACCGCAACTGGCGATGAAACCCGTGACCCAAACCAGCGCTGATGGAAACAGCAGCGTAACTACCGGGTCGCTTACAGACACGATTACCACCATTTACACCCGCAATGCAGCTGGCCAGCTGCTGCGAGAAGAGATAATGGGCAAGCACTCCTTCATAGCCGGCCAGCCAGCCAACCTACCAGAAAAAGCTTATAGCCAGCGCTTTTCGACCTATGACTACTTGCCCAATGGCCTGCGCAGCAAGTCAGATAAGCAGGGCGTGCACTACGAATACCGCTACACTTTTTACTAAGCTGCCCTTACGCCACCAGCGCCTCGGTCACGCGGCCCAGGTCGCTACTCACTTTTTGTAGAAAGGCTAGCTGCTCGGCCAGGGTGCGGTCGGCGTTGGCAGTGTCGGCCAGAGCATCGGCGCGTACTTCCTGCATGAGGGGCACGGTGGCGGCTGGTGCGGGGCTAGCGGCTTCGGCGGCGGGCGCGGCGGGGGTGGCGGCTAGCCTAGCCAGGCTCTTACCAAGCGCGGCCTGGGCGCTGGTGAGGGCGCGGCGCGCTTCGGGCGGCACGGTGGGGTTGGGCGTAGCCTCATCTTGCCAGGTGGTGGTGAGGGCCGAGATATTGGCCGACAAAATGTGGTTCAGCACCACAAACTCGTGCACTTCGGTGGGGTGGCGGCGGGTGCGGCGCGGCTCGGAGAGCATGCGCTGGAAAGCCGCCGCCAGGTTGGCCGAGGCCACGTACACGTCTTTACGCAGCAGCCGGTACGTGACGGGCGGCACCTCGCGGCCGGCCAGGCGGTCGGCCAACTGGCGCAGGTAGGCGAGGTTGGCGCGCAGGGTGGCGGCCAGCAGGCTGGGCAATTGCTCGCCCTCCCAGCGCGGAAACAATAGGTAAGCCGTGGCCAGGGCAATGGCGCAGCCCAGGGCCGTGTCGGTGAGGCGCTCCTCAATCACGCCCAAATACCCTAGCCCCAGGAAGCTGAACATAATGAGCAGGTAGGCCGTGAGGAAAATGACCGTGACCAGGTACTTGGTGCGCTGAAACGAGTAGGCGATGACCATAAACACCAGCAGAAACCCAAAGCGCACGTCGCCGTCGGGCACGGCCCACAGCACCAGCACGCCCAGCACGCCGCCCACCATTGTGCCGCTGATGCGCTGAATATTGCGCTCGCGGGTGAGGCTGAAACCGGGCTTGAGCATGAAGGTCACGGTCATCAAAATCCAGTAGTTGTGCTGGCCGTGCCACAGCAGCTCGGCCACGGCGTAGGCCACCGAGCAGGCCACGGCCATGCGCACGGCGTGCCGAAACACCGACGAGCCCAGCGTCAGGTTTTCGCCAAAGGCCGTCCACTCCAGTTCCTGGCGGGCCACAAACTGGGTGTGGCTAGCCACGCGGCCAGCATCGGGGGCCAGCGCGGCGGCCTGCGCCTCGTCGAAGTAGCGCTGGATGCTGCGCACCCGCCGGTGCAGGTCGCGCAGGTTCACCAGTATTTTCTTGAGTACCAGCGTGCCCAGGCCGGTGCTGGGGTCGGGCGCGGGCAGGGCATTGATGCGGGCCTGCAATTTGGTGAGCTCGGGCAGGCGGTCGGGCGGCGGCGTGCCGTAGGCGTGGTTGGCCAGGATGGCGCTGCCCAGGTAGTCGAGGTCCACGGCCAGGCGATTGATAAATCCTTGGATTTCTGACAAAATACCGGTGCCGCCGAAGGCCGTGCGCAGCGCCGCGTAGTCGAAATAACCCGCCGTGATGTGCTCATACAAGTCCACCGTTTCGGTGAAGGTGAGCACCAGGCGGCGGCCGGCGCTGGTGCTCTCACTCACTATCTGGCGCGAGCGGAAGATAAGGTCGCGCACGGCTTCCTGCTTTTCATTCACCGTTACTTGCTGGGCTACGAGGTGGCGGTAGTCGTCGTCGAGGTTGGTAGCGGCGTTGTAAAACGACGCCTTGATTTGCAGAAAACCGGCCACTGCGTGCAGGCACTCGCCGAGCGCCTGCTGGGCCGAGCGGTAAGGCTGCACGCGGCTTTGCACCAGCGCCAGCAGCAGGTACCAGATGCCCCCTAGCCCCAGCATGCCGGCGTGCAACACGTTGGCATGAGCGCCCTCGGGCGGGTGAGCCAGCGTGAGCACCATGCCCAGCAGCGCGGCCGAGCCCACCGCGCCGGCCCGCGCGCCCCACACCAGCAGCATCGTGAGCCCAAAGCTCAGGCCCACCAACACTACCCCTAGCGCCAGCCGATAGGGGGCTAGCCAGCCCACCAGCAGCGCGCCCACAAACACGAGGCCCAGGGCGGCCAGCAGGCCATTGCGCCGGTGTTGCAGCGGGCCGGGCGTGTCGGTCACGCTCAGGCACACGGCGCCGGTCGAGATGGTGATGCCAGCTGCAAACTCGCCCCACTGCGCCCCCAGCACCGCGGGCAGCAAAATGGCCAGCGTAGTGCGCAGCCCATCGGAAAAGTGCTGGCTGAAGAAGAAGTACGAAAGGTCGCGGCGCGACACGCGGGGCAGGGCAAACGGCATGGCTAGCCGAAAGTACGCGGCAGGCGGGGGCCGGGGTTGCCGGGCTTAGCTCGGCTTGGGCTTGGCTAAGGTCTAATTCCTCCTGCACCAGGGCCGAAACCAGTTAGGCTAAGCGCAGACCGGCCTTCGCCAGGAGGTGAACCCTAGCGAAGGCCGGTTTAGTAGCTAGCCAGTGGCTACAGCAGAATGCTAGCCAGCGCATAATCGGCCAGCAGGATGGAGATGATGGAATTGGTGACGGCGGCCGTGCTGGCCTTGCCTACCTCCAGGGCGCCGCCCTGGAGGGTGTAGCCCTTATAAGAGGAAATGGCCGACACCAGGAAAGCAAACACCACCGATTTTATCAGCGAGAATAGCACCGTGTAGGGCTTGAAGGCGTAGCGAATACCCTCGATGTAATCGGCGCCCGGCATCACGCCCGCCAGCTGGGTAGCCACGTAGCCGCCCAAGATACTCAGGTTCATGGCCAGGATGACGAGCAGCGGAAATACGAAAATGGACGCCAGAATGCGCGGCAACACCAGGTAGGAGGCCGAGTTGATACCCATCGCGTCGATGGCCGAAATCTGCTCGGTGATGCGCATGGTGCCGAGCCCGCCCGCAATGGCCGAGCCCACTTTACCCGCCAGCACCACCGAAATAATGGTGGGCGCGAGCTCCAGAATGGTCATTTCGCGCACCATGAAGCCTACCGTGCTCATGGGCACCAGCGGGTTCACCATGTTGTAGGCAATCTGCACGCAGGTTACGGCCCCGATAAAGGTGGCGACCAGCCCCACAATAAAAATAGAATCAACCCCAATGTCGATAGCCTCGTCGAGGGTGCGCTGCCAGAGCACCTGGCGGCGTTCGGGGCGGGTTACCATCGTTTGCATCAACAGCACGAAGCGGCCGAATGCAGAAATCGGCCGAGGATATTTATACATCACCTATATTAACTAACGAGCCGCAAAGGTACGCCCCATAAGCAGGGCCGTAAAAAAAGAACGCCTAGCGGCGCTAAGCACCACTAGACGTTTGGGGAGGCAGTTTACTTTAAAAAGGTTGGTCGAACGGTCGTCATACCGAGCGCAGCAAAGCATCTCGCTCGCGCCGTTTTTTGCGCCGGGGTTCACTGCGCCACGCAAGATGCTTCGCTGCGCTCGGCATGACTACCGTCTTTTACTAACCAGTTACCCTGGCGACACTACCCCGGCAGCGGCTGCGGCGTGTAGGTGGGCCCCTGGCAGCGCGGGCCCTGGGCCGTCCAGGCCAGCGGGTCGAGGCAGAGCTGGCGCTCGGTCATGGCCGCGTTCCAGGCGTGGTACACGAGGTATTCGGTGCGGCCATCGGGGCTCAGCACGTGCGAGTGGTGACCGGGGCCGCGCACGTGGCCCGGCACCGAGTGCAAGACCCTAGCCCCGGCATCGGAGCCCGAGTCGACGTAGGGGCCCATGATGTGGTCGGCGGCGCAGTAATCGACGCCGTAGCGGTCGGTGAGGAAATTGGCGCCGCTGAAAAAGCAGTAGTACTTGCCCGCGTGGCGCCGCACAAACGGCCCTTCCAGGGTGTGCCACTCGGCAAAGGTGCGGTTGCCGTAGAGGGGCATGGTGCGGTTGGCTTCGAAGAGCGTCCACTTGTGGCGGGCGCGCAGCACGGTACGCGGCTCGCCGGCTAGCGTGGTCATGCTGGTGAGGCGGTCCACTACCAGCCCCGTGCCGGGGTAGTAGCCGTCGGCGGTATCGGTAAAATCGCGGGCGTAGAAGAGGTACCACTGCCCATCGGTATCCTGAAAGGCGTGGGCGTCGATGGTAAACTGGCTGTCGGCCACCGGCAGGCTAGCCACCTCCGTGTACGGTCCCTCGGGCCGCTGGCTGGTGGCCACCTTCAGCTGGTGGCCCACCGTGGCGCCAATGGCCCCGCCGCCCCGCGAGTAGTACATGTAAAACGTACCCTGGTGCTCGACCACCTCGGGCGCCCAGAAGTCAAACTCCTCGCTGCCCGCCGGGGGCGTGAGGGCCCCGCCCAGCGGCTGCCAGTCCACGAGGTTTTTCGATTTCAGCAGCGTGAACACGCGGCCATCGGGCGTGCGCCCCCGGCCAGTGGTGCCAAAGGCGTAGTACTGCCCCGCGTGGCGCAGCACAAAGGGGTCCGGAAAATTGCGGGCCAGCACCGGGTTGGTGTAGGTACGGGCGGCGGCAAACGCAGTAGGGCGCATGGCAAGCAGGGCTAGCCCCGTGAGTGAGCCCGTGAGAAAGTGACGGCGGGTGGGCATAGGGAGAACGGAAGATAAGGGGAAAGGTGCGCGGGTTTTGAGCCCGGCGCCCTATCGGCGGCCAGGCGGCTAGCCACGAGCTCGGAACGAACCGACAGGCCGACTCGCAACGGCAATGAAAAGCTAAAAGTCAGGTGTATTTCAAGCAAATGCAAACGTTTGCACAAAACCGGTATTGCAGCCCGTAGATTACTATAGCAAAAGCAGCAATTTCTAACGCTCGTTTTTGCATTTACAAACCTTATAATCAACGCACTATTTTTACGTATTTCCTATTCAGCAATTGCCCCTTGCCAACTGCGCCTAAGTACAAGCACGACCTTGTTTTTTGTGCATCACTTGTGAGCAGCCCGGCTAGCAACGCTGATTGATTAGTAACCAGCCAGCCAGATTTACGCTCGAGCTACAAGCATTTATAGCCCGTTACTTTAAACTTATATTTATAGCAATAGAATACAAGAAAAACTTGCTTCCATTAATTTTCACCCCTGTCCCCTTGCTTTTTAGCAAATGGGCTTTACTTTTACACCGTTCTGTAGCGCCCATTTTGTCGGCATTAGCGCGGTCAGTTCTGCCTACGCGGCAGGGCTAGCTACCAGACAAACAGGCTACCTTGGTTTGGCTCTGGCGCGGCAATCGGCCGCCCCTCACGCACGGCCTGCTACCTGAACGGCGAAAGCTGCTTTTTTTTAGGCCTTTATGCAAACGATTGCACGAAGGCTAGTGCTGCCTCCCTCCCCCTGCCTCTCTCCATCTTACTCCCACCCATATGAAAAAGCTAGTACCCCCCCACGGGCGGCTGTTGATTCCCATGCTCGCCTGCTACCTGCCGCTGGCAGTGGCCGCGTCGGCCCCGGTGGCCGCCCGTGCTGCCGAGCTCGGCCAAACTGCCCGCCAGCCTACTGCCCCCATTACCGGCCGCGTAACCGATACCAAAGGTGAGGGCCTGCCCGGCGTAACGGTGCTCGTAAAGGGTAGCACGACGGGCGCTACCACCGATGCCAACGGCAACTTTACCATTGATGCGCCAGCCAATGCGACGCTGGTTATCTCTTCCATTGGCTATACCAGTCAGGAAATTGCCTTAGCTGGCCGCACCATAATCAACGTAAGTCTTACCGATAATGAGCAGGCGCTGAGCGAGGTAGTAGTGATGGGCTACACCACCCAAGACCGCCAGAACCTAAGTAGTGCGGTGAGCAGCGCTAATGTGGCCGAAGCCAAAAAAGCACCGGTGGCCACCATTACAGAAGCCATTCAGGGCCGGGTGACAGGCGTGCAGATTAACAACAGCGGCAACCCTGGCCAGAACCCGAACATCGTTATCCGGGGCTTGGGCAGCCTCAATGGCGGCAGCGCACCGCTCTACGTAGTCGATGGGCTCTGGACGACTAGCATCCGTGACCTGAACCCTACGGATATAGAGTCGCTAAACGTGCTCAAGGACGCTTCTTCGACCGCTATTTATGGCTCGCAGGGTGCCAATGGGGTCATCATCATCACCACGCGCCGGGGCAAAGCGGGTAAGCCTACCATTGGGGTAAATGCTTATGCGGGTGTGCAAAACACGGTGAGCCGCTGGAAGCTGACCAATGCCGCGCAGTGGGCGGCTATCGAGCGGCAGGCCTATGCTAATGCCGGCTACGGGCCCAACTACCACCCGGAGCAGATTCAAGCCTCAGTGCTGAACCCGGAGAAATATGCTGATACCGACTGGCAGGATGCCATCTTGCAAACGGGTACCGTGCAAGACTACAGTGCCAACCTGGCGGGAGGCTCAACGGGCGACAAGTACAGCACCAACTTTCTGATTTCGGGCGATGCGTTCAAGCAGAAGGGTGCACTCATCAATACCGATTTCACGCGCTACACGCTGCGCCTCAACTCGGGCCTGACCTACGGCCGTTTCAAAATCAACGAATCGGTGCAGTTGGCCCACGCCTTTACCACCTTGGCCAACGGGCAGCCATTCCAGGATGCCGTGCGCCTGCTGCCCACCATTCCGGTGTATGACCCCACCGAGAAGGCGGGCTACGGCATTGGCTCGCCGGCGGCTAACACGTTTGGCACCAATCCGGTGGCTAGCCAGAACGTGGAAACGCAAACCCAGTACAACAATCGTATTCAGGGGAGCGTCCAGGCCGAGTATGCTTTCTTTGATTTTCTCTCGTACCGCCTGAACGTGGGCGTAGAGTCCCTGGACTATACCGACCGCCATTCGCGCATTTCGGGCCGCATCTCGCAGAATGCGCCCAGCGACCCCTCTTTCCTCGACGAGCGCCGCGGCGACAACAGTTTCTTGCTCGCCGAAAACACGCTCAATTTCAATAAGCGCTTCGGCGACCACGGCGTTAACGTAGTACTGGGCTACTCGGAGCAGCGCAATAAAAACACCTACGCCGACGCCATCGCCCGCAGCTTTGTCAGCAACACTCCGGGCTCGCAGAATAATTACCTCATCAGCCAGGGCACGGGTACCAAAGACGTGTTCGGCGAGGTGTTTGAATGGTCTAAGCGGTCTTATTTTTCGCAGGCGGTATACGACTACAAAAACCGGTATTTGCTCACCGGCAGCTTTCGCCGCGATTACTCGTCGCGCTTCGACCCCGCCTTCCGGGCCGCTAATTTCGGGGCCGGCTCGGTGGGCTGGCGCATTAGCGAAGAAGAGTTTTTCAAGGGCCTGACGCCCTACGTGAGCAACCTGAAGGCGCGCTTTAGCTACGGCGTAAACGGCAACGACAACCTGCCGAACCCCTACCTCTACCAGGGCACCATCAACCAGAACGTGAACTACCCGTTTGGGGGCGTGACGGTAATAAATGGTCAGATTCAAACGGCCCTGCCTAGCACGGGCATCAAGTGGGAGTCGCGCTACACGACTGATTACGGCCTGGATTTCGGCTTCCTTGACAACCGCATTACGCTGTCGGCCGACTACTACGTGTCGACTACGAAAGACGCCCTGGTGAACCCCGCGCTAGCCTCTTACCTCGGCAACTACGGCGGCAATCCTTTCTCCAACATCGGCAACATCCAGAACAAAGGATTTGAGCTGCAAGCGGCCTATCAGCAGACCAAAGGTGATTTCACCTACGGTGTATCGGCCAACATCTCGACCGTGAAAAACCAGGTGCTGCAACTCTCGCAGGAAGGCCAGGTTATCGGCAGTGGCGCTACCCAAACGGCGGTGGGCCACCCGGTAGGAGCCTTTTTCCTGATTCCTTTCGACGGGGTTTTCCAGACCCAGGATGAGGTGAATAATTACAAGTCGGCCGATGGCAAGGTTATCCAACCCTACGCCAATGCGGGCGATGCGCGCTACCGTGACACGAACGGCGACGGCCAAATCAACGATGATGACCGGATTTACTACGATACCAACATCCCCAAAATCCAGTACGGCTTCAGTGCCAACGCGGCTTACAAAGGATTGGACTTGTCGTTCCTGATTCAGGGCTCGGGTGGCAACCAGGTATTTAACGTGGCCCGGGCCACGATGGACCGCACCGACGACCCCAGCAACTTCCGGGCTGATTTTCAGCCCTGGACGCCCGACAACCACTCTACTACCACGCCCCGGGCGTTGCAGTCGGGCGGGGCTACCGGCAACCTGCAAGCCGCTGCGGCCTCCAATGCCCGTGGCAGCTCGCGCTTTTTGGAAAGCGGCTCTTATGCCCGTATGAAGAATATCACGTTGGGCTACACCTTCTCGAAAGATATGATGGCTAGAACCAAAGCGGTTAGCAGCCTGCGCATCTACGTGACGGCGCAAAACCTGTTCACTATCACCAACTACAGCGGCCCAGACCCCGAGTTTGTGAATGGCAATTTCTTTGAGCGGGGGGTTGACTACAACGCCTTTCCCAACCTACGCACCTTCATCGGGGGCGTGCAGCTTGGCTTCTAACTCCTTTACTCGGCTCGGTATCCCACCCACTCTTCACTACTTAGCTCATGAATATCTATAAGCGTACCACAGTAGCCCTGTTGGGCGCCTTGGCTCTTTCGACCAGTTGCCAAAAGGACCTATTGGATAAGGTAAATCCGAATCAGCCCACGGTCGGCAATTTCTGGCAAACTCAGACCGACGCAACTGCGGGCCTCACGGCTGCCTATTCGGCGTTGCAATTTCCGGGCACCTTCGCGCGCTGGGTGCATTTTGCCAACGACATTCGCTCGGATGAAGGCTACAGCCTGAGCCCCTGGACGGACCTGGCCAACTTCACCCGCTTCATCCAGTTTGACTACAACCTGGAGCCGACCCGCGTAATCTGGGAAGACCACTACCGCGGCGTGTTCCGCTGCAACCAGATTCTGGCCTACGTGCCGGCCATCAAAGGCATGGACGCTACGGCGCAAAAAACCATTCTGGCCGAAGCCCACTTTTTGCGGGCGCTGTTCTATTTCAACCTGGTCACGCACTTCGGCAACGTGCCGCTGATTCTGGACCCCTCCACGGTTTCGACCAAGGCCGCGCAAGGCACTATCGCGCAGGGCCAGGCGCAAATCATTACCGACTTGCAGGCCGCTATCACCGACCTACCGGTAAACAACGACATTGGCCACGCCACCAAGGGCTCGGCGCAGGCCCTGCTGGGCCGCATGTACATGCAGCAGCGCAAATGGCAGGAAGCCTCGGCGCTGTTCACCACTATCATCAACTCCAAGAAATACTCGCTCGTACCGAACTACCTGGATAACTTCACGATAGCTAACGAAAACAACAATGAGTCGTTGTTCGAGGTGCAGTTCTCCAGCGTCAACCAGGGCGGTGGGCAGGATGTGGCCGGGGCTAGCGAAGGCTTCGAGCGGCCGCAGTTTTTTGGCCCTCCCGGCATTGGCTGGACCGACGGCCGTGCCCGGCCCTGGCTGCTGACCGAGATTAGCGAGAAGACCGTGACCGGCGACGTGGACCCGCGCCGCGACATTACGGTGTTTCACTACCCCATGCTGCTGTTTGGCCAAACCTACGAGGCCCGCAAAGTGCCGATTACGGATAACTTTTGGCACAAGTATGAGGATGACCGCACGCAGGATTTCGAAAATTACTTTTCGGGCATCAACTTCCGGGTTATTCGCTACGCCGACATACTGCTGATGCAGGCCGAAGCCCTCAACGAGCTGGGCCAAACGGCCGATGCCGTGCCGCTCATCAACCAAGTGCGCCAGCGCCCTTCGGTGAACCTAACGCCGCTTGCGGCTACGTTTAGCCAGACCGGGATGCGCACCCAGATTATGCACGAGCGCGTGGCGGAGCTAGCCGGTGAGGGCACCCGCTGGTTGGACCTCAACCGCTGGGGCCTGCTCAAGAGCCAGACCGAGCTTGACAAGCTGAAAGTGCCTAGCCACGACGAAGACTTCGTGAACTTCGTCATTGGTAAGTCGGAGCTGCTCCCGATTCCGCGCACCGACCTCACGGCCGACCAAACCCTGAAGCAAAACCCTGGCTACTAAGTACTTTAAATTTTACTTAGCAGCTAATTACCGCCTAAAAGCCGCCGGAATCACAGAATTTCCGGCGGCTTTTTATTGATGGCTCGCACACTCTTTCCCACCCATTCCTTACTTATGAGAAACCTATTCTCAAGGCTTGCCCTAGTTGGACTGACTTTCGCGTCGCTGGGCGGCCACGCCACTACTTTCTACCAAGCTGCGCCGAGCGATAACTCGGCCTTTCAAACACTCATTAACCAAGCAAAATCGGGCGATATTATTGTTTTGCGCGCGGGCAGCCACTACGTGAATGAGCCCATTCGCCTGCCGCTGGGTAAGGATGGCATTACCATCCGGGGCGAAGCAGGCGCGGTGGTGCGCAAGGCCCCAAACGCCTACAATGCCGCCGCGTTTGAGATAACGGGCAACTACAACACCATCGACCTAATTGACCTGGATGGTGGCAACCTGCCCGAGGCGGGCATTCTCATCTACGGGCAGCACAACACGGTGTCGAACAGCAGCGTGCACAACTGCGGCAGCGCGGCGGCCCTGGGCGCGGGCATTTTGCTGCACAACAGCGGCAACCCGGTGTGCGCCTTTAACACGGTGATTGGCTGCAAGGTGTACTACAACTACATGGTGGGCATCTCGCAGAATGGCCACTCCGAGGGCATTATCCGCGATAACCAGATTTACGAGAACGGGGCCGAAGGCCTGACAGTAGACATTGCCAGCCACAATTGCTACGTGTACAACAACTGGGTGCACCTCAACAACACCGACAACCGCGGCGTGGGCGGCGTGGGCGTTGATGCCAGCAATGGCGCCCGCATCGACAACAACACCATCGACTTTACCCATTACAAGAGTGGGCTGACCTTTCAGAATAACATCGGCGGCTGCGACGGCGTGCTTGTGACCAACAACCACCTCAATAACAACGACGGCTACGGCATTCTGGAGCGCTTCGTACAGTATGCCGATACGCACATGACCTTCACCAACAACGAGCGGGTCAACAACAAGCTGGGTACGCAGGCCATCCTATACGCCGACCGCACCGCACTGGGCACGGCTTCTGCCACCGTTGCAGTGGCTAGCCTCACGCTGTACCCTAACCCCACGGCCGGGGTGGTGCAGTTGGATTTAGGCGCCGACTTTACGGAGGCCAGCATCAGCGTGCGGGATAATACGGGCCGGCTACTGCGGCAGCAGACGTTGCGCGGTCGCGGCCCGCTAGCCCTGCCCGGCGCCGCCGACCTCGCCAACGGCAGCTACTTGGTTACCATTACTACGGCCACGGCCGTGGCTACGCGCAAGCTGATAGTGGCCCATTAATAGCCTGCTAGGCTCGTTTCTGGGGCATCAGCTAGTTCTTCTTTTCCCACCCACTCCTTTCCACTTCCATGAAAAACTTTTTCGCTACGCTCCTGGCCGCTGCCCTTTCGCTCGGTGCTACTGCCAGCCATGCTACCACTTTTTACCAAAGTGCGCCTAGCAGCAATTCGGCCTTTCAGACCCTAGTGAACCAGGCCCAGGCCGGAGATATTATTATTTTGCGGGCGGGCAGCCACTATGTCACCACGCCTATCCAGTTGCCGGCGGGCAAGAACAGCATCACTATCAGGGGCGAAGCGGGCGCAGTGGTGCGCAAGGCGCAAAACGCCTACAATGCCGCCGCGTTTGAGATAACGGGCAACTACAACACCATCGACCTGCTGGAGCTGGATGGCGGCAACCTGCCCGAGGCGGGCATCATCATCTACGGGCAGCACAACACGGTGTCGAACAGCAGCGTGCACAACTGCGGCAACTCGGCGGCGGTGGGCGCGGGCATCCTGCTCGACGGCGGCCACACGGTATGTGCGCTCAATACGGTGATTGGCTGCAAGGTGTACTATAACTACATGGTGGGCGTGTCGAACAGCCGCCACACCGACGGCACCATCCGCGACAACCAGATTTACGAGAACGGGGCCGAGGGGCTGACGATGGACATCTACAGCCACAACGGCTATGTGTACAACAACTGGGTGCACCTCAACAACACCGGCAACCGGGGCGTGGGCGGCATCGGCACCGACGCCACCAACGGCACGCGCTTCGACAGCAATACCGTGGACTATACGCACTACAAGAGCGGGCTCACGTTTCAGAATAACATCGGCGGCTGCGACGGGGTAATTGTGACCAACAACCACTTCAACAACAACGACGGCTACGGTATCCTGGAGCGCTTCACGCAGTATGCCGATACCCACATGACCTTCACCAACAACGAACGGGCCAACAACAAGCTCGGCGCGCAAACCATCATTTATTCGGGGGCGCGCTTGCTGGCGGCAGTACCCGCAACTACCTCGGCCTCGGCTAGCCTCGCGCCTTACCCCAACCCCACGGCGGGCCCGGTAACGCTGGACCTCGGCCCCGACGTTACGGCGGCCACTATCAGCGTGCGGGATAATACGGGGCGGCTGGTGCAGCAGCAAACGCTGCACGGAGCGGGGCCGCAGGCCCTGCCCGGCACTACCGAGCTGGCCAACGGCAGCTACCTAGTCACCATTGCGACGGCCACGGCCGTGGCTACGCACAAGCTGGTAGTAGCGCGTTAGCGGCACTAGCTAAGTCGCTGGCAACTTCTTAACTTTTAAAATCATGCAGTATATACGCGTTGCCGCCCTAGGGTTGGCGTTGAGTTTGGGCCTGGAAGGCTGCCAGAAAAATGTGTCTACGGGCTCGGCCACTACGCCCACGCCCGCGCCGCCCACGGCTAGCACCACCTTCAGTAACCCGCTGCTGACCTCGGGCCCCGACCCGTGGGTGTACCAGAAGGACGGGTTTTACTACTACCTGAGCACAACGGGCGGCGACGTGCGCATTCGTAAAACGGCCAAGATGAGCGAGTTGTCGGCTAGCCCCGCTGTAGTAGCCTGGCGCCCCACCAATGCGAATAGCTCGCACGACGTGTGGGCCCCTGAGCTGCATTTTCTCGATGGCAAGTGGTATATCTACTTCACGGCCGGGCCGGGCAGCTGCTGCGGCGGCCAGCGCCTGTGGGTGCTCGAAAATGCCAGCGCCGACCCCACCCAGGGCACCTGGGCGGAAAAGGGCCGCATTTACAACCCTACCGAAGACAAGTGGGCCATCGACGGCACGGTGTTCGAGCAAGGCGGTAAGCGGTATATGCTCTGGTCGGGCCACAGCACGGATACCAACGATACACAGCGCATCTACATCTCCGAGATGAGCAACCCCTGGACCCTCACCGGCCCCCGCGTGGAGCTCAGCAGCCCGCAGTATACGTGGGAAAAATCGGGCCCGCTGCCCGTTAACGAAGGCCCCGAAATCTTACAGCACGACGGCAAAACCTTTCTTATTTACTCGGCTAGCCACTGCTTTACCGATGACTATGCCCTCGGAATGCTGAGCATGAGCAGCAGCGGCAACCCGCTTGATGCCAGTGCCTGGACGAAATCGGCCACCCCTGTTTTTTCCACCAGCGCGGCCAGCGGCGCCTACGGGCCGGGCCACAACGGCTTTTTCAAGTCGAAAGATGGCAGCGAGGACTGGCTGCTCTACCACGCTAACAGCCTGGTGGGCCAGGGCTGCGGCGACAACCGCAACCCGCGCATCCAGAAGTTTAGCTGGAACGCCGATGGCACGCCCAATTTTGGTACGCCGGCCGCCATCAACGTGCCCTTGCCGCGCCCGGCGGGTGAGTAGTCTGCCTGGTGCTTTCAACCGCTACCTAATGAAAAAGCTCGCCTACTACCTGGCCGGGGCGGGGACCTGCCTGGCCCTGGCTAGCCCCGCCCGCGCCCAAACTGCCCTCGACCTGAGCCGGCCCACCTATTACCCCCGCGTCATCCGCCTTACCCAGGGCGCCCGGGCGGGCCGGCTGCTGGCCAGCTTCGATGCCGGCCGCGCCGGGGCCATCTACGAAAGCCCCGACAATGGCAAAACCTGGCAGCATCTCACCGCTGTAGTAGATACTACCCCGCCGCGCATGTGCTGTAGCGGGCTCTACGAGGTGCCGCAAGCGCTGGGCGCCACACCGGCCGGCACGCTGTTTTGGGCTACCTCGGTGGGTACCGACCAGGGCGGGCGCGGGCCGTGCAGCATTCGGCTGCACCGCAGCCTCGACGGGGGCCGAACGTGGGCGTACTTCAGCACGCCGGTCAGCGGCTTTATCGGGCTCTGGGAACCCGAGTTTATCCTCGATGCCCAAGGCCGGCTGGTGGTCTATTACTCAAGCGAGGAGCACAAGGCCGAGGGCTACAACCAGCTGCTCGCCCACAAGGTGTCGGCCGATGGCGGCCTGATCTGGGGGCCCGAGGTCATCGACGTGGGCAAGGCCGATGGGCACCTGCGCCCGGGCATGGCCATTGTGCGCCGCCTGCCCGGCGGCAGCTACGTGATGAGCTACGAAATCTGCGGCCTGGGCTGCGACGCCTACCTGCGCACCTCGCCCGATGGCGTGCGCTGGGGCGACCCCACCGACCCCGGCCAGCGCATCGAATCGACGCAGGGGCACCACTTTGCCCACGCGCCTACCGTGGCCTGGGCCCCGCAGCTCGGCAACCCCCAGGGCCAGGTGCTGGCCATCGGCCAGCTGCTGCTCAACAATGCCGACAATGCCGTAGCCCCTGCCAACGGCCAGGTATACATGGTGAACTACACAGGTGGCCAGGGGCTTTGGACCGAAGTGCTCGCTCCCGTGCCGGTGCCTGAAGCCAAAGACAACCCCTGCCCCAACTACAGCTCGCAGCTGCTGCCCGGCGCTGACGGCCTTACGGTGCTGGAGGTAGCCCTTAAGTTTGACGGCGCTACCTGCCACGCGTATTACCACACCGCGCCGTTGCCTAGGCCGACGAGTGCGCGGCGGGCCCGCAAGCCCAGGCGCTAGCGTAGCTGCTACCTTCCTCATTCTAGCTTATGTCGCTAAATATTTTTTACCGCTCCTCTGTAGTGCTGGCCCTGCTAGGGGCCGCCCCCCTGCTGGCCACCGGCCAGGCTCCGAATAAGGTCAAAACCAAGGTCAAGCGCGCTGCCTCGGCGGCGCCGGCCCGCCCGCTAGCCCCCACCGTCATCGCCAACCCCGTGCTGGCCGGCGACTACCCCGACCCATCGGTGACGCAGGTAGGCAACACCTATTGGGCCACGGCCACTTCTTCGAACTGGGGCCCGACGTTTCCACTGCTGAAATCGACTGATTTGCAGCACTGGAGCCTGGTGGGGCACGTGTTTCCGGGCGAGCGGCCGGCCTGGGCCGACTACTACTTTTGGGCGCCCGAAATTAGCCACGATGCCAATGGCAAAATCTACGTCTTCTACACGGCCCACCAGCGCGGCGGCAACCTGGCCGTGGGCGTGGCCAGCGCCGACCGCCCCGAGGGCCCCTACCAAGACCACGGCCCCTTGGTGGGCCAGCCCGACGGCAGCATCGACGGCTTCCCGATGCAGGATGAAAAGGGCCAGCCCTACCTCCTCTGGAAGGAAGACGGCAACAGCGTGCAGAAGCCCACGCCCATCTGGGCGCAGCGCCTGAGCGCCGACCGCACCCAGCTGGTGGGCGAGAAAACCGAGCTTTTCCGCAACACCGCCGCCTGGGAGGGCAACCTCGTGGAAGGCCCCAGCGTGGTGCGCCACGGCGGCTATTTCTATATGTTTTACGCAGCCAATGGCTGCTGCGGGGCGGGCTGCACCTACGCCACCGGCGTGGCTAGGGCCAAAAACCTGCTGGGCCCCTGGGAGAAGTACGACCGCAATCCTATTCTTACCAAGAACGACACCTGGACCTGCCCCGGCCACGGCACGGCCATCGAGCGCCAGGGCCACTGGTATATGCTGCACCACGCCTACCAAACCGGCAGCATGCAGTACGTGGGCCGCCAGGGCGTGCTCAGCGAGTTTAAATGGACGGCAGCTGGCTGGCCCGAGTTTCTGAATAATCAGGGCACGCCCACGGCCGTCGCGCCCGCGCCGGGCGTAGTGGCCGACGAGTTTACCAGCGCCGCGCTGGCCCCCAGCTGGGTGTGGCCGGTGGAAGAAAAGCCGCAGTTTGCCCTGCAAAACGGCCGGTTGCAGCTCACCGCCCGGCCCGACAAGGGTGGCGCGGCGCTGGGCCGCGCCACGCTGGCGGCCAACTATTCGGCTACCACTACGCTGCTCAACCCGGCTAGCCTGCCCGCCGGCACCACCGCCGGCCTGGCCGCCCTCGGCGACCCTAGCAACGCGCTGAGCTTGCTGGCCGGCGATGGCAAGCTGCAAATTCAGGAGCGCCGCGATGGCAAAACCCGCACCCTGGCCGAAACCGCGCTGCCCGCTACCGCTGCCCTGCACCTGCGCGTGCACGACCAGGGCGGCAGCCACTACCGCTTCGCCTACAGCCCCGACGGCCACATCTGGACCGAGCTATTACCCGCCGGCCAAACTGCCGACGGGCAGTTTCTGCCGCCCTGGGACCGTGGCGTGCGCGTGGGCGTGGTGGCCCAGGGGCCCGCGTCGGCCACGGCCACCTTCGAGCGCTTCGAGGTGACGAATGAGTGAGGTATCGGCGCCATAAAATACGTCCGTCATGCTGAGCAAAGCGAAGCATCCTGGTCGCACCGCTAGGGTACTCGCCCAATAAAAAGGGCAAGATGCTTCGCTTTGCTCAGCATGACGAACGTGTTTTTATAATTCGACACAACACAAACAGAAAGCCCTTGCTACGCACGTAGCAAGGGCTTTCTGTTGCGGCTGACCCTAGCGGGCTAGTGCACCAGCACGAGCTTGGCGTGGGTGGTGTGGCCAGCGGTGGTGAGGCGCACGGTGTAGATGCCAGCGGCCCAGGCGCTGCCATCGAGGGTGTACTCGGTGGGCACGCCGGTAGCGCCCTGGCCGGTGGCTACGTGCTGCACCAGGCGGCCTTGCACGTCATACACATCGAGGGCCACGCGGCCGGGCTGGGTAGGCGTCACTACAAAATGCACCTGGCCGGTGCTGGGGCTGGGGTACACGAGCAGCGGCGCGGTGGTGGCCGTGGTGGCGCTGGTAGGGGCGCTGTTAGCGGCTAGGGGGGTATTGGTGGCCGACTGGGGCATCAGGTCGAGGCGCCAGCGCTGGGCGTCGTTGCCGTTGTCGGTGTACTGGCGCACGGGGGTGCCGGGGTTCGAGAGGTTGTTGTCGACATCTAGGCAGAGGGTGGCGCCTTTGTGGATAAGCTTGGCGTAGCCGTCGCCGGTCGACACGATTTGCCAGCGCTGGGCGTCGTTGCCGTTGTCGGTGTACTGCTGCACGGTGGCGCCGAGGGCAGTGCTGTTGCTGGCTACCTCCAGCACCTGGTTGGTGTTGCGGTGCGTGAGCTTGTAGAAGCCATCGGGCATCAGCGTGATAACCCAGCGCTGGGCATCGTTGCCATTATCTGTGTACTGCTGCACGGCCGTGCCGGGGCTAGCGCTGTTGCCAGGTACCTCCAGGCACTGCGTGGTGCCCTTGTGCGTGATTTTATACACGCCGCCCGACATGATGGGCAGGTCGGTGAGGGTAAACTGCCAGCGCTGGGCATCGTTGCCATTGTCGGTAAACTGGTGAATACCCGCGCCGGGGCTAGCCGAGTTATTGTCCACATCCACGCACATGGGCGTGCCCTTGTGCGTGAGCTTGTAGTAGCCCTGGGCCATGTTTTCGAGGCGCCAGCGCTGGGCGTCGTTGCCGTTGTCGGTGTACTGCTGCACCACGGCGCCGGCGGTGGCGCTGTTGCCGGCCACTTCCAGGGCCTGGTTGGTGCCCTTGTGCAGGGCCTTGTAGTAGCCATCGGCCTGCAGGCTGATGGTCCAGCGCTGGGCGTCGTTGCCGTTGTCGGTGTACTGTTGCAGCGCTACGCCGGGGCTAGCCGAGTTGCTGGGCACCTCCAGCGCCTGGTTGGTGCCCTTGTGCAGGAGCTTGTAGGTAGCGCCCGAGGCGAAGGTGGGGCTCACCGGGCAGGGCCCGCTGGCGAGGCGCGGGGCCACGCCGTAGTTGGTCATGTTTACCTTCTGAATGGTACCGTCGTAGTTAAAAGTCAGGTGGTCAACGGCTACCTGGCGAGTGTTGTAGCTGCGGTTGGGGTAGCGGTGGTACACGATGTAGTAGTCGTCGCAGCCCGGAATCTGGGTGATGGAGTGATGGCCGGGGCCAAAGTTCTGCGCGTCACTGCTCAGCAGCGAGCCGCGGTAGGTCCAGGGGCCGGTGGGCGTGGTGCTGGTGGCGTACTGCACGTTGTAGCTGTCGTTGGTGTACGAGCCATTCGAGTAGCTCATGTAGTACAAGCCGTTACGCTTCACCAGGTACGGGGCCTCGGTGTAGTTGGCGGGCGTAATGTCCTGCGCCGCCCCGGTCGCCAAGCTTACCATATCGGCATTGAGCTTGCTCACCGCCAGCCGCGAGCCGTTCGAGCCGCCGTAGTAGATGTAGGCCTGCCCATCATCATCCACAAACACCATGGGGTCAATTACATCCTGCGTGATATTACCAGTATTGGCGGGCGTCAGCAGCGGCTGCCCCTTATCGGTAAACGGCCCGGTGGGGCTAGCGCCCACGGCCACCCCGATGGACGGCGTATTGGCAGCATTGTTCCGAGCGGTGTAGTAGAAGTAGTACTTGCCGTTGCGGGCTACCACCGAGGGCGCCCAGCCGTTGTAGGTGGCCCAGGTAGTCTGCTGGCCCAGGTTGAACACGGTGCCCAGGTCGGTCCAGTTGGTAAGGTCGGTCGAGGAAAACGCGTGAAACTGCCCGCCGGTCGAGTTGGCATCGGTGGTGGGGTAGATGTAGTACTTCCCGTTCAGGTAGCTCATCTCCGGGTCGGCCTGGTAGCCGGGCAGGATGGGGTTGCCGCTGGTTTGGGCCAGGGCCCGCAGGCTCAGCAGCAACAGGGCTAGCAGGCCGGTCCAGGACCGGCGCACGCCAGGGGCAGACAGTAAAGCTGTCGACATAGGTTTTGGGTGGGGAAAAGGTAGAAAAAGCACCGCCCGGCGCACACGCCGGGCAAACAGGAAAACGCAGCGCAGCCGCCCACACCAGCGGCTAGCCTTGGAAAGCTGGCACCAGGCGGGCGGGGCTGCAAGATAAGAAAATAGCAGCCATTTGTGCAAACGTTTGCACAAACAATATTTTCTCTTTCGCGCTAGCCAGAAACGCCAAACTTGTGCAACCTTTGCACGGCCCGTTGCACAAGTTATTGCAGGTAACTGTAGCGCTTCCCTTAGCTGCGGGCTTCATTTCCTCCCTTCTTTTCGTGGCCAAAAAACGCGCTTCCATCACGGACCTGGCTCGGCAGCTCAATATTTCCGCATCCACCGTGTCGCGCGCCCTCAATGGGCACAGTGCCATCAGCGAAGCCACCGTGAAGCGGGTGGCAGCCCTGGCCAAGGAGCTCGGCTACCAGCCCAACAGCCTGGCCTCGGGCCTGCGCAAGGGCCGCAGCAACATGCTGGGCGTGGTGGTGCCGCACATCGACGGCAACTTTTTCTCGCAGGTAGTCAAGGGCATCGAGGCCGCCGCCAGCAAGGCCGGCTACCACGTGCTCATCTGCCAGTCGAACGAGGACATGGCCCACGAGCGCGCCAACCTCGAAACGCTGATGAACGCGCAGGTCGAAGGCATTCTGGTGTCGCTCTCGCGCAACACCCGCGAGTTCAAGCACTTCGAGAAAGTGCGCAAGCGCGATATTCCGCTGGTATTTTTCGACCGCATCCTGGAAGGCTACGAGGTAAACGCGGTGGTGCTCGACGACCGGTCGGGCGGCTACCGCGCCACCAAGCACCTGCTCGAGCAGGGCTACCGGCGCATCGCGCACTTTACCGGGCCGCAGCAGCTTAACATCTACAAGCACCGCCGCCAGGGCTACGAAGATGCCCTGCGCGAGTACCAGCTGCCAGTGCGCGAAGAGCTTATCATTATCGGTGAGATGACGATGGAGGCCGGCAGCGCTGGCATGGAGCAGCTGCTAGCCCTGCCCGAGCCGCCCGACGCCGTGTTTTCGGGCAGCGACTTTTCGGCCGCTGGCGCGCTGGAAGTGCTCAGCGCGCGCGGCCTGCGCGTGCCCCAGGATGTGGGCCTGGTGGGTTTCAGCAACGAGCTATTTGCCCGCCTCACCGTGCCCCAGATTACGTCCTTCGACCAGCACTGCGAGCTGATGGGCCGCACCGCCACCAGCCTGCTGCTGCAAGTGATGGACGAGCGCGAGCTGCATTTTGCCCCGCGCCACGTGGTGCTGCAACCCGATTTGTTTGTGCGCGCCTCGTCGCTGCGCGATGGGCCGCCCGCCGAGCGCGGCTAGGGTAGCAGCCGAGGCAACGGCGAAAAAAGGGCGGCAAAAGTGCAAACGTTTGCACACTCCTGCCCTACCTTCGCTTACCTGATTTTCCACGCTGCTCGCTTCCCACCCCTGCCTATGCTGTCCCGCGCCTGTTGGTCCTCGGCGACCCCTAGCCCGCCCACGCGCGGCCCACGACGCGCCCAGCGGGCTAGCCACCTGCAGCGGGCGGCGCTGCTGGCTAGCCTGCTGCTCGGGGGCGCGGCCGGCGCGCTGGCCCAGGCGCCGGCACCCGGCCGCACGTTTGCTAACCCGCTGCAAGAGAATGGTCCCGACCCGTGGATTACGCGGCGCGGCGGATATTACTACTATACGAACACCACGGGGGCGAACATCACGCTCTGGAAATCGAAGACCCTAGCCGGGGTGAAAAGTGAGCCCGGCGCGGTAGTCTGGACGCCCCCGGCCGCCGGGCCGCACTCCACCCAAATCTGGGCGCCCGAGCTGCACTTTCTCAGCGGCAAGTGGTACCTCTACTACACGGCTACCGACCGGGCCCAGGCCGGCGATAATACCCGCTACGTATTCGTGCTGGAGAATGCCAGCCCCGACCCCACCACCGGTGCCTGGGTCGATAAGGGCCGCGTAAACACCAAGTATTCAGGCCTCGACGGCACGGTGTTCGCCCACGGCGGGCGGCGCTACTTTGTGTACTCGGCCTACGTGGGGCCGCAGAGCGTGCTGGCCATCGCGCCGATGCGTAACCCCTGGACGCTCGACGCGGCCCGCGAAACCACCATTGCCACGCCCACCCTGACTTGGGAAAAGGGCGGCGGCCGCCAGATTCTGGAAGGCCCCGAGTTTTTGGCGGGTCGTAAGGGCCAACTGTTCCTCGTGTACTCGGCCAGCGCCTGTTGGGACGATAACTACTCGCTGGGCATGCTCACGGCGAAGCCCGGCGCCGACCCACTGCTGGCTAGCGCGTGGGTGAAATCGCCGACGCCGGTTTTCCAGCCTTCGGCTGAAAATGGGGTGTGGGGCACCGGCCACAACGGCTTCGTGACCTCGCCCGACGGCCGCGAAAACTGGCTCCTCTACCACGCCAAGGCCGCCGCCGATGGCAAGTGCGAGGGCCGCAGCTCCCGCGCCCAGCGCTTCGGCTGGCACTCCGATGGCTCGCCCGACTTTGGCGTGCCAGCGGCCCTGGCCACGCCGCAGCCCGCACCCTCGGGCGAGTAAGCGGCTAGCCCTCCCGTTGTATTTTCCACCCTACTCTTTCCCTTCCCATGAAGAAAATTTCGCTGCTCCTGCTGGGCATAGCGCTGCTCGGTGCGCCGGTAGCCCAGGCCCAAAAAGTCAAGACCAAGGTAAAAGGCACCGCCGCTAGCCTGCCGACGGGCACCGACCGCCGCTGGAGCGCCGACAAGGCCAATGCCTGGTACAAGGCCCGGCCCTGGATGACGGGCGCCAACTTCATCCCGAGCACGGCCATCAACCAGCTGGAGATGTGGCAGGCCAGCACCTTCGACCCCCAAACTATTGATAAAGAGTTGGGTTGGGCCGAGGGCATCGGCTTCAATACCATGCGCGTGTTCTTGCACAGCCTGGCCTGGAAGGAAGACCCGGCGGGCTTCAAGAAGCGGGTAGGCGACTACCTGGCCATTGCCGACAAGCACCACATCGGCACCATTTTCGTGTTTTTTGACGACTGCTGGAACAAGGACCCCAAGGCTGGCCCGCAGCCCGCGCCCAAGCCCGGCATTCACAACTCGGGCTGGGCCCAGGACCCCGGCGAGCCCGCCTCGCACGACTCGGCCACCTTCGTGCAGCTGCGGCCCTACGTGACCGACGTGCTCACGAGCTTTGCCCACGATAAGCGCATCGTACTCTGGGACTTATACAACGAGCCGGGCAACACCAACAAGGGCAACGCCTCGCTGCCGCTGCTGCGCAACACCTTTGCCTGGGCCGAGGCCGTGCGCCCCGACCAGCCCCTGAGCTCGGGCCTCTGGAACTGGGACCTCACGGCCCTGAACACGTTTCAGGCGCTGCACTCCGACGTGATTACCTACCACAACTACGACGAGGTGGCCGCCCACCAGCGCGTGATTGAACTGCTCAAAACCCACGGCCGGCCGCTCATCTGCACCGAGTACATGGCTAGGCCCCGCAACTCGCGCTTCGTGAACATGCTACCGCTGCTGAAGAAGTACAACATCGCGGCCATCAACTGGGGCCTGGTAGCCGGCAAAACCAACACCAAGTACGCCTGGGACACGCCCCTGGCCGACGGCTCGGAGCCCAGCGAGTGGTTCCACGAAGTATTTCGCCCCGACGGCACGCCCTACCGCCAGGACGAGGCCGATTTCATTAAGAAAATGAACAACCGCTAGGCTTTTTCAATCCCAAAAAAGCCCGGACTAGCGCTGCTAATCCGGGCTTTTTTGTGGCTGAAAGGGTCGGCCTACTACTTAATATAGAATGTCATTTACCGGCTGCAAGGGCTTGGGCAGGTTGGTCTCAGCCAGCATCTGGCGCAGGTCGATTTCGATGCTGCGGCAAATGGCCGACATCGACACATCGTTTTCGGAGTTCTCGAAGGGGTTTTCGCTATTGTGGCCCACCTTCTCAATGGTGTGGAAGACCCAGCTCACGAGCGTGGCGAAGGGCACCATCAGCCACACGTGGTAGGGGCCCAAGGCCACGCGGTGGTCAAATTCTTCGACCAGGCCCAGCGGCAGCAGCATGGCAAACACCATGACAAAAACGTAGCTAAAGAAGGCGTACTGGCGCGGAAACGGTGTGTTTTTGATGCGCTCGCAGGCCCCCTGGTGGTTGTTGAGCTCGCGCAGCGTTTCGGCCATCGACACTTCCCGGTACTCCGTCAGCATGCCATCGAAGCTGAGCTGGCGCAGGTCGTGCCCCTGGCGGATAACCAGCTGGGCCGGCGGATTATTAGTCTGGCCCAGCGCATGGTCGGCGGGGTCCAGCAGAAAGGGGACTACTTCCGCTTGCCACAGCTCGGCCGTTTGGCGGCGCAGGTGCAGGCGCAGGGCGTTGGCCCAGGCAATGTGGCGGTACACCAGGCGGCGGTGGGCCGCTATTTCGGCGCTGTCGTAGCCGTAATTGTCGTCGGGCGTGCGCACAAAGTCGAGCGAGCGCCCCGCCCAGGTGCGCGACGAGTTTACCACGGCCCCCCAGAGCTGGCGTGCCTCCCAAAAGCGCGAGTACGAGGCATTGCTCTTAAAGCCGATATAGAAAGCCACCGCCGTACCCAGCATGGCCACCGGCTGCCACGGAATATCGAGCCAGTGAATGTCGTAGTGCCCGTAGAGCAGGCCGATAAAAGCATCGTAGGAGGCAAAAAGCAGCAGCGGCCGCCACCCGTATTTATTCCAGATGAAAGACAGCTTTAAATTACGTTCGATGTGCATATGATGAATTTTTGCGCAAATATTCCGCCGAGCAAGGCAAAAAATAACGACAATTGCGCATTGTACGGGAAAAGCGTCCCGGTTGCTGGCCACTAGAGCAGCCCGGCACAGTAGTAGTACTACCCCGGCGGCAGTCGTATTTTCGCGGCTAGCTTCCTTTATTCATTATTCCTTATGAAATCGCACGCGCTCGCCCTGCTGCTGCTAGCCGCCACGCCGGCCCTGGCCCAAAAACCCGCCAAGCTAAAGTACAAGGCCGACGACCCCAAAACGGTGTACGACGCCGTGGAGCAGCCCGCCGTGCCCAAAGGCGGCCCCCAGGCCTACGCCGAGTACCTGGCTAGCCACCAAAAATACCCCACCGCCGCCATGCAGGCCAAGCAGGAAGGCACCGTGCTGGTGACCTTTGTGGTGGAGCGCAGTGGCAGCGTGGGCGACATTGAGGTGAAGCAGCCGATAGCCCCGCTGCTCGATGCCGAGGCCATCCGGGTAGTGAAAGCCGGCCCCAAGTGGACGCCCGCCCACAACCACGGCCAACTGGTGCGCCAGCGCGTGACCCTGCCCGTGAGCTTCGTGCTGGCCGAGGGCTCGGGCGAAACCGTGGAAGTACCCGCCGCCGGCAGTGCCAAGCCCGGCGCCCCGCTGCCCCCCGGCGCGGTAGCCGCCGCGCCCGGCACCACCTCGGTAGTGGGCACCACGGCGAGCGGGGCCAACATCATCCGGCCCGAGAAATCGGCGCAGCCGGTGGGCGGCAACGCGGCGTTCTTCACCTGGATTGCGGCCAACCAGAAATACCCCGACCTGGCCCGCAAGCGGCGCATTCAGGCCAAGGTACCGGTCGAGTTTATGGTGCAGCCCGATGGCTCACTCACCGATGTGCGCGTGGTGCAGAAACACGGCTCGGGGCTCGATGAGGAGGCCGTGCGCCTCATCAAGGCCGCGCCCAAGTGGGAGCCCGCCCTGTACCAAGGCAAACCAATTAAGCAAAAGATGGCGTTGCCGGTTATATTCCAGCTGTAGGCTCGCGCGCACGACTTGGCGGCGTGCGTGACCCGGCCTACGCACTTTTTTCCTTCTGCTATGCTGCTCACGCTCTCCCCTACTCCCGAACCCACCCTAGCCACGGCCGGGGCGCCCAACTACATCTGGCTGCACCAGCGGCGCTACCTCGAAGGTGCGCAGAGTATTGCGCAGGCACTGTTTGACGCGCTTGATGACGACCTGAAGCCCTACGTGCAGCTGCTGGCCTTGCCCCTCGACCCCAAGGCCGGCCTGCCCGTGTGCCAGGAGCCCGCCGAAAGCAGTCTGTCCGCCGAGGCGTTTGCCCACCTGGTGGCCGAAGGGCTAGCCTGCCCGGCAATGGGCGTGGTGCCGGCCGCGCTGCTACCCATGCTGGCCGACATGAGCCCCGCCTACGTGCGGCAGCGCTACGAAAACCGCAGCATCCGGGCGCTGGTGCAGCGCACCCTCGATGAATTGGATGAAGGCGCCCAGTACCAGCACTTCGCCGGGTGGCCGGCGCGCATCAACGGCTACCTGATATTCACGGTGCTGCGGGTGCAGCGCAAGGCGCTGCGCGCCTACCCGTCGCTGCTGCCCGACCGCTTTTATACCGACGGCAAGCCGCTGGCCAACTCGCTGGTGGTGGGTGCCATGTACCGCTTCAACGAAGAGTGCGCCAAGTCGCTGAACGAGCCCGAGCCCGGCGCGGGTTTCCTTTTCCGCCCTCGCGAAACCGAGGAGTTGCTGCGCGCCGCGGGCAAGAGCCTGCTCGACACGCCCGCCCACGCCCTGGGTGCCGACCCTAGCACGGCCCAGCTGTTTTTCACGCTCAATACCATTTCGAGCCTGCGCTATGAGGGCGCCGAGGGCATCGGGCGGCTGCTGCTGGCCCAGCGCGGCCACCCCAACATCGAGGAGGTGTTTGCCCTCACCTGCCCCACCGAGCTTAGCGACTACCGCGCCGTGCGCAAGTTGCTCGAAATGACCAGCCACGACGTGCACCTGCTCGCCGACGGCGAAAAAGTGTACGCCCTGGGCCGCCAGGTGGGCCACTACGACGCCACCCGCGAAGACCTGTTCGACATCCACTTCGTGACGCACTACGCCTGGGAATTTGCCCACGCCGGGCACGTGCTGCTGCGCTCGCGCTACGGCCTGCCCACGCTGCCGCGCCCGCGCCTCAACAAGCTGCGCTTCAAGCGCGACCTCAAGCGCACCTTCGACCTGCACCAAGCTGATAAAATATCGCACCTCTGGGATGTGGTGCTCGAAGCCAGCAAGCAGCCCAAGGGCACGCTGCTCGTCATCACGACCGAGGCCTTGGCCGAGGCCGACCGCCTCAAGCTGCAATGCACGCTCATCGAGCCGGTGCCACTCACGCCGCTTATCACCCAGCTCATCACCAGCATCGACGGCGCGGTGCTGCTCGACCCCGAGGGCTACTGCTATTCCATCGGCGTCATTCTCGACGGCAAGGCTAGCGGGCACGGCAACGGCACGCGCGGCGCCCGCTACAACTCGGCCGTGCGCTACGTCGAGAGTTCGCCCTACCCCTGCCTGGTGGTGGTAGTGAGCGAAGACGGCATGGTGGACGTATTGACGAAAGAGAACCTGGCCGAAAGTCGGCAATAACTGGAGCCATACGGTAAAGAACGAAAACGCCCGTCCTGCTGAGCAGGACGGGCGTTTTGGTAAGCTGTCTACTTCTTCGCCCGAAACGACCACGTTATTTTAAACACCGCCACTACGTCGCCAGCCTTGTCGCGGCCGGTGCTGGTGCATACTACGGTGCGGCCCTCGCCGGTGGTGCGACTCTCGGCCACGGCCTGCGCAATGGCTAGCCCGTCGGGGCAGGTGAAGGCGATGGTGCCCACCGCTTTCTTGCTGAACTCGGCCGTGAGGCCCACCACTAGCATCGACACCGGGCCGCCACTCTGCACGTGCATCATGGCCTGAATGCCGCTGGCCAGCTCGGCCGCCATGCTCAGGCAAGCAAAGTAGATGCTGCGAAACGGATTCTGGGTAAGGTATTTATACCGAATAGTGACCGTAGCCGCCTCTGGCGTGAGGGCCACGAGGCGCAGGCCGGCCAGCCACGCCATAGGCAGCTTGCGCAGCATGAAGAGCCGCAGCTTGGCGGGGCTCAGTACCTGACGACGAAAGGCCTGGGCAGCGGTAGAATCGGACGGGAAGACAGTGGTGGGGCTCATAGGAGGAGGCTAGCGCACCTAAGGTACTGCACTGCCCGCGGCTAAATGCGCCAAGTCAGGCGCCGGCTCCTGCCTGTGGCTAGGGGTGCTTGCTGGGCTTGGGTGCCGCTGGGTTTGCCGGCTTCACCACCAATTCCTTGTAGCCGAAGGTAGGGTCGGTTTCGCGCACGAAGCGCAGCGCGGGCAGCGCGCCCAGCACAATTTCGGCGGTGGTATAGATGCGGCAGCCATCGAGCAAATGGCCGCCCAGCGTGCGGCCGGTGCTATCGGACACAGCCAAATGCAGGTGCCCACCGCCGCTGGCCGAGAGTGTACCCACGAGCGACACAATCTCGAAGTGTCCGCGGTAGTGGGTGGCGTTTTCCTGGTTGGCGAGGCGCAAACTCACATCGGTGAGGCTGCCCACGCAGGTGAGCACGGCGCCCGCTTCGAGGTGGTGCGCGGCCACGAAGGCCGTGAGCTGCTGGCGCAGGTCGTCGCCGGGTTTCAGGCGCAGGGCGTAGGCGGTGAGGGGCGACGAAGGCGCCATAGCAACCGGGGTTTGGGCCCGGGCGGGGCTAGCCAGCGCCAGCAGCCCGAGCAGTAAAATGGATTTCAACACCCTGCAAAAGAACGCCCGGCCGCGCAAAGCGCAACCGGGCGTTGTAGCATACTTGTCAGCCGATTACTTGCTGAAGCGCACTGTGCCATAGCGCACCTTAATGTTGACGTTGCCGGCCCCACGGGCGGGCACCCGGTGGCCGTAAATGCCCATCACGTCGGCAATGCCATCGGCCTTGCCGCCCTCAGAGAGCACGCGCACCTGCTTTTTATCGACCAGCAGCTGGCCTTGCTCGGTGCTTACATCGAAGCGAAAGCTGGGCGTGGCCTCGGCAAAACCCAGCCGAATGGTGCTGTAGCCGCCATCCAGGGTTATCTGGCGAAAATTGGCGCCCATGTCGCGCACCTCAAAATCGGGACAGTAGCGCACACTCATGTCGAGCCCCTCGCTAAGCTTGCCCACGCTGAAATGCGAGTAGCCCGACGAGCCGCGCAGGGTGCGCACGGTGCCCAGGGCCACGTCGCCGTACCGGCTGTTCACGGTAAGGTCGTGCACGGTACCGAGGTCCACATCTGAGTAGTTGGTGCGCAGCTCAATCTGCTCGCCGGCGTCGAGGCGCAGGCGGGCGTAGTCGGCCTCCAGGCTAGCCTGCTTGGCAAAGGGCAGGGTGGCGTCGCCGTTGGTGATGTGCACGGCGTTGCCGACGGCGTTAAGGCGACCGGTGCGCAGGCTGCCGTAGTTCACCGTGAGCTGGGCGGGCGCCTGCCAGTCGCTGGCCACCTGCACCTCGGCAAAGGAGGTGGTGAGGCGCAGCGTGGTAGTGCTGGGCAACCACACAGTGTAGTTGATTTCGTAGCGGCAGCCGCCGCCGCTGCAACGCCCCTTCAGCGCAGGGCCAAACTGTGAGCTCACGGCCACGCCGCCCGTGCGGGCGTCGTAGTCGAGCCACTGCACACCCAAGCCATCGAGCAGCTGCGCAGCGCCAGCCGCAGTTTCGGCGCGGGCAATCAGCTCGGCCTCAATTTTCATTTCGGGCTTGTCCCAAGCGCTCACCCGCACGTGGCCGTAGCGCGTGTCGAGGGCAAATGCCTGGCCAGCCTTTGCCACCCGAAAGCGGCGACTCACGCGCCGCCGCTGTTCGATGGGCGGCGTAGCTTGCTCCTGTGCGGGCTGCACCTGGGTATCGCCCCCACCCTGCCCGCCAGCCCCTGGCGGCGCCACGTAGTAGCTTACTTGCGCCCGCTCGGCGGCGTGCTCGGGCGCGGTTTGCCCCAGCACCGGCCTAGCCGGCGTCGCTAGGGCTAGCCCAGCGGCCAGCAGCCAGTTGCAGCTAGCGCGCATTGCGGCTGATAAGGTTATCGGCGATGCTGCGGCTATCGGCCAGCACGTATTCCCCATTGGCACCGCCGCTAGCCAACGATGATTGGTCGCCGCCGTGTAGCTCAAGTTGGCGGTCCAGGATATCGAGGCGGATTTGCAGGTTGCGGTTCATGGCCGTCAGCACTACTTCGGGCTGCGGGTGGCGGGGCAGCTCACGCTTGAGCTGCTGGTAGCTCGAGTCGAGGCCCACTAGCTCGCGCGCCCACTCGGCGGTGGCCGTGGGGGCTAGCTGGCTGAGCTGGGTCTTGCGGTCGGTGAGCTGGGCAATGTAGTAGCGCTCCATGCCATGCACGGCCGTATCGAGGCGCGCATCGACCTCGGCGCCGCCCTGGCTGGCGGGCAGCACGCTCGGGTCGGCATCGGCGTAGTGGGCCGCTTCGGGGCTAGCGGCGGTTTGCGTAGCCACGGACGGGTTTTTGTTGGTTTTCCAGGCTTCGCCCACGCCGGCGGCTACCAGCAGCAGCACGAGTGCCGCTGCCAAGCCGTAGCGCTGCCAGCGGTCACTTTTTTGCACCCGCAGGACAGGCTGCGCCGCGGGCAGCGCGGCCACTGCCGGCGTAGAATAATCAGGGGTAATAACCATATGCGGGGCCGCGGCCGCGTTCTCGCCGTGCAGCTGCTTTTCGAGCGCAGCCCACAGCTCGGGCCGGGGCTCGTGCAGGTCGAAGTCGGCCCGGTGCCGCTCCGCATACTCTTCTAGTGAATGACGATTTATAGGTTTCATAATGAATAAGTACCGCCGTAAAGCGGAGTAGGATTATTGCGTGGGGCTAATACGAGTACCCCGGCGCAACGGCCATTAACGGGGGTGGGAAAAGCAGAACGTCGGCAGCAAAAAGCAGTCGGCTAGCTGAGGCCCCGCTCGCGGGCCAGCTCGCGCAGCCGGGTGCGGGCCCGGCTGTATTGCGACTTGGAGGTGGACTCGGTGATGCCCAGAATACCGGCGATTTCGAGGTGGTCGTAGCCCTCCAGCAGGTACAGCGACAGCACCACGCGGTAGCCATCGGGCAGCTCCTGTATGCAGCGGCGCAACACGTCGGCGCGGTATTGCTGTTCCTCGGCCTCTTCACGGGCGTGGGGTGGGCTAGCCTCGGCCGGCGCCGAGTCGTGGTGAAAATCTTCGAGCGGCACCAGCTGTAAACGACGCTGCCGCAGGCAGTTAATGCTTTTGTTAACGACAATGCGCTTGAGCCACGCCCCGAAAGAGGAGTCGCCTTTGTAGCCACTCAGTTCCCGAAAGGCGCTCAGAAACGACTCTTGCAACACATCCTCGGCCTCGGCATGGTCACCGGTGATGCGCAGGGCCGCATTGAACATGGCTTTGGAGTAACGCCTATATAGCTCAGCTTGCGCCTGCCGGTCGTTTACGCGGCACCGCTCTACCAGCGGGGCATTAATGTCGATATACGCAACGGCTTCCATAGGCAAACGCGGCTGGGGGTGAGGCGCAAAGGTCGGGTGCGCGCCCATTTATAGCCAACAGACAATGTGCCTGGCCGCGAGGTTGCACTACAGCGTGTTAAGCTTCCGTTTTGCTGCGCTGATGCAGCAGGCGCACCACCAGGCCAGTCCAGCCGGTTTGGTGGCTAGCCCCGAGACCGTGCCCGTCGTCGCCGTGAAAAAACTCGTGAAAGAGCAGGTAATCGCGGAAATGCGGGTCGTCTTGCATCGTCCCGGCCGGCCCAAAGGCTGGTCGCTGGCCCTGCTCGTTGCGCAGCAGCAGCTTAGCTAGGCGCTCCGACAGGGCGTCGGCTACCTGGCTTAGGTTGTGCAAGTGGCCCGAACCCGTCGGATACTCCACCGTGAAGGAATCGCCGTAGTAGGTGTGAAATTTCTGTAGCGACTCGATAATGAGGTAGTTAACCGGAAACCAGACCGGCCCGCGCCAGTTGGAGTTGCCGCCAAACATATCCGACTCGGCCTCGCCGGCCACGTAGCGCACCTCAAAGCTGTCTTCCTCGGTGTGGTACTCGTAAGGATGCTCCAAATGGTAGCGCGAGAGCGACCGAATACCGTAGTCGGAAAGAAATTCCGTTTCGTCGAGCATGCGCGTGAGCACGCTTTTGAGGCGGCTGCGGCGCATGAGGCTCAGCAGGTGCTGGGCACCCTTGCCGGGCTCCTGCCAGCGGCTCACCAGCTCGGCTAGGTGCGGGCGGTTTTGCACTAGCCACCACGCCCGGGCCGTGAACTCGGGCATGGCATCGAGCAGTTCGTCTTCGAGCACCTCAACGGCAAACAGCGGGATGAGCCCCACCATCGAGCGAATGCGCAGGCGCTCGCGCGAGTCGTCGGGCATGTGCAGCACGTCGTAGTAAAACTGGTCCTGTTCGTCCCATAGGTTAAACTGGCCGCCACCGCCCAGCGTCATAGCGTGGGCGATGTAGAGGAAATGCTCGAAGAATTTGCTCGCCATTTCCTGGTACAGCGGGTTGGTTTTGGCCAGCTCCAGGGCCATGCGCATCAGGTTGAGGGCAAACATGGCCATCCAACTGGTGCCGTCGCTCTGCTCAATTTTGCCGCCCGTGGGCAGCGGCGCCGAGCGGTCAAACACCCCGATATTGTCCATCCCCAGAAAGCCGCCTTCGAAGATATTGCGCTCGTCGCGGTCCTTACGATTTACCCACCACGTGAAGGTGAGCACGAGTTTCTGAAACACAGCCTCTAAAAACTGCGCATCGCCCTGGCCGCCGTTGAGCTTACGGTCCATCTGGTACACGCGCCAAGTGGCCCAGGCGTGCACGGGGGCGTTTACGTCCTCAAATTTCCATTCGTAAGCCGGCATCTGGCCATTCGGGTGCAGGTAGCCATTCTGGGTCAGCAGGCGCAGCTGCTCCTTGGCAAAGCTGGCATCGAGCATGGCTAGCGGCAGGCAGTGAAAAGCCAGGTCCCAGGCCGCGTACCACGGGTACTCCCACTTGTCGGGCATCGAGATGATGTCGGCGTTGTGCAGATGGCGCCACGAGGCATTGCGCCCCTCGCGGCGCTGGCCATCGGGCGCGGGCCATTTGGGGTCGCCGTCGAGCCACTGGTTCACATCGTAGTAATAGTACTGCTTGCTCCAGAGCATGCCCGCGAAGGCCTGGCGCTGCACAGCCCGCGCATCGGGGCTAGCCACGCCTTCCTGCACGCAGTCATAAAACACGTCAGCATCCTGTTTTAGCTCAGCAACTAGCTGGTCGAAGTCGGCAAACGGCGCCTCGTGCGCCGGCTGGCTGAGGCGCACGCGCACTTCCTGACTTTGGCCGGGCGCAATGGTCAGCGTGTAGTGCGCCGCCACTTTGGTGCCGCGGCGCGCTGGGTTCACCGCCTTGCGGCGGCCTTCCACCACGTATTTGTTGATGCCATCCTTGTAGTAGCCACCCCAGCCCGGCCGGCGCCCCAGCAGTTCCGGGTTGGTTTCGTTTTCGCAAAACAGCAACTCCGGCGCGCCCTCACAGTACAGCTGGTACTGCCCTAGCGCGTGGTGACTAGCCAGCCCCACACCGGGCTGCGGCTGGCTGATTTCCGGTCGGCGGTCATCGTAGCCCCACGCCCAGGTATTACGAAACCAGAGCTGCGGCAGCACGTGCAGTGTAACCTCCTCAGCCCCACGGTTGTGCGCCGTAATGCGCACCAGCACGTCATCGGGCCTCGCCTTGGCGTACTCGATAAACACGTCGCAGTAACGGTTCTCCTCAAAAATACCAGTATCCAGCAACTCGTATTCCGGCTCCAGGCGAGTGCGCTTGGCGTTGGTCGCCACTAAGTCTTCGTACGGAAACGCCCGCTGCGGATACTTATACAGCATCTTCATATACGAGTGCGTGGGCGTACTATCGAGGTAATAGTACTGCTCTTTCACATCCTCGCCGTGGTTGCCCTGACCGTTCGTCAGGCCGAAGAGTCGCTCTTTGAGTTGGGTATCCACGCCGTTCCACAGCCCTAACCCGAAGCACAGTTGCTGCTGGTCGTCGCTTAGGCCCGCCAGGCCTTCCTCTCCCCAGCGGTAGGCATAGGCCCGCGCCATGTCGTGGGTAATGTAGTCCCAGGCATTGCCGTCGGGGCTGTAGTCTTCGCGCACCGTGCCCCACTGCCGCTCGGTGAGGTAGGGGCCAAATTTTTTCCAAGCCGCCGTCTTATTATTGGCTTCTGCCAAGCGTCGCTGTTCCTGCATGATACTCAAATAATGTTCTCGCTACGGCCCCACCAGCGGGTTTATCCAGGCTAGCAGGCCCTTCCAGCCGAGGCTAGCATCCTCTTACTTATTCGCGCCCCCACAGTTGTGCGGCACTTGATTTTATCTCGAAATAAAGACTGAGCACAAGCAAAGTGGTCCGCACCCTAGCCCGCACAAAAAAGGGAGGTGCGCCGCTAGGCACACCTCCCTTCCAGTAGCAATACTTGCTAATTACTCAGCCTTCTCAGCTTCCTCGCGGGTTTCGCCGTTAGTCAGCGTGTCAGTAGCCGTGTCTTCCGGAGCCGATTGGGTAGTGGTAGCGGCCGGGGCCTCAGCCACAACGGCAGCCGAAGTACCAGCTTCGTTGCCAGCAGCCTCGCCCTTGCCACCACGACGACGCGAACGACGTGTAGTAGTCGACTTAGCTTCAGCAGCGTTCTTCGACTCGAGCAGGGTATCATTAAAGTCAACCAGCTCGATGATGCACATATCAGCATTGTCACCAGCGCGGGTAGCGCTCAGCTTCAGAATGCGGGTGTAGCCACCGGGGCGTTGGCCGATTTTCTCAGCTACCGAGCCAAACAGCTCCTTCATGCTCTCCTTGTTTTGCAACGAAGCAAACACGGTCCGGCGCGAGTGCGTCGTATCGTCCTTAGCCTTGGTTAGCAGGGGCTCTACATACTGGCGCAAAGCTTTAGCTTTGGCAACCGTAGTAGTTACGCGCTTGTGCAGGATGAGCGACGTGGCCATGTTCGACAGCATGGCGTGGCGGTGGGCGGTAGTCCGGCCCAGGTGGTTGATTTTTTTACCGTGTCTCATTGGACAGATTGGTTAGATGCTACGCTTGCGGAGAAGGACCACGGCGGGTCGCAAGAACCTCATTAGAACCCTAAACCCTAGGGCGCAGCGGATGAATAAAAGAGTAACTATAAAAAATTGCTGGCCACCAATTCCTTGTAACAAGGATTCAGCAGCCAGCAAGGCAATCTAATTCTAGTCTTCGTCCAAGCGGTACTTGCTCAGGTCCATACCGAAGTGCAGGCCTTTCTCTTCCACCAAGTTTTCCAATTCGGTGAGGCTCTTCTTACCGAAGTTGCGGAACTTCATCATGTCGGCCATATCGAGCTGCACCAGCTCGCCCAGCGTCTTGATGTCGGCTGCCTTCAGGCAGTTGTAGGCCCGTACCGATAGGTCCATCTCGCCGAGCGAAGTCTTGAGAACTTTGCGCATGGCTAGAGTCTCCTCGTCGATAGGCTCGGCCGCTACCGGGCGGTTGCCGCTCAACTGCATCGTGCTGTCCGAGAACAGCATGAAGTGCTGAATGAGGATGTTAGCGGCACCTTTCAGGGCCTCCTCAGGATGAATCGAGCCGTCGGTCGAGATTTCAATCAGCAGGCGCTCGTAGTCAGTTTTCTGCTCTACGCGCGTGTTCTCGATGCTGTACTTCACGTTCTTGATAGGCGTGTAAATAGCATCGATGGCAATCTGACCGAAAACCTGGTCAGCAGGCTTGTTCTCGTCGGCGGGCACGTAGCCACGGCCGCGCGCTACCGTCAACTCAAATTCCAGCTCTTTGGCCGGGTCTAGGTTGCAGATAACCATCTTCGGGTTCAGAATCTGGAAGCCCACGGCAAACTTGCCGATGTCGCCCGCCGTGAAGCTGTCTTGCCCGCTGATGCGCACCGTAATCTTGTCCTCAATAGCGTCGCTGATTTTTTTGAAGCGCACCTGCTTGAGGTTAAGGATGATTTCGGACATGTCCTCAATCACCCCCTCAATCGTCGAAAACTCGTGCAGCACCGAAGTCGTGCGCACCGACGTAATGGCGAAGCCCTCCAGCGACGACAACAGAATGCGACGCAGCGCGTTTCCAATCGTGACGCCGTAGCCCTTCTCCAGAGGCTTGAATTCAAACGTCCCGGTAAAGTCGTCGGATT
>JBPBQJ010000043.1:0-47063 GCA_050954765.1 Janthinobacterium lividum | reverse complement strand
CGTTTTAAATGGGCCGCTTGGTGGCGATTGGAACGGGTTCGCCGTAAAGCAAAAACGGGCATACGATAGCTGCCAGGCCACTTTTTATTTTTACTGAATTTTTATGGAGATGAATTTCATTCGGCGTGGCACGGGCCCGCCCGTGCTGCTTTTGCACGGTATTGGGGGTAGCTGGCGCTCGTGGCAGACCATTTTGGACGGGCTGGCCCAGCAGCGCGAGGTCATTGCCGTGGACCTACCGGGCTTCGGGGCCACGCCGCCGCTGAGCGGCCCCGTGACCATTGCCACCCTAGCCGACGCGGTGACGGAATTTTTGCGGGCGCGCAATCTGCTGGGCATCGATGCCGTGGGCAGCTCGATGGGCGCCCGCCTGGTGCTGGAACTGGCCCGGCGCGGCGGCGTACTGGGCACGGTGGTATCGCTCGACCCCGGCGGGTTTTGGCAGGGCTGGGAGATTCCATTTTTCTACTACACCGGCCACGTGGTCATCAACCTGGTGCGCGCCTTGCAGCCGGTAATGCCCGCGCTGACCAACAACGTGGTGACGCGCACGCTGCTGCTGGCCCAGTATTCGGCCCACCCCTGGCAGGTGCCCGGCCCGGTGGCCCTGGACGAGCTGCGCACCTACGCGCAGGGCCCTTCCTTCGATGAGCTGCTGCACGACCTAGCCTACGGCGAAGTGCAGCAGGGCGCGCCGAAAGGCTCGATTACCGCGCCGCTGGTTATCGGCTGGGGCCGGCAAGACCGGGTGTGTCTGACAAATCAGGCTCAGGTGGCGCTCGAAAAGTTTCCCGACGCCCGGCTCTACTGGTTCGACAACTGCGGCCACCTGCCGCAGTGGGACCAGCCGGCCGAGGCCACCCGCCTGATTCTGGCCGCTCTCAGTGGCCAGCCGTTTCAGGATGGCGATATCGCCCGGCCCATGCCGGTCGTGGCGACGAAGGCAGTACCGACAGTAGCCGTGGCAGCCGGCGTGGCCGCGCTGGTAGCTGGCGGCGCGTGGCTGCTGCTGCGTAAGGCGCGAGGCTAGCCAGCGCCGACGCACAACTTTTATCTGGCGCGGCGGTGTTTGACTAAGCGCCGCCGCGCTATTTTTTCTTTTGTCTATGGCTACCGATTATCAACCCATCGCCTGCGGCTTCTACGACGAGCTGGAGGCCATTGCCACCCGCAAGAAGCAGGTGTACGTGCAATATTTCAACGACTTGCGCCAGCTGTGCCAGGGCACGACGAGTATCAAAACCTTCGTCACCCGCGACCACGCCGAGTACGCACTGCTAGCCTCGGGCGAGGAAGTGCGCCTCGACCACATCATTCGGGTAGATGATACGGCCGCGCCGGGCTTTGCCGAGTATCCCGATTTTCGGTGCGGGTGTTAGCGAGAGTAAGTCAATTGCTACCGTTCACCCGGTACGATAAGATGTCCCAGCTGGGTTAAGTAACTACTTAATGCAGAATAGGTAGCAGAATCCGCCTGAATTTCTCGCCCGGTATCCGTGACCATCCGGTCGCAACTAAAACAGATATTAAGGACGCTTAACAACCTGTCTTGTTCATCGTAAAAAGCCAGCGCATCCCGATAGACAGGACCGCACAGCCAATGCATCTGGTCAACTACCGGCACTTGCAGAATGGTGGCAAGAGCCAACGCATCCGCACTGTGTTTTTCAATGCTGGCAACGGGCGAAGCCGTGATGTGAAAAGCAGCCTTGTTCTGAGTTAAGGTCAGCATATCAAGGTCATACGTCCTTTCCAAAAGGCGCAGCTTCTCTCGTATTTCTGGCAACTGGGCTGAAGGGGAAGTCAACAATTGTTTTCTAGTAAGCTGCAACCAGGCCTTGGCCGCGACCGTGAGGGCAGCCAGCTTTGGGCCTCGGTTAAAAGAGTACGTTACTAGATAAGCAAACGCCTGGTACTTCCAAAACTCGCCAATAGTCATTGTAGCTGCGCTTCACGTGGAGCGCGAAGCTACTACCCCTACGTCCAGTACTGCACCGGCGCATTGGGAAAGCGGCGCTGCCACTCGCTGTAGAACCAGGCCTTTAGCTCCTTCATGGTGGGCAAGTCATACACATATTTGAGGCCGCCAAACTTGTTGCGCTTCACGGCGCGGGTGCTTTCGTCGAGGTCGAGGCTCGTGTTGGGATACCACCCTAGCAGCACCTCCTTGGAGCCGGGCGTAAAGCGGTGCGTGACGAACTCCACGGTGAGGTCGCAATCGAAGTCGAAGGCCGCTTGCAGGCGGTCGAACAGCGCGCCGTAGTGCTGGCGCCAGTCGGGCAGCGGCATGATGGGGGCCAGCAGCACGCCCACCGGGTAGCCCCCGCCGCCCTGCGCCACCGGCAGCGCCAGCCGCCGCAGCGCCTGAATGCGCGCCTCGATGCTAGCCGTGCCGCCTTCGAGCTGGCGGGCCAGTGGCTCGGCATTGAGCGAGGCGCGGGCGCGGGTGTGGCCCTGGTGCGGCAGCCCCAGCAGGCTCTCGATGTGGTCGTACTTGCTCACGAAGCGCAGGCGGGCACCCTCGCGGCCGGCGAAATACTTCACCGTTTCGGCGAGGGCGCCGGTGAGGTGCTCGATGCCCAGCACGTCGGTGTAGCAGCTGGCCTCGAAGCTCACGGGGCGGTCGGCGCGCTCGTAGGCTTGCGTATTTTCGAGCAGCTTGGGCAGGTTGGCAAAGGCGCGCACTACGGGCGGGCCGCTGAGGCTGCCGGCCAGGTAGCAGTACTGGCAGTGCGCGGGGCAGCCTTCGGCGAGGTTGAGTTGAAAATCGGCCGAAGGCGGCGTGGGCTGGAGGCGCAGCGCCCCGGCGGGCGCGTTTACCACGGCCAGGGTGGTTTTGGCAGTGCGGTAGGTGGCGCGCTCGTCGGCCCCGCGCAGGCCGGTGAGGCGGTTACTTTTGAGCAGCTCGATGGGTAGGTTCAGGGCCTGGGCGCGGGCCAGCATTTGCTGGCCGTACTCTTCCTGCAAGGCATCGGGCGTGAAGAGCACGCGCTGGGGCTGCCACAGCTTGGCGCCGTGCGTGCGGGGCGCGCTGGCCTCGGCGGGGGCTAGCGGGCGGGCAATTTCGGGAGCGTTGAGGACGGGCAAAAAGAGGTCGGTCTGCATTGCATAGTAAACGCCTACGCGGCCGAATAAGGTCGTTTTAGGCTACGTTTGGCGGCAATAAATACCATTGATTACCAATATTTTACTAAAAACACTTTTGTCATGCTCATCTGGCGTCAGCGGAGCACAGGCGAAGCATCTTGGCAGGGCACATGCAAGCCGTTCAACGAGGCGAGCAAGATGCTTCGACTGCGCTCCGCGGACGCCAGATGAGCATGACCCGAAAAATCCGGAGCATTTTTGCGGCCCCAAGAAACCCTCTTTTTATGCCCGACTTCCCTACTCTCACCGGCCCTTCGCCCGATGCGCGGCACCCCGTGGGCGGCCACGAGCGGCTGGCTTTTCTCAAGAATATTGTCACCAACCCGCTCATCGAAGTGGGCGATTATACCTACTACGACGACTTCGAGGACGTGCGCAACTTCGAGCGCAACGTGCTGTATCACTTCCCGTTTATTGGTGATAAGCTGCGCATCGGGCGCTTTTGCCAGATTGCTTCGGGGGTGAAGTTTGTGATGAACGGCGGCAACCACCGCACCGATTTATTTACCACCTACCCGTTCCCGGTTTTTGGGCAGGGCTGGGAGGCGGCCTTCGACCTGGCCACTTTCCCGAGCAAGGGTGACCTGGTGGTGGAAAATGACGTGTGGCTGGGCCACGACGCGCTGCTGATGCCCGGCGTGCGCGTCGGCAACGGCGCCATTGTGGCCACGCGGGCCGTGGTGACGCGCGACGTGCCCGACTACGCCATCGTAGCCGGCAACCCGGCCCGGGTGGTGCGCCTGCGCTTCGACGCGGCCACCGTGGCTAGGCTGCTGGCCGTGGCGTGGTGGCACTGGGATGCGGCCAAGCTCACGCGGCACCAGCAAGCCATTTGCAGCCTCGATATTGAGGCGCTGGAACGGGCTAGCTAGCCGGCTTTTGCGTATAGCCGGGCCATGACCGACGCGCCCCTTATCCTCACGCTGACTCTGGACGAAGCTAGCCAGGCTTTTTTCGACGCCCAGCGCAAAAAGTATTTTCCGCCCAAAATCAACTATCTCGGCGCGCACCTCACGCTGTTTCACGCCCTGCCAGGCCAGGAGGAAGCAGCTATCAGGAAGCACCTGGCCACCGTGGCGGCGGGCCAGGCGCCGCTGCCGCTGCAAGTCACGGGCCTGAAATTCATGGGCCGGGGCGTGATGTACACCCTCGCCAACCCCGACCTGCCGGCCCTGCACCGGCGCCTGCAGCAGCAGTGGCAGCCCTGGCTGTCGGCCCAGGACCAGCAGAGTTTACGCCCCCACATCACGGCGCAGAATAAGGTGGAGCCCGCCGTGGCGCGGGCCTTGCTGGCCGAGCTGGAAGCTGGCTTTCAGCCATTTGAGGTGCAGGGCACGGGGCTGGCGCTGTGGGCCTACCGGGGCGGACCCTGGGAGCAGCGGCAGGTATTTCCGTTTGGCGCGGGCCAGGCCCTTAAATGAGCGCCGGGTAGCTGCTAGCTTCCATAAACTCGCTGAGCAGCGGCTGGGTAGTGGCGCCCAGGCCCGCCAGCACCAGCTGGGGCGGGGTGAGGTAGCCGGGTAGCAGCTGCCAGTCGAGGCCGGTGGGCCGGGGCGCAAAGCTCATGTGCCACTCCGCAAACTCGCGGCGGGGCACCAGGCCATCGGCCAGCTTTTCGAGGCGACCGTGGCGCGGGTCGGCCGCAATGCGGGCGTAGAGGCAGCGCACGGCTGCCGGGCAGCCTTCCAGCACCTGCACAAACCGCCCGCCCCCGTACATGAGCACGCCCGTGATGCCAGCCTTTTCATTAAAACCCCGGGACTGCTTTAGCAGTTGCAGCAAGGCTGCTTCCCCAAATTCGACAATAGCCGTACTGATGTAGACGATGCTATAACAACCTCCTGCTTCACTATCCATCCTTGCTAAGCACCCCGGCGCTTTTCGTAATCTGTTAAGTAGCTCTTCTCAGTCTTTCTTTCTTTTGCAACTGCTGCATAGCGGCGTGCTAGTGCAAATTTACCCTGGCACGCGCTAGTTCCTTCACTTTTATGGATTTAAAAACTTCTGCTGCCCGGCCGCTGACCGCTGATATCGTGCTCATTGGCGCCGGCATCATGAGCGCTACGCTCGGCGTGCTGCTCAAAGAACTGGACCCTAGCCTCACGCTGGCCGTGTATGAGCGCCTCGATGAGGTGGCCGCCGAAAGCTCCGATGCCTGGAATAATGCCGGCACCGGCCACTCGGCATTTTGCGAATTGAACTACACGCCCCAGCGCCCCGATGGCAGCGTCGATATTTCAAAAGCCGATAAAATCGCCGAGCAGTTTGAGCTCAGCAAGCAGCTCTGGGCTAGCCTAGTGGAGGAAGGCAAGCTGCCCGACCCCAACGCCTTTATTCACAGCATTCCGCACATGAGCTTTGTGTGGGGCGCCGAAAACGTGGAGTACCTGCGCACGCGCTACACGGCGCTGCTGGGCTCGCCGCTGTTTGCGGGCATGGAGTTCAGCACCGATGCGGCTGAGATTGCCCAGTGGATACCGCTGGTGATGGCCGGCCGCGACCCTAGCCAGCCCGTGGCAGCCACGCGCATGGCCATTGGCACCGATGTCAATTTCGGCGCGCTCACCCGGTCCTTGTTCGACAACCTGCGCCAGCAGCCGGGCGTGAGCTTCGAGCTGGGGCAGGAAATAGAGGACTTGCGCCGCAAGGAGGGCGGCCTGTGGCGCGTCAAAATCCGCGACCGGGCCACCGGTAAGAGCCGCAAAATCTACACGCGCTTCGTGTTTATCGGGGCGGGCGGCGGTTCGCTCACACTGCTCGAAAAGTCGGAAATTCCGGAGGCCAATGGCTTCGGCGGCTTCCCCGTGAGCGGGCAGTGGCTGAAGTGCACACGCCCCGAGGTAATTGCCCGTCACGATGCCAAGGTCTACGGCAAGGCCGCCGTGGGCTCGCCGCCCATGTCGGTGCCCCACCTCGACACCCGCCAGATAAACGGCCGCCAGGAGCTGCTTTTCGGCCCCTACGCCGGCTTCAGCACCAAGTTTTTGAAGCGCGGCTCCTACGCCGACTTGTTCCGCTCGATTGAGCTGGGCAACATCCGGCCGCTGCTCTACGCCGGCGCGCGCAACATTCCGCTCACCAAGTACCTCATCGGGCAGGTGCTGCAAACGCCCGAGCAGCGCATTGCGGCCCTGCGCGAGTATTACCCCGAGGCCCGCCCCGAAGACTGGCAGCTCGAAACGGCTGGCCAGCGCGTGCAGGTTATCAAAAAGGACAAAAAGCAGGGCGGCGTACTCGAGTTTGGCACCGAGGTCGTGACGGCTGCCGACGGCTCGATTGCCGCGCTGTTGGGCGCCTCGCCGGGGGCTAGCACCGCCGTCAGCATCATGCTCGATTTGGTGCAGCGCTGCTTTCCCGGGCACGCCGCCTCGCCCGAGTGGCAGGCTACGTTCCGGCGGCTGGTGCCGTCGTTTGGCCAGCACTTGGCCGATAACGCGGCGCTTACGGCTGAGGTGCGGGCGCACTCGGCGCAGGTGCTGAAACTGGACAATGTGAATGTAGGGTAAGCGTTAGCTTGCCTTGCGTATCCTTCCATTAACCTAGCAAGCTAAAGCTTACCTCACTTCTTATGACCTGCCTGCTGCTCATCGATTTTCAACTCGATTTCCTGCCTGGCGGCTCGCTGGCCGTGGCCGAGGGCGACGCTATTTTGCCGCTGCTCAACGACTTGCAGCCGCGCTTCGACCTAGTGGTGGCTACCCAGGACTGGCACCCGGCCGGGCACCGTAGCTTCGCCAGTGCCCACCCCGGCGAGGCGCTGTTTTCAGAAATTGAGTGGCAGGGCCTGCCCCAGCGCCTGTGGCCCGACCACTGCGTGCAGGGCTCGCCGGGCGCGCAGCTGCACCCCGGCCTGAACCTCGACCGGGTGGAAGCCATCTTCCGCAAAGGCACTGACCCTGACCTGGATAGCTACAGCGCATTTTTTGATAACGGCCACCGCCGCGCCACTGGCCTTACGGCCTACTTGCGGGCGCGGGGCGTTACGCAGGTGTTCGTGGCGGGGCTAGCCAGCGATTATTGCGTCTACTTCTCGGCCAAAGACGCCCGCGGCGAAGGCTTCGAGGTGGCCGTGCTGGAGGATGCCAGCCGGGGCATTGCGCCCGAAAGTATGGCCGCCGCCAAGGCCGACCTGCTGGCGCAGGGCGTGCGCTTTGTGCAGGCCAGCGAGGTGCTGAGGTAGGGTAAGGGTTAACGAAAAACGTCCGTCATGCTGAGCTTGCCGAAGCATCTTGGTCGCACCGTTGGGATTAGGAACCCCAGCGGTGCGACCAAGATGCTTCGGCAAGCTCAGCATGACGGACGTTCTTTTTGACGCTTTTTGCCTAATTACGGGTTAATGGTGACGATGCTGCCGTCGGCGTTGCGCTTGAGCTCGGTCACCTTCACGTTGCGCAGCCAGGTTTTGCCGCTGAGCTGGGTGTCGTGGTAGAAAATGTACCACTTGCCCTTCACCTCCACGATGGAGTGGTGGGTAGTCCACCCCTCCACGGGGTTCATAATCACGCCTTTGTAGGTGAAGGGACCGGTGGGTGAGTCGCTTACGGCGTACACCAGCAGGTGGGTATCGCCGGTCGAGTACGAGAAGTAATACTTGCCCTGGTACTTGTGTAGCCAGCCGCCCTCGAAGAAGCGCCGCTTGGTATCGCTGGCCAGCAGGGGCTTGCCGGCTTCGTCCACAATCTTGATTTCCTGCACCGGGCCGGCAAAGTGCTTCATGTCGGCGCTGAGCAGGGCCACGCGCGGCGCGATGGCCGGCACGTCGCCATCGGGCTTCTTCTCGGCGGCGCTGGCGTTGTAGGTGCCCGTGGCCCAGCGCTGGAGCTGCCCGCCCCAAAGGCCACCAAAGTACATGTAGGCCTTGCCGTCGGTGTTCATAAACACAGCCGGGTCAATGCTATAGCTACCCGCGATGGGCGTAGCATCGGCCTTGAACGGGCCGGTGGGCGAGGTGCTGGTAGCCACGCCCATGCGGAACACGTCCTGCTTGTCCTTCACCGGGAAGTAGAGGTAGTACGTACCGTTTTTGAAGGCCGCGTCGGGCGCCCACAGCTGGCGGCCGGCCCACGGGATGTCCTTGGTATCGAGGGCCACACCGTGGTCGGTGACCTTGCCCCCGATGCTATCCATCGACAGGATGTGGTAGTCGCGCATGGCAAAGTGGTCGCCCTTGTCGTTCTCCGGCATCCCCGTCTCGATATCGTGCGAGGGGTAGATATAAATCTTGCCATTGAAGACGTGCGCCGAGGGGTCGGCGGTGTAAATATTGCTAATCAGCGGCTGAGCCAGGTAGTTGTGCTTGCCAGCCGTGGAGTCGGCCGGGGTTGCGGCGGTGCCAGCGGCGGGCTGGTCGGCGGTTTGGGTGGGCTGGCTTTGGCAGGCGGCGAGGGCTAGCGGGGCAGCCAGCAACAGGGCCGCCCGGTGAGAAGCGAGGGTACGCAGCATCTTCGAGAGAGGTAATTGGTGGTGGGGCTGCAAGCTAGCGCGCAGTTTTTTGCCCTATCTATCGGTTTCGTTTGGATAGGCCCGGGCGGCGGCGGCGGGGTGCAACCGCCGTCCCGCGCCGCCGTTTTATTGCCATGAACTTACAGCCCCGCAGCACGGCTCCCGGCTGGCAATACACGGCCTACCGCATTATTTTTGAGTCGGATACGCGCGCCGGGCGGGCCTTCGATATTGGCCTATTGGCGGCCATTGTGCTGAGTGTACTCACGGTGATGCTCGATAGCGTAGAGCACATCCGGCTGGTATTTGGAGCATACTTGCGGGTGCTGGAGTGGTTTTTTACCGGTCTTTTTCTGCTCGAATACCTGGCCCGGCTCCTGGTAGTGCGCCGCCCGCTAGCCTACGCGCTGAGCTTGCTGGGCATCATCGACTTGCTGTCGCTGGTGCCTACACTGGCGGCGCTGCTCTTTGCCAGCAGCCGCTATTTGCTGGCCATTCGCACGCTGCGGCTGCTGCGGGTATTCCGCATTTTCAAGTTGGGGCGCTTCGTGGGCGAGGGCGAGTTTATCGTGACGGCGCTGAAGGCCAGCCGGTTTAAGATTCTGGTTTTTCTCTCGGCCGTGCTTATGCTGGCCACGGCGGTGGGCTCGCTGATGTACGTGGTGGAGGGCGGCCAAAACGGCTTCACCAGCATTCCCAAGAGCGTATACTGGGCCATCGTGACGCTGACTACGGTGGGCTACGGCGACATTTCGCCCCACACTGTGCTGGGGCAGGCGCTAGCCTCGCTGCTCATGATTTTGGGCTACGCTATCCTGGCGGTACCCACCGGCATTGTATCGGCCCAGATGGCCGGGGCCAATCGCCCAGCGGCCGATGCGCCGGCTAGCCCAGGTTTCAAGCAGGCGGCCTGCGCGCATTGCCAGGCCACCGGGCACCGGCCCGAGGCAGCCTTTTGCTGGCGGTGCGGCGGCGCGGTGTAGGGTTTAGGAATAAGTAGAAGCAGGACGTCATGCTGAGCTTGTCGAAGCATCTCTGCCGCGCCGTTCAATGAGGCGGTAGAGATGCTTCGACAAGCTCAGCATGACGTTCTACTTCTACTATGTATTGCTTGCCAAACGGCTAGCCGTTCATCTGCTGGAAGCGGGCGTCTAGCTCGGAGCGCGAGGCCTGCCGGATGCTTTCCGACGTGCCGTAGCCGACTTCTTCCTCGCCGGCGGCGAGGCGGGCCACGATGCTGTCGGCAAAGTCATCGACGGGCACGGCCCAGGTGTGCAGGCCCGGCCCGCCGAGGTCGGTGTTGACACCGGGCGGCACTATTTCGAGCACTCGCACGCCGGTGTCGGCCAACTGGCGGCGCAGCGAGAGCGTGAATGAGTGCAGCGCCGCCTTGGTGGCGCTGTAGATGGGCGCGGCGGCCATCGGCGCGAAGGCTAGCCCCGACGATACGTTGATAACGGCCGGCTCGCGCTGCTGGCGCAGGTGCGGCACGAGCAGCGCCGCCAGGTGAATGGGCGCTTCGAGGTTAATGGCGATTTCCTGGCGCTGCTGCTCCCAGGCGGCGAGGTCGGCGGGCAGGTCAGCCACCTGAAAGCGGTTTTGAATGCCTGCGTTGTTAATCAGCACGTTGAGGGCCGGAAAGTCGGCCACCACGCGGCTGACCAGCTCGGCGCGGCTGGCGGCCTGGGCCAGGTCGCACTCGTAGAAGTGCAGGCCGGGCACCTGCTGCTGGGCCTCCTGCAATTTATCGGCTCGCCGCCCGCAAATGATAACCTGGCTGCCCGCCTGGGCAAAGCGCCGGGCCAGCGCCAGCCCAATGCCGGTGGCGCCGCCCGTGAGCAGAATCGTGTTGTTGGAAAGATTCATGACAAGGAAAAATGAACTGGCTAGCCTACGTAAAACCATCTCGCCCGGCTAGGGCCACCGGCTACCTTTGCGGCGTGGCAACCCCCTCTCCTACCTTCCGCGCCGGCCGGCCGGCCGATGTGCCCGCTCTGGTCGACCTCATCAACCACGCCTACCGCAGCGAGGCCAGCCAGGCCGGCTGGACCACCGAAGGCCACCTGCTTGATGGCCCGCGCATCGACGCGGTCACGCTGCTCGACCTGCTGGCCGCCCCGCCCGCCGTGCTGCTGCTAGCCGAGCTGGCGGGCCAGCTAGCCGGCTGCGTATACCTCGAGCCCCAGGGTCCGGCGCTGTACCTGAGCATGCTAGCCGTAGCCCCCGCGGCGCAGGCTCACGGCCTGGGCCGGCAACTACTAGCCCAGGCCGAACGCCAGGCTAGCCAGGCCGGCTGCGCCAAAATCAAGATGAGCGTGCTGGCCCTGCGCACCGAGCTGCTGGCCTGGTACGAGCGCCAGGGCTACCGCCGCACCGGCGCCAGCGAGCCCTTTCCGGATACCACGCGCTTTGGCCGCCCGCGCCAGCCACTCACACTGCTCGCGCTGGAAAAGGCCGTTTGAGTAAATGAAGTTAGGAGTAGTTTGAATAATAGGGGGCTGTTTGGCAAGAAACTCTCTCGTCCTGCTGAGCGCAGCGGAGCGTAGTCGAAGCATCTTGGTCGCTTCGTTGCATGGCTCACACGTGCCCTAGCAAGATGCTTCGACTACGCTCTGCTGCGCTCAGCAGGACGGGCTACTGGGTTTTTCGACTTTCCGAACAGCTTTATTACGCAGAATCTCTCTACCCTATTACGCTCCTTACTCAAGCTCGCGCAGCAGGGTTAACAGCTCGTGCTGGGTGGCCTGGGTGCGGTCGTGGGCGTACCAGGCATGCAGCTCGCGGATGAAGTCGTCGTGGGCCATACCTTCGGCTTTGAGCTTGATAATGAGCGCCTGGGCCTCGGCGGGGCGGGGGCCCCAGTGCAAGACTTCGGTGAGGGTATCGGCGTGCAGCACTACGAGCTTGGGAATGGAGCGGCTGCCGTTGGTGAGGTATTGGTCGGCCACGTCGAGGTTATCGTCGCGCAGGATGTAGGCGGTGCGCAGGTGGCCGGCACTGGCCTGGGCCACGGCTTCGAGCACGGGCACAATCTGGGCCGCGTCGCCGCACCAGCCTTCGGTGATAATCAGCCCGATGTAGTGCCCCTGCAAGCCAGCCGCGGCGGCGGCCAGCTCGGGCAGCAGCTTGGTGGTTTTGTCGAGGCGATTCATGCGCTGCACGTTCAGGGTCGTGTACTCGGTGAGCTCGGGCGACTGCTGGGGGCCGGTGGTCTGGCCCTGGGCCAACACCTCGTCGATAAGCTGCCGGTAGGAGGCGTAGGAATAGGCCGCGGCCAGGCGCTCGGGGCTGATAACCGGCGCGGAAAGAGTGGAGGACATATAAGAAAGTTGACGGGAATGCGGCTATAACAACGGTGGCGGCTACTTGGTGGCCCGGCCGGGCAGCAAACTTGCGCGGTAGCTTTGCGCCATGTCCAAGACCCTGCCCATTGGCGTACTGCTGCTAGCCCTGGCTGGTTGCCAGTCGGCCACCACGCCCACTACCGCTAGCCCCACCAGCGCGCCCGCCGAGGCCGTGCCCAGCGCCATTTCGATGCCCAACGGCACCCCCGCCCCCACCGTCGAGGCGGCCCGCGCCGCCGTGGCTCGCTACCTCCAGAGCCAGCCCAATGCCGCACGCTACGTGCCCGACTCGGCCAGCATCATTGATGTCGATGCGCACTGGCAAGTGCTGGTGCCCCGCACCGACTGGGCTAAGCGGATGCCGAATAAAGCCGCGTTCGAGGTTGACAAAGCTACCGGCGCCGTGCGCCCGTTGCCGGTGAAATGACCCTTCAGGCTTGGTTACTGCTTTAACTGGCGAGGCTGTTAAGGAAGTCAAATTAGCTGACTGACCGTCATGCTGAGCGAAGCGGAGCGTAGCCGAAGCATCTTGACCGCTTCGTTGCAGGCCTCAAACGTGCCGGGCCAAGATGCTTCGACTACGCTCCGCTTCGCTCAGCATGACGGGAAAGATATTTCCTAAACAGCTTTTGCTTCTTCACCTAGAAACCTACTACTAATCAAAAAGGGCCGCCCACAATGGGTGGCCCTTCTCGGCACTGGCGTGGGCTAGCCAGCGCTTACTTCATCACCTCGAGCCAGCCTTTTACGCGGTGGCCATCGGGGTAAGTGAGCAGGTAGTAGTAGAGGCCGGCGGGGTGGCCGGTGGCATCCCAGTCGTTGTGGTACACGGCCACGTCGTGCACCACTTGCCCCCAGCGCGAGAAAAGCTGGAGCCGCGGCTCGCAGCTCACCGGCAGGCGGAAATACTGGTTGTCCTTGTCGCCGTTGGGGGTAATCACGTTCGGGATGGGCTGGTCGAGCACCTCTACCACCGCGAGCGGGGCCGTGGTTTCGCACTGCGCATTGAGGTAGCGCAAGCTCACGCGGGGCTGGTAGCGGCCGGCCTGCTGGTAGGTGTGGCGCACATCGGCGCCCTCCACGGCGGGCGTGCCATCGCCAAAATCCCAGCGGGCGGCCGTGCCCGCGGCATTGCTGAAGCGCACCACCAGGGGCGCTTGCTGGTCTTGGGGGCAGGCCACCGGCGCCCAGGCGGCTAGCAGGGGCGGCACTGGCGCTACCGACACGCGGCGGCTGGCGCTGGCCGTGCAGCCGCCACTCGCTACGGTATAATTGAGTAGTACCGGGCCCGTAAACCCAGCGGGCGGCGTGAAGAAAAAGCCGGTGGCAGCGTCGCCGCTCACACCCGCACCCGCCCAGGTGCCGCCCGCGGGGCTAGCCCCGCGCAGCCGGAACGCCGCCGTGGTGCCGGGGCACAGCACGGTATCGGCCGGCAGGGTGGCCACCAGAGTCGGCGTAACGGTGACGGCCAGCGTGCGCTGGGCATTGCAGGCGGTGCTGGTGCCTACCACGTAGGTGAGCGTGAACGTGCCCACCCCAGCCTGGCTAGGGATAAAGAAATAGCTGGCACCCGATGCGCCCACGCCCGGGCCGTACCAGTAGCCCCCGGCCGGGGTGCCCACCAGCGGGTAGCGCGTGCCGTTGCTCACGCACAGCGGCGAGGGCAGCGCCGTGAGCACCGGCGGGGTGGTGCCCACCACCACGTAGCGCCGGGTGCTGGTGGCAGTGCACGAGTTGTCTTGCGCGGCTAGGGTGTAGGTCAGGTCCACGATGCCCGGCGTCACGGCCGAGGGCGTAAACCGGAAGCCCGTGGCCACCGAGCCACTCACGCCGGGGCCTGCCCAGGTGCCGCCCGCGGGGGTACCAAACAGGCTAATGGGGCTCACGGTGTTGCAGAGCGTGGCGCCCGCGCCGGCCGTGGCGCGCACCACTTCTACACGGCGCTTCACCTGCACATTGCAGCCCATGGCGTAGGTGTAGGTGATGTCGACTACACCGCTCACCAGGTTGGGGTTGAAGACCGGGCCGGCGGAAGTCGTTGTCACGCCCGGCCCGCTAAAGGTGCCGCCCACCGGCGAGCCCACCAGCAGCGTGGTGGGTGCCGTGGCGCCATCGGCCAGGCAGTACGAGCTGGGCAGCACCGTGGCAATAGTGACCGCCGCCGGGGCCACGGCCGTGACCTGGCGCGTGGCCGTGCTGCTGCACAGCCCCGTGGCCACGGTGTAGGTGAGAGCATAAGTGCCGAGCCCGGGCGGGGTGAAGAAAAAGCCCGTAGCTACCGAGCCGCTCACGCCGGGGCCCGTCCACACGCCGCCGCTGGGCGAGCCTTCGAGGGGGGTGGCAAAGTTGGCGCACACCGTTTGGGGCGGGCCCACATCGGCCACGTCGGGCCGAAAATTGAGCACGAAGGCCGCGTTGTTGCAGTTGCCGCTCGTGCCGCTGGTAGCCGAGTAGTAGTTGGCCCCCGGCGGAATAGGAAAGCTGGCCTGCGCCCCGCAGGTGCACACCGCCTGGTACACCACCCCGCGCGGGTCGAAGCGCGAGGTGCCGCCATCCACGTGCTCGCCCCAGTACTGGTCGTTGGCGTAGCCGCCGAAGAAGGTACCGTAGCCCAGGTTCTTCAGCCCCGCCCCAAACTGGGCCAGGTAAAAGTCGGAGCCATCGGTGGTCGACTGCACGGCGTAGGCCGTGGTGGGCAGGCCCGTGGTGTAGCTGCCCACGTTGGCACTCAGGTAGCCGCCGGTGCCCGCCTGGTTGGCCCCACCGCCCCAGCCGCATACAAATACCCGGTCGCAGTTATCTACCAAAAACGCCGTGGGCGAAATGTCGATGGTGCTGCGCCCGCTGCCAAACACGGTGGCTAGCTGCGTGGTGCTGAGGTTGGCATCGAGCTTATGAATGAACTGGTGGCCATTGGGCGTGGTGTAGAGGCCCGGCGTGACGGGGTACGTGCCCAGCGACTGCCCTAGCACGTAGACCCCGCCATCGGTGCCGAGCTGCACAAAATACGCCTGGTCGTAGGCGCTGGTACCCAGGTACGTAGTGCGGATAATGCGACTGCCATCGGCCGCAATGCGGGCCACGTAGCCATCTACGTTGCCGGCTAGGCTCGCGCGCAGCGCGCCGGCGGTGGCGGGCAGGTCGGGGCTGAGCGTGCCGCCCGCCACGTACACATCGCCCGAGGTGGGCTCTATCTGCAGCGAGTAGGCCCCGTCGGCGGCGTTGCCGCCCAGGTAGCCGCCCCACAGCAGGGCCGAGAGGTCGGGCTTGAGCTTGCACACCACCCCATCGCTGGTGCCGCCCCGGTAGCTGCGCTGAAAGCTAGCGGGCGTGCCCGCGGGCAGAAAGTCGGCCGAGACCGTGCATGAGGCAATATACACGTTATCAGCTTTATCCACCAGAATATCACCCCGGAAGGAATCGCCAAAATTGTGCGGCAGCTGCACGATATTAGAGTAGGTCTGCAAGGGCACGAGGCCATCGTTGCCGGTGCCGCCCAGGTAGGTACTGGCCCGCATGGCCGTGCCATTGGCCGCGAGGCGGCACACCACCATGTCGGCGCCCGCGCTCAGGAAAGGGTCGCCGGTGGTGCCGCCCCGGTAGCTGCGCTGCACCGCCGTGGCCGTAACGGGAAAGTCGCTCGAGCCCGTGGAGCCCAGCACCAGCAGCTCGCCCTGGCTGTTTACCACCATGCTGTGCGGGTACTCCATTTGGTTGCCGCCCACGTACGTGGCCCAGACTCGCGCCGCCGGCCCCGACTTGGTTACGTCATATTTAATCAGCCCCATGTCGATGTTACCGCGAAACGTCGTCTGGAACGCGCCGGGACTTACCGGGTAGCCCTGGCCAAACACGATGCCGCCCGAGTAGAGGTTGCCCTGCTCATCGTAGGTAGCCGTGCAGCCCCAGTTGGTGTAGGTCGAGCCGGTGTAGGTGGCAAACACCAGCGTGGGGTCGATGATAAGGGGCCGGGTGGGGTCGTAGGCCCCCACCTCGAAGCGTACCGTGTTGTCTGCATCGAGGCGGTAGCGGCAGGCCACGGGCAGGTGCGCGCCGCCCGGCGCCACCTGCCAGGCCTGGGGTGCCAGTTCGCGCACCACGCCCACGCTGGTGGCCAGCTGCAGGTTGCCCAGCGCATCGAGCGTGGGCGTAGCGCCGGCGTGGCGCAGGCCAATGGTAGCCGGGCTAGCCCCCGGCGCCACGGTAAAGTCATATTCCAGCCGCTCGTCGGCATTTTCGTAGAAGCGAGCATCTACGCCGGGCCACAGCTCGGCGTATTGCAGCTCGTGGTAGCTGCGCACATCGGCGGCCCAGCGCGCCGGGTCCTTGCCCCGGAAGTAGTTGCGGTGCTCGGCGGTGCGGCCGGCGGGCACCAGGTGCGTGGCCGGCGAGGCATCGGCAAAGCGCAGGTCGAGGGCGTGGCCCCGCATTACATAGTCCGTCTTGGGCAGGCGCGCAGCCGAGTCGGTAGCGTGGCCCGAGGCCTTGCTGAGCGCGCCGGGCTCGAGCAGGGCTAGCCGCAGGCCATCGCGCTCGGCAAAGAGCTGCCCGCCGCCCGGCAGCGCGGCCGTGTAGCGCACCGGCGCCGCGCACTGCCCCTTGTTCTCGATAAACTCGAGGGTGGGCGCGGCGGCCGGGCCCGCGGGGGGGCGGTCGGACTGGGCCATCGCCGCCTGGGCTAGCCAACATAAAAGCAGAGTAAGGAGTGGTCGCATTTATTTTTTGCAGAAAAGACAGAAAAGCACCTTCAAATATACCAGTTGCCGCGGCCACCGCGGCCGGGGCGGTGCATTTTTCGCGCCATTTTTTCGGGGCGGGGGCTAGCTCGGGCGGGCAGCCAAGCGGTGGCATTTTGCGTATGCTCGCCCAACTTACTTTCCCCTTCCTATCCCTAGCCTATGGACCAGGTAGCTGCTGGCGTTCACCAGCTGCGCATCAAGCGCTTTGTCAACGTGTATTTTGTCGAAACCGGCACGCCCGGCGAGTGGGTGCTCATCGATACCGGTCTGCCCGGCTCGGAGAAGGACATTATCGCGGCGGCCGACAAGCTGTTTTATCCCGGCACCCACCCCGAGGCCATCCTGCTCACCCACGGCCACCTCGACCACATGGGCTCGGCCAAGGAGCTGGCTGCCCATTGGGGCGTGCCCGTAATCGTGCACCCGCTGGAAATGCCCTTCGTGACGGCCAAGGCGCTGTACCCACCGCGTGACCCCACCGTGGGCGGCTCGCTAGCCTTCATGAGCCGGTTTTTCCCGACCCAGCTGCCCAACCTGGAGAGCGTAGCCGAAGCCCTGCCGCTCGATGATGAGCACCCGCCGCACCTGGTGCAGTGGCGCTGGCTGCACGTGCCGGGCCACGCGCCGGGCCAAATCGCCTTCTTCCGGCTCGCCGACCGCACGCTGCTCGGCGCCGATGCCTTTGCCACCACCAACCACGAGTCGGTGCCGGCGGTGCTGCTGGGGCTCCCCGAAATCAGCGTGGCCGGCGCACCCTTCAACTACGATTGGGACAAGTGCTTTCAGTCGGTGCAGCTACTGGCCGACCTCGAGCCGCGCGCCATTGGCTGCGGCCACGGCCCGGTTATTACCGGCCAGGCGGCCACCGATGGCCTACGCCACCTGGCCGATAACTACCACTTGCCCAAGCAGGGCCGCTACCTGCACGAGCCCGCCCGCACCGATGCCAGCGGCGTCGAGCACCTGCCGCCCGCCCCCCAAGACAAGCTGCCTCGCCAGGCCGCGGCCATTGGCGTGAGCCTGCTGCTAGCGGGTGCCGCCTGGCTGGTGCTGGGCGGGCGCCGCAAAAAAGCCAAGCGCTACAAGCGGCCGCTCAGCTAGCACTCACTGAGCCGCGGCCGGCGCTATTTTTGATGGTGGGCGGGCTAGCCAGCAGGTAGTATGATGCTGCCCTGGCTAGCCCGCTTACCTTTTTCAGGCTGCCCTCTTTTATGACAATCCACTACTTACTGGCCGCGCTGCTACTTTCATCCCCCGCGCCGGGGCCGCCGGCCGCGTTTTACACCACCTACACCTACACGGCCTACACCGTGGTGGACCTTACCACCGGCGAGCCGCCGACCCAGGTGGCGGGCGTGGGCGGCACCCTAGCCCTGCGCGCCGACGGCACCTACGCCAAGCGCCTGAGCCTGCTGCTGGGCGACAGCGGCCCGCGCTTTTTTGCGCAGCAGGGCCGCTTCACGACTAAGGGCGACAGCATCGTGTTTCGCTTCACCGACCTCAAGGGCTCGGATGTGCAGCGCGGCACCTACCGCTACAACGCCAAAACACGCCGGCTCAGCATCACCATTCTGGGCTACCCCACCGGCAACAAGGGCGTGTATGAGCTGGTGGCCACCGCGCCGCCCGCCCGCTAGGCCGGGGACGGGCTAGCCCGCGGCCGATTGCCGCCCGCGCCCGGGCTTAGTAACTTGCGGCCGCATTCAGTTCGGCCTCACCCCCACCCCGAATTGATAATTCATAATTGATAATTCATAATTAAGGAAGATGGGACGCGCATTTGAATTCCGGAAAGGCCGCAAAATGAAGCGCTGGGACCGGATGTCGAAAGACTTTACCCGCATCGGCAAGGAAATCGTGATGGCCGTGAAAGAAGGCGGCCCCAACCCCGACTCCAACGCCCGCCTGCGCACGGCCATGCAAAACGGCAAGGGCGTGAACATGCCCAAAGACCGCGTGGAAGCGGCCATCAAGCGCGCCACCGGCAAGGATGAGAAGGACTACCAAGAGGTTGTGTATGAAGGCTATGGCCCCCACGGCGTAGCCATCGTGGTCGAAACCGCCACCGACAACCCTACCCGCACTGTGAGCAACGTGCGCCTCTACTTCAACCGCAACAGCGGCGCGCTGGGCACGGCCGGCAGCTCCGACTACACCTTCACCCGCAAGGGCGTGTTTAAGCTAGCTGCCGAGGGCCTGGACCGCGACGAGCTGGAGCTAGAGCTCATCGACGCCGGCGCCGAGGACGTGTACGAAACCACCGAGGAAGACGAGCACGGCGCCGAGCACAAGTACATGGTGATTGAAACCGCCTTCACCGACTTTGGCCAGATGCAGAAAGCGCTGGATACCAAGGGCGTAAATATTGTGAGCGCCACCCTGCAGCGCGTGCCCAACACCACCGTGTCGCTCAATGATGAGCAGGCCGAGGAGGTCGAGAAGCTCATCGATAAGCTAGAAGAAGACGAAGACGTACAGGCCGTGTACCACACAATGGGCTAGCGGGCAGCGACTTTTCGGCGCTAACGTTGTTAAGAAGTTGGTTTGAGGTGCTTTGTCAGCGTTCATTCGCCGGCGCAGCACCCCAAACCAACTTTTTTTGTCCTCACAATCTTTCTTTACGAGCTATACCCTTTCTGATGCCTGAGCCCATTTCCCTGATTCCGGCCAACGACGCGCAGCGTCTGCAAGCCCTGGCGCCTTACCTGGTGCTGGGCACGGCCCCCGACGCCGTGTTTGACGAGGTGGTGCGCCTGGCGGCCAAGCTTTTTCACGTGCCCATCGCGCTCGTGTCCTTGGTGCAGGAGGACAGCGTATGGTTTAAGGCCAATTTTGGCATGGCCGGGGCCGCCCTCGTGAGCCGCAGCCAGAGCCTGTGCTCGGTAGCTATTCACCAGGAGGCCACTACCGTGTACGAAGACCTGCTGCACGCGCCCTGCCAGCTCACCGAGCCGGGCGTGGCCGAGGCCCTGCAAATGCGCTTTTATGCCGGCCAGCCCCTGCGCACGGCGGCGGGCTACGCCATCGGCACGCTGTGCCTCATCGACCGCGAGCCGCGGCTGCTCTCCACCGCCGAGCGCGCGCGCCTGCACACCCTAGCCGAGGTAGTGATGAAAATGCTTGACCTGCGGCTAGCCCTGCTAGGCCAGCCCGCCGAGGCTAGTACCACCTGGCTGCAGCTCTACTATCAGCTCGACCAGTCGCTCACGCGCCTCGACACGTTGTCGGAGCTGGCCCGCTGGGAAGACTCGCCCACTACACCGGCCGCCCAGCAGTACCAGCGCTCGCTCGAAGAGGAAGCTGACCTCATCACGGGCCTGCTCGATGGGCAGCTCACGGCCACGCTAGCCTCCTTACCGATGAGCTTGGCCTAGGCGCCCCCGCCGCGCAGCCCTTGCCCAAACGCCGCTCGTCTTGCCCGACTAGCGGCGTTTGTCGTTTCTTGCGATTGCTTATGAAATTTCTGCTCTTCTCGGCTTGTCTGTTGCCCTTTGCAGCCCCGATGCAGCCCACTACTTTGCCGGGGCCGCTGGCGTCCACGGCCCACGCGGCGGGGGCTAGCCCGGCCCACCAGCCGGCGAGCAGCACGCTGCAAGCCGAGCTGGCGCGCACCGTGGCGGGGTTTGCGGGCACCGTGGGCGTGGCCGTGCGGGGCGTCGAAACCGGCGACAGCGCGCAGGTAAACGGGGGCGCGCACCTGCCCATGCAGAGCGTGTATAAGTTTCCGCTGGCGTTGGCAGTGCTGCACCAGGTAGCGCGGGGCCACCTGCAACTCGACCAAAAGCTGCTGCTGCGGCCCGCCGACCTACTGCCCAACACCTGGAGCCCCCTGCGCGAGCACTACCCCGGCGGCAATGTGCGCGTGCCGCTGCGCGAAGTGCTGCGCTACACCGTATCGGAAAGCGATAACAACGGCTGCGACATTCTTTTCCGGCTGCTGGGCGGCCCGGCCGCGGTGCAGGCCTACGTGCGTAGCCTGGGTGTGACTACTATAAATATCGCCGCCACCGAAGAGGAAATGCATCGCCGTGAGGACGTGCAGTATACCAACTGGGCCACCCCGGCCGCCATGTGCCGCTTGTTCGCGGATTTTGGCCGCGGCCGGTACCTTACCCCGGCTAGCCAGGCCGTGTTGCGCCAGATGCTCGCCACCGGCCCCACCGGCCCGCAGCGACTACGCGCCGGCGTGCCGCCCGGCACCGAGGTAGCGCACAAAACCGGCACCTCGGGCACCAACGCCGCGGGCCTCACCGCGGCCACTAATGATGCGGGCCTGCTCACGCTGCCCAACGGGCAGCACGTGGCCGTGGTCGTCTTCGTCGCCAACGCCACGGCCTCCGAAGCCGAGTGCGAAAGTCTCATCGCGGCCGTGAGCCGCGTGGTATGGCGTCATTTCACTGCTAAATCCTGAGTATTCTACTCTTCTCTAAACCTGCTTTTCCCCATGCTAAGCCCTAAGTTTCTACCCTTACTTGTGCTTGGTGCTCCTAGCCTCGCGCTAGCCCAGCCCGCCAACCCACAGCCGCCCACCGACTCCAACATCCAGCGCTGGGTAAACGAGGTATCGGCCAAAAACCTGGAAGCCGACGTGCGCAAACTCGTCAGCTACGGCACGCGCCATACCCTGAGCGACACCAAAGACAAGAAGCGTGGCATCGGCGCGGCGCGCCAGTACGTGTTCGACGAGTTTAAGAAGTACAGCAAGGCCAACGGCAACCGCATGGTGGTCGAGATGGATACCTTCACGCTGAAGGCCGACGGTAAGCGCGTGGACAAAACCACGCTGATGGCCAACGTGCTAGCCACCATTCCCGGCGCCGACCCCACCGACAAGCGCGTGCTCATCATGAGCGGCCACATCGACTCGCGGGTGACCGACGTGATGAACCGCACCGCCGACGCGCCCGGGGCCAACGACGACGCCAGCGGCGTGGCCGCCGTGATGGAAGTGGCCCGCATTTTGGCCGGCCAGAAGTTTCCGTGCACCATCAAGCTGGTGGCCGTGCAGGGCGAAGAGCAGGGCCTGCTGGGCTCGGGCCACCTAGCCGAGCGCGCCAAAAAAGAAGGCTGGAACGTGGTAGCGATGCTCAACAACGACATCGTGGGCAACTCGCACGGCTACGACCCCGAAATCACGGACTCCTTGCACCTGCGCGTGTTCAGCGAGGGCGTGCCGGCCAGCGAGACGCCCGAGCAGGCGCGCACCCGCCGCCAGCTCAGCTCGGAGAACGATGCGCCCAGCCGCCAGCTCGCCCGCTACGCCCAAATGGCTGCCCGCCAGTACGTAAACGCCGGCGGCTATGCGGTGCTGCTCGAGTACCGCCCCGACCGCTTTTTGCGCGGCGGCGACCACACGCCCTTCAACCAGCAGGGCTTCGCGGCCGTGCGCTTTACCGAAACCAACGAGAACTTCAACCACCAGCACCAGGACCTGCGCACCGAAAACGGCCTCGTGTACGGCGACCGCCCCGAGTTTGTGGACTACCGCTACCTGCGCCGCACCGCTCAGGTCAACCTGGCTACCCTGGCCAGCCTGGCGCTAGCCCCCGCCGCCCCGCAAAAGGTGGAAGTCCTCACCGCCAAGCTCACCAACCGCACCGAGCTGCGCTGGCTAGCCCCCCAGGGTGGCCCCACCCCGGCCGGCTACATCGTGCTGGCCCGCGAAACCAGCGCCCCGCAGTGGCAGCAGCGCTTCCCGGTGAGCACCACCACCGCCGACCTGGCCGTGAGCAAGGATAACTACATTTTTGGCGTGGTGAGCGTGGATGCGCAAGGGCACGAGAGCCCGGCGGTATTGCCCGTGGTGGGGCGGTAGAATTATGGCAACCTGCGAGGCGCTGATTTTTGATTTAGGCAAAGTAGTTTTTGACTTGTCGTTTGATAAAGTCTTCCAATTCTGGGCGACAGCATCAGGCCAGCCAGTCTCCGCCATTGAGAGCCGGTTTCAATTTGACGAATTATTCGATGAGTTTGAAAGAGGCGAGATTTCAGCCCCAGCATTTCGGGCTGAAATCTCGCGTCGCCTTAACCTCGAACTCACCGATGAAATATTTGACAAGGGCTGGTGCGCCCTGTACCTCACTGTCTACGAAGGGATTGATGAGCTACTAAACAACCTAAAAAAGCACTACCGCCTAGTGGCGCTGACCAACACGAATAGTATTCACGCGCAGGTTTGGAAAGTGAAGTATCAGGCTAGCCTAAGCCATTTTGAGAAAGTGTTCTGCTCGCACGAACTCAACACCCGCAAGCCAGAAAAACGGGCGTACCAGACCGTGCTTAATTATCTAGAAACTGAGCCGCAACGCACTATTTTTCTAGATGATAGCTCCGCTAATACAGCAGGTGCAGCACAGCTTGGCATCAAGAATATTTTAGTGGAATCACCCCAACAAATGCACAGTGACTTATACAAAATGCTGCATTCAGGCTAGCGTAGCATGATTAACACTGGGCGTGATTAATTTTTTTACGCTGCCTACTACTCCTTCTCATGGCAAATTTCAATCATTTTCGTCACGGCTTGCTCACTAGTTTTGGTGTGAGCCTATTGGCCTGGCTGAGCTGCCAGCCGGCCGCCGCTCAGCAGGCTGGCCAGATTGTCCGGGTGGCGCGCATTGTGGTAGATGCGGCGCAGCTTACGCAGTACAAAGCAGCCCTGAAAGAAGGCATGGAAACGGCCGTACGCATCGAGCCGGGCGTGTTATCGCTGAACGCGGTGTACGAGAAGGAAAATCCTACTCACGTGATGGTGCTAGAGGTATATGCCAGTGCCGCGGCCTACCAAGCCCATCTACAAACGCCGCACTTCAAAAAATATAAGGTGACCACCAAAGACATGGTGAAGTCGCTCGAACTAGTTGACGTGGAGCCGATTGCCTTAGCAAACAAGACGAAATAAACCACTCGCCATACTGGCAATAACTGGCGCGAGTCTAGCGCAGCGTAACGCGTGCTGGTACTATAGCGGAGGTACAACCTCCGCTATAGTACCAGCACGCTCGCGGCCGGGCAGCTTGCTTCACATTACTACCCTAGCACCGCCCTGCCGCTAGCGCGAAGTAGCGGGACAACCCCAGTTCTTCGGAAGAAGCGGTGCATGCCATAAAACGACGGGCCAGCGCGGCCCTGGCGGTGCGGTTCCGGCTTGCCGCTAGCGCGGCAGTGGGGGTACAACCTCCACGCATGGCTCGTCACGAGTTACGGCTACGCCTAAACTCGCGCCAGTTATTGCCAGTATAGGCTGGATACTCAACGTCCGATTTACGATGTCCACCACACCTAACCTCCAACGCTTCCTCGACGCCCAGGCTACCGACTACGCGCAGGCCCTGGCCGAAATGCAGGCCGGCCGCAAGCGCAGCCACTGGATATGGTACATCTTCCCCCAGATTCAGGGGCTGGGCTTCAGCGAGATGGCGCACCGCTACGCCATACAAGACGCAGCCGAGGCGGCCGCCTACCTGCACCACCCGGTGCTGGGTAGCCGGCTGGTGGCAATTGCCACGGCGCTGCTGGGGCTAGCCAGCCGCAACGCCACCGCCGTGATGGGCAACCCCGACGACCTGAAGCTGCGCTCGTCGATGACGCTGTTTGCCCAGGTGCCGGGGGCCGACCCGGTGTTTCAGGCGGTGCTGGACAAGTTTTTTGGTGGCCAGGCCGATGCGCAGACGTTGCGGCGCCTCGAGGGCTAGCCCCCGGGCGTCAGCGAAAGCTCCGCACTTGGGGTGGATAGCCTAGCGGAGGTGCTAGGACCTAGAAATCAGCACAATGCCGATAACCAGTAGGGCGCAGCCGGCCATGCGGCCGGGAGTAAGGGCGTGCACTTCGGCCCCAAACCAGCCGAATTTGTCAATCAGCACCGACATCAGCAGGTTGGCCGAGATAGTGAGGCCGGCAAAGGCCCCGGCGCCTACTTTGTTCACGAATATCAGGCCGGCTACTACGGCCACAGCGCCCACTAGCCCGCCGAGCGGGGCCCACCAAGGCATGCCCTGAATATTGGCTAGGGTGGGCAGCGGCTTCGGCAGGCAAATGAACAGGCAAAACAACAGGGCAATGATGGGCAGAAACGACACCAGGCTAGCCAGCCAGGGGTTGACGAGCGACTTCTGCAAGGCCCCGTTCATGGGCGGCCCCCAGGCCTGCAACGCGCCGGCCACGAGGAGAAGGGGGTAGATGTAAGCGGCGTTGAACTGCATAAGAAAGCGGGTGAAGAGTTTAGGGGATTATTGGCAGGGAAGCGGTGCTACAAAAACAGCGACCCAATGGCCAGCAGCAGCGGAACGGTCATTACCACGGCGCCGAGCTTGAGAAACTGCCAGGCGCCGACCTCGATATTTTCGCGGCGCAGCGCCACCAGCCACAGAATGGTGGCCAGCGAGCCGGTTACCGACAGGTTGGGACCGACATCAATACCGATGAGCATGGCGCTTTTGATGTGCTCCGACACGTGGGCGGTTTGCAGCACATTGCCCGTGATGAGGCCGGCGGGCAGGTTGTTCAGCACGTTGCAGAGCAGCGCGACCCCTACCCCACTCGCCCAGGTGGTACCGGCCGCCGACTCGCTGGCCCCGCGCGTGAGCAGTCCGCTCAGCCACTGCGTGACGCCCGTTTTGTTGAGCGCTTCCACGAGCACAAACAAGCCCGCCACCAGCGGCAGCACCGCCCACGACACGCTGCGCACCACCACCAGCGGGTTTTTGCGGGCAATGAGCAGCACCACGGCCGTGGTCAGAGTCCCCGTGATGGCCGTGGGCAACCCCAGCGGCTTATCGAAGGCCGAGGCCGCCAGCAGCACCACGGCCGTGAGCCCGATGCCGCCCAGCGCCACCTGGCCGCCGCGCGCCAGGGTGGGTATTTCGATGTCTTTTTCGATAGCCTGGCTCAGCTCGGCGCGCTGCGTGTAGCGCAGAATGGCGTAGGTGGCCGCGATGGCTACGAACGCCGGCAGCAGGTAGCGCGGCAGCCACTCGAGCAGCGGCGGCATGTGGGCGCCGTAGATAACCAGGTTGGCCGGGTTGGAAATGGGCAGCACAAACGAGGCCGCGTTGGCAATAAAGGCGCAGATAAAGAGGTAGGGCAGCGGGTTCTTGACCTTGGCCGCCTTCACGGCGCTGGCCACGGCCGGCGTGAGCACCACGGCCGTGGCATCGTTGGAGAGAAACGTAGTCACGACCACGCCCACCAGGTAAATGAGCAGAAATAGCCGCTGCGCCGAGCCCTGGGCCAGCCGCGTGGCGTGGGCCGCCAGCCAGTCGAACAGCTTTTCCTCGCGGGCCACCTCGGCCAGCAGCATCATGCCTGTCAGAAACAGGTATACATCCAGCCCTTTGGTCACGCCCGCCAGGCCCTCGGCCGGCGTGAGGAGGCGCAGCACGAGCAGCAGCACGGCCCCGCCCGCGGCCCACACAAACTCGGGCACTTTGAAAGGGCGCGTGATAACCAAAGCGATGGACAGCGCCGAGATTATCCAGATTAATAGAACACTTGTTGACATTAGAAGACTGGCACTTAGATAAAAATTCAGGTTTTGGATTATCGCCGGTGCCTCACGAGCTAGGGTGCACCGGCCGCGCATTGCGGTTGGGGCCGAGCTGCGTGCCCAGGATACCATTGTCCTCCCACGCCCCGATGCTGGCCGCTTCGCTGCCCGCGCCCGCCCGGGGCAACGGCTGGTACGGGGCCAGCGCCAGCAACAGGCGGTGGCGGCCAGGGCGGCCGGTGGCATCGCAAGCCTCCACGGTGAGGGCTAGCCGGGGGCCGGCGCTGGTGGGCCGGGTGGCCTGGGCCCACCACACGCCCTGGGCGTCGCGCTGCATGGACAGCCGGGGGCCGTCGTCGCCCAGCCAGTAGTCTACCCTAGCCAACTCATTGGCCCCGAACACCACGGCTCGAATTAAGAATTGCTGCGCAACCCCCTGGCTGGCGTGCCGCAGCAGGCGGTAGTCGGCGGGCGCGGTGATGAGCACGAAGGGAAAGCCGCCGTCGAGCGGCTTGAAGCGCCAGCTCACCACGCCCTGGTCGAGACTGATGAGGGAGTAGCCTACCGGGCCTTCCTCGATTTGGCCGGTCGAGCGGGTGGCGGCGAAGATGGTGGTGCCGTCGTTGGCCAGCTCGTTGTAGTGGGTGTGGCCCATGTCGGCCAGCGCCACGCGGTGCCGGGCCAGCAGGGTGGTCAGCACCTGGCGCTCGGCGGCATCGCGCAGGTCGCTGGGGTAGGTATGCAGAAACAGGGCAATTTCGGTACCCGCCGGCACTTGGCTCAGCTGCTCGCGCAGCCAGGCCAGCTGCGCAGCCCCCAGCCGGAAGTCGGGGCCGCCGGTACCGGGGCCGCACACATCCAGAAACAGGCAGCGCACGCCGCGCACCTCTACCGCCTTGGGCAGCGGCGCGGCGGGCAGGGCGTAAAAGTTACGCAGGCTGCCCGGCTGCATGTCGTGGTCGCCGGTGATGATGTGCACGGGCACGCCGAGCAGCCGCAGGGCCGCCGCCACCAGGCGGTATTGGGCCGGCTCGCCGTTGTCGGCCACGTCGCCGGGCAGGTAGGCAAAATCGAGCTGGTCGGCGCACTCCACTTGCAGCTGCGCCAGCAGCAGGAGCAAGTCCTGGTAGTTGCGGGCCTTGGCATCGGTGATGTGCAGGTCGCCGAGGTGGGCATACACCAGAGGCCTAGCCGGTAAAATCATGTCGGCCATTGGGGGGCGGGAAAACAGTTGACCGCGAAAGGAAATACCAGTGCCAGGCAGGTCTCGGGCGAGCCACCGGTCGGCCCGAAAGACCACGCTGGCGCGGCACGAACCTTAGGCTTTTAAGGTGAACTGCTTACGCCCCTAGACCTAATAGGTTCAGTTAATTATCTCCGGGCTTTTCGTCGGATGGCTACTGCTTACGTTTTCTTTACCAGACCTTCATGTACCGGCTACCCGAGCAGTTGCGGCGAGGACTGAATAAGAGAGCCGTAGCGTTTTTGGCGAGCGAAACCACCAAAAACAATTACGCAACTGACTATCGGAAATTCGCACCCAAAACTTGTCGGGAAAGCCACTGAGCGTAACGTTGGGTACGCCGCGCTACGTGACAGAGGCAGCTTTGGGCGCTGCCCAACCTGCCTCTGGTAGAAATACAGATGGCGGAAGGCCCCCGGCGCTTGGGTGGTCTCCGGTACCTGCAGCAGCGCTTGCCTTGGCGGCCCACGCACCTTTTCTAACTCAGGAATCTGCTTTTTCTTGAATGGCCGGGGCAACCGCTAGCTCCCGGCCAGCATCTAAAATAGCGCGCCGGCTAGGGTGCTTTTTATCGCGCAGCGTGTAACGTCTGCCTTGCGGGTGGGTACTCTACGCGATAAGGCACTGGCAAAAGTTCCCGCAGCAGGCTAGCCATATTATTTTTTGTGTTCAGAATCTTCATTTAAACGCCAGCAAGGCAGTTTCTGAAAATAATTTTAAAACAGTACTATGCGAAGCAAAGTACCTGTCGTACGTTTGTTCTACTAAAAGCCAAGTACCACCTTACTACCTACTTCCTGGCCGCGCCTAGCTGCCGCCGGAGCCAGGTAGCCACCGGCCGCCAAGTGGGCGGCCCGTTCGCGCCGGCCGTCGCTGCCGGCCGCCCCACCCGACTAGCCCGCTAGTCAGCCCACCCTCTTCCGCCTCGGTGCCTAGCGCACCGGGCAGCGATTTTTCTTCTCCCCACCGGAACCGCGGCCGGCTGGGAACGGAATCGCCATGCCCACGCCGAACCCTTTTTTCTTCTTCGCGCCATGAACTCCTCGCTGACAATCAACTCGTTATTTTTCCTGGCTAGCCTTGGCTTGCCGCTGAGCCTGGCCGCCCAAACCGCGCCGGCTAGCCGCGCTACTATCAGCGGCACCGCCGTGGATGGCGGCGCTAAGGCCGAGCCGCTGCCCTTTGCCACGGTGCTGCTGCGCCGCGCCGAGGCCGGTGATACCAGCCTGGTAGCCAGCGGCCAAACCGCGCTCGACGGCAATTTTGCGCTGCCCCAGGTGCCGGCCGGCGCCTACCGGCTGTGGGTGCTGGCGATGGGTTACCAAAGCCTGGCCCAGACCGTGCGGGTGGCCCCCGGCCAGCCCAGCGTGGCGCTGGGCCTGCTGAAACTGCGCCCGGCCACCCAGCAGCTGGGCGAGGTGACCGTGACCGGCCAGAAGGCCGTGGTGCAGCAGGAGCTGGGCAAGACGATTATCAACGTGGAGAAAGACCTGAGCAGCGTGGGCGGCACCGCCGTGAACGTGCTCGAAAACGTGCCCTCGGTGGCCGTAGATGCCAGCGGCACGGTGAGTTTGCGCGGCTCCTCTAACCTCACCATCCTCATCGATGGCAAGCCCGCCGGCACCAGCAACGGCGGGGGCGGCGGCCCGCGCCTCGACCAGATTCCGGCCTCGCAGATTGCCCAGGTGGAAGTAATGACCAACCCCTCGGCCAAGTACGATGCCAGCGGGGCGGGCGTCATCAACATCATCACCAAGAAGAACAAGAAGGAAGGCTGGAACGGCCAGGCCGCCCTGGTGGTGGGCACCCGCGACAAGTACTCCCCTAGCCTGAATTTGAGCCGCCACCACGGCAAAGCCACCTGGAACCTGGGCTACGACGGCAGCGACCAGCGCTACCGCACCCGCACCAACAGCCAGCAAACGGCGCTGCTCGCCGATGGCCCCACCCCGAGCAGCCTCTACACTACCCAGGACGGCACCGGCAGCGAGCACAACCGCAACCACACCCTCAACCTGGGCCTGAACTACGACCTCACCAAGGAGCAAACCCTGAGCCTGAGCGTGCAGCCCCACTGGGAGCACCAGACCGAGCTCGACAACCAGACCCTAACCCAGCAAACCGTGGGCACGCCCGGCGTGACCACGCAGTACGGCCAGTCGGTGGCCGATGTGCGGGTGCGCGTCATTGAGTCGTCGGCCGACTACCGCCGCACCTGGGAGGCCCACAAGGGCCGCGAGCTGACCGCCAACGCCGGCCTGGTGGACATCAACGCCGACATTCCGGTGAGCCAGCTGATAACCGGCAGCGCCCAGCCCGCCGGCTTCCGGCAGCAGCAGCAGGTGCAGGCCCAGATTTACTTTGGGCAGGTCGACTACACCCGGCCCGGCGCCGATGGCAAGGGCAAGCTCGAAGTGGGGCTCAAAAACCAGGTACTGCGCAACACCGGCAGCACGGCCATGAGCAAGCCCACTACCACCGACCCTAGCGCCGAGTTTCAGCTCGACGCCGGCAACTCGTTCGACTACCGCTTCGTGCAGGTGATGCCGGCGGCCTACGCCACCTACTCGCAGCAGCTGGCCCACGGCTGGAGCGCCCAGGGCGGCCTGCGCGCCGAGGGCACCTTTATCAACGGCGGCGTGGAGAGTCGCAATGCCAACGTCAACCGCCAGTACGTGAGCCTGTTTCCCTCGGCCACGGTGGCCCGCGAGCTGGGCAAGGAGCCCGGCCAGAGCCGCCTGCAATTCAGCTACGCCCGCCGCCTCAACCGGCCCGACTTTATGCAGCAGCTGCCCATTCAGCTCTACCAAGACCCGCGCAACTACCGCCAGGGCAACGCCGCGCTGCTGCCCGAGTTCAGCCACAACCTCGAAGTGGGCCACCAGCTGAACCTGGCCGGCGGGGCCAGCCTCACCAACACGGTGTTTGCCCGCTTCACGCAGGACGCCATCCGGCGCGTGCGCACCATCGACCTCGACGCCACCCGCGACAACGGCGTGGGCGTGGTAACCCGCGAAACCTACGACAACGTGGGCACCACCAACAGCTTCGGCCTCGAAACCACCTGGGCCCAGCCCCTGGCCAAGTGGTGGCGCGTGTCGGCCAGCGGCTCGGTCTACTACTCACAAATCGCCGCCAACGCCCTCAACGCCGCCAACCGCGCCGCCCTGGCCGGCACCGCCCGGCTGGCCAACAACTTCACCCCCCGCCCCGGCCTCGATGTGCAGCTGACCGGCAACATCCGCTCGCGGGTGCTCACGGCCCAGGGCCAGCAGCTGGCCACCGGCAGCCTCGACCTGGCCCTGCGCCAGCGCCTGTTTAGCGAGCGCGCCGCCCTCACCCTGCGCGTGTCGGACCTGCTGAATACCAACGTGCGCCGCACCGAAATCGCCACCCCCGAGCTGCAAACCTCGCTCTACAACAAGCAGGAAACCCGCGTGGCGTGGCTGGGCTTCACCTGGTACATTGGCGCCACCAAGGCCAAGGCCGGCCGCATCGAGGCGGCCCCCAGCAGCGGCGGCGGCTTCGGCGGCTAGCCCGCCCCCTAGCCCAAAACGCAGCATCTGGTGGCTGCCCGCTGCCTGGCGCGAAAACCTATAGGGCAGTGGGCGGCGGCCGGGTGTTGCGTTTTTAGCTCTTACAAGCCGACGAGCCCGCCGCCCCGCGCCAGGCCAGGGGCTCCGGGCCTATTTCTCCTGGCTATGTAGTAATAATGTGGCAGGTACAGGCACAAATACTGGTTTTATAAATGCAGTATTTGCACGCTATGTCTCTGTATTCGGGTACAGTTCCTTTGTCGTAATAGTCGGGCGCTTCCGACGACAACGGCGGAATCTGAAAAGCCGGTTTAAACAGAGTAGGAACTCCTAATCCACACCCAACCTCATGTCAGCTCCGACAGCCCCCTCCCCCACCGCCAACCCCCTGGTGGGCCTCTACCGCGCCTGCGGCACCATTGGCAACCTTGGTATGCCGGGGGCCCTATTGCCCACTATTCCTTACTCGTCGATGCGGTGCACGGCACCGTCACGGGTGTAGTGCACATCACGCAGGCCATTGCAGGGCCGGGTTCCGATGTGCGCGTCAACGTCACCGGTACCATTCACAAGCTGGTGTGGGGCCCCGATGTCACTTCTACCGTGCTCCTGACCGGCACCTATAGCCAGCCCTGCCCGCCGCCCCAAACTTGCATTTCGAACTACAAATTCATGGCCCACCTGCTAGTAAACGCCGGCTGGGACGGCATGGGCGGCTTCGAATGCGGTGCCAATGCCCGCATCGAGAATGTACCGGTAAAAAGCAGCGACTGCAACGCCGGCTAAGCAGCCGCTGGCTGTTGACCAGGGGCTAGCGGCCACGCTGGCCACGCCCCCAAAAATGCCGCAGGCCTTGCACAAAGCCGGCGGCATTTTTATGGCTTCGTCGCCAGCAGCTGGCCTTCCTAAGGCCCTTGGGCCGCTGGCACTACACGCGCCGCCTTCCCTTTTTATTACTTTTTAAGCGCTAAGCTTACGACTGGCCTCAAGCTTACACGGCCCTAGTGCCGGAAGCTCAGTCCCAGAAAATACTCCCGGTCCACGGAGTGCGTGATGGGCAGGTGCGTGCCAAAATCGAGCTGCACGTTGTCCGAGATATCAATCTGCGGGCCCAGGTTGATGGAGCTGCGCCAGGCGCTTTGGCGGGTATCCCAGTAGCCCACCAGCTCCACAAAAGCCTGCACGAGCTTCGTGAACTGGTAGTCGGTGGTGAAGGTGGGCGTGAGCTGGTAGAAGTGCTGGCTAGCCTCGGGGTCGTAGAAAAAGTTGCTGGCCACCTGGCCACCCACGCTCCAGTTTTTGGTGCACTGAAACACGCCCGTCAGCGTCAGGCCGGGCTCGTAGCCGCCGTCGCCCACGGCGCCACCGGTGGGCAGCTGCACGTAGCCCACCAGGCCGAGGGCGCCGCGGCTGTCGTCGTCGCCCACCAGGGTGTGCTTGAGGCGCAAGGTCACGTCGCCCACGCCCCGGTGCAACTGGTTGTGGTTGAAGGGGTCTTGCCCCACCTGGCTGTCGTCGAAGTTGTGCGAATAGGTAAACATATCGAGCGCCACCTGAAAATCGGTGCGGTCAGTGAGGCCGATTTTAGCCAGCAGGTGGTTCACGTACCAGTCGTGGCCGTGCGCCGGGCCCTCGCGCCGCGTCAGCAGCCGCAGCACGTCGGTTTCGTACTGAAAGTGGCCCGCATCTACCGAATACGGGCTTTCGGTAATGCCCGGGCGGTCGGGCACCATGGGCCGCATGTACTGGCGCGGCGTGGGATGAAAGAGGTTGTACTTGGTTTTATCGACGTCGATGGTATCGTTGAGCAGCTTGCCCGACTGGGCGGCGGCGGGGCCGGCCAGGGCCAGGGCTAGCCCCAGGCAGGTGTAAAAAAGGCGCATTTGCAGAAGGGTGAGCCAGTGAGAAGTGCCCCGCATACGTAGCCGGGCCGCCAGCGGCCAAGTTGCTCACGCATCCTTCATGTGCGGCGCGGCACCGGCCTCAGCCTACCTTTGCCCCGTAATGGAAAAACCCAGCATTCCGCAAGGCACCCGCGATTTTGGCCCGGCCCAGGTGGCCCGCCGCCAACACATTTTTGGCGTCATCCGGCGCACGTTCGAAACCTTTGGCTACGCGCCGCTCGAAACCCCGACGCTCGAAAACCTGTCGGTGCTCACCGGCAAGTACGGCGACGAAGGCGACCAACTGTTGTTTAAAGTCCTGAACTCGGGCAACTTCCTGGTGAAGGAGCGCCGCGGCGAAATCACGCCCCTCGTGACGGCCGAGGACCTCGACGCCGGCCCCCGGGCCGTGCTGCCCAAAATCGCCGAGAAGGGCCTGCGCTACGACCTCACCGTGCCCTTTGCCCGCTACGTGGCCATGAACCGCGGCACGCTCACGTTCCCCTTCAAGCGCTACCAGATGCAGCCCGTGTGGCGCGCCGACAAGCCCCAGCGCGGCCGCTACCGCGAGTTTTACCAGTGCGATGCCGACGTGGTGGGCACCACCTCGCTGCTCTGCGAGGCCGAGATTGTGCTCATGATGGCGCAGGTGCTCAAGGGGTTGGGCCTGGAAGATTTTACCATTAAAATCAACCACCGGGGCGTGCTGCGCAACATTTACCAGGCGCTGGGCGGCGAAGGCCAGGAAACGGACCTGTTTGTGGCCATCGACAAGCTCGACAAAATCGGGCGCGACGGCGTGGGCCGCGAGCTGCTGGCCAAGGGCTTTTCGGAACCCACCATCGACACGCTGTTTGCCCTGCTGGGGGTCGAGGGCGACTACGCCGAGAAGCTGGAGCGCCTGATGGTGGGCTTCGTGACGGCCGGCGTGGAGCCCGACGGCCAGCGCCCCACCGCCGAGAGCGAAGACGACGACGACGCGGCCTACTACCGCGGCCTCAACGAGCTGGCCGAGGTGCGCGACTTGCTGCAAGCCAGCGGCTTCCGGCAATTCGAGCGCCTCGAGTTTGACCCCACCCTAGCCCGGGGCCTGAGCTACTATACGGGCTGCATTTTTGAGGTAAAAATCAACAACGTGGCGATGGGCAGCGTGAGCGGCGGCGGGCGCTACGACAACCTCACGGGCGCGTTTGGCCTGCCGGGCGTGAGCGGCGTGGGCTTCTCGTTTGGCGTCGACCGCCTCTACGACTGCCTCGAAAGCCTCGACCTGTTTACCGAAACCAGCGAAACGCCCACCCGCGTGCTGCTCACGCACTTCAACGCCGAGGCGGGCCGCGCCGCCCTGCCCCTGCTGGCCGAGCTGCGCGCCGCCGGCATCCCGGCCGAGCTTTACCCCGACCCCAGCAAGCTGCAAAAGCAGTTCAAGTACGCCGACGCCAAGGGCATTCCGCTGGTGCTGGTGCTGGGCCCCGAGGAGCTGGCGGCCGGCGTGGCCAAGATTAAAATCATGAAAACCGGCGAGGAAAAAACGCTGGCCCTGAGCGAGGTAGTGGCGAACCTGACGGCATGAGCCAGCGCCTAGCCCGCGCTGCGTGGTGGCCCACCGCCGTGGCCGGGCTACTGGTGGCGAGCGGCGGCGGCTGGCTACTGCGAGCCCTACCCCAGCCGCCGCCACCCCAGCCGCTAGCCGTGGCTGCGCCTACCACCACCGAGCAACCTGACACCGTAGCCGCCCCGGACACGGCCAGGGCCGCCGCGCTCCCGGCGGGAGAGCCGCCGCAGAAAATCCCGGCTGATACGGCCATTCGCTTCGCTACCTACAACCCGCTGGCCGACGACACCCTACCCCACCCGGTGCGTGAGCACCGCTACGTGGGCACGCTCGGCGGGCGGGCCATCGTGCTGCAATTGTCGGTCGGGGCCGGGTCGGCGCAAGGCAGCTGGTACTACCGCACTGGCCGGCAGTCGCACGAGCGCCAGCTGGCTTTCCGGCAGCAGCGGCGCGGCCAACTGGTGCTAACCGAAGAACTATACCCCGGCACCCCCGCCGACGCCGACACCGCAACTGCCGAGTGGCGGCTGCGCTGGCCGCTGGGCCGGGTGCTGGCCGGCCAGCGGCGGGCCGTGCACGGCCCAGGCCGGCAGGTCGCGCTGCTGCGCGAAGGCTACTCCCAGGCCGTGCCCTACCAGTTGCCGCGCCTCACGGCGCACGGCAATTACTGCCACGAAGAGCCGGGCCGCTCGCAGCCGTATTATTCGAGCCAGTTTGTGCGGGTGCTGAGCGCCGACTCGCTGCGGCTGGCCCGCTGGCAGGCCCCGCCCCCGGCCGCCCGGCGCGACTCGCTGCGGCACTGGCTACTGAGCGAATCGTGCCAGCAGGTCGGCCAGACTATCACTGTCACGCTCAACGACTTCGACCTGCTGTCTTACAACCAGTGGGAGGAAGGCTACTACTACGGCGCGCATCCCGAGCACAGCCAGGCCGGCTTCATCATGGACCTGCGCACCGGCCGCCAGTGGGTGGTGAAGGAGCTGCTGCGGCCCGGCACCGAGCCGGCCTTGCGCAAGCTGCTGGCCCGCCACCTGCGGCACGACTACCCCAATATGAATGAGGGCGACAGCTGGCACTGGGAAACCGTGCCGCCCCTACCCAGCTCCTTCACCCTGACGCCCAGCGGCCTGCGCGCCGCCTACGGCGACTACGCCCTGGCCGCCTACTCGAATAGCTACGCCAACACCACCACTATCCCGTACACCGAGCTGCGCTCGCTGGTGTGCCCGGGCACGCCGCTGGCCCGTATGCTGCGGGCCCGGGGGCTGTGGTAAGCTGAGCCGTTACTTCGGGTTATGAAACCACTAGGTGCTACGTTTTCTCTCCGCCCCACCCTGGCCGCCGCGGTGCTGCTGGCCGTGCTGGCTGTAGCCTATCGGGTAGCCGTGCGGCAAACAGGGCCGGTAGCGGGGGCCGCGCTACCCACGCGGCTAGTAATTTCTGCGCGGCCCGCTACCCCGGCTACGGTCACCGATATGGCCGCGCCGCCCGCGCCGGAGTGCCCGCCGCAGGTCGCGGTGTTTACCGGGGGCCGCCCCGCCGCGCGGCGGCCCGTGGTAGTGCGGCGCTACGTGGGCACGGTGGGCGGGCAGGCCGCCACGGCCGTGTTGCAGTGGCAAACGCCCGACTCGGCTACGGGCAGCTTCTACCTGTACCGGGGCGGGCCCGCGTATACCCTCAGCTTCGACCGGGCGCGGCCAGGGCCAGTGCGGCTGGAGGTCACTGATGAGCAAGGCAGCAACAGCCAGTTGCCGCGGGGCCATTGGCAGCTAAGAACTTCAACCCTGGCTAGCCCCACGCTAACGGGCACCTGGCACGGGGCGGGCCGCGCGCAGCCCCTGCTGCTGCGCGAAAGCTACGCCGACGCCCTGCGCTACGCGTTTAAGGAGCGCTACTTATTGAGCGCCTGGCGAGTGCCGGAGGACTGCAGCTATGTACCCACGGTGCGGCACACGCTCTTGACGCTGCTTAGCCCCCGCACTGCCCCGCCGGCCTTGCGTGCGCCCCTGGCGGGCTCGGCGGCTGCCCTGCGCCGCCGCCTGCGGGAAGACGTAACCGACGGCGATGCCTCCGCCAGCTATCGGGATGAGGTGCGCCTCAACGAGTTTGGGCTTTTCAGCTACCAGACTTCTTTTTACCAGCGCAGCTACGGCGGCACGCCGGACGTGGGCAGCGAAAGCTGGCTGTTTGACCTGCGCACGGGCCAGGAGCTGGACATTGCCAGCCAGCTGAAGCCCGGCTACGAGCGGCCCCTGCGCCGGCGCCTTACCCGGCACCTGCTCCGCGACCCGGCGCTGGCCGCGGCGCGCGCCGAGGGCCTCGGCCTCGAGCCCTGGTATGCGGACGGAGCTAACCTCGCCTCGCTGCTGCTAGACCTACCCGGTGACAACGAGGCCCTCACCCTGACCGGGGCTGGCCTGGAAGCTGCCTATACGCCGCCCCCCTTCAACCAGCAGCTGTTTATCCTCGTGCCTTACCGCGAGCTGCGCCCGCTGGTGCGCCCCGGCACCCCGCTGGCCCGTATGCTGCGGGCCCGGGGGCTGTGGTAGCGCGCCCCAGGGCCCAACTTTGCGGCCCTTCGTTGTTACTTCGCCGCCATGCCCGACCTCTCCCCTACGCAGCCACTGACCCTGGCTAGCCTGGCTGCCATGCTTCAGGGCCCTGAACCTGTTCGCCTTAGCCCCGAAGCCGAGCAGCGCATCAGCACCGGCCACGCCTACCTGCGGCAGCGCCTGCAGCCGGCCGCCAGCCCCGACGCCGTGAGCAACCACGACTTTTTTGCCCGCCTGCCCGATGCCGGCCTGCCCCCCGCCGAGCAAGCCCAGTGGCAGGCCAATCTGCTGATGTCGCACGCGGCCGGCACCTGCCCCGAAGCACCCACCACCCTGGTGCGCCGTATGCTGCTGCTAAAAGCCCAGAGCCTGAGCCAGGGCCACCACGGCGTGGCTGTGGGCACGGTACGCCGCCTGCTCGATTTCTTCAACCGCGATATTTGGCCAGTGGTGTATGAGCAGGGCTCGCTAGGGGCCTACGGCGACCAGGCCCCGCTGGCGCACCTGTGCCTGCCGCTGCTGGGGCTGGGCGAGGTCAACTACCAGGGCTACCGCCTGGCCGCCGCCGATGTGCTGGGCCTCTTCAGCTGGGAGCCGCTGCCACTAGGGGCGCAGGAGGGCCTGGCGCTGCTGGGGGGCAACCAGTTTATGCTGGCCTACACCACCGAGGCCATCGAGCGGGCCACCCGCCTGCTGCGCGCCGCCGATGTAATTGCCGCGCTGTCGAGCGACGTGTTCGGGGCCTCGCCGGCGCCCCTGCACGAGGCCCTGCACCAGGCCCGGGCCCACGCCGGGCCCGTGCTGGTGGCCAGCCGCCTGCGCCAGCAGCTGGCTGGCTCGGACCTGGGTGGGCAGGCCTGGGCCCGGGCAGTGCCCGCGCAAGACGACCCACAGGCCTTCCAATACGTGCCGCAGGTGCATGGGTCGAGCCGCGACGCGCTGGCCTACGTGAGCCAGGTGGCCGAAAACGAGTGCAACGCCGTGACGGGCCGGGCCCTCATCTTTCCGGAGCAGGACCTGCTGCTCGATGGCGCCAGCCTGCCCGGCCAGCCCCTGGCGCTGGTGCTCGACCACCTGGCTATGGCCGTGGCCGGCATCGGCAGCTTTTCGGAGCGGCGCACAGCGCTGCTGGTATCGGGCCAGCGCCAGCTGCCGCTGTACCTGGCCGCCGATTCGACCCTCAACTTTGGGCTGCTGGCCCTGCCCCACTCGGCCGCTAGCCTCGTCAACCAGAACAAGCAGCTGTGCTCGCCCTCGTCGCTGGCCGAAAGCGGGCAGAGCAACTACGGCCCGCTGAGCACCGGCGCCACGGCTGCCGCCGAGGCCCGCCGCGTAGTCGAGAACACCGAGCAGATACTCGGCATCGAGCTGCTGGCCGCCGCCCAGGCCCTCGACTTTCGGCGGCCGGCCCGCAGCAGCCCGGCGCTCGAGGCCGTGGTGGCCGCCTTCCGCGAGGTGGTTACCTTCGTGCCGCACGACCGGGTACTGGCCCCCGACCTGCAGCGGGCCGCCCGCTTCGTGCGCACGTACGATTGGGCCTGATTTCAGCGTTGCCGTGGCTATGAAACCGTTTTTTATTTCGGCGCTGCTGAGCCTGCTGCTCGTGCTGGGGCTAGCCGGGCGCGGCGCGGCGCAGTGCACTATTAATACCCCGCCCTGCCCCACGCCCTTCGTGGCCATCGATGTGGCTACCAGCCAGCCGGTGCAGGCGCTGTGCGTGGGCCGGGCCGTGCGCTTCGAGCTGGGCTGCGGCCGCACGGTAGCACCCAACCTATTGTATTACAATGCCCTAGCGGGCACAAATACCACGCCCACCAACTGCGATTTCACGCCCAACCGGCTCGCCAACAACACGTTTACGCCCACCGCGGCGGGCACCATCACCATCTCGGAGCTGGCCAACCCGAGCGTGGCGGGCGGCACGGGCACGGTGTACGTGCGCAATTTTGAGGTGTATGCCAGCCCGGTACCCGATATAACCCTGGCGCCCTGCGCGGCCGGCAACGTGCGGCTCAGCTTTCAGGGCATCCCGCTAAACCCTTACGACCAGTACTTTGTGCAGGTCAATGGCGGGCCACTCAGTGGGCCGTTTGCCCGAAACGCGCCCGCTCAGAACTTTGCCGCGCCGGCCGGCAGCCAGGTAACGGTTATTGGTAGCTACACAAACAATACGCTGTGCGGCAACCAGGTAACGCTCACAGTGCCCGCGCTCTCTACGCAGCCGCTCGTTATTAATACCCTGACCGTGCAAAGCGCCCTGCCGGGCACTATCGCTTTCACGTTCAGCGGCTTGGTTAGCGGGGGCAGAATCTTGGCCATCAATAACTTGCAAGTAGCCGACCTGGCTACCCCCACGCGGTTCCGGTCGGTAGTGGGCATCACGGCGCCTACCACCTACTCGCAGGGTGGGCTACCCCAGGGCTTGTATCGCCTGGCCAATTATGACTTCTGTGGCCTCGACTCCACTTTTTCGGAGCCCGTGTCGGCCATCAACCTCACGGCCACCTCGGCCAACAACGTGAATACCGTGACGTGGGCAGCCTTTGGCCCGGTGGCTAGCTACACGCTGCTGCGCAACGGCACGCCGCTGGCCACGCTGCCCGTCGGCACCAGCCGCTACAACGACGCGGCCGTGGCCTGCGGCACCCGCTACACCTACCGCCTGCAAACCACCACCGTGGGCGGCAGCCTCTCGCTTTCCAATGAGCTAGCCGTGCAAACGGTGTCGGCCCTGGCCCCGCCCGCGCCGCTGCTCAACGCCAGCTTCGACCTGCAAAACCGTCTCGTGCTTACGGCCCGCCAGGCCAGCGGCGCGACCCTGGCGGCGGGCGGGCAGCTGCGCTACAGCCGCCAGGGTGGGCCCGGCGCCCTCGACTTTGCGGCCCAGCCCTCGGCCCCCGACACCCTGCGCGACCCCGCCCCCCTAGCCGCGCTGCTGGCCGCCCCGCCCTGCTACACCGTGCGCCTGCAAGACGTGTGCGGCAACAACTCGGCCGCTAGCCCCGCTACCTGCCCCAGCCTGCTCGCGGTAGTGGCTGCCGACCCCGAGGGCCTCACGGCCCGCCTGAGCTGGTCGGCATTTCAGGGGCCTAGCGGCGCGGCGGGCGTGAGCTACCGCGTGCTCACGCTGGCCCCCGATGGCACGGTGCTGGCCACGTCGGCCGCCACTACGAGCCTGAACTACCTCGATGCCAACCCGCCCATCGACCGCCAAGTGGTGCGCTACCGGGTGCAGGCGAGCGGCAGCGGCTTGCCGGCCGGCACGGTCAGCTACTCCAACGTGGCTAGCCTCACGCGGCAGCCGCGCCTGGCGGTGCCCAATGCCTTCACGCCCAACGGCGACGGCCTCAACGACGTGCTGGAGCTGAAAGGCCGCTACCTAAGTGGCTTTACTTTCGTAGTAATAGACCGCAACGGGCAGGAAGCCTTCCGCGCCACCGACCGCAGCCAAACCTGGGACGGCACCATCCGGGGCCACGCCCCGGTGAATGCGGCCTACGTGTGGCGCTTTACCCTGCGCGACGAGGCCGGCCAGGACTTCAGCCAAACCGGCACCGTGACCATTTTGAAATAACTTTTTTCGGCGTCCGCTTTTTTACGCAGGCGCCCCAAACCCTTCCGTTCATGAACGCTCCCGAGCAAACCCCGGCCTACGCCGCCACCTACCACCTGGGCCAGTACCAGCCCGCCGTGCAGGCCAAAATCGACACGCTTAACAGCCAGGATTTTACCACCCGCTTCTGGCAGAAAGACGCCACCCTCTGGACCCAGGATGCCGAGGCCCAGCAGAGCGTGCGCAGCTTCATGGGCTGGCTCGACAGCCCCGAGGTACTGACCAAGGCCGTGGGCGAAATCGTGGGTTTCGTGGCCGATGTGAAGGCCGCTGGCTTTCAGCACGTGGTGGTGATGGGCATGGGCGGCAGCACCATGGCGCCCATCGTGTTCGAGCGCTCGTTTGAGCAGCAGGGCCTGCCGCTGTCCATCCTCGACACCACCGACCCCGGCACCGTGGCCGAGCTCGAAAAGTCGATTCCGCTCGCGCACACGCTGTTTATCGTGGCTAGCAAGTCGGGCACCACGGCCGAGCCGCTGGCTTTCGGCGATTATTTCTACGACAAGCTAAAGGCCATCAAAGGCGACAAAGCCGGCGAAAATTTCGTAGCTATTACCGACCCGGGCTCCAAATTTGTGACCCAGGCTACCCAGGAAGGCTACCGCAAAATCTTCCTCAATTTTGCTGAGGTGGGCGGGCGCTTTTCGGCCCTCACCTACTTCGGCCTCGTGCCGGCCGCTCTCTACGGCATCGACATTGCCGCCCTGCTGCACGGCGCGGTGGAAATGATGCGCGCCTGCGGCGCGCACGGCCCCGTGGCCGATAATCCCGGCTTGCAGCTAGGGGCCGCCATCGGTGTGCTAGCCACGCAGGGCCGCGACAAGCTCACGCTCATCACCCCCGAGTCGCTAAGCAGCGTGGGCCTGTGGCTCGAGCAGCTGCTGGCCGAAAGCACGGGCAAGGAAGGCAAGGGCATTCTGCCGGTAGCCGGCGAGCCGCTGGGCCGCCCCGACGAGTACGGCACCGACCGCGTGTTTGTGTACGTGGGCTACGACAACGAGCCCGACCAGGCCAATATCGACAAGCTGACGGCGCTGGAGCAGGCCGGCCACCCGGTTATCCTCATTCGCCTGGGTACTGCCCTGGACCTGGGCCGCGAGTTCTACCGCTGGGAAATCGGCGTGGCGGTATCGGGCATCGTGCTCGCCATCAACCCCTTCGACCAGCCCAACGTGCAGGCCGCCAAAACGGCCACCGACAAGCTGATGAAGGAGGTGACCGAGAAGGGCCAGCTGCCCAGCCCCGGCCAGCCCGCCACCACCCAGGATGGCGTGGCCTACTACGGCGACGTAACGGGCGCCGACGCGGCCGGCGTGTTGCAGGCATTCTTCCAGCAGGCGCAGCCCGGCAATTTTATGACCCTGCAAGCCTACCTGCACGAAACCGACGAGCTGAACCAGGCCCTGGCCGAAATTCGGCAGCTGGTGCAGGATAAGCTGCGCATTGCCACTACCTCGGGCTATGGCCCGCGCTTCCTGCACTCGACCGGCCAGTACCACAAGGGCGGTCCCAACGGCGGCCTGTTTGTGCAGTTCACCGCCGACCACCCGCAGGACTTGCCGCTGCCCGGCCGCACCTACACCTTCGGCACTTTCGAGAACGCCCAGGCCCAGGGCGACTTGCAGGCCCTGCGCGACAACGGCCGCCGCGCCCTGCACATTCACCTTGGCCCCAACCCGGCCCAGGGCCTGCACACGGTAGTAGCCGCCCTAAAAGCGGCCCTGGCCAAGCTAGTCTAGGCTAGCGGCAACTCGAAAAAGCTGAACAACATAGCTCGGCGTCTGCGCGTACGAGGTCCGTCTGGCTGGTAGCGAACGTATATCGTTTACCGGTCAGGCGGCTAGCCCGCCTTGCCGCTACTCGTTGTCCACTTTTTCGTCTTTGCCCATGCGCACTATTACTTCCATACGCAGCTTTTTCCTCGCTAGCATGCTCCTACTCTTGGCCGGGAGTATGCAGCAAGTCCTGGCCCAATCGCCGACCACGGGCGGCCCCACGCCGCAGGCAACCAGCGCGACCGAAGTGCCGCTCGATGGCGGTGCTTCGCTGCTGCTCGCGGGCGGCGTGGCCTACGGCCTGCGCAAGCTGCGCCAGCGCCGCAAGTAGTGTTGGCCCTGTTATTCGGCAATCAAAAGGCCCGCCCTAGCATGCTAGGGCGGGCCTTTTGATTGCCGGGCTAGCCTCGCTGGCTTTGCGGCCGACGGGGGCTGATTTGAACTAATTTTGCCCGGCTAGGTTGCCCTAGCACCTAGCGGGCTTCGCTACGCTCCTTTTAATTCAACCGGTTTGCGCCGCGCCGCAAACATCTTATTTTACGACTATGGCATTCGACATGATGGGCATGATGGGCAAAGTAAAAGAGCTGCAGGACAAGATGCAGCAGGCCCAGACCCAGCTACAATACCTCACCGCCACCGGCGAGGCCGGCGGTGGCTTGGTTAAAGCCACGGCCAACGGCCAACGCCTCCTCACCAAGCTCGAAATTGACCCTTCGCTGCTCACCCCCGAAGACCGCGAAATGCTGCCCGACCTCGTGGTAGCGGCCGTAAACAAGGCCCTCGAAGCGGCGGCCGAGCAGGCCAAGCAAGAGCTGCAGCGCCAGACCAGCGGGCTGATGCCCAACATTCCGGGCTTTGATATGAGCAGTTTTGGGGCCTAGTACTACCGCTAGCTGCGCCGATGTCGCCATTATAATTCTGAATTACAATGGCGCGCATTTTTTACGGCAGTTCTTGCCCGGCGTGCTGGCCCACGCCGCCGGCGCCCGCGTGGTAGTAGCCGACAATGCCTCGACCGACAACTCGCTGGCGCTGTTGCACCAGGATTTCCCGCAGGTCGAACTAATCGAGCATACCGTAAATCTGGGCTTTTGCCAGGGCTATAACCAGGCGCTGGAAGTACTCAGAAATCAGCCGCTAGCCGCGCCGCGCTACTACGTGCTGCTCAACTCCGACGTGGCCGTGCAGCCGGGCTGGCTGCCGCCGCTGCGGCAGTTGCTGGAGGCTAGCCCGCGCATTGCCGCCGCCCAGCCCAAGCTGCTGGCCCACGCCGACCCAGCCTTTTTTGAGTACGCGGGCGCCGCCGGCGGCTACCTCGACTGGCTAGCCTACCCCTTTTGTCGGGGCCGGCTGTTCGACACGCTGGAGCGCGATTTGGGGCAGTACGACGACCCGCAGCCGGTGGCCTGGGCTAGCGGGGCCTGCCTGCTGGTGCGCGCCGCCGCGTGGCACCAGCTTGGGGGCCTGGAGCCCGCTTTCTTTGCCCACATGGAGGAAATCGACTTCTGCTGGCGCGCCCAGAATGCGGGCCACGAAGTATGGTATGCCGGGGGCGCCAGCGTGGTGCACCACGTGGGCGGCGGCACCCTAGCCAAGTCGAACCCGCGCAAGACCTACCTCAATTTTCGCAATGGCCTGGCGCTGCTTTACAAAAACGCGGCCCCCAGCGAGCTGGCCGGGTCGCTGGCCCTGCGCCTGCTGCTTGACTGGGTGGCCGGCCTGCGCTTTTTGCTGGCTCGCAACTGGCCCGAGGCCAAAGCTGTGGGCCGGGCACACTGGCACTTCGTTCGGGACTTCGGCTATTGGCGGCAGCGCCGCCGGCTGGCCCAGCCGCACCGGCTGGTGCGCGAGCGGGCGGGCACGTACGCGGGCAGCGTGGTGTGGACCTATTTTGTGGAGGGCAAAAAGCGCTTCGATGAAGTAATTAAAAACTGAAAATGGCTCGCTCAGCACTCGCGGAGAGTTACTGGGCAAGCCATTTTTACTTACTCAATTTTAATCCTTAATTCCTTTACAAGTCCCAGACCGTGCTGCGCTGTTGGCGCCAGGCGCGGCGGATATTCATCCAGAACACCCCGGCGAAATACAGCACCACGGGCGAGCCAAACGTGAAGAACGAAGCGTACACGAACGACAAGCGGATGCTGCGCGTGCTAAAGCCCCAGCGCTGCCCCAGCGCCGAGCACAGCCCAAAAGACTGCGCTTCGATATAGTCGGTAAGGCGGTTCATAGCGGAGGGTTTAGGCGGCGTGGTGCAACTTTGCTGGGCTAAGATACAACCTAACCGGCGGCAAACGTTTAGGGGGCTCCTACGTGGGGACGCGGACCAGGTTATGGTTCAGCTACTAGTTACCGCCGTCTATTTTTTTTCGATTTGCGTTTATCCTCAATAAGTAAGCTCCGCCTTGCGGGCCTGGCGCTGCCGCTGCTGCTCACGGGCTGCGCCTCGCTGCCCCAGATGCTGCAAGCCGCCGAAACCGGCCGCCGCGTGCGCGTAGAGCCCACCCCGCTCACGGCCGTGGGCGAGTCGGTGCCCTTCGAGGCCACGGCCAAAGTGGCCGCCAAGCACCTGCACAAAGGCGCCGTGTACGAGGTGCTGCTCACCTACAAATACGACCACGACCTGCGCCTCGACACGGTGGGCCGCATTTCCTTCGCCCAGGGCGAATTCACCTACGACGACTCGGTGAAGGGCCGGCTCGTGAGCCGCCGCCGCTTCACCATCGCCAACACGCCGCGGCGCTCGCCCGGCCAGCTCCTGGCCCGCGGCCAGGTGCGCGAGCTCAAGCTCCACGGCAAAGTGCTGACGGCCAAGACCGAAACGCTGGTAGCCCGCGGCATCTCGGACCCCGCCCGCCGAGTGGTGCTCGAAGACACGCTGCTAGCCCTGCTGCCCGAGCACGCGAATAACGTGATGAGCGGCACGCGCATCTTACCCCTGTATTTCGACCAGGGCCAGTGGTTTATCCGCTCGAGCCTGGGCACCAACATCGCCGCGCTCGAAGACCTCATTGACCAGAACCAGCACACCCAGCGCGTGCTCATCGCGGCCGGCCACTCGCCCGACTCGCTCGATGCCCACCAGCCGGCCCTGGCCAGCAAGCGCGTCAAGATGCTGCTTTACTACTATAAGCAGCGCGTAAAAGGCTTTTCGTACCTCAATAAGGTTGAAGATATTACCTTCGACACGCTAGCCTACCGCAACAGCTGGGAGCTGCTGCTCAACCAGGTGCAGCACTCGGTGCTAAAGACCGCGCAGCAAGACTCGGTGGTGAGCATTATTAATGACACGCGGGGCACGTTCCGGCAGAAGGAAAAGGCGTTGCACAAGCTCAGCTACTTCGATTATATCGAAGAGTACATTTACCCGGTGCTGCGCTGGGGCACGGTGGCCGTGACCTACACCGCGCCGCCGCGCTACAATTCGGAGGTGTACATTCTGAGCAAGAAAATCCTGGAGAAAGAAGCCGATATCGACGCCCTCACGCCCGAGGAACTGCGCTATTCGGCCACGCTCACGCCCCTGCTGGCCGAAAAGCAGCGCATATATGAGCTGGCCGCCGCCAGCACGGCGCGCTGGGAAGCGTTTTATAACCTGGGCACGGTGCTGGCCCTGCGCGCCGAGAAAGAGGTGTCGCCGCGCGTGCAGCAAAACTTCTACCACCGGGCGGCCGTCAACTTTACCCTGGCCGCGCACCGCCACCCCACGGCCGAGCTATTCTACCGCGCGGCCTCAGCCCACCACCACGCCCAGGAGCGCCTGGAGGCGTTGCAGGACTACGACTACGCCATCAAGCTGGGCGGCTCGCGGGGCATTTTGCGCAAAGTATTTGCCGATAAGGCCGCCCTCGAAATGCAGGTGGGTCAGCCCGAGCAGGCCCTGGCTAGCCTGCGCCTGGCCGGCCCCAGCTACCAGAATTACATGAATCAGGCCCTGCTGCTGGTGCAGCGCGGCGCCTACGACGCGGCGGCCGCCCAGTACCGGCTAGCCCTCGACCTGCGCCCCCAGGCCGCCGACCCGCACTACGGCCTGGCCGTGGCCGCCGCCCGCCGCCACGACGAAGCCGCCATGGCCGACGAGCTGCGCCAGGCCGTGCGCCTCAACCGCGAGCTAGCCACCCAGGCCACCGAAGACCTCGAGTTTCAGGACTACGTGCAGGGCAAGGCCTTTCGGGAGGCGCTGAAGTAGCGCTGTTCAACTTCAAAAACGTCTGCCATTGCGAGCGCCGGCGAAGCAATCGCACCTGAGCGGAATCCGGACGGCTCGTTCTGATGTGATTGCTTCGCCGGCGCTCGCAATGGCAGACGTTTTATGTCCGGTGATTCCCAATTCTTCCGTCCCTATCGTAGCTTTGCGTACCGGCCGTGTGCCGGCTTTTTGCTAGTCTATTGATGCGTACCATTCAATTCCGCGAAGCCCTACGGGAGGCCATGAGCGAAGAAATGCGCCGCGACCCATCGGTATTCCTGATGGGCGAGGAAGTGGCCGAGTACAACGGCGCTTACAAAGTGAGCCAGGGCATGCTCGACGAGTTTGGGCCGGAGCGCGTCATTGATACGCCGATTGCCGAGCTGGGCTTTGCCGGCATCGGTGTGGGCGCGGCCGCCAATGGCCTGAAGCCGATTATCGAGTTCATGACCTTCAACTTCTCGTTGGTGGCTATCGACCAGGTAATTAACTCGGCCGCCAAAATCTACTCGATGTCGGGCGGGCAGTACTCCTGCCCCATCGTGTTCCGCGGGCCCACCG
>JBPBQJ010000042.1:0-50282 GCA_050954765.1 Janthinobacterium lividum | reverse complement strand
ACCTGATGTAAACGCTCACGTGCCGCCAGTTGCGGCGCGCGTGCTCCACTTATTATATAGCGCAGCTGAGGTGTGCTATAGTCAGCAGCAGCCAGTCGGGCCCACTTTCACGCAAGTGGCAATAGTGGCCTACGCCTACCATCTATTGGTCGCTATTTATGGGATGGTCTAAGCGTGACGAACAGAAGTAAAACGGATAGTTCTTTTGTCATGGCAACCAAAGCCAACGGGCCGTCGCCCGATAATGGGCGTAAATTACGGCGAGGCACGCTGGCCGCGGCCTGGCAGTTGGGCATTGGCCCCAAGTTGCGCTGCTGTTGGCAACAGACCTTGGTAATGGCCGCGGTGAGTAGCGTGGAGATGGCTCGCGCCTCGGAAATAAGGCAGCTGCGCGCCCAACTCAAACGGGCCGAGTACACGCTCGATATTTTAAGAAAAGCCTCGGTTATATTCCGCCAGTCGACCCAATAAGCACCTACCGCTATAGTGCCCAGCGGTTTACCTCGTGCCTGTGCGTCAGCGCTACTACGTCTTGCACGTCAGCTTTATCAGTAAACCACTTTTGGCCTTGCATCTAGCTTCTACGCACCTCCCCGGCCAATGGACTACTTCTGCAACAGCCGCAAGATAACCCGTTGATAAATATTAAGTTTTTTATATTTATCAACGGGTTATAGTAAAAATTGTGCAGCTACAACTGAATTACTTATACCACCTTACGCTTTGTATAAGTCGCTTTAACTCATTTTACTCTTGCGTGGGTCCCTAGCTAGGGAGCCACGCAAGAGTAGGGCATTATTCTTTTAGCAGCCGGCGCGTGGTAGTGGCATCACCTTGGTGTATTTCCAGCAGGTATACTCCCGTAGCGAGGTCAGTGGGTAGTACCAACTGCTTGCTGGCTGGTAAGGGCATGAGGGGGAGCACTACACGGCCGGTGATATCACGAAGCAGTACCTGAACAGGTTCTGCGCTAGGCAATACCAGCGTCAGCTTGCTCTGGAAGGGATTTGGGTACACTTGCAGTTGGGCGAGTGCTTGGCTGCCGGTAGCAGCTAGCACGCCACCAAAAGCCATCGTGCTGATAGCCGTGCCACCCGGCGTGGTGATAGAGAGGTAGCCACTTACTCCCCCCGCGACCGCTGGTACCACCAATGTCAAGCTGGTAGCCGACACGACCGTGAAAGTAGGAATAAGCGCACTGCCAATGCGCACTTGGGTGGCGCCATTGAGGTTAGTGCCCGTTACCGTGACCAGCGTGCTAGCCCCTCCCATCGTAGGCGTGAAGCTACTAATGGTGGGTGCCGGCACCGTTACAACGAAGGGTAGGGCGGCCGAAACGCCGCCGCCCGGCGCTGGGTTGCGCACCAGCACGTCGTAGCTGCCAGCCGTGGCAACGGCGCTGGCCGGCACCTGGGCCGTGAGCTGCGTGGCTGAAACGTAGGTAGTGGCCAGGGCTGTACCGTTGAATAGCACGGCCGAGCCCGAGCCGAAGCCAGTGCCGGTCAGGGCCAGCGTAAAGGCGCCGCTGCCGGCTACTACCGTACTGGGCGAGAGGCTAGCCAGCGTCGGTACCGGATTGGGAATGATAACCGTGAAGGCGGTTGCACTAGTGGCCGTGCCGCCCGGCGTTGTCACGCTCACCAAGCCCGAAGTGGCCCCCACCGGCACCGTGAATGTCAAGCTGCTGGCATTCAGCACGGTGTATATTGCTACAGGTATCCCATTGAGCGTCAATGCCGTAGCACCCGTGAGGTCGGTACCCGTTACCGTCACGAGGGTGCCAACCGGACCACTGTCGGGCGTGAAGCTTGCCAGGGTTGGGGCGGGCGTGACTACCGTGAAGCTTACCCCAGGCGAAGTGCCCCCACCTGGCGCGGGGTTTTCTACTATCACGGCGTAGGTGCCAGCCGTGGCTAGCGCAGTGGCCGGAACGGTTGCGGTGAGCTGCGTGGCCGACACGAAAGTAGTCGGTAAGGCCACCCCGTTGAACTGAACGACCGAGCTATTTACGTAGCCCGTACCCGTAACGGTGAGCGTCGTCGCGCCACTACCGGCTACTGCCGAGGCGGGGCTCAGGCGGCTAATAGTGGGGGCAGGATTTGGCAAGAGCACCGTAAAGCTGCTGGCGCTGGTGGCCGTGCCACCGGGCGTAGCAACAGTAAGCAGACCTGAGCTAGCCCCGGTGGGCACAACGAAGGTGAGCGTGGTGGCATTTACGACCGTGAAGCTGCCCACGCGCACGCCATTGAGGGTTAGCACCGTAGCGCCTAGCAAGTTGGTACCCGTTACCGTTACGGCAGTGCCCACCAGGCCGCTGCCGGGCGTGAAGCTCACCAGCGTGGGAGCTGGTATAGCGGGGGCCGTAATCGTAAACGTAGCGGCCGCCGACGTACCTCCCTGCTCGGGCGAGGGGTTAGCTACTGCAACGCTTACCGAGCCAGCAGCTGCTACTAGGCTAGCGGGAACTTGGGCCGTGAGTTGGGTAGCTGAGCCATACGTGGTGGGAAGCGCGGTAGTACCGAAGTTTATCACCGAACCACTGATAAAGCCAGTGCCCGTTACCGTAAGCGTAAAGTCGCCGCTGCCGGCCACCACCGTAGTAGGCGCCAAGCTGGCAATGGTGGGCGTGGGCAGTAGTACGGTGAAGCTGCTGGCGCTGCTGGCCGTACCCCCGGGGGTAGTCACGGCCAGCAGGCCCGAGGTGGCGCCAACCGGTACCACGAAGGTGAGCGTGGCCGCATTTACCACTGTAAAGCTGCCTATGCTCACGCCATTCAGCGTCAGCGCGCTAGCTCCCGTCAGGTTGGTGCCCGTTACCGTCACGCGCGTGCCCGCCAGGCCCTGGGCGGGCGCGAAGCTTACCAGCGTGGGCGCTGGCGTCGTCACGGTAAAGGTGGCCGCCGCTGATGTGCCCCCGCCCGGGGCGGGGCTAGCCACCAGCACGTCGTAGCTGCCAGCCGTGGCAAGAGCCGCTGCGGGCACTTGCGCCGTAAGCTGCGTGGCTGAAGTGTAGGTAGTCTGTAGGGCAGTACCATTAAAACTTACTACTGAGCCTGCCGTGAAACCGCTGCCCGATACGGTCAGGGTAATGGCGCTGCTGCCAGCTACTGCGGAGGCCGGAGAGAGAACAGCAATTGCCGGTACGGGGTTCGGCATAATAACGGTGAAGGCCGTTGCGCTCGTGGCTGTGCCGCCTGGCGTAATCACGGCCACTAGGCCCGAGCTAGCCCCGGCTGGCACCACAAACGATAGAACGGCTGGGCTAGCCACGGTGAAATCAGTAACCGGCGAGCCATTGAGAGTGAGCGCAGTAGCGCCGTTGAAATTGGCACCCACTACCGTAACGGTAGTTCCTGCTGCGCCACTACCCGGGGTAAAACTTGCAATAGTGGGAACGGGCAATGTCACTACCAGGGCTAGCTCGGCCGTGGTGCCTCCACCAGGCGCCGGGCTAGCGACCGTGACGCCGTAGCTGCCGGCCACCGCCACGGCGCTCGCCGGCACCTGCGCCGTAAGCTGGGTGGCCGATTGGTAAGCTGTAACCAACGCTACGCCAGCTAGCTGCACCACCGAACCCGTTACAAAACCAGTGCCGGTGACGGTGAGGGGAAAGGCAGGGGTACCGGCCGTCACGGACCCAGGCGTCAAACCCGCGAGGGTTGGTAAGGGATTGGGCAGCAGCACCGTGAAGGAGCTGGCACTGGTAGCCGTGCCGCCTGGGGTAGTCACGGCCACCAGGCCGCTGGTCGCATTGGCAGGTACTATAAAGGTGAGGGTCGCGGCATCTACGACCGTGAAGCTGCCTACGCTAGTCCCATTCAATGTTACGGCGCTGGCGCCAGTTAGCGCAGTGCCCGTTACCGTCACGGTAGTGCCTGCCAGGCCGCTGGCGGGCGCGAAGCTCACCAGCGTGGGCGCTGGCGTCGTTACAGTAAAGGTGACCGGAGTGGACGTGCCGCCCAGCGCCGCACTAGGGTTGGCTACCACTACGGCGTAGGTGCCAGCCGCGCTGATAGCCGCCGCCGGTACGGCCGCCGTTAGCTGGGTAGCCGAGCCGTAAGTAGTCACCAAAACTGCGCCATTGAAGCTTACCACTGAGCCAGCGAGGAAACCCGTGCCATTCACCACCAGGGTAAAGTCGCTGCTGCCAGCTACTGCCGTGCTGGGCGCCAAATTGGCGATGGTTGGGGCAGGCAGCGTCACGGTGAAGGCCGTAGTGCTGGTAGCCGTGCCCCCAGGGGTAGTAACAGCCAGAAGACCCGATGTAGCGCCAACCGGCACTACAAAGGTGAGCGTGCCTGCATCCACCACCGTGAAGCTACCCACACTCAAGCCGTTCAGCGTTAGTGAGCTAGCGCCGGTCAGGTTGGTGCCCGTTATCGTCACACTCGTGCCCACCAGGCCCTGCGCGGGCGTAAAGCTTACCAGCGTGGGCGCCGGTGTCGTTACGGTAAAGGTGGCCGCCGCCGACGTGCCCCCGCCCGGGGCAGGGCTGGTTACCGTGATGCCCGCAGTACCAGCAGTTGCCAACGCGCTAGCCGGCACTTGCGCCGTAAGCTGCGTGGCCGAAACATACGTAGTAGCGAGTTGCGCGCCGTTGAAGCTTACTAGTGAGCTACTAATAAAGCCCGTCCCGTTTACTAGCAGGGTAAAGGCGCCACTGCCTGCCACTGCGGTATTGGGCGCCAGACCCGTGATAGTGGGCACCAGATTAGGGGGCGGTGTTACCGTAAAAATAGCGGTGCTATAGCCTGTGCCGCCCGAAGTTAGCACTCCTACCTGGCCGCTTACCGCCGGGGCGGGCACCACGAAGGTGAGCGTGTTCGCATCAAGCACGGTGAACGACGCATTGGAATTGCCGGGGCTAGCCAGCCCTACGTATTTCACCAACTGAAAATTCGTGCCCTTTACCGTGACAGTCGTGCCCACCGGGCCGCTGGTAGGCGTGAAGCTTATGATAGTGGGGTCGGGAAGCGTAACGGAAAATAGTAGGCCATTTGACGTTCCGCCACCGGGGGCGGGGCTGGTCACGGTTACATTACCGCTGCCTAGGCCTTTTAAGTAAGCGGCCGGAATAACGGCCGTCAGTTGGTTGCCAGATACGTAGGTGGTCGCTACTGGCCCTAGCGGAAAATTGACCACCGAGCTGCGCACAAAATTGCCCCCGTTTACCGTGAGCGTGAAATCGCCGCTATTTACCAGGATAGAGCTAGGCGCCAAGGCCGTAATGACGGGCACCAGATTGGGGGTACCCACTAAAAAGGGGCTAGCGCTGGTGGCGGTGCCGCCCGGCGTCGTCACCACAATCAGGCCCGAAGTGGCTCCAGCAGGCACCGTAAAGATGAGCGTCGTTGCATTCGCTACCACAAAGCTCGGTACGGCAACTGCGTTGAGCGTCACGGCCGTAGCACCCGTCAGGTTAGTGCCCGTTACCGTCACGGCGGTGCCCGCCAGCCCGCTGGCCGGCGTAAAACTGATGATGGTAGGCGCCGGCACCGTAACGGTAAACGTAACGGCTGCCGAAGTGCTGCTGCCGCTCACGGCGGAGTTGGCCACCCGCACCGGATAACTGCCCGCCGTGCTGGTAGCTGCATTGGGCACTGCCGCAGTAAGCTGCGTGGCCGAGAGGTAGGTAGTAGCTAGGTTTACGCCATTGAGGCTCACCGTGGCGCCGCGCACGAAGTTGGCACCGTTCACGGTGAGGGTGAGCGCGCCGCTGCCCGCTACCACCGAGGCCGGACTAAGCGAGGTGATAACAGGCGCCGTGACGGTGAAGCTGCCGGGGCTGCTCCCAAGCCCGCCCGAGGTGCTGATACTAAATGGACCCGTTTGCGCCCCGGCCGGCACCACGAGTCCGGTCAACTGGGTGCCCGCCGCATTTACCGTGAAGCCGCTGCTCACCACATTGCTGGTGCTGCCGCTAAAGGTGACGCTGGTAGCACCCGTCAAGTTGGTGCCGTCTACCGTTAGCACCGTGCCAACTGGCCCGCTGGCGGGCGTAAAGCTCGTGATAGCTGGCGCATTCAGGCAGGGGGTAACCGCTACGGTATTAGACAGATATAAGCTACCGTTGACCGTAGCCACGGCTTGGTAGCTGCCGCCCGCTAGGGTCGGCACCACGGTAGCCCCGATAGTACCGGTTGGCGACCAGGCGTAGGTAGCGCCGGCGGTAGGGGTAGCCGTGGCGTCGAGGGTGCCGTCCGCATTGAGGCGCACTATTTTACCAGTCCCCGTGCCGTTATAGTTGCTGAAAGAACCCACGATAACCACTTTGCCATTGGGCTGCAGTACCATGTCATCAGGGGCATAGCTCGGGCCAGTGCCGGTAGCGGTAAAACCGTTGTCGAGCGTGCCATCGGCGTTTAGGCGCGCCACGTAGTTGTGCACTAAGCCGTTGTATTCGTTGAAGTTGCCCGCAACCACTACTTTACCATCGGGCTGAACGGCCATTGCCTGGACTGCTGAATTGAGTCCCGACCCTACCGGTGAGAACGAGTAATCGAGCGACCCATTGGTCAGCAAGCGTACAATGGATTGCTGGCGGCCGTTGGGACCATATATAGCTCCTGAAATCAGGATTTTATTATCCGGCTGGATGGTCTGGGTGAGGACCGTGCTACCGCTGAGTGGCGTCACGCGGAAGGAATTGTCGAGCGAGCCATCGGGATACAGGCGCACGAGACTGCCGGGCGAAGCCCCGTTAAAGCGCTCGATATAGCCCCCTACCAGTAGCCGGCCATCAGCCTGCACCGCAATAGTGCCAATGTTCCCGACAATGCCGGTGCCCGCAATGGAGAACGACGTATCGAGCGAGCCATCGGCGTTGAGACGCAATACGGCGTTGCGAATGGTGCTGTTGTAGTTGCTAAACACCCCACCCACCATAATCTTGCCGTCGGGTTGCAGCGCCAGCGACTGCACAAAGCTGTTGAGGCCCGTGCCAGTCAGGTTGAATGACGCATCGCGCGTGCCGTCCGCATTGAGTCGGGTCAGGTAGCGACAGCTGGCGCCGTTATAGGTTGAGAACTTACCCCCAATCAGCACTTTGCCATCGGGTTGCAGCACCATCGCATCTACATCGTAATTGATGCCCGTACCAGTGGGCGCAAACGTAGGGTCGAGCGAGCCATTAGCATTAAGCCGGAGCACCCCGCCGCGGGCAGACCCGTTGTAGCTATCGAAGTAGCCGCCCACCAAGATTTTCCCATCGGGCTGCAAGGCCGTCACGTGTGGGTAGCCGCCCACGCCGGTGCCCGTCAGCGCGAAGGGCTTGGTGGTGGCCACCGCCGTAAGGGTGGGTCCACCGCAGGCACTTACCGGCCCGGCGGGCGTCACGGCCACGGTTACATCCGCTTTTGCAGGCACCACCGTAAAGCTGGTTCCCGAGGTGCCAGTTCCGTTGGGAGAGGTGGCTTTGAGCGAACCCGAGGTGGCATTTACAGGTACGTAAGCCGTAATACTAGTGCTGTTCAGGATGGTAATACCCGTGGTTGGCACCCCATTGAATGCTAGCCCAGTGACTCCTGCTAGATTGGTGCCCGTCACCGTTACAACCGTGCCGGGTGTACCCGTGCTAGGCGTAAAGCTGGTAATAGTCTGCGCAAATAAGTCAGTGAACCGAAGGAGTAACAGCGTAAGAAGTAACCCCCGACCTTGAAGGATACCGAGAGGTAGGCGAGAAAATAACATTTTAGAGTAAAAATTTACGGGCCAAAGATTGTGTTTAAAAAGTAATTGCGAAATACGAGCTTAGGACTTAGAACCAATCAGAAATTATCCAATAGATACTTAGTTTAGTGAACAACAAGAGAGACAAACAATGCCTTTAGCTTGGTTATAAAGCAGATAAAGCAAAGATAGAGCAGAGTAGCAGTACCTGATTTTAGAGGGCCACCCAATTGCCTAATTTGGCATTTATATAAGTTGCGGATAATGCAATAATTTAATTTTTTTTATAATAATTATAATTTACTGGCTCTTTAAGGTGCAGTGGCTGTCGCAGAAGTAGGTGGTTAGTCAGCGGTATCTTAGGTCTATGCAAGGCCACAAGCAGTTCGTTGATAAAGTCGTGCTGCGCTTCCAGTTGTCGGAGCGCGTGCCGAAGCAGAATCTCTATCGCCGGCTAGCCGAGCTGCTCGACTGGGACTTGCTTTACCAGCAGACGCAGTCGTTGTATAGCCACACGGGCCAGCCTTCGCTCGACCCGGTAGTTTTCTTTAAGCTGATGCTCGTCAGCTTAAAGAAAACCTGGTCAGCGACCGCCGGCTCGTTGAGCACTGTAGCCTGCGCTTGGATATTCTGTACTTCTTAGGCTACGAAGTGGACGAGGACCTGCCTTGGCACTCCACTATCAGCCGCACCCGCCAGCTCTTTCCAGCCACCGTTTTTGAGCACCTGTTTGACCATGTCTTCGCGCAGTGCGTGGCCGCCGGCCTGGTCACGGTCCACACCCAGGCCGTCGACTCAGCACCCGTTAAGGCCAATGCCTCGCTTGAGAGCCTGTGCGAGAAGCAAGCTACCGAAGCGCTTACTCCCTTGAGGCACGTAGTCGGTGATTCAGTGCCGGATGCAGCACTCGCTCAGTCAGCGGCCTTACTCGCCAGCCCAGCGCATGAGTTGCGGCGCGTCGCGGCGGCCCATGTTCGCTACGCCCGGAATGACAGTGGCCCGTTGGGGTGCCCACCGCACCTTTCTGCACTGCATTATTATTTATAAAATATAAATAATAATGCTTTTTATATAAAGCTAAAAAATGTATCTCACCTAAATAGTTGTTAATAAGTAGTTAGCTTTGCTTCCGTGTAGCCAAGTAGCTTTTCTTAAATACCAGCACTTATCCTGTTCTGTAATTTATCGGCTAGCCTACTTTTGGCTCACTTAATTAGCCCCCGCAATGCATAGGCGCTGAGTAGAGCCGTTTCTTTTTATTGCAATTTCTCTTGCCCACTGCGTATGGCCTGGACTACTACTGCTCACGCTTACAGATTTCCCTTCTTTCTACTACAAAGTCTACTCCTGCTGCTGACCGCCAGCTTCGGCTGGGCCCAGACGCTTCCCCCACGGGAGGGCCTGGTAGCAGACTCGACCGAGCTGCGCGTACTGCGCCAGTTCTACTTCGCCACCGACGGGCCGCAGTGGAGCGACCATACCAATTGGCTGCACGGCACCACGCTCGACTCAGTGGCCACCTGGCGCGGGGTGCGCGTACAGGACGGGGACGTTGTTATCCTGGCTCAATACAACAACCATTTGGTCGGGTCGCTGCCCGCCAGCCTGGGCCAGCTTGCCGGGCTGCAGACGCTGGACCTGCGTGCCAACCAGCTCGGCGGCACGCTGCCCGCCTCCCTGGGTCAGCTATCCCAGCTGCAGCTGCTCTGGCTGGCTAATAATATGTTCCAGGGTGACCCGCCCGCTACCCTAAGTCAGCTTACCCAACTGCGCGACGTGCGGCTGGATGCCAACGCTTTCAGCTCCCTGCCGGCCGGCCTTTTCCAGTGGACCCAGCTCAACTGGTTTTCGGCCGCCGACAATAAACTCAGCGGCTCACTACCCTCCAACTGGAGCCAACTATCCCGGCTTCAGGGCCTGGACCTCGCGCGCAACAAATTCAACGGCACGCTGCCCGAATTGCTAGGACAGTGTACGGCACTGCAATACCTCTACCTGAGTGACAACCAGTTCAGCGGTCAACTGCCCGCGCGCTGGGGCCAGCTCACCGAGTTACACCAATTCGCGCTGGCCCGCAACCAACTCACCGGGACGCTGCCCACCACGTTCACCAACCTCGCGCAGCTCTATAGTCTGGACCTGAGTTATAATCTACTCGACCAGGCCCTGCCCGCGCAACTTGCCGGGCTGCGGGTGCTGGGCAACCTGGACCTCTCGCACAACCAGCTGCCCGGCCAGCTGCCCGCCGCCTTGGGGCGGCTGGCGCACCTGGAGTACGTAGACCTGAGCTATAACCAGTTCAACGGGCCGCTGCCCGACTCGCTGGGGCAGGGCCGCACTATGCGCTGGCTCTACCTCTCCCATAACCAGTTCGATGGGGTCCTGCCCACTAGCCTAGCCCAACTACCGCTCTACTACCTCATTGCCGACCACAACAACTTTAGCGGGCCCATCCCGCGGGCCTTTCAGCACTTCACTCAGCTCGGGGGACTGGACCTGAGTTACAACCAGTTGACGGGCACCGTGCCCGACTCGTTGCAGGCGGCCTACCTGGTGCTCAACGACAACGCCCTCGATAGCCTCTCGGCCGGCTACGCCGCCCACCGCTGGAATAGCCAACTGCTGGTGGATAACAATCACCTGCGCCAGCTGCCCAGCTTTCTGGGCCTGGCCGACCTGAATCGACTTCAGGTCACGGCCGGGGGCAACTACCTGGATTTTGCCAGCCTGGAGCCCAACTGGCTGCCCGCCCAACGCGGCACCCCCTCCCCGGGCTGGAGCCTCAATACGAATAATCTGCTCCCACCCGCTGGCAACACGTTGAGCCGCCGGGTCGGCGAAGCAGTCACGCTCAACGGGCGGATAGGCGGGGCGCACAACCACTACCAGTGGCAGCAGCTGGTAAACGGCCAGTGGACCAACCTGCCCCGGCAAACGGAACCGGACCTGCGCTGGGCGGCCGTGACGGTGGACGAGGCGGGTACCTACCGCACGCAGGTCTCCAACGACTGGGTACTGTGGACCGTACTCTATTCGCGTGCGCTCACCTTAACAATCGAGGCAACCGTGCTCCCGCCGGATAACCCTGACGAGAACCGGGAGCGCAACTGGACGCTGGAGCGCAGCTTCGACGGCAACGGCAATGAAGTGGCAGCCAGCAAGCAGTTTACCGATGGCCTGGGCCGGCCCACCCAGGCCCAGGCCCGCAATGCGGCGACGCAGCAGGTATTTGCGGCGCAAACTATCTACAATACTGGCGGGCAGCCCGTGCTACAAACGATGGCAGCTCCCATCAACAACCAGAGCTTCAACTACAAGGAGGGCTTTATTCAGGCCGGGGCCCAGGACTACGGACCTACCCATTTTGAAGAAGGCCGGGCGAGCAGCCCGACGCCGGTCGATGCCCTGACCATCGGTACGCTGGGCTACTACTACAGCCAGCTGAATGCGGCGGAACCGCTTACGCCCATCACCAGCTACCCCTACAGCCTGGTCGAGCCCTACGAAGGCCCGCTCGGCGGCACGCGGCGGGCGGCCGGCCCGGGCGATGAGTTGCGCATGGGCAAGGGGCGCGAGGCCAAAGGCCGCGACTTTCCGCTCCGCAAGGAGTTTGACAGCTACCTCGCTTTGCGCCCGCAGTTTGTGCCGGGCAGCCCGCTGACCTCGCTGGAATATCAGGGCATGAAGTCGGTCAGTGTAAATGCCGACGGCCGGGAAAGCATCGTCGTAACCAACAAGGAGGACCAGGCGATTATCTCCTGCCTGAGTGGGGCGCAGTACCCCGCCCTGCCCGTAGATGGCTACATCAGTGCCGAGGGCCCGACGAATGCCTACGACCCTAGCGCGCCGGTTTACCAGGACATTCACCTGCCGGCGGCCGGGCCCCAGGAGGTCAAGCTCACGATGGACCCGGTGTACAAAGATGGCGGACGGGTACTGGTGGTAAACCTGCTCACCACCGACACGATTAGCTACGCGCTCAAGCCAACTACGACGGGCGCGGCACCCGAGCAGCGCGTGACGCTGGCGCCCGGCTTCTACCGCCTGGTGTCGGTGACGGGCACGCAGCGGGCCTCCTACGAGGCGCACTACGGCAACTTTAGCTTTACCTACTACGACGATGCGGGCCGGGTTATCGCGACGGTGGCCCCCAAGGGCCTGGACGTCACGCCCGCCGGGCTCGGCACGAGCGCCACGCCGCCCGTCTTCGTGACCCGCAACACCTACGACACCCGCGGGCAGCTGCTGGCGACGGAGAGCAACGACGAGGGCCGCTCCGAGTACGTGTACGCGCTGGATGGCCGCATCCGCTTCTCGCAGAGCGCCTTGCAGCGGAAAGCCGGCCGCTTTTCCTACTCCAACTACGACGAAGTGGGCCGGGTGGTGGAGTCGGGGGAGTACACGCCCGGCAACCTGGTTTTTGAGAATCACCTCACGGCTAGCCCCGCGGCCACCAGCGTGCTGCAAGCCAGCCTGCTGGAAGACCGTACTCGCACCGGGGGGCTGGCGGCCGCCAACTGCGCCCAGCGCAACCAGGTGTGGTACGACCTGCCCTGGGACGGCAGCGCCGGTAGCCTGGGCACGGATAGTCAGCTCGGCAGCCGCCGGCAGGAGTTCGTGGTGGGGGCCGTGGCCAAAACCCAGAATGAGAACGTGACGACCTGGTACAGCTACGACGAGCTGGGCCGCGTGACCTGGGTGGTGCAGGATATTGCCGGGGTAGGCGTGAAGACCCTGGACTACACCTACGACTTCAGCGGCAACGTGCTGACGGTAACCTACCAGAAAAACCGGGCCGATAGCTTCTACCACTACTACAGTTACGACGCCGCCCAGCGCCTGACCAAGGTGTACACCAGCCCCAACGGCACTACCCAGACCCTGCAGGCCGAGTACAGCTACTACCTGCACGGGCCGCTCAAGCGGGTGCAGGTGGCCGGCAACCTGCAAGGGGTCGACTATACCTACACCCTGCAAGGGGCGCTCAAGGCCATCAACCACGTCGACCAGAAGCTGGAGCCGGGCCACGATGCCCCGGCCACCAACGGGGTCTACAAGGACCTGTTTGCCCTCAACCTCGACTACTTCAGCGGCGACTACCGCAGCAAGGCAATTGATGCGCCGCTGCCCACCACGGGCGCGGCCAGCGTGCCGACCCGCTACGACGGCACCATTCAAAGCGCCACCTGGCGCACGGGCGCCTCGGCCGATATGCACCGGGTGGCCTACGTCTACGATGAGAAGAGCCAGCTGCAAAACTCGCGCTACGGCCAGTGGCAGTGGCAAAAAGGTACCCAGAGCTACCTCTTCAACCTGGCGTCGGCCGACGCGCTCCAGGAGGGGAACCTAAGCTACGATGCTAACGGCAACATGCAGTCGCTGCGCCGCACCGACCAGGCGGGCAAGGTGACGGATAACTTCAGCTACCTCTACAAGCCCACTACCAACCAGTTGAAAGAGGTGCACACGGGCAGCGCCAGCGGGGCCACCGTGCTCGACTACGACTACGACGAGCTGGGCCAAATGACTCGCCAGCGCGACGAGAAGGGCCAGCGCTACCTGACCTACGACGTGACCGGCAAGACCACCGGCGTGTACCTCGACGAGGCCCACACCCGGCCCCTGGTGCAGTATGCCTACGACGACCGGGGCTTCCGGGTGCGCCAGACGGTGTACCCATACCCGGCCACCGGGGAGCCGGCCCACGTCACGACTTACGTGCGCGACGTAGCCGGCAACCTGCTGGCCCTCTACGAGCAGGCGACGCCCACCAGCCCGGCCCTGCGCAGCGAGGTGCCGCTCTACGGGGCTAGCCGCCTGGGGAACCTCACGCACCTGGCCGATGGCACGGCCACCGGCCGCGATGACTACCGTTATGAGCTGACTGACCACCTGGGCGATGCCCGCGTGGTATTTCACCGCCCCACCACCACCGTCGAGGTCGAAACGATGGAGCTCAGCGGCGTACCGCCCCGGGCCGCGTTCCTCAATGATAATCTCTACCGCGTGGCCGCCGACGGTGCCCCGATGACCGCTGGTGGCCCGCGGAATGACTACGTGGCCCGCCTAACCAATTCGCAGCCCCTGGGCCAGGAGCTTAAGCGGGTGTTAGAGGTGACGAAGGGCGATACCATCACCTTTTCGGCCCTGGCCCAGTGGAATCAAAATGCTACAGCGGGGGGCAGCAGTATAACGCCTTTCGTGCTGGTGGGGGCGGTAGCGGGCCTCAATGCGCTCTCGCAGCGCGGGCCCGAGGCGCAAACCGCTTACCGCACCACCGCGCCGAACTGGCTCGCGCAGCTGGCGGCGGGCCTAGGCTTCACGCTGGGGCGCGGTAACAAAGCCGCTAGCCTGGGGGCCACCTCGCTCGAAGGCTGGATAAAGTATCGGGTGCTGGATAAGCAGGGTAACCAGATGCTGGATGCCCAGGGCCGCGACTTGGCCGGCGTCGACTACGTGGCGGGCACGGGCCAGTGGGAATACCTGCAAACGGGCGTGCGCGTGCCCGACAATGGGGTCATCGAAGTAATGGCGGGCACCTCGGGCAGCGGGGAAGCGGTGTACTTCGACAACCTGCGGGTGGAGCAGACCGGCGGCCTCATTGTGCAGGAGCAGCACCAGTACGCCTACGGGGCGCCGCTGCCGGGCCTGAGCTACGTGGTGGGCAACCGCCGCTACCGCTCCGGCTACCAGGGGCAGTACGCCGAGCACGACAGCCTGACGGGCTTCGAGAGCTTTGAGTTGCGCTTGTACAACAGCCGTATCGGACGATGGATGAGTTACGACCCCGAAGGACAGTTTAGCTCCCCTTACGTAGGGATGGGTAACAATACAGTGTCGGGGTTGGACCCAGATGGGGGATTTAGTGGAACAGAACCTTGGGGTATAGCTGCCAAAGCACATGCGCTAGGCAATGTAGCCGTAACGGGCAGCAGAGCGACACTTAGTGCATGGGCACGTATTGGCGTACAGGCAGCATCGTCCACTTTAAGAGTGGGAGAAAGATTTGCACAAGGGTACGGTCAATACGGCCTTTCAATGGGTGCCACTATTGCTGATGATGCTTTCGCCGGTGGCCTTTCACGTGCAACTGCACCTTATAGAGGGTATGAACGGCAGCCGCGCAATTTTCCTGATGCTGCCGGCCAGTTTATGGGGCACCTAGTAGGAACAGGGTGGGGTCTCATGAATATGGCGGCAGGTACCATTGGTATGGGCGGTGGAGGTGTATTATCGCTGAGCGGTGTAGGGGCAACTCTTGGTGTACCTATTGCTGGGGCTGGGGCAATGGATTTTGCCTATGGGACAGCTGTGACGGGTAATGGCTTTGTTGGATTAATTAGTTCTGGTAGGGCCATGCTAAATATGGGCGGTCGTGGCAATGGAAAAAGTGGAGAACTATCTTCATCGGATAAGAACTCTATCAAAACTCTGCAGAAACGAATAAGCGAACATAAGCAAAAGCTTCAAGAATGGCTTGCAAATCCAGAAGCCCAAGACCATAAAGGGTTTTTAAAGAATATTCCTACTGAGCGTAGACAGCAAATTATTGATTCCCGAGCACGACATCTACAGCATGAAATAGACGTTTTTGAAGAAAATATTCAAAAAATACTAAGCAATTATTAAAATGAAAATAACCAAAAAATCTCTTGTCAAAATTCTTGAAATACTTCTGTCTAAAGTTTTCATTAATTCGTATAATGAAATAGAAATGCTTGAAGATTTTTATTGGAACATACCAGATTTAGATTTGTATAATATTAAAGATGACCCGAAAGAATTAACGCTTGGTCAACTTAGTGATGATTGGCAAGAATTGGTCAAAATTCTTGAAAAAGAAAATGCGCCAACAAAGTATGATTTAGCTAAATTGTCTTCTGTACTTAGGTATTTATCCTCTTTAAAATGATTAGAATAATCTTGATATTTTTTTCCTACATAGGGCTTTTGCTTACAATCTCTTGCAATTTAAAAGCTGACAAGATTACTTACGTTAACCCCAGCAAGCTTCTACAAGGCTACCACGGCGCTCAAGCCCAACACGAGCTATTCCAAGTTAAAGCCCGTGACTGGCAACTCCGTATCGACTCGCTCGGCACCGAGCTACAAGCCCTGCGCACTGCCCCCCCCGCCACCCGCGCCGCCAAGGAGCAGCAACTCGGGCAGTACCGCGAGGCCATTCAGCAGCGGGCACAGCCGGCAACCCAGCGCCTGACCCAGGCCGGGCTACATACCCCTAGTTGCTAACCGCTTTTCCCCTACCCCTTCTCGTGCGTGCTACCCTTGCCCTACCTGTTTTGCCGCGCCGCGCTCCTCAGCGCGCAGGGGCACGGGTGCGGCGTAGTCGCAGGGGGCCGCGCTACGGGGCTAGCCGGGGTAACCCGGCCCTGGCCCAGTGGAATCAAAATGCTACAGCGGGGGGCAGCAGTATAACGCCTTTCGTGCTGGTGGGGGCGGTAGCGGGCCTCAATGCGCTCTCGCAGCGCGGGCCCGAGGCGCAAACCGCTTACCGCACCACCGCGCCGAACTGGCTCGCGCAGCTGGCGGCGGGCCTAGGCTTCACGCTGGGGCGCGGTAACAAAGCCGCTAGCCTGGGGGCCACCTCGCTCGAAGGCTGGATAAAGTATCGGGTGCTGGATAAGCAGGGTAACCAGATGCTGGATGCCCAGGGCCGCGACTTGGCCGGCGTCGACTACGTGGCCGGCACGGGCCAGTGGGAATACCTGCAAACGGGCGTGCGCGTGCCCGACAATGGGGTCATCGAAGTGATGGCGGGCACCTCGGGCAGCGGGGAGGCCGTGTACTTCGACAACCTGCGGGTGGAGCAGACCGGCGGGCTCATTGTGCAGGAGCAGCACCAGTACGCCTACGGGGCGCCGCTGCCGGGCCTGAGCTACGTGGTGGGCAACCGCCGCTACCGCTACGGCTACCAGGGGCAGTATGCCGAACACGACAGCCTGACGGGCTTCGAGAGCTTTGAGCTGCGTTTATACAACAACCGCGTCGGGCGCTGGATGAATTATGACCCTAAGGGGCAGTTTGATTCACCTTATATAGGTATGGCCAATAATCCTGTATCCCAAATAGACCCGGACGGTGGGCGCGTGCCATTACCCAAATTTAGACCTTCTGGTTATGGATTACACGCTGCAAAAGGCATCAGCAATGCATTACGTTTGAGTTTGCAAACAGCGTCGTCTGTGACTCGCACTTTCAGTAGACAACAGGTTGGGTTATCAAGAATTGCTGCTTCAGATTTTCATTTTTTTGACAGGTCCCATGAAGACGCCGCCTATGATTACATGAACATTAAAGGCACTCACTCTAAAAAGGAGATAGCTGCTTATCTTGTTTCAGATGCAAAGACAGGCGAAGAAGGAGTACTAATTCTCCCATGGATTAGTAACTCTTATGGCACTTCTAAACCAGATATTAATCTTAGTGTATCTAGTAAAACTATCCACGATTACAAGGGCCGTGTATTCAACATTTTGGTTAGTGTACATTTGCACCCTATCGCTGAGCATGGTACACTATCTTCTCCTGCAGATAGGAAAACCTTGAAATCAATTGACATACCTGGGTATATACTTAATAGAAGCTTTATCTACAAAATAGACCTTAACGAAGGTATTGGAGAGCAAAGTCCAGGACCGACTGAAATTCAACTCCCAAGCCCGGCTATGCGCCAGCGCGGTATGAATCGCCCATCATTATTTCCGCCAACAAAATAGCAGTACTATGAAAATACTTATCTTATCCGCAATTATTTTATCTGCAGCATCATGCTCAAGCGGCAATACGTATTCATGTTCAGATAGAGGGGTATTAGAAATTAATAATCTGATGCTTAGAGAGCATTTTGTGAATTATGCAAAAGAAAATCGATTGGATTTAAAAAACAGTGTAATAACAGTCGAGATTAGCCGCATCGATACAGTGGATTATTACTTAATTTCTTCATCCAAATCAAATCCATTTGAATACAAAAATAAACCTTTTGCTTATTCAAATGTTAACAATATTTGGGTTGTATTTTTTAATAAATATCAAAATCCTTTCGATACTAACGAAATAGAAAGAGATTTTCTGCGTCAACTCAAAGAAAATAAAGTATTTTTATCTAATGGTCTTATTTTTCATAATCCAAAATACTTAGAATTAAGGGTAGTTAGAAACATAGTCATAGGAAGCAAATATCTCAATTAGTGCAATGAAAATTTTCACCAATATTTTTAACGGCAGCATTATTGCATTATATATATTTATAAGTTCCTGTAAGGGCAATGATTTTAAATACATAAATCCTAACAAGCTTCTACAAGGCTACCACGGCGCCCAGGCCCAGCACGAGTTGTTCCAAGCGAAAGCCCGCGATTGGCAGCTGCGCATTGACTCACTAGGCACCGAGCTGCAAGCCCTGCACAGCGCCCCACCCGCCACCCGCGCCGCCAAGGAGCAGCAGCTTGGGCAGTACCGCGAGGCCATTCAGCAGCGGGCGCAACAGGAAAACCAGCGCCTGACCCAGGCCGTGCTAGCCGAGATAAACGCCTACCTCAAGCAGTACGGCAAGCAGCAGGGCTACACCTTCATTCTCGGCGCCACCGAGAGCGGCAACATCGTGTACGCCGCCGACGAGGCCGACATCACCGACGACGTGCTCCAGGGCCTCAACGCGCAATACGACCGCCAGCACCCGGCGCCCACTAAATGATGCTGCCCACCGCACGCTTTCCGGCGTCGCTAACCCGCCGGCTGGCCCTGGCCCTACTGGGGCTGGGCGCGGCCGGCTGCTCGGGCGCGCTCACTTCGCCCCAGTACCTGGCCTACCTCGCCGACCCCGCCCACGGCCTCACCCAAACCCAGGATGTGAACGGCACCACCGTTACCTGCGGCTACCGCCCCCCCGACCTGCTCGTGCACCAGGAGCTCGCCACCCACGACGCCGCGCCTACCCCGGCACTCACAGATTCGCTGCGGCGCACCTACGCCGGCAAGCTCTACTGCACCCTGGCCCTGGCCCGCGACAGCGCCGAGCTGGAAGCCGCCGTGAGCCGCGACGAGAATGCCCTGACCCAGACGCTGAGCTACCTGAGCACCGGCATCGCCCAGGATGTGTACGTGCGCGGCCTGGGCCAGCCCGACTCCACGGCCGCGCTGGCGGCGGCCTACACCCGGCAGTACGGCAACACCGGCCGCTCCACAGTGCTACTCGTCTTTGCCACACCCCAGCTAGAAGTGAGCCGGGGCTTCACGCTCACCTACCGCGATACCCAGTTTGGGCTGGGGCCGGTGCACTTCGTGTTCACGGCCCAGGCGCTGGGCCGGCTACCCGCCTTGCAGCTGTGAGGCGCGGGCGCTCTTTCTCCCCCTTCGTCGCCGAGCCTTGCGCTTAGCCCCCAGCCTGTTCTATTTGCCTTACGCCTACTCGTTTTATGCTGTTTCGTAATCGCGCGCTCGTGCGCAGCGTCGCCTGCCTGCTGCTGCTGGAAACCCTGACTACCCTCGCTGCCCCGAGCGTGAGCTTAGCCATGATGGGCCCCGGCCAGCCCGAGTTCACCAGCTACGAGGCCAGCGGCTCGCCCGACCTGGTGAACCTGACCACCGGCGACTTTACCTACAACATCCCGGTGCTGGACGTGCCGGGGCCGGAGCGCGGCTTCTCGCTGCCGCTCACCTACCGCGCCGGCATCAAGCTGGAGCAGGAGGCCTCCTGGGTCGGGCTGGGCTGGTCGCTCAACGCGGGCGCCATTGCCCGCTCGCTCACCGGCTACCCCGACGACGCCGACGGCGAGCTCATGAAGAGTACGTATAACCAGAAAATCACCCGGGGCTGGAGCGGCGGCGTACCCGGCGTGCTCGAGCTGGGCTGGGATGTGAATACCGGCCACAGCGGCTCGGCCAGCCTCATTGGCCTCATCGGCCTCGGCTGGAGCGGGGGCGGCATCAGTTCCGGTAGCCTGGTAGGCGTCCACGCGGACAAGGATGGCGTGACGGCGAACGTTGTCGAAGTGGTGGCGGCGGGCTTAACGATTGCCACGCTGGGTGGTGCAGGCTCTCTCTCCGCGATGGCGGGGGCCGCTGCAACCCAACTAGGGACCGATGTCGGCATAGGCGCGGCCACTTCCGTCCTGCTGGGCAAGGCCAGCGGCAGCAGTGGCGGCTTTAACCAGCCCACCATGACCACTGACAAAGGCTTGCTACATACCAACTACTGGGTGTTTTACAACGACCAGAAGTCGGAGTTTATGTATGGCTCACTGCACTTCGACGATATGAGTCAACGCACCAAGCAGCAGTCGACTGCCGATAACCCCAGCCCCTATATCTATAACGGGACAAGTAGTTATCCAACTGGAAAGTCGCCGGAGTTTGATACCCGCTACGACAATACCGAAAACGGCACCTTTCAGTCTAGCCCAGGCGCCGACCTTTATCAGCCCCACGGAAAGAGCGCAAACTACTATGATGCTAATAACGAGCCTATTAGCATTGCCCATGATGACTTCTCCGTTATGGGTGGTAATATATCGGGTAGCATTCGGCCCTATCGGCTGGAGGTAGGTAGCCTAGCCTTTCCTTATAATGGCGTAGGCGAGCACCATCGCTTCGCGACCATTCCTTACCTGAGCGATTATAAAGTTCCTTTTCGCTACGATAACAGCGTATCAAATACGTATACCTATCACGACTTTACCCCCACCGGTACGCCCCCAGCCAACGTAGTGGGTATCGAGGGATACGATTCCAAGCAGCCCTACAATGCCGCGTGGACAGGCGGACTTATTTTGCGTGACCCTAATCTGTATAGCACCCGCACAGAAGATGCGCGCAAAGGTATCGTCAACCACAGTACGGGGGCAGAGCCGGGCAACACCCGCCGGCTGGTGCAGGGCAAGGACATCCGCTGGTTTACCAACGAAGAAATTTTGCAGCAGTACCAAAACTCGGCCGATGGCAACGGGTCACTGCTGGAAGTAAACCATCCCGTACCTCAGAAAGTGGATGTGCCCGGTGAAATCAAAGGCTACACCTCCTGCGCGGACCCTAATGACCCGTACTGCCAGCCGGAGCCTATCTATGCTAACCCCACGCAAGCAGTGCAAAATAACCCCTGGCGGGTAACACTGCCGGGCAAGGGCGTCGGCGCCTTCGCCATCACGACCGAGGATGGCACGACCTACCACTATTCACTGCCCGTGTACCACTACACGCAGTTCAGCAAGTCATACCAGCGGCTCAAGCCAGAAGGGGTAGAGTCGGCCGGCGTGTCGACCCAAACCATCGGCCCGCGCAACTGGGACCAACTGGGCGGCGGCTACGCCACGACCTGGCTGCTCACAGCCATCACCTCCTCGGACTATGTAGATAGGAAACCCCTAGGCACGGTAGACGACACGGACTGGGGCGGCTGGGTACGCTTCGACTACGGCAAATTTGCCAGCGCCTACAAGTGGCGCCAGCCCTACCTGGGCGAGAGTTACGACCCTAAGAGCTACAACGACGCCTCCTTTGCCGAGGGCTATAAAGAAACGTATTACCTCAACACGATTCATACCCGCAGCCACACGGCCTTGTTTTTGAAGAGCGTGCGCAACGACGCCCGCGCCCACTACCAGGTGGAGAATTACCTGGGCATTGCCGAAGACCAACCTTCCTCCTCGCTTCGGCTCGACGAAATAGTGTTGCTCACCAACGCCGACTGGCAGAAGCTGCAAACGGTGAACGGCATCCGTGCAGCCTCCGATACGGGGGGCGACATTCCGGCCTTGTTCACGACTACCCCCACGGGCGGTACGCAAGTGAATCCAGCAGGGAACGGCACCAACTTCAACGCCACCGAGTTGCGGCCCGGCGACACCTACCAGTACGTGCTGGACCAGCACGACGTAGATGCCGATAGCCGGATTCGCGCCTTTCTGTACAAACAGGCCCAAAAACGGGTCGTCTTCAACTACAGCTACCGCCTGTGCGCCAGCACGCCCAACTCCTTCGCCTCGGCTACCGCGGCTCCTTCCTGGGACGAGACGCAGTTTTCCTGCACCCGCACGGGTAAGCTGACCCTGGAAAGCCTGTCGACCTACGGCCCCGCCAGCACGAAGCTGGCGCCCGACTTCAAGTTCACCTACGGCTATAACCCGGACTACCAAAAAGATAGCTGGGATGGCTTCGGTATGTATAAGAGCGGCGTTAGCGTAAATACGGACCCGAGTGCGGCCAATAAAACCAAGCCCCTAGACGGCCACCAGGTGAGCGCTGATTTTGCCACGGCCACGCAGGACGGCTCAGCCTGGTCGCTCACTGAAATCACCTCTCCGCTGGGCGGCAAGACCCGCATGACGTACGAGCGTGACCAGTACGGCAAAGTGTCGGAATATGGCCTGGGTACGCCCAGCCTTACGAATGGGGACTGTTCCAATGTGTTCACTGCCACGGGCCTGCCGGCCGGCACCGTGCTCAGTGACATCCTGCAGGCGGGCGACGTGCTGGATGGGCAACTTGACTACACGTATGTCTACCAGTGTCAGTACTATGGCGATTGCGGCCGCACAACGAATGAATGGTGTCCAAACGATACGTACTGCGGCGCCACCAGTGGGCCCAACGCCCGTATTCGCGTAACTAACGTGTCGGGCAATATCATTACTATAGACCCCCGGGATGTGCCGCAGGCAACCTGTACGGACCCCCAAACAACCGATTCGTACCAATGCGGCGCGCGTCAACCCTACTCGGCTACGCTGACCATCCCGGCCTTCCCGGTCAATCGCAATGGCGGCGATTTGCGGGTCGCAGCGATTGCTACGCGTGATGAAGCCAACCACGAGTATCAGGTGCGCTACCGGTATGTCTCCAAGCTACGGGGAAGCAGCAATAGCAGCGGCGTCATCTCGAAAGAGCCCGCCTACGTGGCGCACGAAGAGCGCCCTTTTGACCAGTGGTTTGATTATCCGGGCACGGGGGTGATGTATGGCAAAGTGAGCGTTGTGCGCGGCCTGTTTCGTAAGGATGATGTTACCGATTATTCTCAAGTGGAAGAGTATGCTTTTCAGACTCCGGTTTCCGGTTTTGTGCAGCCCGAACCAAAAACAAACGTTTTAAAGGTTATCTCCGCTGGTAAAGAAGGAAACATGTTTAGTCAGGGCTGGCGAGCAGTGGATGGCTATCGGAATGCGACTACTGTTAACTTGGGCATGATTGGGCAGCCCCTAGCTATTCGCAAACTCAACAAACGTGGGGAGGTAGAGAGCAGTACAGCTTTCGAGTACAGCCACACGATGTCAAACGCTGATGGCCTTCCGAAGCAAGGCTACTTCACAGAGGGCGTGCTTACTAACGAGCTGCTCGAGCAAGACCATTATTTTTACCGTATCAACCGCTCCACGAAAACCTACGTGCCGACGGTGCTGGTGGCTACGACGACCACAACCAATGGGGTCAGCACGCGCTCGCAGCAGGAGAAATTTGATTTCTACACGGGCAACGTACTGGAGTCCTCTTTTCGCAACTACTTAGGAGAGCTGTACCGCTCGAAAGTTGTGCCCGCCTACACCCTGCCGGTTTACGCGGCCATGGGCCCCAGCAGCGAGCAAAGCGTGCACCGCAACATGCTCACACAAGAAGCAGCCTCTTACGTATACAAGGTGCGGCCAGGGGGCGGGCAGTCCGTGGTGACGGCCAGCGTGCAGACCTGGCACAGCGAGTGGACCACTTACCGGGGCTACGACGCCCCGGCGGATGCCTATAGCGACCAGGCCGACGATGCGCGTCCTATCTGGCGCTTACACGAGAGCTACCTGTGGAATTCGCCCCGCCTCAACGCGGACGGCACTTATGCGGATGCCAGCTTCGTAGACTTCGACTGGACCCGGACGCCGCAGGCGGCGGGGTGGCTGAAAGCCGGCGAGTTTACCCGGTACGACCACTACTCCAAGCCCTTGGAGTCGCGCGACCTCAATGGCCAATACGTAGCCCGCAAGCTGGGCTACGACCAGACCCAGCGCCTAGTGACGGCGGCGAATGCCCGCTACACGGAAGTCGCTTATTCGGGGGCCGAAGACGTAGTAGACCAAGGCAATGGCGTGCTCCATTTTGGGGGCGAAGTCCGCGAGGGCGGCCGCCGCGCCGCCGCGCCGCACCACACCGGGGCGTACGCCGCAAAACTGCAGCCCGGGGAAACGGGCTTTACCTACCAGGCCAAGCTGGGCAGCGAAGTGCGGGGCGGCCAGAAATACCGCCTCAGCTGCTGGATACACCAATCAGATGCCAGCCGTCAAGGGCAACTCTACGCCCAGGTGGATGGCACCGAGCTCGGGGTGGCCTCCATCGCGTCGGGCACAACAAAGCAGGCCGGGGAGTGGTACTTGGTTAGTCTGCTGGTAGACGTGCCAACCAGTGGCCAGCAACTGACGGTAGGCTGCCGGGCCGGCGCAGGGAGTGCGACGCCGGTTTATGTGGATGACTTCCGCTTTCAACCCTTGCTGGCCCCTACTACGGCCTACGTGTATAACCCGGCGACCGCCCAGCTGACCTACGTGCTGGATAACGACAATTTCTTCACCCACTACGAGTACGATGCCGCGGGGAAGGTAACCCGTATTTCGAAGGAGGCGCTCACAACCCCGGGCAGTGCGCAGCCCGCCGAGCGACGCGTCAAGGAATACAGCTACAATTTTGCCCAGATGCCGGTGCCGAACTGGTTGCCCACGGGCATTGTCACGTGGGTGCAGAATACCGGGGGACCAACCAACCAGCGACAGCACGAGGAGCGCGATATCAACCCGCGTAGCAGTACCTACAACAGGGTGAGAAATATAGTAGACGGCACCTTTGCAAACTGTACTACGTGTAGCGGTCCCAATAAGGAGTGGCGCAATGGTACGTGTGTAACCCGGACAAAAGTGTGTCAAGGCGTGCTGCCAGACAACTGTGACCACGTCAAAAACAGGTGCCCTTATACAAATGTCTATATCTATCAGTACTCAGATGGCACCCAAAGCGCACCCTTTGAAGAGGTTAGTGCACTCCCATGTAAAATCTAGGCTGACAAACGCGCTGGTGTAGGGTAGCAGTGTGGTTTTGAGTGTACTCGGGCCAGCCAGGAGTAACTGGCTCGGGCGTCGGCAAGGCGATGGCGGCAGCTTAGCTCATGCGCTGGTTACCACAAGCGGCATGGATAATGAGAGCGGATATAAGTTGGCGCAAGGTGAGCATGTATTGCGCCAAGTGGCCAAGTAGTACTATCTACAAAGGGCAGCTAAGTGTTCCAACATACTTGGTTAGGATGAGCGGGGGATAGCTGACCCAGCAATAGATTTTCGGCCACCGCGGCGGCCAAGTCGGCTTGGGTGGTGCGCGAATGTAAAAGGCGCACCACCCAATGGCACTCATAGAAGCTAGTAGGCGGAGCGGAAGGCTTTCTAATACTGAACGCATGCAAATTTTAAAACAGTTGGTGCAGTTCAATGGCGGCACGAATTATACTTCCCCTTCGCTAGTACTACAACAACTGACGATAAAGGGTAACAAACCTAAGACTTGTATAACCCAGCGTATAATCCAAAAATAAAACAGCCACCTAGACTTTTGTCTAAGTGGCTGCTAATCAATGAGCGAGAAACGAGGTTCGAACTCGCGACCCTCAGCTTGGGAAGCTGATGCTCTACCAGCTGAGCTACTCTCGCGGGGTAGTGTGGTAGGGCAAAGGTACGGGCATGCCGCCAAATAACAAGCTGCGGAACATGCGCGCGCCGCCGGGGGTTTAGAAGGTGCTTATGGCTCGCCGACCTTCTTCCCGCACTATTCTTTCGCCTTCGTCGCGCCGCCTGGTGGCGGGGCTGCTTATCGCCGCAGGCATTCTGCTGATAATCGGCCAGTTGCTGCATGCGTACGTGCTGTATGTGTACTGGCGGCAGTCGGGCGCGGTAGGCGCCAGCCCCGCCACGGGCGTGCTGCTGGGCCTGGCCGCCGGCGCCGGCACCAGCTACGTAGGCTGGCGCGTGGGGCTGGGCGGCTAGGGCCCTGGGCCACACAATAGGTCGGGCGGCCCCACCTTTGCGGGTAGTATGTCCTCTCCGCTCCGTATTTCCATTGCCAAGGCCAACCTGGCCACCGCCACCCGCCTAGCCGAACTAGGGCGCCAGACTTTCAGCGAAACCTTCGCGGCCAGTAACACACCCGAGAATATGGCGGCCTACCTGGCCGCCACCTACAGCCCCGAGCTGCAGTTGGCGCAGCTGCAAGACCCTAGCTGCACCTGCCTGCTGGCAGAGATGCAGGGCCAAACTGTAGGTTACGCCCTGCTGCAAGAGCACTCGACACTGGGCCTGCCCGCTGATGCCGCCGCCAGCCGGCAGCTCGAAATCAAGCAGCTCTACGTGGTAGAGGACTGGATAGGCACGGGCCTGGGCAAAGCCCTCATGCGCCGCACGCTCGACATTGCCGAGGCGGCCCAGGCCACAGCCGTGGTGCTGGGCGTGTGGGAGCACAACGAGCGCGCCCAGGCTTTTTACCAGCGCTTTGGCTTTCGGGAGGTGGGCGAAGTGGCCTTCACGCTGGGCCAGGATGTGCAGCGCGACCTCATTATGCGCAAGGGCCTGGCGGGGCGGGCCAGCTAGTACTTTTGGGCCATGCCGCTCCGTCGCTTGCTCCGCCGTGCTTCGCTCCTGCCCTGCCTGTTGGTGGGGCTGCTGACTGGCGTAGCGGCGTGCCAAAGCCAGCCCGGCGCCGACACAGCGGCGAGCAGCGCGCCGGCCGCCCCGCCCACCGGGCACTTTGCCGGCGCGCTGCAAGTGCCCGGCCAGCCCGAGCTGCGAGCCGCGCTGGAAATACGCCACCCCAGCCCCGGCCGCTACGATGCCGAGCTGGTGCTGCCCCAGCAGCCGGCCCTCAGCTTCGTGGCCGACTCGCTCACCTTCGTGGGCGATACGCTGCGCCTGGCGCGGCCCGGCCGCCCGGGCCAGGCCCTGGCCCTGGGCCGGCAGGGCGATTTTTGGCGTGGCACGCTGTTGCTCGATTCAGTACGCTACCCGCTGCTGCTGGTGCGCCGCGGCGAGCCCGAGCCGGCCGTGTACCGCGTGCGCCACGATGAGGTGGCCGGCACCACTGGCCCGGCCCTGCTCTTCAGCCCCGCCGATGAAAGCCTGCCCGGCCTGGCGCTGGCCATTTTCCCCACGCCGGGCACGGCGCCGGCGGCCCCGGTCTGGGCCGATGCGCTGGCCCGCCAGGGCCACACGGTGCTGCTCTTGCCCACCGCCGACACCCTGGCCGCCCCCGCCCTGGCCAATGCACTGGCGCTGCTGCGCCGCACCGCGGGCGTCGATACGGCCCGCGTGGGCGCCTGGCTGAGTGGCCGGCCCGCCGGCCTGCTGCCGCTACTGCTGGCCGAGAACACCGCCTCGCGCCCAGCCTTTGTGGTGGTGCAAAACATGCCCGCCCCGCCCCTGGCTACGCGGCGCGACTGGCGCACCCTGGCCCAGCGCGGCCGCCTGCTGGCCGTGTACGACCCTAGCCAGCCCAAGGCCGACGTGGCCCAGGCCCGCGCCCTGCTAGGCCGGCAGCGCGTGCGCCAGGCCCCGGCCGCCACGCTGCAGAGCCAGCTTATTGCCTGGCTACGCGAGCGCGGCTAGGGTGCGGGGCTAGCCCCGCCCGGCTTTGTGCTGGGCGCGAGTGGGCGTAGCTCAGCAACGCCGGGCGGGGGCTAGCCCCGCATCCTACACCAATAGCAGGCCCTTTTCGCGCAGCAGCTGCCAGGCGGGGCTAGCCAGGAAATTCTCCCACGAGCCGGCGGCGGCCGGGAAAGTGGCACCGGCTTCTTTGAGCAGGATTTTGGTGTCGTAGTCGGTGCTGAGCCTGGCGAGCAGGGCGTGCAGCCAGGGGCCGATAAGCTCGGTGGTTTTGACTTCGAAGTCTTCGGCCTGCTCGTAGCAGGTGAGGATGGCGCGGGTGGTTTTTTTGTCCTTGGGGCCGGTGCCGCCGCTGGTTTTGTAGCTCAGCTCGGGCACGTTGCCTAGCCAGAAGAGGCGGCGGTTGGGCTGGGCAAAGTCGGGCTTGTCGGGCTCGGCCAGGGCTTGCTGTATAAGCTGGCGCGGCACCGTGGGGCGGGGCGTTTTGAAATCGAACCAGAAGCTGAGCGGCTCGTGCAGGGCCACGCCGTGCAGGTAGTTGTAGAGGCTTTTGGCGAGGCCGGGGCCGAAGGTTTCGTGGTCGGCGCCCAGGGGGTCGTCGTGCCAGAGGTCGTTCCAGGCGAAGGGGCCGGGCTCGGGGCCGATGGCGGCTACCTGGTACTTGGCGGGGTTCTTCCCCACCGGCGAGTGGGCCGTCATCGAGAAGCGGTGCCAGTAGCCGCTCTGCACAATGCCGGCCTCGAAAAGCTGCCGCACAACCTCCAGCGAATCAATGGTTTCCTGGGTGGTTTGGGTGGGGAAGCCATACATGAGGTAGGCATGCACCAGGATGCCCGCCTCGGTGAAGCCCTGGGTCACGCGCGCCACCTGGGCCAGGGTCACGCCCTTTTCCATGAGGGCTAGCAGGCGGTCGGAGGCTACTTCGAGCCCGCCGCTGATGGCGATGCAGCCCGAGGCGGCGAGCAGCCGGCAGAGGTCGGGGGTGAAGGTTTTCTCAAACCGCACGTTGCCCCACCAGCTGATGCTGACGCGGCGCTTGAGCAGCTCGATAGCGAGGTCGCGCAGGGCTAGCGGGGGCGCGGCCTCGTCCACGAAATGAAAGCCGGTCTGCCCGGTTTGGGCCACTATCTGCTCGATTCTATCGACTAGCAGCGTGGCGGGCGCGGTTTCGTAGCGGCCGATGTAGTCGAGGGTGACGTCGCAGAACGAGCAGCGCTTCCAGTAGCAGCCGTGGGCCACGGTGAGCTTGTTCCAGCGGCCGTCGCTCCAGAGGCGGTGCATGGGGTTGAGCACCTCGATGACGGAGAGGTAGTCGAGCAGCGGCAGGTCGGAGTAATCGGGCGTACCCACCTCGGGGTGCGGCACGTCGGGGTGCGGGTAATTAATGTACTCGACTTCGCCAGCCTCGTTGCGCAGGAAGGTGCGCTGGAGCAGGTGGCGGCCATCACTTTCCGGTTGGTTAGCGCCCTCCTCACGTCCGTCATGCTCTATCTGGCGTACGCTTTGCCGAAGCATCTCGCTCGCACCGTTGAACGGCACCGATGTAAGCGGTAGAGATGCTTCGACAAAGCGTACGCCAGATAGAGCATGACGACCGTAGTGGTTGTCAGTGGCAAAAGGCACTTCTTTTTTCTGCTGCAGATACGCAAACAGCCGCAGCCACGGCCCCTCGCCATCATCCAAAGTGAGGTAGTCGATGTAGTCGAAGAAGCGCGGCTCTTTGAGGCCGCGCAGCTCGGTGTTGGGGTAGCCGCCGCCCATCACGGTAATAGTGCCGGGGCTGGCCTGCTTGATGCGCTGGCCCAGGCGCAGGGCGGCATAGAGGTTACCGGGGAAGGGCACGGTGAAGCCCACGATATCGGGCCGGGCCTCGGCCAGCAGCTCATCGAGCAGCTCCAGCAGCATGACGTCCACCAGGTTGGGGGCGGCTTGCAGGGCAGCGTGCAGGGGGTCGAAGTGGGTGGCCGACATGGCCAGGCTTTCGGCGTAGCGCGAGAGGCCGAATTGCGGGCCCACGGTTTCCTTGATGAGGTCGGCGAGGTCTTCGAGGTAGAGGGTGGCCAGGTGGCGGGCCTGGTCGGTGAGGCCCATCGTGCCGAAAGCGGTTTCGAGGTCGGCCACGTTGTCGAAGCGGCTGGCCTCGGGCAAGAAGCGGCCGTGGCAGATGCGCGGGGCCAGCGTAAGGTCTTTGTTCTGCAAAAACCGGATGGTGGGGCCCACGGTGGCCTCGTAGCGGCGGCGCAGGCGCAGCATCCGCTGGGCGTTGTCGCTGAGGGTGAAGCCGCTAGCCTCGATAGTGTCGAACACCCGCGTCAGCCCTTCCTTGCTGAACAGCCGCAGCACCAGCGCAATGCTGAGGTCGGCCTGGCGCACCTCGTAGCCGCGCCCCACCAGGAAGCCCTTGATGTAGGCCGTGGCCGGGTAGGGCGTGTTGAGCTGCGTGAGCGGCGGGGTAATGAGCAGCAGGCGGGGCGAAGGACTAGACACGGGGGTACAAACCTACGGCGCGGGCCAGAGGTTCGGGGCGGCGGGGCCGGTTGACGCTTCTGCCAGCAAATAAGTTGTTTATTTGGGCCTACCCTTCTTCTTTCCCGCATGCTTTTCTTCTTCGGCCTGGGCACCAGCATCATCGGCAGCTACCCGCTGCGGGGCGTGGCGTGCGGCTACTGCGGCACCCTTGGGGCGGTGCTGCTCACCATCTACTCGCGCTACCTGCACGTGTTCTGGCTGCCAGTTATCCCGCTGGGCAAGGCCAGCGTGAGCAAGTGCGCTCACTGCCAGCAGGTGCTGGAAGAGCGCCAGATGCCACCCGCCTACCGCCAGGCAGCTGATGCGCTCAAGCGGCAAGCCAAGCTGCCCTTTACCAACTACGCGGTGTTGGCCTTGCTGGGCGTGGTAGTGGCGTTCTCGTTTCTTATGAGCTTGTTCAAGTAACGGGCCCTTTAGCGGCTGGTGTATCAAAACGGCAGACCACTACCGGCGCGAGTTACGCTGCGCTAAACTCGCGCCAGCATTCTAGAGTATCCGGCAGTTGGTAGCCTATTCAGAAGGGCACGACCACCTTCACGCCCACGTTGCGGCCGGGGTTGAAAATACCCGTGCGCCCGCTAGGTGAGGCCGCATAGTACTCAAAATACTTGAGGCGGCTGAGGTGAGCCTGGTAGGCCCCATCGAACAAGTTATCGACCTGCGCGAAGAGTTGCACGGCCTCGCGGCCGGCTTTGGTGCGCAGGGTGGTGCCGGCGCCGAGGCCGCAGAGCACGTAGCCGGCGGTGGCAGTTTCGGCGCCATCCACGGCGTAGAAGCGGTTTTGGCGGGCGGTGGCGTCGAGGGTGAGGCGCAGATAAGTGGCAGTGAGGCGGGCACGGGGGCTAGCCGGGGCGGTGAGGCGCAGCTCGGTGCGGGCCTGGGCGGGCGGCATGAGGGGCAGGTAGCGGGCAGCCGCGCCCACGCGCTCGCGCAGGGCGGGGTTGTCATTTAGGCCGATGACGAGGGCCGCGCCGGTGCGCCAGCTCAGCCAGGGCAGGGCGCTGGGGTGCAGGTTGAAGCTGACCTCGCCGCCGTAGAGGCGGGCGGCGGCCTGCTGGTACTGGTAGGTGGCGTTGCCGGGCACCACCTCCACGGGCTGACCCTGGGCGTCGAACAAGCGGGCCTGGTAGATGAAGTTATCCACGTAGTTGTGGAAAACCTCGGCGCTAGCCTCGGCCTCCTTGCTTTGCCAGAGCACGCCGATATCCTCCTGCACCGAGAACTCGGGCTGAAAATCGCGGTTGCCCAGGTACACGATGTGGGCGCCGGGGTCGAGGCCGTTGGAGCCGATTTCGGGGATGTTGGGGGCCCGGTAGCCGCGCGCCACGTTGGCCCGCAGCACCCAGTGCGCGCCCAGCGGGTAGCTGCCACCGAGGCTAGCCGAAAGGCCCTGGTAGGTGTGGGCAAAGGCCGCGAAGGGCCGGCTAGCCCCCGGCGCACCGGCCGCCACTGCGCCGTCGAAACCGGTGGCAGGGTTGGGCGCCACGTAAAAGTCGTCCCAGCGCACGCGACGCACGTCGTAGCGCAGGCCGCCGGTCAGCTCCAGGCGGCCGAGGCTTTGCTTGGCTACGGCGAAGCCGCCGAGGTCGAAGAGGCGGTAGGCCGGAATGGGGAAGTCGGTAGCGTTCAGGTGGCTGTTGAGCTGGCTCATGCCGTTGGCGCCGGCCGTGAGCTCGAGGCCGTGCCAAGTGGGCAGCAGGTAGCGGGCGTCGTAGCTGGCGGTGGTGAGGCGCAGGTCGAGGCCCGGCTGGGCAGGCGCGGTGGGGTGGTTGAACTCCTGGCGGTGGTTTTGCTGCACACCGCCGAGCAGGCGCAGCTCGCCGCCGCCCAGCTTTATTTCGCCGCTGGCGAAGGCCCGGTAGTGCCGGATGTGCTGGCGCAACTCGCCGGTGGCGTAGCTGCGCAAGTTGGCCTCGCTCACCACGGGGCGGTTTTTCACGTCGTCTTTATCGGCCTCAAACACCTGCCGGGTGAAAGCGCGGCTGAGCGAGTCGCGGCTGCCGTCGGGTATTTCCTGGTGGTTATCGTAGGTAGTGAGCCAGAGGTGCGCGCCGCCCCACGCCTTTTGCACGCCCACCATGCCGGTGAGCGTCAGCTCGCGGAAGCCGGTGTTGTAGACGCGGCCATCGACGGCGTTGCGGTAGTCGCGGGCCAGCCGGTGGCTGGCCCGGAAGCTGGTTTGCAGGCCGTTTTTCTGATAGTTCAGGGCCAGCGACTGGCCCAGCAAGCCGTTGACGGACTGGTACTCGGCCAGGGCCTCGCCGTGCAGTTCGCCGCTGGGGCCACGGGGCAGGGCGGGCAGCAGGTTCACCACGCCGGCCACGGCATCGGAGCCGTAGAGCAGGCTAGCCGGGCCTTTCACCACCTCCACCCTATCCACGCCGTAGGCATCGACTTCGAGGCCGTGCTCGTCGCCCCACTGCTGGCCCTCCTGCCGCAGGCCGTTGAAGAGCGTGAGCACCCGGTTGTAGCCCAGCCCCCGAATGAAGGGCTTGCTGATGTTGGGGCCAGTCGTGACGGCGCTCAGGCCCGGCACGCCGCGCACGGCCGCATCGATGGCGTTGGTGCTGGCGTTGAGGCGCAGCTCGCGCTGGCTGAGGGTGGCAATGGGCACCGGCGAGCGGCGCAGCTCGGTGGCCCTGCCCACGCCCGTCACCACTACTTCGGCCAGGTCGGCGGCGCTAGCTTTCAATTTGATAATGAGCGATTTAGCCAGCGGCATCACCACGCGGGGCGTGGCCGCCTCGTAGCCCACGGCGCTGATTTGCAGGCGGTGCTCGCCGGTCGGCAGGCTCGCCAGCACGAAGGCGCCCGCCGCATCGGCCGTGGTGCCCTGGCCGAGCGCGGGCACCGCCACGCTGGCAAAGGGCACGGCGTGGCCGGCGGCATCGAGCACGGTGCCGCGCAGCGCCTGAGCAGCGGCCAGGCCGGGCAGCAGGAGCAGGAAGAGGAGAATTTTGGCCATAAGAGCGGGGTGGGAAATGCCGGCCGCCTGGGCATGGCTCCGCCCGGAGCCAGCTTTGCCGCCGCTTGAAGAGAGAACCTAGCCGGGAGAAATACTAGCCTGAGACGCTGCCGAACAGTGGCTTGAGCCACTCCGCCACCGTTTCCCAAAGTAGGAAGACGTTGAGCGCGATGATGAGGCCCGCCACCGCCCACGACAGGATGCGCACCCAAGGGCGGTTGACAAACACGCCCATTTTGACCTTATCGTTGGTGAAAAGCACCAGCGGCACTACCGCGAAAGAAAGTTGCAACGACAGCACTACCTGGCTGAAAACCAGCAGCTGGCCCGTGCCTTTTTCGCCGTAGAGGATGGCTACTACCAGGGCCGGCACCACGGCCACCAGCCGCGTGATGAGCCGGCGCACCCAGGGCTTGAGCCGCAGGTTGAGGAAGCCTTCCATCACAATCTGGCCCGCTAGGGTGCCGGTGAGCGTCGAGCTTTGGCCCGAGGCCAGCAGGGCAATGGCAAACAGCACGCTGGCCGCGCCCGCGCCCAGCACCGGCGTGAGCAGCTTATGGGCGTCGGCAATATCGGCCACGTCCTCGTGGCCCTTGCCGTGGAAGGCGGCGGCGGCCGTGACGAGGATGGCCGCGTTCACGAAAAAGGCCAGAAACAGCGCCACCGTGCTGTCGATGGTGGCAAACTTGACGGCCTGGCGCTTGCCGGTTTCGGTGGGCTCAATCTGGCGCACCTGCACGATGCTGCTGTGCAGGTAGAGGTTGTGCGGCATCACGGTAGCGCCCAGGATGCCGATGGCCACGTAGAGCATGCCGGGGTTGGTCACCACCTCCAGCTGCGGCACCAGGCCCTTGGCTAGCCCCAGCCAGTCGGGGTGCGAGGCGATAATCTCGTAGAGAAAGCAGGCGAAGATGAGAAAGATAAGCGCCGCTACCAGGCTCTCAATCAGCTTGAAACCTTTGTTTTGCATGAGCAGCACCAGCAGCACGTCGAGCGTGGTGATGGCCACGCCCCAGGGCAGCGGCAGGCCGAAAAGCAAATTCAAGGCAATGGCCGAGCCGATAACTTCGGCCAGGTCGCAGGCCGCGATGGCAATTTCGCAGAGCACCCACAGCGCCACGGCCACGGGCTTGGAGTAGTGGTCGCGGCAGGCCTGGGCCAGGTCGCGGCCAGTCACGATGCCCAGCTTGGCCGCCAGGTGCTGCAAGAGCATGGCAAACAGGTTGGAAATCAGCACCACGCTCAGCAGCGTGTAGCCAAAGCGCGCGCCGCCGGCCAGGTCGGTGGCCCAGTTGCCAGGGTCCATGTAGCCCACGGCTACCAGCAGCCCCGGCCCCCAGTAGGCCCGGAAGCGTTGCCAGAACGTGGCGCCCGCCCCCGGCATTGGGATGCTGGCGTGCACTTCGCTGAGCGAGGTGCCCCGGCGGGCGTGCCGCCAGCCCGGCTCGGGGGTGGCGGCGGTATCAGTAGAGGTAATGGTAGGTAGCAATGCGTTGCGAATCAAGAACTGAGACAAAGATAAGCTGATTTTTAGGCTAGCCTAAAAATATTTTTAAACTACCCTAAATACTCTGTTTTTCGCAAAAAAGTTGCCGGGTATTGTGGGGTAGGCTTTAGCGGGTCATTACCACGGCCGGCCAGCGAAAGCTTACCCCACCTGCCCAAACTCCGGCCGGGGGTGCCGACCTTTGCGGGCCCTATTTGCCTTTCTATGTCCGCTTCTCCTGGCCTCAAGCGCCGCCTGGGCCTGCTTTCCTTGGTGGTTAGCATCGTTTTGGTGCTCACCAAGTTCTACGCCTATCGCCTCACCCGCTCGCAGGTGGTGCTGACGGATGCGCTCGAAAGCATTATCAACGTGTTTACCAGCGGCTTTGCGCTGTATAGCCTCTACCTGGCCGACCAGCCCAAGGACGAAAACCACCCCTACGGCCACGGCAAGGTCGAATACCTGAGCATTGGCTTTGAGGGGGCGCTCATTATCAGCGCGGGCGCGTTTATTCTGTTCGATGCCACGCGCTCGCTGCTGCACCCGCACCCGGTGGCCAGGCCCGATTTTGGGGTGCTGCTGCTGGCGGGCACGGCGCTGGTCAATTTTGGGCTGGGGCTGTGGCTGGTGCGGGCCGGGCGGCGGGTGCAGTCGGTGGCGCTGGTGGGCGATGGCAAGCACCTCTACCTCGACGCCGTCACGAGCATCGTGGCCTCGGCGGTGCTGGTGCTGGTGCATTTTACGGGCTTCACGCGCCTCGATGGGGGCGCGGCGCTGGCGCTAGGGGCCTTCATTCTCTACAACGGCTATAAGCTGGTGCGCAGCGCCGTGGGCGGCCTCATGGACGAGAGCGACCTGAGCACCGTGGCCGAGGTCATTGCCGAATTGCAGCGCCTGCGCCGCCCCTGCTGGATAGATGTGCACAACCTGCGCGTGCAGCGCTACGGCGCTAACCTGCACATCGACTGCCACATGCAGATGCCCTACTACTACTCGCTGGAGAAAATCCACACCGAAATCCACGAGGTAGAGGAGCTGATTCGGGCCCGCTTTGCGGCCGTCGAAATCGAGATGTTTGTGCACGCCGACCCGTGCTCGTTTGCCGCCTGCTCGCTGTGCCACATGCCCGAGTGCCCGGTGCGCCGCCACCCCTTTCAGCGCGAAATCGTGTGGGATATCCACAACGCCGTGAAAGACGAGCGGCATCATCTCACGATGGGAGCATAGGAAAATTAACGTTCGGCAAGCGTAGCATGACCGACGTTTTTATTTACCTACTCACTTCGCCGGGCTGGTCCACTTGCTGTCTTTCACGCGGAAGCGCCAGGGCAGCGCCACGGCCTCGGCGCCCGCGTATTCGAGGCCCACACGGGAGCTAGCCAGCACGTTATCGTCGGCCACGTCTTCGCCGGCATCGGCTAGCCAGATGCGCGGGCCGGTGAGCAATTCGCCGTTGAGCGCGGGCGTGAGGCCCAGCGCCTGGCTGAGCACGCCGGGGCCGGCGGTGAGGTTGCGGGCCACCTTGGCCAGCCCCCGGCGGCGCAGCATCACGTCGATTCCTTCGAGCGGCTCGATGGCCCGGATGAGCACCGCGTCGGGGTGCGTGGCGTCGTTCACGGTGAGGTTGAAGAGCGTGTGCACGCGGTACACGGTGTACAGATAGGCGTGGCCGCCGGGCTGATACAGCGCCTGCGCCTGCCGGGCCTTGCGCTGCAAATGCAGGGTAATGCTCGGGTCGCCCTCGTGCCGGTAGGCCTCGGTTTCAACGATGCGGCCGCTGGTCAGCTCGCCATCGAGGCGCGTGAACACGTGCTTGCCGAGCAGCTCGCGGGCGATGGTGAGCACGTCGGGGCGCTGAAAAAATCGCAGAGTTAACGGATTCAACGGATGGCGCGGATACGCCCGCTGCGCGGGCTGGCTAGGGGGTGGCGGCTGGGAGTGGGCGCGTGGGGCGCCCAAAAACTTTGGGCTGCGCTTGTAACGGATAAGCTGGCGAAAAGGTAGTCGGGCGGGCAGGCTGATATGGTCAGCCCGCGCTGCTTTTTCCGCTATGAAATACATTCTGGCTTGCTGGCTAGCCCTGCTGACGCTGAGTACGGCGCGCGCCCAACAGTTCAAGGTTTCCTACCCGGCGGCAGCGCACGCGGGGCCGTTTACGGGCAATGTTATCCTCTATCTCTCGCAGAAAAACGCGCAGCCCAAGGACCACGCGGGCTGGCCATGCTACCGCCTGGCCGTGCGCCAGGTGCGGCCGGGCCAGACCGTGGTGTTCTCCGATGCGGCCATCTCCTACCCCACGCTGCTCTCGCGGCTGCCGCGCGGCGACTACTACGTGCAGGCCGTGTGGGACCTGCACCGCGGCCAGGCCCGCGTAATCGGCCAGAGCCCCGGCAACCCCTACAGCGTGGCCCGCAAAATCACCCTGGCCGCGCCCACCGATACCTTCGCCTTGCCCTGCGACCAGGTGGTGGCACCGCCCGTGTTCGTGGCCAGTACTTATTGCAAGGAGCTGAAAGTGCCCTCGGCCAAGCTGAGCCGCTTTCTGCACCAGCCCACTACGCTCAATGCGGCGGTGATTTTGCCGGCTAGCTACTACCGGCAGCCCACCCGGCGCTACCCGGTGCTGTTCACGGTGGGTGGCTTCACGGCCAGCTACCAGCATTACTCGCGCAGCGAGAGCACCGATACGCTGCCCGCCACGCCCATCGATACCATCGCCTGCATTCGGGTGTACCTCGATGGCGAGTGCGCGCTGGGCCACAGCGTGTATGCTAACAGTGAGAATAACGGCCCGGTAGGCGACGCCTTCACCACCGAGTTTTTGCCCTACCTCGACCGCCACTATCGCACCAACGGCGGCCGGCTGCTGCGGGGCCACAGCAGCGGCGGCTACGCCGTGGCCTACCTGCTCACGCACTACCCCCGGCTCTTTGCCGGCGGCAGCGCCAGCTCGCCCGACCCGGTCGATTTTCATTCCTTCGTGGGCACCAACCTCTACGCCGCCACCCGGCGCACGCCGTTTGCCGACACCGTGTCGCTGGAGCAAAAGCCACCCGTGGGCGTGGTTTTCGACCACTCTAACATTGCGCATTCCTTCGAAGAAGTCATTTACCGGGGCGAGCAGGATGCCTCGTTCGACGCCGTTTTCAGCCCCAGAAACAAGAACGGGCAGCCCATGCCGCTGTTCGACCCGCACACCGGCACCCTCGACCGCGCCGTGTTTGCCCACTGGCAGCGCTACGACCTCACGCAGTACGTGCGCCAGCACTGGGCCAGCCTCCAGCCCGACCTCAGGGGCAAGCTGCGCATCAGCGTGGGCACTGAGGACACGTACTTCCTCAACCACCCGGTGCAGCTTATGGAACAGGCAATGAAGGCGTTGTGGGCCGATATGCCCTTTGCCTACTTCCCCGGCACGCACTTCACCGTCTTCACCCCCGCCTACAAAAAGGCCGAAACCGACTGGCTGAAAAAGACCTACCTAGCCTGGCTGGCCAAACGCCTCTAGCCCGCCCGCGCAGCGGGCGTACCCCCATTATAATCGCTGGCACAGCTTTGGGCGGTGGCCCACCCTAGCCAGCCCGCGCAGCGGGCGTATCTGCGCCATCCGTTGAATCCGTTAACTCTGCGGTCTTGAATCTGCGGTCTATCTTTGTGGTGCCACGGTGACCAGACTCCTACTCCGGAGCGAGGTTGAAAAGGGAATCCGGTTCAAGGCCGGAGCTGTCCCCGCAACTGTACGCGCTACATCGGGGTGGGCACCCCACGCCACTGCCGGACTTGGCTATCACCTTGATAGCCAGGCTAGCGGGAAGGCCGCCCACCCGGCAGCGCAAGCCAGGAGACCTGCCAGGGCACCCACAGGTTCAGCGCTCGCGGAGGACGAGCGGAGAACGAGAACGCCCACCCGGCGCGGCCCACCCCGGCCGTGGCGGCGCAGCGGTTTTCGGCCTCAGCCCCAGCGTGCTTTCTGGCCTTGGCCAAGGAAATACGGTCGGGTTTTGAATTGAATTTTCGCTTGAAAATTTAGTTCGTGCTGCGTTTCAGCTCTTTCCACCCCGTCGTTTTCAGCCCCACAGGCTGGTTGGCTGGCTGCGCCCTGGCCGCGCTGCTGGCTAGCCCCGCCGCACACGCCCAAACCCGCCCCGACACGCTCACCACCCGCGCCCACCGCCTGCCCGAGGCGCAGGTGCGGGCCGTGCGGCCGAGCCGCTTTGCCATCGGCAGCCGCCGGCTGGTGCTCGACTCGACGGCCCTGGCCCAGTACCGGGGCGCGGCGCTGGTCGAGCTACTGGAGGCCCGCACGCCGCTGTACATCAAGAACTACGGGCCGGGGCAGCTGGCCTCCATCTCGCTGCGGGGCACCTCGGCGCGGCACACGGCGGTGCTGTGGCAGGGGCTCAACATCAACATTCCGTCGCTGGGCGAGGCCGATTTTGCCATTTTGCCGGTGGGGGCGGCTACGCGCATTGCAGTGCAGCCGGGGCCGGCCGCCGCGCTCTACGGCAGCGGTACCATCGGGGGGGCGGTGCTGCTCGATACCGACCTCGACTGGCGGCCCGGCCTGCGGGGCAGCGTGCAGGCCGATGCGGGCAGCTTTGGGCTGCGCGGCGGCAGCCTGGAGGCGCGCGGGGCCACGGGCGGCGTGGCGGCCCGCACCGCCGCCAGCTGGCGCACCGCCCAAAACGACTACCCCTACACGGTGCAGGAAGCGCGCGGCCCCGTGCAGCGCACCCTCACCAATGCCGTGCTGCACCATCAGTGGAGCTTCAGCCAGGATGTGGCCGTGCGGCTGGGCGTGGCCGGCGAGCTCACGGCCAGCGCCTGGCTCACCGATACCGACCGCGACATTCAGCCCAGCGTGTACGCCGCGCCCACCCTCACCCGCGAGCGCGACCAGAGCCGGCGCCTGCTACTGGGCTACCGCCGGGTGGCCTCGCCCCGGCGGCAGTGGTCGGTGCGCGGCGCGTGGTTTGAGGACGTGCTCGACTACAGCGACAACGGCGCCACCAGCCACTCGCTCATGCACACCACCCAGGCCCAGGCCGACCACACGGCCGCCCTGGGCCAGCGCGGCAGCCTGCGCTTCGGGGCTGAGGTGCAGCACTTTGCCGCCCTCATTGATGGCTACGGGCCCACCGAAGTGAGCGAAAACCGCGCCGCCGCCTTTGCCTTGCTGCGCTACGACCCACGGCCTACTCTGCGGCTGTCGGCCAACCTGCGCGGGGCGGCGCTGCCCGGTGGGGCCACGCCGCTCACGCCCACGGCCGGCCTGGAGTGGGACTGGCTGGGCGGCCACCCCACGGCCCGCGGCGACTCGGCTCGCCACACCCTCACGCTGCGGGCCAGCGCCTCGCGCAGCTACCGCGCTCCCACCCTCAACGAGCGCTACTGGCGCCCCGGCGGCAACCCCGACCTGCGCCCCGAAACCGGCCAGGGCTACGAGGCTGGCTTGCTGCACCGCCTGCGCCTGGGTAGCCTGGCTAGCCTCCAAACCGAAGTGGCGGCCTTTCACCAGCTCGTAGACGACTGGGTGCAGTGGATGCCCACCGACCAGGGCATCTGGACGCCGCGCAACCTGCGCCAGGTGCGCAGCCAGGGCCTCGAAACCACCGCCGCCCTGCGCCTGCGCCACCAGGGCTACCGCCTGCACGCCCGCGCCGCCTACAGCCTCACCCAAACCACCAAAGTGCAGGGCACGGCGGCCGACTACGACCCCGTGGGCGTGCAGCTCATGTTCGTGCCCCGGCACCAGGCTTCTTTCACCGCCGACCAGCAGTGGCGCGGCTGGCTGCTCAGCACCCAGGCCAGCGCCGTGGGGCTGCGCTACACCGATGCCTCGGGCACGGCGGCCCTGCCCGCCTACGCCGTGGCGGGCGCCACGCTGGGCTACACCTGGCGCCTGGCGGGCTTCGACCTCACCGGCACGGTGCGCGGCTACAATCTTCTTAATCAACAGTATTCGGCCTATCCCGGCCGGCCCGCGCCGCCGCGCGGCTGGCTAGCCAGCCTGCGGCTCGACTGGCGCTAGCCAGCTGGCCGGGGCGGGGCTTCGCACGCATTTTTCTTTTTCCCTTTTTTACCAGATGCTTTTGGGCGTCGCCTTTTTATGAAAAAACTATTTCGCCCCTTGGCACTGAGTGCCGCGCTGCTTAGCTTTCTGGCTAGCTGCCACAACGATAGCCCCTCGCCGTCGCCCACGCCTACCGGTGCGGGCCAGTACGCGTTCGTCATCAACGAGGGCAACTTCAGCAACGGTATCGGCTCAGTGAGCCGCTTCGACAAGACGAGCAAAGACCTGGTGGTGGACGCCTTTTCGGCGGCCAACGGTGGGGCCGTGCTGGGCAGCGTGGTCGAAAGCATGACGGTGGTGGACACCAAAGGCTACGTGGTGGTGAACAACAGCAATAAGATTGAGGTGGTGTCGCTGCCCGATTTTAAGTCGACGGCCACCATCGCGGGTCTCAACCAGCCGCGCTTCCTCGTGCGCTCGGTGGCCAACCCTAGCCGCGCCTACGTCACGGAGTGGCTCGGGGGGCCCTACCCGGCACCGTACACGGCGGGCCGCGTCAGCGTTATCGACCTCACTACCAACAAGGTTGTCAGCACCATTCCGGTGGGCACCAACCCCGAAAAGCCCGCGCTGGTGGGCGGCAAGCTCTACGTGCCCAACACGGGCAGCAATTTCCTCACCGTCATCGACGACGCGACGCCCACCAACACGCCCACCACCATTGCCCTGCCCACGCCGGCCGGCAGCGTGGTAGGCGATAAGAATAGCAAGCTCTGGATACTCTGCGGCACCGACTACGTGGCCCAGCCGGCCACGCTGGTATCATTTATTCCGGCCACGAGCACGCAGCAGGCGTTTCCTTTTCCCACGGTGGGCTCGGGCAGCAGCCTGCGCATAAGCCCCGATGGCACGCAGCTCTACTACAGCTACGGCAAGGGCGAGTACCGCATGAACATTACCGACACGGCGCTACCCACCGTGCCGCTCATCCGGCGCAGCTTCTATGGCTTTGATATTGACCCCGCTACGGGCACGCTCTACGCCACCGATGCTCTCAACTACAGCAACCCCGGCCGCCTGATTCGCTACCAGCCCAACGGCACTAAGCTCGACTCGGCCACCGTGCAGGTGAGCCCCAACGGCGTGGTTTTCTATTAGTACTAGTAGTACTAGCCACCCCTGGCTAGCCACGGCCCCACAAAAAACGGCCTGCTCCTTCCGGGAGCAGGCCGTTTTTTGTGGGGACATTAACTGGGCGTCCTAAAGCAGCCCGTAGGCTTCAGCTTGCGTTTGGCCCGGCCAGGCTAGTCGGCGATGCCATCGTGGTTGCGGTCCACGGCGCGGTCGGCTTTGTTGAAAATCTGCTTGCCGGTGGGGCGGCGGGTGGTGTCGCGGGTCAGGCCGGCGGCCAGCGAGTCGCCGTTGTTGGTGGCGTGGCCACTGCCGTCGCCGCTGTCATTGCTCACGCGAGAAGGCTCATTTTCGGGCTCTACTTTTTTATTTGAGCCGAGCTCTACGTTGGTATCGCCGGCTTTGGTGCCAGAGTTGCAGGCGGCGAGGGGCAGCGCCAAAACGGCGAGCATTCCCAGTAGGCGGTAGGTACGGGTCATAACAAGGAAGGAAAAAAGGTGCCGCGCGGCGGCCAGTGAAAGAAGACAGGCAAACTAATTCGCGCAGCGCGAACCTGCCTGCTAGTACCGCAAAAAGCCGGCGCGGGTTGCTGCCACTGAGGCTAGCGGGCGCAGTTGCGGCGGCGGGGGTAAATTTGCCGCATGGCTCGCCCCACTCCTGCTTCGTTTTCTCAGCGCCTGCACCGCCGCGTGGCTACCTACCGGTGGCGGCGGGTGGGTGTGCTGGCCGCCATTAGCTTTGTGCTCAGCAGCAGCCTGATAGGGTACTTATTCGGGTTTGGCGACCGGTTTTTTGGGCGGCTCGGTGCAGCCTTTTTCATCGGATTTTGCCTGTTATCCGTTACTTTTCTGGCCGTAATTCCGTTTATTGGCTGGGCCAGCACCCACTGGTTTGGCAAAAGCTGGGCGGGAGGGGCTAGCCCGGCGCCGACGCGGCGGGCTAGCCCGCCCACCAACCGGCCGCCGGCCCCGCGTCGTTCCACCTCATTATCTTAATTTCTATTCCGTGAAAACCAATCTGCTGCATATCAAGAATATGGTTTGCCCGCGCTGCGTAGAGGCGGTCCAGAACTTGCTGGTGAAGGCCGGCTACGAGCCAACCAAGGTGACCTTGGGCCAGGCTCAGTTGGCCCCCGGTACGCCCGTCGACCCCCGCGTGGTAGCCCCGCTGCTGCGCGAGGCGGGCTTCGACGTGCTGCTCGACCGCGCCGAGCAGCTCACCGAGCAGATTAAATCGGTATTGCACGACTATTTGGAGCACCTGCGCACCGCGCCGGCGCCGCTCACGACTTCGGCTTTTTTAGCCGACCGCTTCGCCACTACTTACTCGCACCTAAGCAAAGTATTTTCGCGCACCGCGAACCTGACTATTGAGAAGTACCTCATTCGCATGAAGATAGAGCGTGTGAAGGAGCTGCTGAGCTACGGCGAAATGACGCTGGTGCAGATTGCTGACCAGCTGCGCTACAGCTCGGGCCAGCACCTGAGCAACCAGTTTCGGCAGGTGACGGGCCGCTCGGTGAGCGAGTTTCGCCGCATGTTGCAGCCCGACCGTCTCTCGCTCGACGCGCTGGGCTAGGGTCGTAAAACACTCGTTTATACTACCACAGAAAAAGGCCGCGCTAGCAGTAGCGCGGCCTTTTTCTGTGTTGAATGAGCGGCTAGGCGGCGTAGGCTTGGCAGGCTGCCACGCACTCGCGGCAGGCCTGGGCGCACTGCTGGCAGTGGTCGTGCTGATGCTGCCCGCACTCGTCGGCGCACTGCTGGCAGATTTCAAGGCACTCCTTGATGATGTGCGGGGCGTGGGGCGAATTGCGGGCGATGAAGGCGGCGGTGAGGCGACAGATGTCGGCGCAGTCGCGGTCGGTGCGGATGCAGCCAACCATCATTTGCACGTGGTCTTCGGCGAGGCAGGCGTCGGCGCAGTATTCGCAGGCGGCCACGCAGCGGGCCAGGGCGTCGAGCAGGGAGCGGTAGTCGGCGGGGGCGTTTTTCATAAAATATGGGAAGGTGCTGGCCCTGACCCTTATGGCCTGGCCGGTTTCTTGTACGCAGCGGGCTAGCCCGGTGGTGGTATAAGGTGTGGGCCGGCCGCGTGCATAATCCGGGGCTAGCCGGGCGCTTCGCCCGAATTTTGCACCCGGCTAGCCCCAACCTTACCGAATGGCCCGGCGACCAAGAGTCTGGCTTTACCGTTAGATGAGTAGTTGATTAACTGCGCCTTCTTAATGAGAAATGCTACTTACCTCGTGGCGCTAGCCAGTACCCTGGCCGCTAGCCCGGCCCTGGCCCAGCACGACCACCACGCCATGCCGGGCATGGCCATGCCCGCCAAGCCCGCGCCCACCGACACTACTCGCCACGCCAAAGCCCCCCGCCCCGCCCCCCCGATGCCCGGCATGGCTATGCCCGCCGATACCAGCCACGCCCACCACCTGGCTGGCATGGACATGGGCGGCGGCACGGGCATGACGATGCCCGGCATGAGCCACGCCTACTCCCGAAACCTGCCCATGAGCCGCAACGGCTCGGGCACCGCCTGGCAGCCCGACCAAACGGCCCTATACATGTGGATGCAGCACAAAGGCCCCTGGCTGCTGATGTACCACGGCGCGGCCTTCGGGCGCTACACGAGCCAGAACTTCAACCACCAGAATGCCCGTGGCCAGCGCAGCGCCGTGGACGGCCCCAACTGGTTTATGACCATGGCCCAGCGCCCGGTGGGCGAGCGCGGCCTGCTGAATTTCAGCCTGATGCTGAGCCTCGACGCGCTGACCGAAACGCGCGGTGGCTACCCGCTGCTGTTCCAGACCGGCGAGAGCTACAAGGGCCAGCCGCTCATCGACAAGCAGCACCCGCACGACCTGTTTTCGGGGCTGAGCGTGGCCTACACGCACGCTTTTTCGGAGGATGTGGACCTGACGGCTTACCTCGGCTACCCCGGCGAGCCGGCCGTGGGGCCCACGGCATTTATGCACCGGCTATCGGCCATGCCCAACCCCGACGCGCCGCTCTCGCACCACTGGACCGATGCCACGCACATCACCTACGGCGTGGCTACGCTGGGGCTGCGCTACAAGCAGTTTAAGCTGGAAGGCAGCAACTTCACGGGCCGCGAGCCCGACCAGTACCGCTTCGATTTTGACCGGCCGCGGGCCGACTCCTGGGCCGCCCGCCTCAACTGGAACCCTAGCCGCGCGCTGGCCCTGCAAGTGAGCCGCGCCTTCATCAAAAGCCCCGAAGACCTGCACCCCGACGAGAACGTGACCCGCACCACGGCCTCGCTACTGCACAGCCGCAGCTGGGGCGAGCGCCACTACATCGCCTCTTCGCTGGTGTGGGGCCTCAATCAGGGCCACGGCGACCACGCCGAGCACGCCGTGCTGGCCGAAATCAACCTCACGCTGGGCCGCCCCACCTTTTACGGCCGCTACGAGTTTGTGCAGAAAGACAGCGAGGAGCTTCGCTTTTTTCCGGCCGGCCCCAGCGGCTACCCTACCGTCGAAACGATTTTCAACATCCATGCGCTCACCTTGGGCAGCAGCTATCGCCTCGCTTCAGTGGGTGGGCCGCACGGCCCCGAATTGAGCGTGGGCGGCCAGCTTACGGGCTATTTCATTCCACCATCGCTTCAGAACGAGCGTTATTACAGCGGCTTAGGTGGTGCTGAGCCCGGCTACGGCCGCCTGCCGCTCTCGGCCTCGGTCTACGTGCGCCTGACGGCGCCGTGGATGCGGGCGATGTAGCTCTTAGCTGAAAGCCATTGTGCCGTTCGGGCGTGGCGTCTGAACCGCCAACTGCTCACTTACCCAGCCAGGTGCGCACGTACTTGCCCTGGGGGTCATACCGCTTGGCTTGCTGGGCCACGTCGAAGGCGGTATCGCGCACGTCGGTGCCGGTGCCGGCAATGTATTTCCAGTTGCCCCAGTTCAGGGCCGGGTCGTGGTCAAGTAATTGATGCTCAAACCAGGCGGCACCCCAGCGCCAGTCCTGGTGCAGGTCGTGGATGAGGTAGCTGGCCACGTTTTGGCGGCCCCGGTTGCTCAGGAAGCCAGTGGCGGCCAGCTCGCGCATGTTGGCATCGACAAAGGCGTTGCCGGTGCGGCCGGCGGCCCAGTTCTCAAACACGGTTTTATCGGGCTGCGTGGGCTTGGGCTGCTGCCCGCGCAGGCCACGCCAGCGGAAGAAGTCGGGCCCCGCCTTTTGGGCCAGCAAGATGAAATAATCGCGCCACAGCAGCTCCAGCCGCAGCTGCAGGGCGCCTTTGCTGCGCGGGCCGTGGGTTTGGTCGTGGGCATCAATGGCGGCCCACACCTGGCGGGGCGAGAGGCTGCCATTGGCTAGCCAGGCCGAGAACTTGGTACTGAAGGCCTCGCCCAGCAGCTGGTTGCGGGTGTCGTCGTAACGGCCAATGAGGTGGCGCGCCACGGCGTAGTCGTGCAGGCGGGCCAGGGCTGCCGTTTCGCCGCCGCCCTGGGGGGGCAGGGCGGTTCGGCGGTCGGGCGCGGGCGTGGCTAGGGTTGGTTGGTGCAGCGCTTCCGCCAGCTGCGCGGCGCTGGGTAGGCCCGCTAGCTCCAGGCCAGCGGGCAAAGGCGGCAGCTGCTGCGGCACCGGCCGCGGCGGGCGCACCGGCATTTTATCGGCCACTCCAAAGCGAAACTTGCTGAACGAGAACGGCAAATCGCGCAGCGCGATGGGCAGGTCGGCGGGGTCGAGCAGCGAGCGGGTTTCGAACAGCCGCAGGGGCACGGCGGGGCCTAGCGCGGCGGCCAGGGTTGTGGCGGCCGTTACCTCTTCAGTGGTGTGTTCGGCGCTGGCCCACACGGCCTGCGCGCCGAGCTGCCGCGCCAGGGCGGGCAGCACCTCGGCCGGGCGGCCCACTACGAAATGCACGCCCGAGCCCAACTTAGCGTAGCTAGCCTGCAAATCGGCCAGCGAGGCCAGCAGGAAGGGCAGCCGGTGCGGCCCTACTTTGGGCAGGCCCAGGTAGGCATCGGGGCCAAAGTAATCGGGGTCGAGGCAGTAGACCGGCAGCAGGGCGGCGGTGGCGGCGGGCAGGGCGGCCAGCACGGGGTTGTCGTGCAGGCGCAGGTCGTTGCGCAGCCAGTAGATGATGGGCATGGGAAGGAAAAAGTATGCAGCGCAGCTTGTACGGTGGGTGGCGGGCTAGGGTAGCGCGACTTCGAAATCACTAAAACCCGGTTGTCAGGCAGTGCATTCTGCGCCTTAAGTAGAGACGAAGCATCTGGCGTGCTAACGTCTGCGAATGGCTGCTAAGCAATAAAAAACCGGTCGTCAGGCAGAGCCTCGCGTGCTGCACTACCCTCTGGCGTCAACAACGAAGCGAGCGAGATACTTCCTTTTGGTCTGCCTGGCAACCGGTTTTTGCGCAAATTTTTTACCCTGTAATAGTCAGCGCCACCCAGCGATACTGTGCGCACCGAACCCAGCCGGCCAGTACCTTGCGGCCGGGTTCCGGCCCTCGCTTTTTCCGCTGCTCATGGTCTTAGAAATTCAACACCTCACCAAGTCCTTCGGGCAAAACCCGGTGCTGCGCAACGTGAGCCTGACCGCCGAAACCGGCTACTGCGTGGGCGTGGTGGGGCGCAACGGTGCGGGCAAAAGCACGCTCTTCAACCTGCTCACCAACGTGCTGCTGCCCGACAGCGGCCAGCTTATCCTGGACGGCCAGCCGCTGGGCGAAACCTTCCCGGTGGCCGTGAAGCGGCGCATGGGCGCGCTCGTGAATCAGGCGTACCTGGTCGAGCAGCTCACGCCCGAGGAATACTTGCAGTTCGTGGCTCGCATCTACGACTTGCCCGCTGCCAATGCGCACATCGACAGCCTGCTAGCCCACCTGCTCGAAGACTACGCCACGGTGCGCCACAAGCGGCTAGGGTCGTTTTCGACGGGTATGAAGCAGAAGGTGGCCATTGCCTCGTGCCTGCTGCACCGGCCCGAATTACTGATACTCGACGAGCCATTCAACGGCCTCGACGTGTTTTCGGCCACCAGCGTGCTGTCGCTGCTGACCAGCTACCGGCCGCAGGCGCTCACGTTCGTGTCGTCGCACAACCTGGCACATATCGAGCAGATAGCCACCCACTTACTAGTCATCGACGATAGCGAGGTGAAGTACTGGGGCACGCTGCCCGATTTCCTGCACGGCGAGCGCACTGCGCTCGGCGATACGCTTTTGCAGCTCATTCAGCCCACGGCCGCTACCTCCACCCAAGACCTGTCATGGCTGACTATGCAACGCTAGGCCACTACCTGCCCTACCTACTGGGCCGCCGCCTGCGGGCCGTGGTGTGGCCCGCCGACGGCGGCGAGCGCACCGTGGCCCTGCTGCTGCTGAGCCTCATGGCGCTCTACGGCGCCGGTTTCGGCTTCCTGCTCAACCACCAAAACAAGGCCGGGCTAGCCGAGGCGCTACCTGGTATTATAGTGGGGTTGAATGCTACCTGGCTGGTTTCGACCATTTTAGTTGACTTTCTGCCGACGCTGCGGCCCGTCACGCGGCCCTTGCCCGAGCATTTCCCGGTGTCGGAAAGGCAGAACGTGGTGACGGCTTTTTTGCTCGATTTCATTACCCTGCGCCGCCTCATGCTGCTGCTGGGGCTGCTGGTGGCCCTGGCGGTGGCACCGCACCACGCGGCCGTGCCGGGCTTCAGCCTGCTGCTGCTGCTGGGGGCCACGGTGCTGAGTTTCAACGTGCGGCTGCTGGCGGCGCTGGGGCGCTGGCGGCACCCATTGTTGGGGGCCAACCTGCTGAGCCTGGGCCTAATGGGCTGGTGGCTAGCCGTGCCGGCCGCGCCCTACGCCCAGGCGCTGGGCGTGGGCATGGCGCTGCTACCCTGGCTGGTGGGCGCGGCGCAGCTCTACTGGCTGGCTCCGTATTTCAGCGCCCGCTACCTGCCGGCCGCAACCGCCACCCCGGCCGCCGGCACCTCGCTGGCCCGCCTGCCGCTGGAGTGGCAGGTGTACCTGCGCCGGGCTGGCGTGCCGCTGCTCTACGGGCTGGTGCTCAAGGTGGTGTTTCTCAGCGTCAGCGGCATCTTCCTGGTTCAGAAGGATAAAGACCTTAATCCGGGGCTATTTTTCTTCTCGTTTCTGCCGCTCATCGGGTTTTCCTACGTCAATAACAATCTCTTTGCCGTGGTGCAGACCCTAGCGGCCAACGAGCTGCTGCGCCTGGGCTGCACCCCGCGGCTGCTGCGGCTGTATGCGCGGCTGGTGGGGCCGGTGGTGCTCATCGACTGCCTGCTGTCGGTGGGCCTGCTGGTGGCGCTGTTTCCGGCGTCGCGGCTGCCGCAGCTGTGGCTGCTGCCCCTGAGCGTGCTGCCGCTGTTCAGCCTGGGGCTGTGGGGCAGCCTGTACTTTGCCAAGCCGGCGGCCGAGAAAATCAATTTTGCCAACTCCCGCAAAAACGTGTCGACCACGGCCAACCTGCTCTCGATTGCCTTTGCGCTGCTCCTGTATTTCGTGCCGCTGTGGTGGGTGCGCATCGGGCTGGCCGTGCTGGTGACCGCCGCGGGGGCGTGGCCCGTGCGCCAGGTGTGGCGCAACGATGGCGAGCTGCGCCGCAAGTTGTGGAAGAGTATTGGGGCGGGCTAGGGCTATGGGCGGTAAGTGCCGCTAGTCGGCACCTCGGCCCACAGCAGCAGCGCCTCCGACAGCGGATTCACTTCTAAGTCAACCAGCCGCACGCCGTAGCGCAGCTCGTTGCCTTCCCGAATTTCGCGGCTGCCGAGGCTGACGACGCGCCGTAGCCGCTGGGCGTTGCGGTAGTCGCGCAGGGCCACCGCATCGGCCAGGGCGAAGGCCGTGGCCGGGATGCCGTAGCCCAGGATGAGCGGGCCGCTGTCCACGTCGCCCGCGCCGGTATCGTAGCGTCCTGGCTGCTCGCGGTACAGGCGCAGCACACCCAGGTTGGTGCTGTGGACCGCCTGGTAGCGCTGGTACTGCTGCCGGGCAAAGGCCGAATCGAACCGGGCCAGAAACCAGATGCTCCACCCCAGATGCGAGCCTCGCGGCGCTTCGAAGGGTTGCCCCGCGGTGTCTACCATTGACACCAGCAGCCCCGTGGTAGGGTCGAGCCACCGGCGCCGGGCCTGCGCTACCCAGCGCGCCCCGGCTCGTTGGTAGAGGCTGCCTGTCAGGCTACTGTGCAGGGCCAGCGAGGCTAGCGCCACCGTATTATCGGGCACCCAATACCGGTGCGGGTACGAGGGCAGGTTGCCAGCCGGCGCGGCCCCCAGCTGCCGGTACAAGTGGGCCGACAGCGAGTCGTGCAGCGAGCGGTAAGGGGTATCCGGCTCCAGCTGCCGCAGGCAGCCTAGCATCAGGTTGAGGTGGCCCAGGTACAGCACCGAGTTGGGCAGTGGGTAGCCGGCCAGCTGGTCGTCGCCCAGGCTGTGGTAGGGCTGCTGCATGGGCGCGGTAAGCGCCGCCGCCACGGCCTGGCGCATGGTGCGGGCCGCCTCGGCGCGCAGCTCGGGTTGCTGCGCGGCCAGGTTGGCTAGCGCATACGTACTGAACGAGAGCGTAAACAGCCCCCATTCAGCGTTCTGCGCCGTTAGCCGGCCGAGCGTAGTAGTGGGCGCGGCACCTTCGGCAATCACGCGCTCCAAGTAGTTCAGCCGCAGGCGCACCTCGGAACGTCCGGGTAGGCGGTAAGTAGGCCAGCTAAAGCCTACCCACAGTAGTATCGCCAGCAATAAAACCAGCCGGCCCCACCGCACCCGCTTGCTCCGGTGTCGCCTTTGCTTCATTTGGCCTTCCATGCTATTTTTTGAGTACCGCCTGAAGCAAGTAGCGCGAAGCGCTGGGTGGGGTTGCGCCGAACATGCTCTTCAAAAGA
>JBPBQJ010000041.1:0-104323 GCA_050954765.1 Janthinobacterium lividum | reverse complement strand
CAACCCCAGTGCGCCCCACGTCGCCCGCTTTGCCTGACAAATGGGGCGCCAAAGCCGCCCATGCGCGGTCACTAATTTCGTCTATACTGCTCACGAACGCAAAGGTAATTGTCCGTGCTACCTAGGAAAAACCAGCCAGTATTCACCCACGCCGTTTTCGGCGTAGAGGTCGTATTTGGTGGCTACGTCGAGGCGGGCCGTGCCGGGCGACACGATTTCAATAATCCAGTCGGGGGCGCCGAGGCAGCCGCGCTCGCTCAGCTTGGCCGGGTCGCACACCACGCACAGGTCGGGCTGCACTACGATTCTGATTTGGGCGTCGCCGTTAGCGGTACTGCGTAGTAGGCGCACATCGAAAGGTAAGGTGCGGCAAACGCCTGGCACGTCTTGCGCTTGAGAAAAGCCGCGAGCTCACCGCTCAGGTTCATCGAAATGCGCTGGTGGGCCAGCGCGGGGCCGGCCATTTTACGCATGATTTTGCCGCCAATCAGCTCAACCGTTTCGGTGAAGTGCCAGCGCAGGTAGTCGGCATAGGCGTAGCTGCCGTTGGGGTCGAGCTGCGAGATGTCGGTGATAACCGGAGGGAGCGTCGGGGTCATGCTCCAAATTACGCAAAACGGCTCACTCGCGCCGCGTGCGCTGCGGCATGGTCAGCAGCAGCAATAAGAACAGGCTAGCCCCCAAGCTATACCACGTGATGACGGGCAGCCCCCGGAAATACGGCATCTCGGCCGAGTAATGCCCGAGCAAACTCAGGCCCGCAAACAGGATGCTAGCCAGCAGCAGCAGCGCCAGAATGGTGCGCCCCACGAGCTGGTCGGCCTTGCGCAGCAGGCTGGTGTAGCCGCTCAGCTCGACCTTCACGCGCAGGTCGCCCTTGCTGATTTTGCGCATTATCTGGCGCAGGTCGATGGGCAGCGTTTGCAGCAGGGCTAGCAGCTGGGTGCCGGTGTATTCGGCCTCGCTGAGGATGTTTTCGGGCGAGTACTGCTCGCGCAGGATTTTGGCGCCGTAGGGCCGCACAAACTCGAAGGTGTTGAAATTGGGGTGCAGCACCTTGCCAATGCCCTCCAGAATAACCAGCGCCCGCAAAATGAGGAACACCGCGCCTGGCACCTGCAATTTGTATTGGTAAATAATGCCTTGCAGCGAGTCGGCCAGGTCACTCATGCTCATGTCTTTGACATCGAGCACGGCAAAGTCTTCGATGAGCAAGCCCAGGTCGGCCTCGAAGGCGCGCATGTCGGGGATGTCGCTGCTCAGCGACAAGCGCCGAAAATTGAGGGCCATGCTGCGCGCATCCTGCCTAGCCATGCCGATGAACACGCCCGCAAAGGCGTATTTCTGCTGCTTGGTGAGCTTGCCCACCATGCCAAAATCGATGAGGACGATGGTGCCATCGGGGCGCACCAGCACGTTGCCGGGGTGCGGGTCGGCGTGGAAAAACCCGAATTCGAAAATCTGGGTCAGGTAGATATCCATGCCCGTTTCGGCCACCGTTTCGGGGCTCAGGCCCCAGGCCAGCAGCTGCGTTTTGTCGGTTATCTTACAGCCATTTACAAACTCAATAACCAGGATTTTGTCGGTACTGAGCTCGCGGTAGGGTTTCGGAATGTAGAAGGTGGTGTAGCTCTCGTAGAGCTTACGCAGCTGCTCCATAGCGCGGGCCTCGGAGGTGTAGTCGAGCTCCTTGGTCATGCTGCGCTCGAAGGCATCAACTACGTCCTGCGGGTTGGCCAGCCCCTGGTTGCGCAAAAAAGTACCCGTGAGGCGCACCAGCTCGTGCAGCAGGCGCAGGTCGCCCTCCACTTTTTCGCGCACGCCGGGGCGCTGAATTTTTACCACCACTTCCTCGCCGGTCGGCAGCCGCGCGCGGTGCACCTGCCCGATGCTGGCCGAGCCGAGCGGCACGTCGTCGAACTCCACAAACACCTCCCCGAGCGGGCGGCCCAGCTCGGTTTCGATAATGAGACGCGCCTCCTCGACCGGGAAGGGCGGCACGTTGCTTTGCAGCTTCTCAAACTCGTCGATGAGAGCCTGGGGCAGCAGGTCGGCGCGGTTGCTCAGGGCCTGGGCCAGCTTGATGAAGGTGGGGCCCAGCTCCTCGATGATGAGGCGAATGCGCTCCCAGCGCGTGGTTCCGAACACGGGTCGCTCGTCGGCCTCCAGCCAGCGCAGGCGGCGGCTCTGGCTCACGAGGCGGCGCAGGGGCGTGGTGGTTACCACGTCTTCAAAACCGTAGCGCAATAGCACTTCGGCTACCTGGCGAATCCGCGTGAGGTTGGAAATCGTATTTTTAAATAGCACGAAACAAAGAGCTTAAGGCGCGCAGCCGGCCGACCGGCGAGGTAGTTGCACGAAGTTTGCGGAAGCTGCGTCCGCCATTCGCACTACGCAAAGAAAATCGCCCGCTGCTTGCCCGCAGCGTGCTTACCTTTTAGCCAAATCTACGCCCTGCCCGCCACCCTCCCACCCGCTCGCTTTATGACCAATCGTTTACACCTTCTGATGGAGCAGCTCGACCGCGCCACCGAGCGGGCCCTGGCCTCGGCCGAGGCGCTGGGGCCACGGGCGCACACTAACCCGGTGCCGGGCCAGTGGGCTGCGGCCCAGGTCATTCACCACCTGCTCACGGCCGAAAAAAGCATTGCCGGCGCCCTGCGCCGCACCCTGGCCGCCGACCACAGCAAGTGGCGGCTGGCTAGCCTCAGGCACAAGCTGCGGGCGCTGCTACTGCGGCTGGCGCTGCGCGTGCCGGGCCTGCGGTTTAAGGTGCCGCCCACGCTGCCGCCCCCGCCCGACCCCACCACGCTGCCGCCGCTGCCCGAACTGCGCGCCCAGTGGCAGGCCGTGCGCCGCGAGCTAGAGCAGGTGCTGCACGAGTTTCCGGGTACCAAGCTGCGGCACACGGTTTTCAAACACCCGCGCGCCGGCTGGCTCACCATCGGCCAAACGGTGGCTTCGGTGCTCGACCACACGCTGCACCATCAGCAGCAGCTCAACCGCATCAGCAAGGTGTTGAAGTAATTAAATAGCACTACTTTGCCCTGCTCATCTGGCGTTCACGCAGTGAAGCATGACAAGACAGTATTACTCTTCCACAGCCATGGCCTCGGCTAGCTCGGCGGGGGGCGTGGTGAGCTTGCGGCGGTCGAGGTCGAGCCAGGCGCCATCAACCGTGACGGTGGCGGCCAGGCGGCCGTCGGCCTTGTAGATGGTGTGCTCGATGGTCCAGCGGGCGCCGTCGGGCGTGCCGGCCGTCACGCGGCCTTCGACCCGGATGGCCTCGCCGCCGTGGATTTCTTTGAGGTACTTGGTTTCTTCGCGGAAGAGAATGGGACCTAGCCGCAGTTCGGCAAATTTTTTGACGTCGAAGCCCGCGCTGGCTAGCCAGTGCACGCGCTGGTCGGCGGCAAAGTCGGCGTAGGCCGAGTGGCGCATGTGGCCGTTGGGGTCGAGCTCGGCCCAGCGCACGGTATAGTTCTGACTATGAGGCATACTAAAACAATTTTTGCTTAATCAATAGCGGGCTCAAACCCACCTACCAGCGTGAGGCGCACCAGGTACTGGCCGGCCTCATCCTCACCCAGAAACTCGGTTTCGTAGCCGGCGGCGCGGGCGGCGTCTTCCAGCAGCGAGGCATCGAGGAAAACCCACGGGAAGGGCTCGCCCACCTGGTCTTTGTACTGAAAGGTGTAAGTGACTTCGCCGTAGTACGGGCCGTTGAGGTTGAAAACCAGCGCGCCTTCCTCGTCTTCGTAGAGGTAGCTGATGTCGGAGGAAGTGGCCAGAATCTGGCCGTCGGGGGCGAGCAGGGTGCGGGCGTGGGCCAAGAACTGGTCGAGGCCTTCGAGCGTGCCGGCCAGCCCCAGGCCGTTCATCAGCATGAGGATGGTATCGTAGGGGCGCTCGTCTTTGCCGCGCGGGGCCATTATGTCGTGCTGGGCTACTTGCTGCACGCCGCGGGCCTGCATTACCTGCACGGCGCCGGCCGAGTGGTCGATAGCACGCACATCGGCAAAGCCGCGGCTTTGCAGCTCCAGGGCGTGGCAGCCAGCGCCGGCGCCCAGGTCGAGCACGCGGCCGCGGCACTCGTCGAGGGCCTGGCGCTCGAGTTCGGGCATGGCCAGCAGCGTGCGGAAGAAGTAAGCGGCGGGCAGTTGCTCATCGTCGGCGGCGCTGCACTGCACGGTGAGCGCGGCGTTGGGGTGGCCGTGCTGGTAATCGAGCAGGGCCTGGCCGATGAGGTCGGGGGCGTGGTGAGGCATGAAGGAAGGACGCAAAAAAGGATGGCCGACGGGACGGTTTTAAACGTAAACGCCCCCTAGCCGGCCGGTAAAGGTCCGGTAGCTTTTCGCTTTTTTAGTTTTCTTATGGCTGCCCAGCTCAAAAAAGGCCAGCTTCCCACCAAAATCTGCGTCACCTGCGGCCTGCCTTTCGAGTACCGCAAAAAGTGGCGCAACAACTGGCCGGAAGTGAAATATTGCGGCGAAAAATGCCAGCGCAATAAGCCGACGCCCGCCCCCGCTGCCTAACCCTGTTCCCTTACCTAACTGCTCCCGATGGCCTCTAATCTCGACTACCTCAACCCCGACCTCCAGCCGCTCGTGGAGAAAGTGGAAGCCTACCTCGCCGCCGAAAAAGAGCTGCAACAGCTCACTATTGCCGGCCGCAACGAGGCAACCCACGACGCCAACGTAGCCGCTTCGGCCGCCGCCTTCGAGCAGCGCCCACCCACCGGCTCTTTCGACCAGCACGCCGATGAGCTGGCCCTGAAAAATGAGGATGCCAGGGACGCTCTCGACCGCCTGCGCCAGGACATCATCGGCCTGCTACCTACCCGCAACGAATGGGTGAAGGTGAACCTGGGCTATGGCCCTAGCCGCGTGGGCGCCTGGAGCGTACCCAACGAAAAAGACCCTAGCGCCGAGCACTACGAGGTACGCGTAGTGCAGTAGTTGCGCTGCTAGCCTACTTGGCGCCCGCCAGCTGCGGCTACGATTCGACCTGCTCGTGGCTACCTTGGCTGCCCGTGATACCTGTACTATGCGCCGCAAATGAAGTCAGCCCCGCGCCTGCGAGGCAACACTGCTTGGTGGAGGGGCTCCTCAACCTGAAGCAGTTTCGGCGAATAGCTCCTTGTTATGACAAGCTCCGTGGGCATTTTCGAGCTTTTAATTCACTTGGCCGCTACCGTACGCTGGTTGCGGGCCTGTTACCCCTTCAGTAACTCGACCAATGAGCCCCAGGTGTCTCGAACGAAAGGCAGCCTAGCTGCGAGAAGTGTTGGGCCTCCTTAGGTAGGAGTTGACGGCTACCTTTAGCCTCGCGCCATGATGATTTCCCACTACTACCCCCAAGACTTAGCTGCCGCGCTGCACTAACGCTGGCCAGTCGAGGCCCCGCCCCTACCCACCCTAGCGGTTCTCACCCAGTTCGTCTCGGTACTCTACCAGGCGAGTTTGCTGTTTGAAGAAGGCCGACCGGTGGCCTGCCACGCCGTGCTGGCGCCACCGGCTCAGCTGGCCGGGCAGCCTGTGGGCCTTACAGATTTTCACTGGGTGCACTTTGCCGAACCCCGGTCTTGGAACGAGCAGGAAGTGCGCCGGCTAAGCCCGGCCGTGCAGCAGGGCAGCAGCCTACTGGCCGTAGACCAAGGCGCGGATGGGCAGTTGCAGCTCTGGGGGATGCTCTTTAGCGGGCACGCGTGGGACCAAGTACTGAACGGGCCGCATCGGGGGGTAGCGGCGGTGGCTCCCCAGGCGCTGCTCGTGCAGGTGAGTGGGCCGGGTAGCCTGGTGTTTTACGCGGGCGCGCACCGCGTACTCACGCTCCAGCGCGGACGCATTGAAGGCCACGGCTTCTTGCAGTTTCCGCAGGCGTGGGGCGAGGGCCGGTTTTTAGAGAACCAGCAACTGGCCGGCCCCGCCGTGGCCGGCCTTCCGTGGACCTCGGTGCAAGAGGAATGCATTGTGCAGTTCGTCTTGCATATGCAGCGGCGGGCCCTCACGCAGTCGCGGGCTAGCGGGCACGGCGTATTGGTGGTGCTCGTGCCGACCGACCGGGTAGCAACCCTCACGGCACCGGGCGGCGTGCTCCGGCCCAAGTACCGCTTGCTGTCCCCAGCTACTGGTCCCCGCTACCCTATGCTGGTTCAAGGCCTAGTACGGCGCTTGCTGGAGCTAGGTGAGCTCAGCTGGGCCCACTACCAGCGCTCGAACGACGCCGAGTTGCTCGCCTTGACGGCAGAACTCGACCATTTTGCCGACGACATCGCCGCGATGGGGGCTGTTGATGGCGCGCTGGTGTTCACGCAGCAGATTGACTTAGTGGGCTTTGGGGTCGAAATTCAAGCTACCCAGGTGCCTTTGACCCATGTGTACCGCGCCCTCGATGTGCAAGCCCACACCCTGCAACCCGTGCCCGCCGACCACGGCGGCACGCGCCACCGGGCGGCCTATCGGCTGTGCCTGGCGGCCCCCGATTGCCTGGCTATCGTGGTGTCGCAGGATGGCAACGTGCAGTTTGTCCACAACCAAGCTGGCAAAGTTGTCTTTTGGGACCAGCTTACTTTTTAAGTCGTCATGAGCCGAGTGCTAGTACCTAGCCCCGGCCAAGGGAGCCAGGGGTTGTAAGGGGCTGGCCTCCAACCAGGAGGCGGTCCACTGTCAACTCGCCGATGTGCAGCTTCCCAATAGTACCCTGGCCCAAGCGCAGCCGGCCCACCGCCAACGAGCCAATCGCTAGGGCCCCAATAGCGGCCGCTCCGACAGCGAAGGCCCCGAGCGCTACGGCCCCCAGAGCCAGCTTGCTAACGGCCTGGGGCTCCCAGGCACGGGAAGAACGGAGAGAAGGGGCAGATGAGGTAGCAGCTGTCATGGGAGGAGAAGCGGGAACTGCGCGGGGTAGCTGGTGAAAGGCTCCAGAGTGAAAGCCGGGGCTTATACGCAACCGTTCTGCCAGTGGCTACGCCACGGCAGGTAGCCAAGCTCTGAATTCAGCATTCCTCCTACTACGCTCCCCGCTGCGGCTCTCCGATTTGTCTTGCAGTTGGCCCAGCGACTGGGGCAGATTCAGACCGAGCCAAGGCGGCTACTCCGCTTCACTACTTGGTGCCCCAAGCTGCAACCGCTACTTTTACCGCAGCTACTGCCCGTTGCGTCGGCCATGCAAGTGTTCCTGCGTCCAGTTCAAGCGGCTTTCCACCCCCTCCTGATTTTTGCGTGATGAGTAGCCTGAGTAAACTGCTGTGCGGCATTATTCTGCTGACGGTTCCTACAATTCAGTACGGCGGCTACTACCTCTTGACGCTACTAACGGGCCAAACGAGGCAGGAGTTGACTGATTTTCAGCGTAGTATGTTTCGGGCGGGCCATGCCCACGCCGGCGTGCTCGTTATCCTGGCCTTACTCGCCCAGTTGCTGCTAGACTACGCGGTCTTGCCGGGGTGGCTACTCTGGGTAGCGCGCCCGGGCTTTCCGCTGGCGGCGGTGCTGGTGAGTGCCGGTTTTTTTGCCGGAGCCGGGGGGCGGCACATCACGCAGCCCACCCCTTTTATCGCTATTTTGTACGTAGGGGCCGGGCTGTTGGCCGTGTCGGTTATCATCGCCGGGATAGGCCTTATCCGTGCGCGCTAGCTTACGCTGACTAAGCTGAATACTACGTACCCACTATCCCAACTCCTTTTCCGCATGGCAGCTTCCCTTTCCCAAACGGCGCTAATTACTGGGGCTTCCAGTGGCATCGGCTACGAGTTCGCCCGCCTGTTTGCCCGCGATGGTATCAACCTGGTGCTCGTGGCCCGGCGGGAGTCGCTCCTCGCCACGCTGAAAGCGGACCTGGAGCGGCAGTATGCCATTGAGGTCACGTATCTGGCCGTCGATTTGGCCGCTCCCGGCCAGGCCGCGGCCGTGTACCAGTACTGCCAAGACCACCAGGTGGCGGTAGACTACTTAGTGAATAACGCGGGCTATGGCTCGTACAAGGATGTAGCCCAGGAAGAAGCCAGCGTGTACGAAGACATGCTGGCGCTGAACGTGGTGGCCCTCACCACGCTCTCTACCCTAGTGGCCCGCGAGATGGTGGCCCGGCAGCGGGGGCGCATCCTTAACGTAGGCTCTACCTCCGCTTACCAACCGGTGCCGCACATGGCCGTGTACGGCGCCTCGAAAAGCTACGTGCTCCACTTCACCGAAGCGCTGCATGCCGAGTTGCAGGGAACCGGGGTCACGGCCACGGTCCTGAGCCCCGGTGTAACGGCGACCGGCTTTGTGGCGCGGGCAGCTATGAGTAGCTGGTCCCAGGCGCAGGGTAAACTCCTGGAGGCCAGTGCCGTGGCGCAGGCCGGCTATCAGGCCATGCAGCAAGGAAAGCTAAACGTCGTGCCGGGCTGGAAAAATAAGGTGTTGGCCTGGAGCATCGGCCTGGTGCCCTCCCGCCGGTTAAAGCTAGCCATGTCCACACGTTTCATGCGGGCGGCGTAGCAAGGTTCTCCCGACTCAGCCAGCCGGCTAGCCACTACTCAGGGCGCTTCTTCGGGCGGCAGGCAGTCTATTGGCTATCATTTTAGAACAGCTGGCTCACTTACTGTGTGTTAAGCAAATCGGCTTTGGCACTACATACCTAGTGGCCCGCGTCCCAATCGTAGCCCTGCTCGGCCCAGTAGTCGGCGGGGCGGGTGTCGGCAAAGGCAATGGTGCCGATGCGCTTGAGGTGCTTGATGCCGTACTTGAGGGGCGTGACGAGGCGCAGCGGCGCGCCGTGGGCTAGGCTCAGCGGCTGGCCATTTATCTCGTAGCAGAGCAAGGTTTGGGGGTGAATGGCGCTGTGCATATCGAGGCCCACGTAGTACTCTTCGTCGGGCGTGACGAGGCTGACGTAGGGCGCCAAGTCAGCCGGCGGGTTAGCTACATCCTTGATGGGCTGGCCGCTGCGGCTGGCTAGGGGGTACTTGGCCAGAAAGTCGGCAAAGCGGGCACCGGCCCAGTTCACCTTGATGCTCCACCCCTCAATGCACTTGAGCTCGGTCGTCATCTCGATGCGGGGCAGGGCTTTCACATCGGCCAGGGTAAATTCCTGGGCCTTGCCGCCGCCGTAGGGCTGCACCACCAGGCGCCAAGCCGCCAGGTCAAGGTCGGACTCCAGACCCGCGCTGCCGTTGGTACGCACCTGGCGGGCGCCCTGGCTTTTGGCAAATTCGGGGGCTAGCCGCGTTTCGCGGAAGTAGGCGGCCGAGAGGCGGCCATTGGCATCGAGCACACGGCGAAAAGGCGCGGGCGTGCCGTCAGCATCGGGCGCATTGAGCAGGTAGCGCCAGCCCAGCACGCCGGCCACGCCCGCCAGCCCCAGGCCGATAAACGAGCGCCGGGTGCGGCGCGTAGCCTCGCGGGCCAGGGCCGAGCCGGGCGGCAGCGTCAGGTTTTCACCATCGGGCGAGCGGTGCGGCGGAATAAGTTGTTCGGGGACGGAAGTGGGTTCCAGGGCCATAATGCGGATAGACTAGCGGAAGAACAGTTAGGCCTGGGTATCGGGTTCGCGCTGGGCTAGCGGGGGGCTGGCCGCGCCGGCGGGCACGTCGGCTATCTCGAAGCCAGCCACCATCGAGCGGAAATTATTCCAGCCCGCGCGGCCCACCTGCGCCACGTGCACCACAAAAAACAACACGTAGCCGATAGTTAGCACGAAGTGCTGCACCCGCGCCGCCTCGTAGCCGCCCAGCCCCTGCGTGAGCCAGCCAAATTGCACCGGCTTATAAATGGCCAGCCCCGTGAGCAGCGACCCTAGCCCCATGAGCACCACGGCGGTGTAGGCCAGGCGCTGGGCACCGTTGTACTTCTGCACCAGCGGCGCGGTTTTGCGCAGGCCCAGGTCGTGCAGCGTTACCTGAATGGCTTCGCGGAACGAGTGGCGATTGGGCAGCAGGTAGCGCCACTCGCCCGAAAACAGCGTGTAACTCACATACAGCAAGCCGTTTATGAAAAATACCCACATCAGCAGGAAGTGCCAGGCCATGCCCTGCGCCAGCTTGTGGTCGAGGTGCGTGGCGTCGTAGAACGACTGCGGAAAGAACTTGTAGAGCGTGGTGTTGCCCCAGCCAATGCGGTAAATATCATTGGCCCAGTATATCCAGAGCCCGCTCCAAATCATGAGCATGAGCACCGGAAAATTGACCCAGTGAAACCAGCGAATGGCTAGCGGGTGCTTTTCAACAAGTTTTTTCATAACGGCAAAACGGCAACGGCCTCGGCAACGAGGCCAGCCAACTATCGGCCCTCTTAACACAGGAGGGCGGGTGGCAAAGTTCGGGAAATATCTACGAGGGAAGCCGGCGGTTGGCTTTTAGGGCTGGCGGTAGAGCACGCCGCCCTTCATCACGAGGCGCACCTGGCGCAGGGCCTGCACCTGCTGGCTAGGGTCGCCGGCCACGGCCACGAGGTCGGCGAGCAGGCCGGCGGCCACCCGGCCGCGGTCGGCGAGGTGAAAGATGCGGGCGTTGCCGCTGGTAGCCTGGCGCAATACTTCGAGCGGCGTGAAGCTGTAGTCCTGCACCAGCAGTTCCATTTCGAGGGCATTATCGCCGTGCGCGAACACGCCCACATCGCCGCCCAGGGCTAGGGTCACGCCGGCCTGGCGGGCGGCCTGCACCGCCCGGTGCTTGTCGAGGATGCGCTGCGGGTCGGGCCCCTGGCCCCGCTTCCAGCCTTTGTAGCGCGAAATAGCGTCGGAAGCCGCCACGGTGGGGCACAGCGCCACGCCGCGCGCCTTCATCAATTTAAAAACTTCGGGCGTGCCACCGTCGCCATGCTCGATGGTTTCGACGCCGGCCAGGGTGGCGCGGCGCATGCCTTCGGCGGTGCTGGCGTGGGCCACCACGCCGCGGCCGGCGGCGCGGGCCGTTTGCACGATTAGGGTCAGCTCTTCGAGCGAATACGTGGGCTCGGCGGCGCTGCCCAGGCCCCAGCGGTAGTCGGCGTACACCTTAATCACGTCGGCGCCGTGGCCGATTTGCTCGCGCACGGCCCGCACCAGGTTATTGCCGTCGGCCTCCTGGGCACCCTGCGGCAGGTCCTCCACGGCTGCCAGGTGAGGGCCGTAGCTGCCGGTGGCCACCAAGGCGCGGGTAGCCACCAGCAGGCGCGGGCCGGGGATAATGCCTTCGTCTATCGCCTGTTTGAGGCCCACATCGGCGTAGCCGGCGCCCTCCGTGCCCAAGTCGCGGGCGGTAGTGAAGCCCGCCAGCAGCGTTTTTTGGGCGTGCACGGTGGCGCGCGCCACGCGCAGGGCTAGCGGCTCAGTCAGCACCTGGTCGTTCCAGGCGGTCTCGTTATAGGGATGCAGCAGCAGGTGCGAATGGCCCTCGATGAGGCCGGGCAGCAGCGTGAGGCCCGGTAGTTCCACGGTGCGTGCGCCGGCGGGGGCCACGAGTTGAGCGGCGGGGCCAGCGGCCGTTATTTTCTGGCCCTCCACCAGCACGGCCCAGCCAGGGTGCAGTTCCTGGCCGTCGAACACGGCGGTGGGGCGCAGCAGCGTGGCAGCAGGGGCCTGGGCAAAACTCAGGGCGGGTAATACCGCTAGGCAGCAGAGAATAAATCGGGACAGCATAAACGAACAATAGGCTATGGGCAAGATACGCTGGTAGGCCGCGGGCCCACTGCCCCGAGGGTTGTCAGCCTGCCAGTAAGCTACACAGTGAGTAAAGTAGTGAGTTAGCGGACTGCTACCTGTTGAATTAAGCAGACAACCAGCGCGATTTCACGCTCCAGCTAGCAATATTCCGCCAAGTTAACGCCTCTCTCTGCCCTTCCCGGCTTGGAAAAACTTAATAATGAGCCGCGAGACAAGGTTTGTAAAAAGACCCGCGGCGCTCCACTTTTAAAAAGTATTATTCCGCTTGCCGAACTGCGCTTCTTTTTCGTAAGTAGGCAAAGTAGGCGGCGTATCTTTGTCTACAATCCTATTTACTGTATTTCTGCCTGTGAGACTACTACGTACTTTGCTGTGGCTGAGCTACTGGCTGCTCGCGTTGCCCACCCTGGCCGCGCCACCTACTATTGCGGGCCGCCTGGTGCTGAAGCTGCGCGCCGATGCCCCCCCGGCCGTGGCTAGCCTGCGCACGCTAGAGCCCGCCCTGGCTGCCCTGCACACCACCGCCATCACGCAGAAATTCCCTCTCAGCCAGTTACCTACCAGTGAAGTACCGGGCAGCGTGAACCTGCGACTGGTGTACGAGCTGCAAGTACCGGCCGGCCTCTCGCTGGCCAAAGCGCGGGCGCAGCTGCTGGCTACCGGCGTGGTCGAGTACGTGGAGCCACTTTACATTCGGGCGCCCCAATACCAGCCCAACGACCCGCTAGCCGACTCGACGACCGCCGGCAACGAGTACCATTTGCGCCTCACGCAGACCTACCGCGCCTGGGACTTTACCAAGGGCGATACCAGCCTCGTGATTGGGGTTACGGACACGGGTATCCGCTACACTCACGAAGATTTGCAGGGGCAGGTAAAGTACAATTACGCCGACCCCATCAATGGCGTAGATGATGACGGCGATGGCTACGTGGATAATTTTCGGGGCTGGGATTTTTCGAGCAACACCAATGACCCCATGTACGAGGCCTATATCGGGCACGGCACGCAGGTAGCGGGCATCGTGGCCGGGCAGGCTGACAATGGCAAGGGGGTAGCCGGCGTCGGCTTTCGGTGCAAATTTTTGCCTTTGCAGATGTTTCCGGGTACGCCCACGGGCTCTTTTGCGGGTTTTGAGGCCATTGTGTACGCCGCCGACCACGGCTGCCGCGTCATCAACATGTCGTGGGGCGGGGCGGGCGGCTACTCGCGCTTCGAGCAGGATGTGTGCACCTACGCGGCCGTGAACCGCGATGCGGTGCTGGTGGCCGCCGCCGGCAACACGCCCGCCGACTTGCGGTTTTACCCCGCTTCCTACGACCACGTGCTATCGGTTTCGGCCACCGACGCGGCCGACGGCAAGGCTAGTTTCGCCACTTACAACCGCCGGGTAGACCTAGTGGCGCCGGGCGTTGATATTGTCATCGCCTACGGCCGGCCCACGACCACGGCCGCCGGCCCGCCCAATGCCGACTACTGGCACGGCTCGGGCACGTCATTTGCCGCGCCGCAGGTAGCGGGCGCGGCGGCGCTGGTGCGGGTGCGTTTTCCGCAGCTCACCGCCGAGCAGGTGCTGGCGCAGTTGCGCCGCACGACCGATGCCAGCATCTATGCCCTGCCGGCCAACGTGGCTTACCAGGGCTACCTGGGCACGGGCCGCCTCAATAGTGCGCGGGCCGTGGCCGCACTCGCCCAGCGCGAGGCCCGGGTGGTCAGCAGCACGTTTAGCCCGGCCCAGCCCGCTGGCTACGCTCCCGGCGACACGCTGCGGCTGGCCGTTACCGTGCGCAACCTGCTGCTACCCGTGGCGGGCCTCACCCTCACGGTAAGCTCGCTGTCGCCCTACCTCACGGTGCGCCAGGGCACGTTTGCGATGGGCAACCTGGGCACGCTAGGGCAGGCTAGCAATGCCGCCGCGCCCTTCCGGCTAGCGGTAGCCAGCGAGGTGCCACTCAACACGATGGCTACGTTGCGTTACCATTTCGTGGGTGATAATAACTATGAGTCAGACCAATACGTGGACGTGCTGCTGCACCCCGACTTTGTGCAGCTCGATGCCGGCAACATCAGCATGAGCCTGACCAGCCGGGGCAATTTGGCCTACACTGACCTCACGGGCGCCGGGGGCCGGGGCCTCAGCTACCAGGGCAGCACACCGCTGCTCAGCGAGGGTGGCCTGCTGCTGGCCACCTCCCCCACGCGGGTTTCCGACCACCTGCGGGCTAGCCCCGGCACAACGCGACAGTCGTTCTTCACGCTGGCCCAGGTGCAGCGGCTAGCCCCCGGCCCGCGCGCCGACCAGGAGGCCCGCGGCGCATTTCGCGATTCGCTGCCCGCTAGCCCAGCGCCCCGCTCGGTGGGCGTGCGGGTGCAGCAGCGCGGCCAAAGCTGGGCCGCGCCCGCCGCCCGCCGCAACGTTATTCTGCTCGACTACTCGCTGCGCAACCTCACGGCCGATACGCTTAAAACGCTCTACGCCGGCGTATTCGCCGACTGGGACCTGCCCGGCGAAACCGCTCGCAACGTGGCCCGCTGGGATTCGGCAAACCGCGTGAGCTACGCCTACGACCCCGTGGCACCGCGTTTCTACGCCGGGGTGCAGGTGCTGGGCCCGCGCCCGGCCGGCGTGTATGCCCTCGATAATGCCGCGCCGGCTGGCACGCCCATTTACCTCGGCGACGGCTTTAGCCCGGCCGAAAAATTCCTGGCTCTCAGTGAGGGTTTCAACCGTGCACACCGCGAGGCCGGCACCGTTGCCCAAGGCACCGATGTGGCGCAGGTAGTGAGCACGCTGGTACCGCGCCTGGCTCCTGGCGACTCGGCCACCGTAACATTTGCTGTGCTGGTAGCCCCTACCCTAGCCGAGTTGCAGGCCGCGGCGCAGGCGGCCACGGCCATCTATCAACAGGCGCTGGCCACGGCGCCCGCCGCGGTGGCTAGCCCTACTTGGCAGCTATACCCCAACCCTACTACCGGCCGCGTGCATATCAACCTGCCGGCTAGCCTGGGCCCGGCCACGGTGCAAGTGCTCGATGTGCTGGGCCGGCTGGTGGCCTCGGCCGCCCTGCCGGCCGGGGGCGGCGAACTGAGCTTGGCGCCCCTGGCGCGGGGGCTGTATCTGGTACGCATTGTGGGCACGAGTCTGGTGCAGCGTGTGGTGCACGAGTAATTTGACGTAGGCAGAAATCAACGCACCCGCTTGGCTAGCTGCACAAATGGCCGCTCCACCCACAAGTAGAACAACGCGGCAACCCCAAGCGCCGCGCCCAGGCATAGGCATACGATAAGCGTGCGGCGTATATCTGACGTAGGGGCAATAATCCGGATGAGAAGAAACTCCGTCATACGTCCTACCAACATATGCGTCAGGTAGAGCGAATAGGATATTTTACCGATGGCTGAAAGACCGGGCACGGCTGTTCGCACAGTCAGGATAGCGCCTGCTGTTAGTAGGCCTACTGCGGCAGCCATCCAGTCCAACTGCCAGTAGGTTAGAGCAGTAAACACAAACAGCAATGCTCCAAAACCTAGCGCTGACAATCGCTGCTGCTGCCATAACACACAGGTGCCACCCAGCGCAAAGAGTGGTGCGTTGGTTAAAAAAGTAATAGTAGTTGCCACATTAGCTTGGTAGCCAATACTCAGCAGCAGATAGCCACCAACAAACCACCATACCGAGCGTTGAGGGGCAAACAGCAGCGAAAATAGTAGTCCCAAAAACAGATAGAACTGCAATTCGGTGGCCAGCGTCCAACAAGCCCCTACTAGCCATTCATAACGAGTAAAAGGAATGGTAAACAGAAAATTGTGTAGCAGCCGGGGCACACTTACACTACCTAAGTAGGCATGGTCACTTTTGGCGAAGGTGTCGATAAAAGTCCACTGGGCAAGTACCAGCAACATCGCCGCATACGCCGGCGGATTAATGCGAATAAGCCGGTGCTTTAGATAAGTACCAAAATCTGTCAGTTGATAATTCTGACGCAATAGGCTATAAGGAATAATAAAGCCAGATATAACAAAGAAAATATCAATACCCAGATAGCCTCTGACAAAAAGATGCTTGGTGAAGGCAACATGCTCACGCTCGGGAAGTAAGCCGGTAAAATAGTGGAAGAGGCAAACCCCGAGTGCCGCTATCGCCCGTAGGTTATTAATACCCGGTTGATAATGTAAGGGGGAAGTAGGGGAACGGACAGGCACTGCTGATAATAAAGCCATGTATCAAAACCCAGGCCCTAGTAGCGGCATGAGAAACCCAAAGATATTACTGGCTTAAAGCCCCATTAGCTACCCGGCATCTACCAGCTACCAAAAAGGCCAGCCCCTTTCAGGGCTGGCCTTTTTGGTAGCTGGTAGATGCCGAAAATTACATGCCCGACGACGAGCGCATGGCGGTGCTGTCCTTGCGCATGCCTTTTTTGTGCATGCCTTTGTGATGCATTTTCATGCCATCGCCGTCCATCATTTTCATGTCGCCTTTGCGGGGCTTGGTAGTGGCTTTCATGCTGTTGCCAGCATCGTCCTTGCCTTTCACCTTCATTTTGCCATCGCTGGCTACCTTGGTTTTCACGGTCATGCCGTCGGCCGTCGTGATGGTTTTATCACCGCCGTCTTTGGTTACCGTCGTGGGGGTGGTTTGCGCCAGAACCGTAGTAGCGGCCAACAAGCTGAGGGCTACTGCAGAGAAAAAAGACTTTTTCATAATCAGAGAGAATACAGGGTGTGGGCGCTATACGGCGAGGCGGGGGGCCAAGGTTTTAGCTGGGCCGTTTAGGGGCGGCGGTTCACGGCGTTCAGGTCCTCGAAAGCCGATTTTAGGCGCGCGATGAACGTCTCTTCGCCTTTGCGCAGCCACACGCGGGGGTCGTAGTACTTCTTGTTGGGCGAGTCGGGACCGGTGGGGTTGCCGATTTGGCCTTGCAGGAAACCTTCGTTTTTCACGTAGTACTGCTGAATTCCTTCCCAGAACGCCCACTGCAAGTCGGTGTCGATGTTCATCTTGATGGCCCCGTAGCTGATGGCTTCGCGGATTTCCTCCTGGCTTGAGCCCGAGCCGCCGTGGAAAACGAAGTCGATGGGCAGCGCCTCCTCGATGTTGTGCTTCTGGCGCAGGTGCTCCTGCGAGTTGTGCAAAATCTTGGGCTGCAGCTTCACATTGCCGGGCTTGTACACGCCGTGCACGTTGCCAAACGCCGCCGCGATGGTGAAGCGCGGGCTCACCGCGCTAAGGTGCTCGTAGGCGTAAGCCACTTCCTCGGGCTGGGTGTAGAGCTTGCTCGAGTCCACGTCGGAGTTGTCCACGCCGTCTTCTTCGCCACCGGTCACGCCTAGCTCGATTTCGAGCGTCATGCCGATTTTGGCCATGCGCTTGAGGTATTCGGTGCAGATTTCGATGTTCTCCTCAATCGGCTCCTCCGACAAGTCGAGCATGTGCGAGCTGAACAGCGGCTGGCCGTGCTCGGCAAAGAACTTCTCGCCGGCGTCGAGCAGGCCGTCAATCCAGGGCAGCAGCTTTTTGGCGGCGTGGTCGGTGTGCAAAATCACGGGCACGCCGTAGGCCTTAGCCATCAGGTGCACGTGGTGTGCGCCCGAAATGCCGCCCGCGATGCTCGCCTGCTGCTTGTCGTTGGCTAGCCCCTTGCCAGCAAAAAACTGCGCGCCGCCGTTCGAAAACTGAATGATAACCGGCGAGTTGAGGTCGCGGGCGGCTTCGAGCACGCCGTTCACAGTGTCGGTACCGGTTACGTTCACGGCGGGCAGCGCGTAGCCGTGGGTTTTGGCGTGTTGGAAGAGGGCCTGCACTTCGTCGCCGTGCAGCACGCCGGCGCGCAGGCCGGTCAGGGTGGAATTTGCCATGAGTAAGTAGGGCGGGGCAACAGGCTCCGCTGCGCAAAGAAAACAGCTAGCCCGCCTTTATCGTTATCGGCCGCCCATAAACTGCCCGGCTAGCCCTCACCCACCGCGCAAAGCACCGCTAGGCACCCGTATTTAGCAGGCGGTAACTGCGCCCTACTCGCCTACCGGCAACTCAAATAAGCTCACGGTCGCGTTGTGATAATGGGCCGGCAGGCCCGCCGTATCGGCTAGCCCCATGAGCCCAAGATAGGTGAAGCCGCACGCGGTATAGTGCGCAATGAGCCCGTGGTTTTCGCCTACGGTATCCAGGCGCACAAACTTTTTGTGGTGCTGCCGGGCGTAGGCCTTGGCCCACTGCACGATGGCGCCGACGAAGCCCTGGCCCCGAAAATCGGGGTTGGTAGCTATGCGATGGATATAGATGGCGGGGTCAGCATTGCGAACGCCCCAAATCTGGGGGTCGTCGAAGGTGATGGCCCACACGCAGGCAATGGTATTGCCCACTAGCAGCTTCCACTGCCGGCCCTCGGCTAGCTCCTGCGCTACTAAGTCACGCTCAAAATCGGGCCATACCACGGTAGCCCCCGGCGTAGCCGCCTGGTACGCCGATGCGAGTCGGTACAGCCGAAAAATCTCGTCAATATCAGCTGGCGTGCTGGGTAGCAAGTGCGGGGCGGCAGCAGAATTTACCATGCGGGCATTTGGGGAAAGTTGGCTAGGGTGCCGCTAAACGCAAAGCGCCCGCCACCCCTCAAATCGGGATGGCGGGCGCAAATTACGCGTTTGCTTTAGTGAGCGGCAATTACACGTCGAGCTTGGCGTACTTGGCGTTTTGCTCGATAAAGTCGCGGCGCGGGGCCACTTCATCGCCCATCAGCATCGAGAACAGGTGGTCGGCCTCGGCGGCCGAGTCCACGCCCACTTGCTTGAGCGAGCGGGTAGAAGGCTGCATGGTGGTGGTCCAGAGCTGCTCGGCATTCATCTCGCCCAGCCCTTTGTAGCGCTGCACGTTCACGGTTTCGGGGCGGCCGCGGCCGAGCTCCTCAGTGGCAGCGGCGCGGTCATCCTCGGTCCAGCAGTAGCGCTCTTCCTTGCCGCGCTTCACGAGGTAGAGCGGCGGCAGGGCGATATAAATGTGCCCCTGGTCGACCAGCTGGCGCATGTAGCGGAAGAAGAACGTGAGAATGAGCGTGCGAATGTGCGAGCCATCAATATCAGCATCAGTCATGATGATGACCTTATGGTAGCGCAGCTTATCAAAGTTGAGCGGGCCGGTCTCGTTGCCATCGTCGTCGGTACCAAAGGCCAGCGACTTGCGCTCGTTGAACGTGACCCCGAGCGCGGTAATCATGTTCTTGATTTCCTCGTTTTCCAGAATTTTGTGCTCCTGCGCTTTCTCCACGTTCAGGATTTTACCGCGCAGCGGCAAAATGGCCTGAAACGCCCGGTTGCGGCCCATTTTGGCAGTGCCGCCGGCCGAATCACCTTCCACCAGGTACAGTTCGCACACCTCGGGGTTCGAGTCGGAGCAGTCGGCGAGCTTGCCGGGCAAGGAGTTGGAGCCCAGCACGTTTTTGCGCTGCACCATGTCCTTGGCCTTGCGGGCGGCGATACGGGCCTTAGCGGCCAGGATAACCTTGTCCATGATGCGGTTGGCCTGGCCGGGGTTTTCCTCCAGGTACTGCGTCAGGATTTCGCCCACCACGGTGTTTACCGCGCCGCTCACTTCCGAGTTGCCGAGCTTAGTTTTGGTCTGGCCCTCAAACTGCGGCTCCATCACCTTCACCGAGATAACGGCCGTGAGGCCCTCGCGGAAGTCGTCGCCGGTGATTTCCACTTTAGCCTTCTCAAACAGCTGCTTCTTGTCGCCGTACGCCTTCAGCACCCGCGTCACGGCCGAGCGAAAGCCCGCCACGTGCGTGCCCCCCTCGATAGTGTTGATGTTGTTGACGTAGGAGTAGACGTTTTCCTGGTACGAGGTATTGTACTGCAGGGCTACTTCCACGGGCGTGCCGCCCTTCTCGCTCTCCACGTAGATGGGCTCCGAGAGCAGCGACGGTCGCTCGGCGCCATCCAGGTACTGCACGAAGTCGCGCAGGCCGCCCGTCGAGTAAAATTCCTCGTAGCGGAAGCCTTCGGCGTTGGCGTGGCCCGCGGCCGCGTCGCCGGTTAGCACCTCGCGGCGGTCAGTGAGCGTGATGCGAATACCCTTGTTCAAAAACGACAAGTCGCGCAGGCGGCTAGCCACGGTGGCATAGCGGTACTCGGTTTCCGTAAAAATGCTGGGGTCGGGCAGGAACTGCACTTCGGTGCCGTGCTCGTCGGTATCGCCGATTTCCTTCACCGGGTACAGCGGGTGGCCGATGGTGTATTCCTGCTCGTACACGTGACCCTTGCGGCGCACGGTTACTTTGAGCTCGGTGCTGAGCGCGTTTACGCAGCTCACGCCCACGCCGTGCAGGCCGCCCGATACCTTGTACGAGTCCTTGTCAAACTTGCCGCCGGCGTGCAGCACGGTCAGCACTACCTCGAGGGCCGAGCGGCCTTCCTTGGCGTGCCAGTCGACGGGAATACCCCGGCCGTTGTCGCGGACAGTAACCGAATTATTTTCGTTAATCGTAACCTGAATCAGGTCGCAGTGCCCGGCCAGGGCCTCATCAATGGAGTTATCGACTACTTCCCACACCAAGTGGTGCAGACCCTTAATGCCCGTGTCGCCGATGTACATACTGGGGCGCTTGCGCACCGCCTCCAGCCCTTCCAGCACCTGAATGCTATCGGCCGAGTAGTCGGCGGGGGCTTTCTTTTCTACTACTTCACTCATGCGAGAGAGGGGGTTAAACCGACCGGAAATACGGTCAGACAGAGAACATCCAAAGGTACCGGTTACATTCCATTTTCCCTAGTCCTTAGCGGGCTTTTTCGGGGTATTTTGGGTTCAAAAAAAAGCCTCTGCCGGGCCCGGCAGAGGCTTTTTTTCGTGAGTTTACGATACGCAATCAGGCCAACCCAGCTACCCAGCCCGCGGGCGGCACTGCAAGCTTCTTCACCCAGCAAACAGGTTCTGACTAGCTTGGCAGAAGCCCGCTGCTCTCCAGTCGCCCGTGCCCGCAAAGCTGATTTTAGGCACGCTGCACTTTGGTTTGCCAGTCCCTGTTTGCAAGGTTGAGCGACCCCTAGCGGGCCTGACCAAGCTACGCGCACCGGCAGCGTATTGAAGCTTAGCTTTAGCAAAAATACCACTCAGCCAAGTCACTCACTGCGGCTGCAATGGCGCACTGTCTCAGCATTCTGGCTCAACCCCAGTGCGCCGTGCTACTTGGCAGGCCCGCCTCGCGGGCTAGCGGGGCGGCCCCCGAGGCAAAAAGCCCCGCTAGCACTACGTCGGCGGGGCTAGCCAGCTCTACGTGGTAGTCGAGGTGCAGCTTTTCGGCTTGCTTGAGCGCCTCCTGGGTGCGGCGCACTAAGTGTTGCAGCAGCGGCTGGGTGGGGCCGTGCAGCCGCGCCACCAGCGCGGGCTGGTGCACAAACACATTGGTTAGCAGCCGCAGGCTTAACGAAATTTCGCCAAAAACATCCTCCGTAATGCGGGCGTGGTAGGCTAGCCGCGCCTGCAATTGCCGCAGGATAACGAGCAGGTCGTTGGGCGTTTGGTGGTAGCCGCGCACGGGGTCATCGACCTGCTGGCGGAGGGCGGCGCGGCGCGTTTCGAGGGCGTCGGGGCCTTCGAGCAGGCGGTAGGCTAGCTGCTCGGCCAGCACGGCATCTTGGGCCACGAGGCGGGCTAGCAGCTGGTCTTTTTCTCGTTGCGGTAGCTCGAGCAGGGCGCGGCGCAGGGCGGGTGGCAGAGGGGGCAAATGTGAGAATTATAAATGAGCGTGATTGATTCTAGGCCTGAACAAGTGCCATACACTCAAAATATTGATTACCAAAAGCATAAAGGCAAACGATTGCCACGGTGGGCTAGCCAATGCCAGTAAGTTTTTCCAAAAATCTTCTATCACTCCTTGAAGACCAACTTTTACAGGAGGCAAGTACATTTCAAGATACCTCGTTCCGCAGGAAAAAGATATGGCTGGTTTAGTACGGGTTGGCGGGTCGGTGATGGCATAGAGCGTCGTGGGAAAATGCCTGATGTCTAACCAGTATTTTTTCTGATTAGCGTAATTCATAATATCCAACACTCTTACCAAGCTAGTGTACGTTGTGCCGGGCCAAAAGCGAATTCGTACGCCGCCAGCATGGCTGGTATCGGCTATTATTTGCCGGATGGCGGTTTCAGTAGTGGCCGTGCCAAAAAAGTCAGCTACTACCTCATTACCAAGGTCAACGGTATGCCAGGGCCGGTATTTTTCTAACTCTTTAGGTGACTGATAAAGTACCGGCGGCCACATATTCAACTTGCTTGCCTGCAACTGCGGCATGGTCAACTGAATAACATTGCTCAGACGCAACTGTCGCCAGTGCGAAACAATGGTCAGGCACCCTAGCAGCAGTAGAAACCCGAGCGCCACCCAGCCCGGCGGCAACAGCAATCGACGACGCACCCGGTGCGGCTTTTTCATTTTAGCAAGCAGGCGACTAGTGCCGCCTCAAATAATCGATGCCCGCTAGCCCCCAATTGCACAAAAAGGTCCGTGGCTAGCTAGCCACGGACCTCTTCTAATTCTACGCTAAGGTCACTTTATTCTTCGTCACCTTCAGCAGTCAGTTTCTTACCCTGGTGCTGCATTTCGGGCAATGTGAAGCCAGCTTCGCTAGGGTGCGACAACTCGTCGGGCACGTTTTCCGACGAAGCTGGCGAGGAGCCCATAGGCGCCTGCATGTCCGAGCGCATGGAGTCGTCCATCATGTCGGCCATCTGCTGGCCGCTGTTGTCGTCGAATACCTGCCCGGCCGTTTCGCGGTCCAGGAAGCTATCGGACTCTTTTTCAGTGGCCGTGCGGGCGGTGTTCTTGTTGTCGTCAGTCGCCGGCTTACCGTTGAGGTCGTTGCTAGGAGCGGATTGTGGAATGGAAGCCATAAGTTATTTATCGTTAGAGTGTTCCTGGTCGTTTTTATCCTGCCAAGTTGCCTCTTTGTGGCCACCGGCGTAGCGTGGGTCATCATCCGACCAAGCAGCGCGCTGCGCATCGGTATCGGCGTGCTGGGCGTCGCGCACAGCGGCTGGGTCCTGGTTTTGGGTGATGTGGCCGCGCTGGTCGGCAGGGTTGGCCGGGGCCTTGGTGGCATCTTCCGGGTCACGAATTTCGCTGAACTCGTCCGGGTTGTCGTTCGAGCCATCACGGCCGGCACTGGGGGTAGTAGCCGCAGCCCCTTCAGGCTTGCCAAAATCGCCGTAGGCCGGGGTACCGGCTTCGGCGTGGCGGGCGGGGTCATTGGGGTTCAGGTGGGCGTCTTCGGCGCGCTGGCGCTGGCCGATAGGCAGTTGGCCGTCTTCGGCCGAGTCAGAAGCAGCGGTGGTGCTCATGGGATGGGAAAAAGTAGTTCGAATGGAAGGCGCCGGGCTAGCCTGGTCACCAGGGTTGTTTACTGTAGTTTCCGGCTTCGCGTTGCTATACCCTGGGTTTTCGGTTCGCATTTTTTGGGCCGACTACGTACACCGGGGCAACACATCCCCAATTAGGTTACTTTTCGTTTGCCATGAATATCCAACACGACGCTGCTAATCAAGAATTTACTACCGGACCGGCCGACCAGCAGGCCGAGCTAGCCTACTCGCTGCCAGCCGCTGGCGTCATCGACTTTGTGCACACCTTCGTGCCCGAAAGCCAACGCGGCCAGGGTGTAGCCGAAAAGCTAGCCGAAACTGCCCTCGCCTACGCCCGCCAGCAGCACCTGCAGGTGCGCACCAGTTGCGAGTTTATGGCCGGTTACGTGCAGCGCCACCACCAGCAATACGCCGACCTGCTAGCCAAGTAGCTGGCTGCCAGGCTCAGCGGCCAGCAGCGCCAGCTGCCAGCCCAACTCCTCATCCGTGACGGGATACGGCTGGCCGTGGCGAATGGCCTGGTATACAGCCTCGAACAAGCCCAGGTAGTTGGCCGGCGCGGCGGCGTCGGCCGTGGGCGGCAGGGTACGGTTGTGGCCCGCCGGGTCGGCTAGGGTCAGGCGGCCTTCCTGGCCAGGCTGCTCGTGGCCATAGGCCGGGTCGGTGGGCCGCACGCCGGCCAGCAGTTGCGGCTCCTGGGGGTCAGTGCGGTCCTTTTGGTAGCTGCCCTGGGTGCCGTGCAGTACGAAGGCGGGGCCAGCCTCGGCCACGAGCAGGCTCGACGTTACCCACACGTTCAGCCCCTGCGGGTAGCGGAGGTGAAAATTGAAAAAGTCGGGTACCTGCGAGCCGTGCCGGTAGCTACCAAGCGTTTTATCAAACGACAACGGCTTGCCAAACAAAGCAATAGCCTGGTCGAGCAAGTGCGGCCCCAGGTCGAAGAGCAGGCCCGAGCCGGGGCGGCCGTCTTCCTTGAAAACCTTGGTGTGCAGCACCGGCCGGAAGCGGTCGAAGCGAAAATGCACCTCAATGAGCTGGCCCAATTGCCCGCTTTCCACCATCCGCCGCACCGCCCCGAAGTCAGTGTCCCAGCGGCGGTTTTGGTAGGCTAGCAGCTGGCGACCCTGCTGCCGGGCCAGGGCCGCCAGCTCGTGCCACTGGGCCACGGTAGTGGCCACGGGCTTTTCGGTCAATACGTGCTTGCCGGCCAGCAGCGCTTGGCGCGCGAGGTCATAGTGCGTGTCGTTGGGCGTGTTCACCACCACCAGCTCGATGGCCGGGTCGGCCAGCAACACCTCGGTGCTGGGGTAGCTGATGATATCGGGGAAATCGGCCACCATGCGCTGCTGGCTACGCTCGACCACCGCCCGCAAAGCAAAGCCCGGGTGAGCCGCCAAAAAAGGCGCGTGAAATAGCTTGCCCGACATGCCGTAGGCAAGCAGGCCAGCCCCAATGGGAGCGTCGGAGGAAAGAGTCATGCCCAAAAGTAGAAGAAAGGAACGCTACGCCGCCACCGCTTCCGCGGCCGCTGGCACGGCCACGGCCGCCCGCAGCGGAGCCGCCAGCCGCAGCACGCACACGCCCGGCGCCCGCAGCCAGCTAGCCCGCGCCAACTGCCCGAGCCCAATGGTACCGGTGAGGTAATTGCCGCGCTGCGCCGAGCGAAACTCCTCGTGCACCGCCGCAAAATCGGCCCGGTTGGGCGCGCCGCTCGCCTCGTCGAAGGTCACGAGCACGTCGACCTCGGCTGCCTCGGGCGCTAGGGCGAGGTGGGCGTTTTGCTGGATTTTCTTGTAGCCGTAGCGGTAGCCATAGGTGAGCGCCGAGAGGTCGCTGAGCACCGCCGAGGCCGTGGGAAACGCCCCCGCCCCGCGCCCCAGAAAGAACTGCCGGTCGGCAAAACCACTCTGCGTGATGAGGCCGTTGAACTCGTCGTGCACCTGCGCCAGCTCGTGGCCGGGGCGCACCAGCGTGGGCAGCACCGCCGCCGCCAGCCCGCCGCCCGGCAGGCGCCGCGCCTCGGCCACCAGCTTGATTATCAGGCCCTGCTCGCGGGCATAGGCCGTGGCTAGGGTACTGATGCTCGTGATGCCCACGGCCAGCAAATCGGTGGGCGCCACCACCGCGCCAAAGGCGTGGGCCAGCAGCAGCACCAGCTTGTTGCGGGCGTCGAGGCCCTCCACGTCGAGGGCCGGGTTGCTTTCGGCAAAGCCCAGCTCCTGGGCCCTGGCTAGGGCCGCGGCGTAGGGCTGGCCATCGCGGTGCATAGCCGTGAGAATGTAGTTGGTCGAGCCATTCACGATGCCTTCTACCGATTCGAGCAGGTCGGTATCGTAGTATTCTTCGAGGTTGCGAATGACGGGCAGACTAGCGCAGGCGGCCGACTCGTAGAGCAGCGGCGTGCCCGTGGCTTGCTGAATCTCAATGAGTTCGGGCAGGTGCTCGGCCAGCATCTTCTTGTTGGCCGTCACCACGGCTTTGCCGCGCAGCAGGGCCTCTTTCACAATGAGGTAGGCCTCGTCGGCGTCGTCAATCAGCTCCACAATCACCGTGAGGCTAGGGTCATCGAGCAAGTCGTTTTTGTCGAAAGTGAACAGCTCGGCGGGTAGCGAGCGGGTTTTGTCGCGGTTTTTCACGGCAATGCGGCCGATGCGGGCGCGCAGGCCGGGCGTGCGCTCGAGCACGGCGTGCAGGCCCTGGCCCACTACGCCAAAGCCGAAAAGACCAATGTTGAGGTCGGTACGAGTCATAGGAAAAGAGAAATAAAGGGCTTCGCAGGCGCGCGCCTTCCCCTACTCCTATTCAGAACTCCTCACCGGCAGGGCCCAAAAAAAGCCCTCCCGACAAGTCAGAAGAGCTAGGCGGCCGCACGGGCCGCCGGGTCGCATCTCATAACTTATCTGCTTTCGAAGGCGGCCGGGGCCGCGTTTCGAAACAGGAATTAGCACCTTCGCATCGCTGCTGGTTGCTAAGGCATCGTCGGGCCTGTCCCTCCGCCTTTCTGGATAAGAGCCCCGGTGAAGGAGCGTGCCGCAAAGGTAGGCAGCGGCGGGCGGCTTCCGGCCATAAGGAGCCCGTGCAGCGTTATCACCCTTGCTCGCTAGCCCAGATTACCGGAAGGCTTGCGTTGTATATTCTCTTACACAACGCATTACGCACCTTGCTCAGCGGGTACTAATGTGTTTTTTTGCTGAAGCTGGGCCACGCAACTTTGGGCGGCGCTAGCCTGACTATCAAGCCATCAGTAAGCGTACGGCCGCGCCTAACCACCTTATTTAGAACTAATAAAAACATCAAAGCTCGGGGTTATGCCGTAGGTAGTAAGTAGCTACATCAATGTGCTTTGCCGCCCCGCGTAGCGGTGGCTAGCCCTTCTTTTTCCACTATCCCTATGAGCTTACTCTTCATTCAAGAGCCGCTGGACAAAACGCCGCCCGCCGTGGTACCGACCCAGTCGGTGACGCTGAACGTGAACGGCGAAGACCACACCATCCAAATCGCGCCCTGGACCAGCCTGCTCGACGCTCTGCGCGAGTACCTGGACATGACCGGCACCAAAAAAGGCTGCGACCACGGCCAGTGCGGCGCCTGCACCGTGCTCGTCGATGGCAAGCGCATTAACTCGTGCCTGGCTCTCGCTACAGTGTACCAGGGCAAGCAGATTACTACCATTGAGGGCATCGGCGCCGAAGACAACCTCTCGCCTTTGCAGCAGGCGTTTATCGACCACGATGCGTTTCAGTGCGGCTACTGCACGCCGGGCCAGATTTGCTCGGCCCAGGGCCTCATCAACGAAGGCCGCGCCAAGACTGAGGCCGAAGTACGCGAGCTGATGAGCGGCAACGTGTGCCGCTGCGGGGCTTATACCAACATCCTGTCGGCGGTGATGGAAGTGCTGCACGACGGCCAGGTGACGGTCGACAATGGCACGCTGACTACCATTCCGATGCAGCCCACCAAATCTAGCTCCGTAGCCTAATCCCTAGCCCGTTATGAACAGTTTCACCCTTACCCAAGCGGCGGCCGTTGACGAGGCCGTTAGCGATTTTACCGGTCACGACGGCGCGGCCTACCTGGGCGGCGGCACCAACCTCATCGACCTGATGAAGGAGAACGTGAGCCGCCCCCGCCACCTCACCAGCCTCGGCCACCTGCCGCTGAGCGACATTACTAGCCTGCCCGACGGCGGCCTGCGCCTGGGCGCCCTAGCCACCAACGCCGACACGGCCTGGAACGCCGAGGTAGAGAAGCGTTACCCGCTGCTGAGCCAGACGATTTTAGCTGGCGCCACGCCGCAGCTGCGCAACATGGCCACCAATGGCGGCAACCTGCTCCAGCGCACCCGCTGCTACTATTTCTACGACCTGGCCACGCCCTGCAACAAGCGCGAGCCTGGCTCGGGCTGCTCGGCTCTGGAAGGCCAAAACCGCGTGTGCGGCGTGCTGGGCACCAGCGAAAGCTGCATTGCCACCCACCCTTCGGATATGTGCGTGGCCCTGGCCGCCCTCGAAGCCGTGGTGCGCGTGCAAGGCCCCAACGGCGAGCGCACCATTCAGTTTGACGACTTCCACCGCCTGCCGGGCGACAAGCCTGAGCTGGACAACACGCTGCAGCCCGGCGAGCTAATCACGGCCATCGATTTGCCCAAGCAAGGCTACGAAAAGAATTTCACCTACCTCAAGCTGCGCGACCGCACGAGCTACGCCTTTGCGCTGGTGAGCGTGGCGGTGGGCCTGGAAATGGACGGCGACACCATTAAAACTGCCCGCTTTGCGCTGGGCGGCGTGGCCCACAAGCCCTGGCGCGACCAGGTGGCCGAAAAAATGCTCGAAGGCCAGAAAGCTTCGGCCGACTTGTTCCGCCAGGTGGCGGCCAAGGTATTTGCCGAAGCCAAGGGCTACGAGTTCAACGCTTTCAAAATCGAGTTGGGCAAACGCGCCATCGTGCGCGCCCTTAAGCAGGCCACCGAGATGGACCAGGCCCTCGATTCCAACGCATTCCTAAATTCCAATCCGTAAGCTATATGAGTCAGACTATTGCCACCCCGCCCACCGTCCGCCTCGATAGCGACGTGATTGGCCGGCCGGTTAGCCGCACCGAAGGCGCGGCCAAAGTATCGGGCGCGGCCAAGTACGCGGCCGAGTACAACGTGCCCGATTTGTGGTACGGCTACATCGTGAGCAGCCCCATTACGAAGGGTAAAATCACGAAAATCGACGCCGACGCCGTGCTAGCCATCCCCGGCGTGAAGCAGGTGTTCTCGCACGAAAACGTGCCTTCGCTGGCCTGGTTCGACCGCAGCTACAAGGACGATGTGGCCCCCGGCGGCTCGCCCCTGCGCCCGCTGCACGATGCCGAAATCAAGTATAGCCAGCAGCCGGTGGCGCTGGTTGTGGCCGAAACGTTTGAGCTGGCCCGCTACGCGGCGTCCATCCTGCGCATCGAATATAAAGTAGATGAGGACTTTAACACCGACCTCGACAAGGCCCGCGCCGCTGGCAAAGGTTTCGACGCGCCCAAGGGCAAGACCGGCTTCTTGCCCCCGCCCAAGCCCAAGGGTGATGCCGAAAAAGCCTTCAAAGCTGCCCCGCACCAGGTAGAGGGCGAATACACGCACCACGCGCAGCACCACAACCCGATGGAGATGTTTGCCACCACCGTGGAGTGGCTGGGCGATGGTAAGAAGCTAAAAATCTACGACAAGACCCAGGGCGCGCCCAACGTGCAGCAGTACATCAGCAAGATTTTTGGGCTGAGCACCGATGAGGCGCGGGTTATTTCCAAGTACACGGGCGGCGGCTTTGGCTCGGGCCTGCGGCCGCAGTACCAGGTATTTTTGGCCGTGCTCGCCTCGCTGGAACTGGAGCACTCGGTGCGCGTGTCGATGACGCGCCCGCAGATGTTCAGCATGGGCCACCGCCCCCACACCATCCAGGACCTGAAGTTGGCCGCTGACGACCAGGGCTACCTGCAATCGCTGCAGCACGCGGCTTTTGCCGAAACGTCGCAGTTTGAGAACGAAACCGAAACGGTGGTCAACTGGTCGGGTATTTTGTATAAGACAGATAACTCGAAGTTTGCCTATGAGCTAGCCAAGCTCGATGTGAACACGCCGGCCGATATGCGCGCGCCCGGCGCGGCTACCGGCTCGTTTGCCATCGAGTGCGCCGTTGATGAGCTGGCGTATAAGGCGGGCGTTGACCCGCTGGAATTTCGCCTGCTCAACTACACGTACTCGGACCCGACCGAGGACAAGCCCTTCAGCAGCAAGCGGCTGATTGATTGCTACCATGAGGGTGCCGCCCGCTTCGGCTGGGACCAGCGCAACCCCGAGCCCCGCTCAACCCGCGAAGGCAACCTGCTGGTAGGCTGGGGCATGGCTACCGGCTGCTGGGATGCGTCGATGCAGAAAACCGCCGCCAAAGCCAGCCTCACTGCCGACGGCAAGCTGACGGTAAGCAGCGCTACCAACGACATCGGCACCGGCACCTACACCATTATGACCCAGATTGCGGCCCAGACGCTGGGCCTGCCGATGGCCGACGTAACGGCCGTGCTGGGCGACACGACCCTACCCGCCGCCCCCGTGCAGGGCGGCTCCTGGACGGCCGCTTCCACTGGCTCGGCCGTGCAGGCCGTGTGCCAGGAGCTGGGCAAGAAGCTGCTGAAGCTAGCCCAGAAAATGGACAACTCGCCGCTCGCCGGTGTGGACTTCGAGGACGCGCAGTTCGCCAACGGTGCTATCCGTGCCAACGAGGATATTACTCGTTCGGTAGCCATTGCCGATATCCTGGCCGCCAGCGGCGAGGCTACCGTGGAAGCTGAATCGGGCGCCCAGCCCAACCCGATTAATATGCTCAAATACTCCATGCACTCGCACAATGCGGCGTTTGTGGAGGTGAAAGTGGACGAGGACCTGGGCACCATCCAGGTAACCCGCGTGGTGAATGCCGTGGCCGCCGGCCGCATCCTCAACCCCAAAACCGCCCGCAGCCAGGTGCTCGGCGGCACGGTGTGGGGCATCGGCATGGCCCTGATGGAGGAGTCGTATCTCGACAACAACTACGGCCGCTACATGAACCACAACTATGCCGAGTACCACGTGCCGGTGAACGCCGACATCCACAAAATCGACGTGATTTTGGTGGAGGAGGAAGACGACCACGTGAACCCGCTAGGGGTAAAAGGCATCGGCGAAATCGGGATGCTCGGCGTAGCTGCCGCCGTGGCTAATGCCGTGTACCACGCCACCGGTAAGCGGGTGCGCAGCCTGCCGCTGACGGCTGACAAGCTGCTGTAGTGGCAGTTGCCGAGCTAGCCTCGCAATAAGTAAAAAGGGCCTTGCAACCAGTTGGTTGCAAGGCCCTTTTTGTGTATATCAACGGGTATCAGGAAGCAAAAGCCGCCGCGAACTCCTTGGCAAAATCCTCCAGCTTCACCTGGCCCAGCGGGGGCTTGTGCAGCTCGTAGTCCTCGCCTAGTGCGCCGGTGCGGATGCTGGCGTAGATGGCCACGATTTCGGCGGCGCGGTGGGCGGGCAGGCCGTGGCTGGCTAGGCTAGCCTGCATCTGGTCGTCGGTGAAGGCTACCCAGCGCAGGTCGGGCTGGCCGATGGCGGCACCTAGTACCTGGGCTACTTCGTCGGCGGTACGCTCGTCGCTGGCTACGTAGCGGATGTGGCGGCCGGGGGCGGCGGGCGTGGCTAGCTCCTCGGCGGCCGCGCGGGCAATATCCAGAGGGTGCACGAAGGCCACGCGGGTGCTGCCGGGGTAATTCACGCCAATGATGCCCGCTGCTTTTATCATCCCGGTAAAGCTGAACATGTTGGTGTAGAAGGAAGTAGGCCGCAGCTGCGTGAGCGCTAGGCCCGGCACCTCGGCCAGAATCTCCTCCACATCGTGCGAGCCCAGGATGCCGCCCGTGCCCGCCGCCAGGTGCGCGCCCCAGCTGCTGAGCTGCACTACCCGCCGCACGCCCGCCTGCCCGAGGGCCTGGGCGTAGCTGCGGCCCACGCTGCGGTGGTAGGCCCGCGAGTCGGCCACGGCAGAATGGGGCGGCACCATGAGGTACACTGCGTCGGCCCCGGCGAAGGTGGCGGCCAGGAAATCCGCGTCTTCGACCGAGCCGATGGCGGCGGTGGCCCCCAGGGCGGCAATGGCAGCTTGGCGGTCGGGCTTAGTGCTGATAACGGTGACGGCGTGGCCCTGCTGCACCAGCGCCGTGGCCAGGGGCTGGCCGATATTTCCGAGAGAACCGGTGAGAATAATTTTCATAGCACAAAGCTCCGGCTAGCCCTGGCTTGCTGAAAGGGCGAAAGGGCGGCAAAGTTGGGCCAAAGGGCGGAGCAGCGCGGACTGTAGTCTGCGAATAGGTGGCCTACTGGCCGGCGCGTTGAAAGCCCGCGCTACAGCCGCTGCCGGTAGGCCGCCGGCGATACCCCAACGCTTTTGCGGAAAAACCGGCCAAACGTGGACTGGTCAGCAAAGTGGAGCGCGTCCGCAATCTGGCCGATAGTCAGGGCTGGGTTTTGCAGCAGCACGGAGGCTTCGAGCAGCACCGCATCGGCTAGCCACTCCAGGGCGCGCTTGCCGGTGGCTTCGCGCACGGTTTCGGCCAGGTGCTTGGGGCTGATGCACAGACAATTGGCGTAGAACGCCAGGCTGCGCTCGGTGGCGTAGTGGGTGCCGACCAGCTTTTTGAACTCGGTGGCGATGAGCTGGCTCCGCGTGAGGGCGCCCGGCGCGGCCAGCGCCTGCGCACTGTAGATGGGGGCCGTTTCGTGGAGCAGAATGTGGATGAGGCTGCGCAGAATCTCCGCCTGGTAGGCGTGCGGCGTCTCGTACTTCTGCTCGATGGCCCGCAGCAGCGTGGTGAGCTGCGCGGCCTGCGCAGGGGCTAGCGGGAAAACGTGCCGGGCAGCGCGCTCAAAAAATGCGAATGCATCGAGGTTCAGACTGCCGGGGACCGCGACAAACTCCTTGGTAAAGAAGATGCTGAGCGCGTCGAAATCGGCCGACATAAAGGGCCACTGCTTGATAACGTGGGGCGAGAGCACCACCAGGGAGCCCGGCCCGAGGTCGTAGGTTTCCAGGTTGACTTGCAGGCGGGCGCTGCCTTGCAGTACGATGCCGATTTTGTAGTAGTCGCTCCGGTAGGGCAGGTGAATAGGCAGGTGGTTCGCCGCCGAGTTGGGACCCAGGAAGAAAAACGCGGCCAGCTGCTGCGGCAACTCGCCCAGGGCGGCTAGCTGATAAACCGGAATGGCCATGCTCATAGCAACAAGGTAACACCAGCCGCGGGTTGCCGGGGCCGCCACCGGCAGGCGGGCCGGGGCGCTAAGGTTGGGCTAGCGAGCGCGGCTTCCGGTCTGTTCGGTGAAATATTCGTAGGCTTACTATCCGGTTTCCTTTTAGGGGACTCATCCGCCCACGAAAGCTACATGGAACTCACGCCTACTGCCCAGCCTATCCCCGCTACGCCGGGCGGCACCACTGCCGACTTGTACCACAGCCTGTTTCACGCAATGGACCAGGGGTTTTGCGTGCTGGAAATCATTTTTGACGAGGCCGGGCAGCAGGCCGTCGATTTTCGCTACCTAGAGCTGAACCCGATGTTTGCCCGGCAGTCGGGGATGCCGGCCGACGCGCTGGGCAAGACCGCACGCGCCCTGGTGCCCGACCTCGAGCAGTTTTGGTTTGACACCTACGGGCAGGTGGTTCGCACCGGCGCCCCGGTGCGCGTCGAGCACTACGTGCCGCCGCTGGGCCGGTGGTTCGATGTGCACGCCTTTCGGGTGGGTGCGCCCGAGGCCCGGCAAGTGGCTGTGCTGTTCAGCGACATCACGGCCCGCAAGCACGCCGAGGAAACGCTGCGCACCAGCGAGGAGCGCCAGGCGTTTCTGCTGCACCTCAGCGACGCGCTGCGGCCCGCCACCGACGCCAGCGAGATTCAGGCCACGGCGGCCCGGCTGCTGGGCCAGCACCTGGGCGTAGACCGGGTGTACTACGTCGATATCAGCCAGGCAAATCAGGAATTTGTGATGGCCCACGACTGGCACCGGCCGGGCACCCCTAGCCACGCCCGCCGCTACCCGCTCGGCGCCTGGCCCATGCCCTGGCTGCTGGGCGGCCAGCCCTGGGTGTGCCACGACGTGGATACCGACCCCACCCTGCCCGACGAGCAGCGGGCCAACTACCGGGCCAATGCTATTCGGGCCGCCGTGGTGGTGCCCCTGCTGCGGCAGGGGCAGCTAGCGGCCACGCTGGTGGCCAACCAGAACACGCCCCGCGCCTGGACGCCGCTGGAAGTGACCCTGGTAGAAGAAACCCTGGGCCGCACCTGGGCCGCCGTGGAGCGCACCCGCGCCGAGGCCGCGCTAGCCCGCTCGGAGGAGAAATACCGCTTTCTGTTCGATTCCATCGACGAGGGCTTCACTACGATTGAGGTCTTGTTCAACGACGCGGGCCAGGCCATAGACTACCGCTACCTGGAGCTGAACCAGGCGCACGAACGCATGAGCGGCTTGCCGCGCACGGTGGTGGGTAAGCGGATGCGCGAGCTGATGCCGGACATCGAGGAAATCGTACTACAGCGCCTCGCCAACGTGGTACAAACCGGCGAGCCCAACCGCTACGAGCAATACGTGGAGGGGCTGGGCCGCTGGTTCGACGTGTACCTCTCGCGGGTGGGGGGCAGCGGCAGCCACACGGTTGCCAGCGTCTTCAACGACATCACCGCCCGCAAGCGCCGCGAGCAAAACCTGGCTTTTCTGGCCGCCCTCAACGTTGATTTTGCGCCCCTGCTCAGTACCGGGCAAATTATGGCCTACGTCAACAAGCAGCTGGCCGAATACCTGCACTTATCGCGCTGCCACCTCACCCGGGTAGGCCCGGATGCCGACCACATGGAGGTGATTTTTGATTGGCGGCGCGAGCCCGGACGCCTACCCTCGCTGCTGGGCACGCACCGCACGGCCGACTACCTCACGCCCGCTGGCCGCCAGCACCTGTGCACCGGCCGGCCGCTGGCCCTGAACACCCACGAACCCAACCCCCTGATTAGCGCGCCGCTCGGCGCGCTGGCCGAGCTGGGTTTTGGCTCCTCCATCGATATTCCGCATCTGCGCGATGGACACTGGCGCTTTTTGCTGACCGTGGCGCGGGCCGAGCCGGGCCCCTGGCGGCCCGATGAGGTGGAGCTGCTGCAGCAGCTGGCCGCCCGCATCTACGCGCGCCTCGAGCGTGCCCAGGCCGAGAGCGCGCTGCAACGGGCACACACCCAGCTGATAGGGGTACTGGAAAACACGCACGACGCCTTTTATAGCCTCGATGCGCAGTCTCAGTTCACCTACGTCAACAAGCGGGCGGCCCAGCTCTGGGGCCGGGATGTGGCCGCGCTCAGCGGCCAGGCGTGCTGGCAAGTGTTTCCGCAGGCCGTGGGCAGCGAGTCTTTCCGCCAGCACCAGGTAGTGCTGCAAACCCGCGAGCCGGTGCATTTCGAAACGATTTCGCCGGTACTCAATGGCTGGATTGAGGTGAGCATCTACCCTAGCCAGGATGGGGGGCTGTCCATTTTCTTCCGCGACATCTCTGGCCGCAAGCAGGCCGAAGAGCAGCAGGCCTTCCGGTTGCAGCTCAGCGACGCGCTGCGCCCGCTGGCCGACCCCGTGCAGCTGCAGTGCGTGGCGCTGCGCCTGCTGGGCGAGCACCTGCAGCTGGACCGGTGCGGCTACGCTGATATTCAGGCCGATGGCGAAAGCGCGACTATTAATCAGCACTACCACGTGCCGGGCGTGGCCCCGTTTGCCGGCACCCATCGGCTCGATAGCTTTGGCGCGGGTACCCTAGCGGCCATGCGGCGCGGCGAAACGCTGGTGGTTGCGGATGTGGCAACAGACCTAGCCAATGCCGGCCCGGAGGTCGCCAGGGTCTACGCCTCCAGCGAGGTGCGGGCCTTCATCGCGGCGCCTTTGGTGAAGCAGAATCGGCTGATTGCCGTGCTGTTTGTGCACCACCGCACGCCCCGGCGCTGGACGCCGGCCGAGGTGGCGCTGGTGGAGGAAACGGCCGAGCGCACCTGGGCCGCCGTAGAGCAGGCCACGGCCGAGGCTGCCCGCCGCACCAGCGAAGCCACCCTAGCGGCGGTGTTTGAGGCGCTGCCCGTGGGCGTGGGGCTAACTGATATTCACGGCCGGCTTACCCTGGCCAACCACCAGATGCAGCAGTACGTGCCGAACGGGATAATGCCCTCGCTCGACGATACCCAGCACCTGCGCTGGCGCGCCTATGACCCCGAGGGCCACCTGGTGCCGCGCACCGAGTTTCCGGGGGCCCGCGCCCGGCGCGGCGAGCGCGTGCTGCCGGGCCTCGAGATGTGCTACGCGCCGGAAAATGGCCCGGAGGTCTGGACGAAGGTCATCGCCGTGCCGCTGCCCGACCACGCCGGACACCTCACGGTTATCATCGACATCGACGCGCAAAAGCGCACCGAGCAGGCGTTGCGCAACTCCGAAGAGCAGTTCCGCTTGTTTCTGACCACCAGCGCCGACACGCTGTATAAAATGAGCCCCAACTGGCGACAGATGCTGACGCTGAAGGGCAAAAACTTTCTGGCCGACACCCACGACCCAGCCATGACCTGGGTTGAGAAATACATTCCGCAGGAGGACCAAGTGGCCACCTGGGCCGCCATCGATGCGGCCATCGCTAGCCAGCAAACCTTCGAGCTCGAGCACCGTGTGCTACGGGCCGATGGCTCGGTGGGGTGGGCGGCCTCGCGCGCCGTGCCGGTGTTCGATGCGCAGGGCACTATCGTGGAGTGGTTTGGGGCTGCCACCGACATCACCGCCCGCAAGCAGAGCGCTGAAGCCCTGCGCCTGAGCGAGGCGCGCCTGTCGCTAGCCCTGCAAGCTGGCCGCATGGGCAGCTTCGAGTGGACTTCGGAGGGCAACCGCATCAGCCTGTCGCCCATGTCGGAGGAAGTACTGGGGCTGCTGCCCAATGCGGCTTTCACCACGAGCGACGCGGGCTACGCGCTGCTGCACCCCGACGACCAGGCCCGCCACCAGGCCATTTTTGAGGAGGCTGGCCGCTCGGGCGAAGATTTTCACAGCATCTACCGCATTGTGCGCCCCCTCGACGGGGCCGTGCGCTGGATAGAAGAGCGCGGCCAGGGCACCCACGACCCCGCCACGAGCGGCGTGTGCCTGCGGGGCGTGCACTGGGATGTGACCGAGGCCATGCTGACCCAGCAGCGGCTAGCCGAGCTCAGCGCCAAGCTCGAGCAGCGCGTGGCCCGGCGCACCCGCGAGCTGCAAGCCAGCCGCGATTTGCTGCAGTCGGTGTTCGACACCAGCCTGCTGGCCATATCGGTGCTGCAAGCCGTGCGCGACGACACCGGCGCCGTGCGCGACTTCCGGCTGCGGCTGGTGAGCAAAGAGCTCGCGCGCGAAACCGGCCGTACCGACCTGGTGGGCAAGCTTTACGCCCAGGAATACCCCGGCATTCGCGCGGCGGGCATCTTCGACCTGATGGTGCAAACCATTGAAACCGGCGAGCCCCAAGGCATGGAGTACTACTACCCCTACGAGGGCTTCGACCGGTGGTTTGCCTGCCAGTTTGTGAAGCTCGGCGACGGCGTGGTGGCCACCAACCTCGACATCAGCGAGCGCAAAATAGCCGAGCAGGAGCGCCTCAAAAACCTGCGCCTGCTCGAGCAGGCCGAGGCCGTGGCTGGCCTGGGCAGCTGGGACTACGAGCTGGCCACGGGCACCATGCGCTGGTCAGACGGCATGTACCAGCTCTTTGGCCGCCCCCTGGGCAGCGCCGCGGCGCCGGCCGCCTACCTCGACCTGGTGGTGGCCGACGACCACCCCCGGGCCGCGGAGCTGGTGCACCGCCTGGCCACCGGCACCGGCGATTTTGAAGCCACCCTGCGCCTGCGCATCGGCGCGGCCGTGAAGACGATTCGTACCCGGTTTGTGGTGCTGCACGACGAGCAGGGCCAGGCCGTGCGGGTGCTGGGGGTCGACCTGGACCTCACGGAGCTGCAGCGCCTCGAGCACGACAACCTGCGCCTGCGCCTGCGCCAGCAGCGGGCCCTGTTTGAGGCCGTGCAGGCGGCCCAGGAAGCCGAGCGCAAGCGCATTGCCGAAAGCCTGCACAACGGCATCGGCCAGATTTTGTACGCCACCAAGCTGCGCCTCGACCGCCTGCACGCCCCCCTCATCGGCACCGACCCCGTGCTGGCCACCGCCCGCCGCGAGGCCGACCAGCTGCTGCGCGAGGCCATCGGCCAGACCCGCACCCTCTCGCACGAACTGGTGCCGATGGTGCTCGAAGAATTTGGTCTGGCCGCCGCGCTGCAAGACATTGGCCGCAAGGCCAGCGTGCCCCCGCTGCACCTGCACAGCCACGTAGCCCTCGACCCCGACGCGGCCCCGCTCGCGCCAACCCTGCAAATGGCCCTCTACCGCATGGCCCAGGAGCTGGCCCAAAACATTGTGAAGCACGCCCGCGGCGCCACCCAGGCTAGCCTGGAGCTCGAAACCATGCCCGGCTGGGTGCTGCTGCGGGCCGAAGACAACGGCCCCGGCTTTGCCCGGCCCGCCGCCGACAGCCCGGGCCTGGGCCTGCGCAGCATCCGCAACCGGGTAGACCTACTTGGCGGCCAGCTCGAGGCCGGCAGCACCCCGGCCGGCGGGGCCTACGTTCGCATTCGCATTCCACTATCCGTTTCCCTACCCCATGATACGCCTCTTTTTAGTTGATGACCACGCCGTAGTTCGCAATGGCTTGCGCGCCCTTTTTCAGCAGGAAACCTGGCTGGAGGTGGTAGGCGAGGCCGACAACGGCGAGCAGCTGCTCGAGCAGCTGCCCGCCACGCCCTGCGACGTGGTGCTGCTCGACCTGCACATGCCCGTCCTCGATGGCCTGGCCACCACCCAGCGGCTGCAAGTCGAGTTTCCGGAGGTGCGGGTGCTGGTTTTATCGATGGTTGACAGCGAGCGGGCCATTGGGCAGGTGCTGGCCGCCGGCGCGAGCGGCTACGTGCTCAAAAATGCCGGCCACGACGAGATACTGGTGGCCGTGCGGGCCGTGGCCGCCGGCCGGCGCTTTCTGTGCTCCGAGCTAGGGCTCGCCATGCTGGACCGGGTGCTGGGGGCCAGCCTCGAGTCTGTCGACAAGCCCACGAATGGCCTTTCGGCCCGCGAGCAGGAGATTTTGCAGCTCGTGGCCGAGGGCCTGACTACCGCCCAGATTGCCGAAAGGCTCTACACCAGCCCGCGCACCGTGGAAACCCACCGCCAGAACATTATGGAAAAGACCGGCGCCAAAAACACTGCCTCCCTCATCAAAGCCGCCGCTAGCCAGGGCTGGCTGAGCTAGGGCCATCGCGCGGGCACCGGTGCCTGGCCCCCGAACCTTCCCTTGCGGTGGCCGGTTTCCATAACCCGGTGCTGCTGCCGGGCGTATTGCCTGCGCTGCTACCCGCTATCTGATGACTGAACTCCAACGCCTTTTTCTGGCCTATGACCAACACCGCGCCGCTAGCCGCCCCTGCGCCCTAGCCACGGTGGTGGAGGTCATTGGCTCGGCCTACCGCCGCCCCGGTGCCCGCATGCTCGTTACCGAAGATGGTCAGCTCACGGGCGCCATCAGCGGCGGCTGCCTCGAGGGCGACGCCCGGCAGCGGGCGCGGCGGGCCATTTTTCAGAGCGAGCCAGCGCTGGTTACCTACGACACCCGCGACGAGGACGACCCGCGCCACGGCCTGGGTCCCGGCTGCCAGGGCGTAGTGCGCATTTTGCTCGAACCCCTCGATTTCACCAACCCCGACAACCCGCTGGAGCTGCTGCGCGGCTTTGCCCAGCACCCCACGCCGGCCGTGCTAGCCACCGTGTTCGAAACCGATGCCAGCGGCCTGAAAGCCGCCGTGGGCCAGCGCGTGCTGCTGTCCGAGGCCGGCCTGCTGCGCGGCACGCCGCTGCTGGCCGCCCCGCTGGCCGAGGCCGCCCGCACTACCCTAGCCCAGGGCCAGCCCCAGGTGCTGACCATCGAAACCGATGCGGGCCCGGTGCGCGCCTCGCTCGAAGTGCTGGCGCCGCCCCTGCGCCTGGTGGTGTACGGCGCCGGCAACGATGCTCAGCCGCTGGTGCACCTGGCGGCCTCGCTGGGCTGGCACATCACGGTGGTCGATGGCCGGCCCCACCTCGCCACGGCCGTCCGCTTCCCCGAGGCGGCGGCCGTGCGCATCGTGCCCCTGGCCGAGCTCGAAACTGCCACGCCCGACCCGCTAGCCTACCACGTGCTCCTAAGCCACAACTACGCCTACGACTTGGCCGCGCTGCAAACGCTGCTGGCTTCGCCCGCGCCCTACATTGGCTTGCTCGGGCCGCGGCTCAAGGCCCAGCGCCTGCTCGATGAGCTGGATGCCTTTCCGGTTGGCCAGGTGCAGCAGTTGCGCGAGCGCCTACACAGCCCCATCGGCCTCGACCTGGGCAGCGAAACGCCCGAGGAAATTGCCCTGGCCATCGTGGCCGAAATTCAGGCGCAGCACAGCGGGCGGCAGGGCCGGCCCCTGCGCGAGCGGGCGGGCACGGTGCATATTCCGGCCAGCGCGTGATTTTAGGGTTCGATGAAGCCTTCGCGCCGCTTATCGTGGCAGGCGTCAAAATTCACACCATTCGGGCGGGTCAGCGCTGGCAGGCGGGCGAGGTGGCGCAGTTTGTTGTGTACGCCGGGCGACCGGGTCAGCGCGAGTTCTGGCCGCCGCAGCCCGTGCGACTGGTGCAGGACATCGAGCTGACTGATAGTGCGCTTTGCGTAGACGGCCGCCCGCTAGCCCCGGCCGAGCTCCTGACCCTAGCCCAGGCCGATGGCTTCCCAACGACCGAGGAGTTCCTCGCTTATTTCACCGACAAGCCCCGCCCCTTCCGCGGCCAGCTTGTGCACTGGACCGACTGCCGGTACTAAGCAGTTAGCTATAACCAGGCATCTCTGCCTCAGCGTCTACATGCTGCCAGCCCGGCTAAAACGGCCTAGCGGAACTCGATAGGCACCGTAAAGTGCACCGCTATGGGCTGGCCATTGAGGAGGCCGGGCTGCCAGCGCGGCAAGGCCGCCACAGCGCGCAAAGCTTCGGCATCGCAGGCGGGGTCGAAGCCCTTGACAATGCGCGTACTAGTGATAGTACCCTGCGGGCCCACCACAAACTCCACGAAAACTTTGCCCCCGCCGGCGGGCACCTGGGCCGGGCGGTGTGTGGTTGCCGCCAGGTACTGGCCCAGGGGCAGCGGCCCCAGGAACTTGGGCATCTGTTCTACTATTAGCCGCACGTTTTTGTCGGTGGCTGGCCCGGCAGCAATAGTGGGCACCACACGGCCAGCGTGCCACACCTGCTGTCGGCGCAGGGCGCCGTCCTCGTTATAGTAGTACCAGCGGCCTTCGCGCTTGCCGTTGGCGAACTGCCCGGCGGCACTCTGGGCCCCCGAGCGGAAGTAATAGGTGGCGGGCCCCTCCTTCACCACGGGCGGCCCTAGCCAGCCGCCGGCCTCCATCTGGCGCTCGCCGGTGCGGTAAAAATCCTGGATGCGGCAGCGGCCCGAGTCGAGCGGCGTGTTCCAGCCGTAGTACACGGCGTTGGGTCGCTGCACGCGGCGCCAGTTGCCATCCCAAAACGTAGTGTCGTGCGCCGGGCCGGGCGAGGCCAGCAGTGCGAGGAACAGCGTGAGTGTGTGCATGGCGAAAAGCGGGCTAGCCAAGGAGTTGGCCCGCAAGTAGCTACCAGCCGGCTGTACCTCGCATGAAGGCGCTGGGCAACAGCGCAAACTTTCAGTCCGCGAGTCAAAAAGCCCCTATACTTGCGGACTACAAAGTCTCCGCTACTCACCAGGCAGCACCTTGCCCGGCACCCCTAGCGGCTCACGGGCCGCGCCAAAATCGTCTCTACTTCGAGCAGCAACGCGGCGCTCACCAGCAGGTCGTGGAGCAGGAACAGCTCTTCGAGCGAGAACAGGAATACCTGGCTAGCCACCGGCCCGGGCAGGCTGAGGCAGCGCTCGGTAGCATCGAGCGTGTGCAGCACGTGGTGCTCGCAGCGCTCGGCCACGGTGGCGCGCCACTGGCGCAGCTCGTGGGGCAGCAGGCGCAGGCCCACGTTGCCAAAGTACAGGTGCAGGCAGCACCGGCCGGGGCACAGGGCAATGCAGCCCAGCGTGTTATGATGAAGGCAATGTGACATGGGGCGGGGCTAGGAAATGAAAATCATCTAGTGCCGACACTAGCAACCTGCGCCAAACAGCCTCACCACAAAGCTATTCGAACCCTCGTAACCTCGCTGATTGCCAGTGCCGGGCTTGTAGAAAACTCCCCGCCCGACGGATGCCAGGGCTGAGAAGCCAGAACCATTTTCTATTTAGATTTATTCTAAACAGAAGCAAATGTACAAGCCTACCCCATCCGAACCAAGTCTTTTTAGAATTTTTCTAAATAAGCAGTCATTCTGCTTCCAGCATCTCATTGCGCGGGCGCACACAATCTGTTAAAAGGCATTTATCATCGCGAGCAAGGCCAAGCAAGCGCACCTGTTCAGCCACCGTTGTGGTGCGATTGCTTGCGAAAGGGTTCTGGCGACTGCCGAGCAGCCCTAGTCGAAACCCTTGCCGGCGTCCTCTTTTTCTTCCTTGCGCTTGGACTTAGCGGCCTCGCCATCGCGCCCGAAGCGGTAGCTGAAATTGAGGAACGCCACCCGCGACTCGCGCTTGTTGTAACTCTGCGAGTCGAGGCCGGGGCCGTAGGCGATAAAGTTGAATTGCAGCGTGTTGAACACATCCGACACGCGCAGCGTGAGCGTGCCACGGTCCTGGGACAAGAAAGAATACTTGGCCGCCAGGTCGGTATTAAACGAGGTGAGGCGGCGGCCCTGGGCGGTGGCCACCGGCGAGCGGTAGTTGAGCGACACCTGCACGTCGAGCTTCTTGGCGGGTGTGAAGGTCGAGTTGAGGCGGGCCGTGCCCACGATGTTGCTATTCGTGAAATCAGAATTGGCTAGGGCCGTGGTGCGCACAATGCGCCGGAAGCCGGAGGCCGAGCCGCTGAGTTTCCACCACGCGGCCAGGGGCAGCGCGCCCACTAGCTCGAGGCCGTAGTTGGTTTCCTGGCCGATGTTGAGGCGGCTGGTGCTCGTGACCTGGTTGCCAGTGAGCGGGTCGCTAATGACCTGGCGGTAGCTGGTAATCGTCTGGGTTTCGTGGCTATAAAAGCCGGTGACGGCGACCGAGGCCTTGTTAGCAAAGCCTTTCTGGTAGCCCAGCTCGGTTTGGCCCACGTACTCGGGCAGCAGGGCGGGGTTGCCGGCGCGCAGGTTCAGCGGGTCGGCGCGGTCGAGAAACGGGTTGAGCTCGCCCTGGCTAGGGCGCTGCACCCGGCGCGAGTAGCTGAGTTGCACCTGCTGCTCGCGGGGTAGCTCGTAGGCCAGCGTGCCGCTCGGAAACAGGTTGAGGTAGCTGCGCCGAAACTCCTCGCCCGTGAGTTGCTGCTGGCCGTGGGTGTTAGTTTGCTCGAGGCGCAGGCCGGCCTGGTAGTGCAGCTTGCCGCGCTCGCCGCCCAGGCTGGCATACAGCGCCTGCACGTATTCCTGGTACCGAAAAACCGACTGCTGGGCCAGCGCCGGGCTAGCGCTGGTAGCGGTGCTGCTGAAGTCGTAGCGGTTATCGGAGCGCTGCCAGGTGCTCTTGGCGCCGGTTTCAAACCGCCCCTTCTCCCCCAGCGGCTGCGTGAAATCGACCTGCGCGGCACCCTGGTGCAGGTACGTTTGCACATCCTGCTGCTGGCTGGCCCGCGCGCCATCGCCGGGGTAGCGCAGGGCGGCGGCCAGGGTATTATCGGCCGACAGGGGCGTGTACACGGCGCCAGCCGTGAGCTCGCGGCCGGGCCGGGCAGGCCAGCTGCGGCGGTAATCGAGCGTAAAATCGGCCGAACTGCTGTGACCGGTGCTGGCGTTCTGGCGGTCGCTGGTGCCCAGGTACACGGGCTGGCCGAGCGTGCTGTCGTCCTGGCGCGAGCTGATAGTTTCGTCGGCCTGGGTGCTGTTGAAGCGCGGCTGCGCGGCCAGGCTCAGGGTTTGGTCGTGGGGCAGGGCCAGCTCGAAGCCCAGGCGCACGGCGTGCGAGGTTTGGAGGGCTAGCCCGTCGCGGGTCTGGCGCAGGTACAGGGTGTGGGCGTCGGCGGTGGGCAGGCCGGTGGCGGGGTCGAGCACCGGACCGGTGGTGGTCTGGTCGAGGCTGCCCTGGGTGAAGCGCTGGTCGTGCCGAAAATCGTAGGAGCCAAACACGTTCAGCTTGCCCCGGCGGTAGTTGCCGGTGAGCGAGGTGTTGTACTTATTGCGGGTGCCCACGCCGCCCGCGGCCACGCCGTTGAGGCCGTCGCGCTGGTTTTTCTTGAGAATGATGTTGATAATGCCCGCCGAGCCAGCCGCGTCGTAGCGCGCCGAGGGGTTGGTAATGACCTCAATGCGGTCGATGCTGCTGGCCGGAATCTGGTCGAGGCTGGTGCTGCCCCCGCCGCCCGCCGCCCCGGTCGGCTTGCCGTCGATGAAGATGGTAACCCCGCTCTTGCCCCGTAGGCTGAGGGCGCCGGTCTGGTCCACGGCCACCGAGGGCACGTTTTGGAGCACGTCGGTGGCGGTGCCGCCCACGGCGGTGAGGTCTTTGGCCACGTTTACCACGCGCTTGTCAAGGTCGGTGCTCACGGGCGGGCGCTCGCCCTGCACCACTACTTCGGTGAGCTGGGTGGCGGCCGGGCGCAGGCGCAGGCTGCCGAGTTGGGCCACGGGCAGGGCGCTGGTCAGGCTCAGCTCGCGCCGGCCCACGCGATAGCCCAATACGTTGGCCCGCAGCACGTAGGACCCTAGCCGCAGTTTCTCCAGGGCAAAGCCGCCGGCCTCGGTGGTCTGGGCATCGGCCACCACGGTGGAATCGGGCAGGTGCAGCACCACCACCGAGGCAAACGGGATGGGCTGGCCGGTGGCCGCATCGAGCAGCGTGCCGCGCACGGCGCCGGTTTGGGCCTGGGCCAGCGCGGGCACGCCCAGCAGCACCAGCAGGGCTAGCGGCGCGGCTATTCTTTTAACGGACGACATGAATAGTAATTTCTAGCAGAGCCCAAAATTACCGGGCAATTCTGTGGCGATTTTGAGTATAGCGACGACCATCCCGAGTAGTTAGTTTTGCTAGCGCGGCCACCTCTGACCCACCGATGAGCAGTATGCGCTTACCTGCCTATTATCTACCACTGCTTTTCCTGGGTGTGGCAGCCTGCACGGGCACTACCGCGCCCACCACGGCCGCGCCGGCCGCTAGGGCTGCGCCGGCCCCGGGCATCGTGCTTCTCGCCGATAGTAGTGCCCTAGTCGGCGATAGTCTGGCGTTCCCAAAAATATTCGGGGCGGCCTTTCGCAAAGGCACACGGGCAAGGCAAGACGCGGCCAGCTACGCATTTGTGGTGCGTGCGCTTGGCAAGCTGGCTAGCCTCAGCGGGAAGCTGGTGGCCGGCGACCCCGTGGTGCTGGCCGACCGGCCGGCCTTTGCGCAGGTGTTCCCGATTGGCCGGTTTCCGGTGCAGCTAGCCCTGGCCAGGACTGCCGACGACGAGCGGGTGGCGTTTGCGCGCGTGGTGTTTTCCGCCGCCCGCGTGGCCAGCTGGGAGTTTGCACTGCTGCCGGGGCAAAAGCCGCTAGCCCTGAAGGACAGCGCTTTTTATTGCTACGGCGTCGATGCCGGCATGGGGGCCTTTATTGACTCGATTGCCAACCGGCAGTTGGCCGCCAAAGGGCAGGCAACCTGGGACCAGGTCTTTATGCAAAAGCCCGAGCAGCCCGGCTACCAAGGCTATGTGTATGAGTTCGACACCTACAACCTGGCTACTTTCCTAACTGGCTACGGCGACGGCTGCTACGCCACCTACCTCGGCCGCGATGCCCAGGGCCGAGTGTGCCAGCTGCTCACCGACTTTGGCCTGGTAGTGTGGTAGCGTTGGCTTGCTAATTCTACCAACTGCCAACCCCCGGCCCACCCTGGCCGTTTGGCGTAGCAACCTCACTACATTTTCATGCTGCTTCGCTACCCGCTGGCCTCCCTGTTGCTGCTGCCGGCCCTGCGCCTGGCGGCCCAGCAGGCCCCTAGCCCCGCCGACACCCTCAATGCCCATGCCCTGCCCGGCGCCACCGTGGTGGGCTATGGCCAGCGGCTGCCGCTGCGCCGCACGGCGGCCGGCGTGGGTGTGCTCGACAATACTATTATTCAGCGCTTTAATGAGAACTCGCTGGCCTCGGCCGTGAACACGCTGCCCGGCGTGCGGCTCGAGGAGCGGGCCACCGGCAGCTACCGCATCAGCGTGCGGGGCAGCACGCTACGCTCGCCCTTCGGGGTGCGCAACGTGAAGCTGTACTACTTCGACATTCCCTTCACGGAGGCCAACGGCACGAGCCCACTCAACATCCTCGACCCGGCGCAGCTCGGGCGCATCGAGGTGCTGAAGGGGCCAGCGGGCAGCGTATACGGCGCCGGCACGGGCGGCGTGGTGCGCCTCGAAAACCGCCGCCCCGCCCCCGGTCAGGCCCGCGCGCAGGTGGGCTACTCGGTGGGCTCGTATGGGCTGCGGCGCTTCGCGGCCACGGCCGAGGCTAGCCAGGCCAACGGCGACTATTGGCGCGCCCAGTACGCCCACCAGCAGCTGCACGGCTACCGCCAGCAGAGCGCGTTGCGCCGCGACGTGTTCGCGCTCGATGGCCAGGTTTCGCCCTCGGCCCGGCAGACGCTGGCTGTGCACGCACTCTACACCGACCTCTATTACCAGCTGCCCGGCGGCCTCACCCGTACCCAGTTCGAGCAGGACCCGCGCCAGGCGCGGCCGGGCACGGCCGCGGCGCCCGGCACGGTGGCCCAGCAAGCTAACTACGCCTCGCAAACCGGCCTGTTGGGCCTCACGCACGAGTACCGGTTTTCGGATAATTGGCGCACGGTGGCCACGGTGTATGGCCGTAGCACGCACGTCGACACGCCCTACCTCGTGGACTGGGAGCGCGACGCCATCCTGGGCGGCGGCGGCCGGGCGGCGTTGCACTACCGCGGCACCCTAGCCGGGCGCACGCTGCGGGTGCAGGGCGGCGGCGAGTTTCAGGCGTCGTTCACTGACTCGCGCAGCTACCAAAACGTGGGCGGCGCGCCCACCACGCTGCGCTACGACGACGAGATAACGACCCGCACGGGCTTCGTTTTTGCGCAAGCCGATTATGAGCTGCCGGCCGGCTTTCTGCTTACCGCCGGGGCTAGCTACAACCGCCTGCGCTACCAGATTGCCCGCATCTCGTCGGCCGCCGCCAACCCGGCGGGCTACGGCGTGGCCCGCGATTTTCAGCCCCAGGTATCGCCGCGGCTAGCCTTGCTCAAGGAAATAACCCAGAATATCTCGGCTTACGCCAGCGTGAGCACCGGCTTTTCGCCACCCAGCGAGGCCGAGCTGCGGCCCTCGGACGGCACCATCAGCCGCGACTTACAGGCCGAGCGCGGCACCAGCTACGAGGTGGGCAGCCGGGGCACGCTGCTGGGCGGCCGGCTCACGTTTGATGTCGCCGTGTTCGACCTTGAGCTGCGCAATACCATTGTGTCACGCTCCGATGCGCAGGGCATCCAGCTCTTCGCCAATGCCGGCGATACCCACCAGCGTGGCGCCGAAGTGGCGGCCAGCGGCTACCTCTGGCAGCCCGCCGCGCCGGCCAACGCGGCTAGCCCCGCGGCGGGCCTGCGGGCCTGGGCCAGCTACGCCTACAACCGCTTTCGGTTTGGCTCCTACGAATCGGCCACCGGGCTCAGCTACGGCGGCAACCAGCTCACGGGCACGGCCCCGCACACGCTCAGCGCGGGCCTCGATTTCAGCCAGCAGCTCGGGTTTTATTTTAGCCCGACGGTGGGGCACCAGGCCACGCTGCCGCTCAACGATGCCAATACCGACTACGCGGCCGGCTACTGGGTCTTTGGCGGCCGGGCCGGCTGGCGCCGCACCCTAGCCAGGCGATTGGAAGCCGACGTGTACGGCGGCATCGAAAACGCCACCGACCGCCGCTACAGCCTCGGCAACGACCTCAACGCCTTTGGCGGGCGCTACTTCCAGCCCGCGCCGGGCCGCAACTACTACGCGGGCGTGCTGTTGGGCTACCGGCTGCGGTAAGTTTTTATTACAACAATTTGCTGTCAATACACTAAATGGCAAATAGGCTGATTAGCAAGTTGTAGCGGCCCCCGCTAGCCCTGCCCACGCATTTTAGAAAGCGTACACATTCCATTGGTGAGCAGCCACTCGGCTTAGCGCACGAGTAGTTTGCGCACGGCGACAGCGGTGGCGCTGTGCACGCGCACCAGGTAAGCACCTTGGGGCAGCGCGCTGATATCTAGCTGATTATTGCTGCCAGACAGCGCTTTGCGCAGTACCGTCTTGCCCGTCAGGTCCTGAATGCTCAACTCAAATGGGCTGGCTCCGAAGGCTACCCGCAGGCTCCCGCTCGCGGGGTTGGGATACAGTTCGAAGAGCGCCAGGCTGGCGGCCGTTTGCGTGCTGAGGGCACTGCTCGGGGTGAACACGCCGTCGAGGTAGGCTAGCCGGCGCGTGAGCCACTCGGCCGGGTACGTGAGCTGCGCGGGCTGGTACGCATAGTCGTGCCAGGCCAGGTGCTCGCGGTCGTACACCTTATTGGTCAGCAGGTAATCGCTGTGCTGCTTGAGCCGGGCCAGGATGCTAGCGGGCGTCAGTACCGAGGCGCGCAGCGCGGACCAACGGGTCGAGAGCGTGGCGCGAAAGCCATTGGGCGAATTATCCTGCAGCAGACGATTATATAATCCATTGGATAGCAAGTCGTTGGTGATGTTCACGTTCAGGCCCTGCCAGTCGTTGCCGAGCACGCCATCGAGGTCCCAGGGCACGTAGTAGTACGGCTCACCGGGTTTGTATTTGGCGATGTAAACATTTTTGCCCGTGTTGTCGGTCGCCCGCATCAGGTTCAGGAAGATGTAATAATCGACCGCGCTAGCCAGGTTGAACTTACTTCTGTATTGGCTATAAAAGTCAGTATCCGAGCTATTTACCACAAAATCTACGAAACTGTGCAGCGCCGTCCAGTCGGTTTCTTCCGAGGGCTCTTTGTACTCGAAGCCGCCCCACTCGGTGCTGCTATTGTCAAAATCCGGCACGCGGGAAAAGGTGGTGGCCCCAGCGGCCCAATCGGCGCCTTTGTAGAGCTCGCCCATTATTTTGGTGGTGTACTTCTTGAGCTTCAACTGCTTGCGGTCTATCCGCTCGGTCAGGGTGTAAATGCCCTGGTAGCTGTCGTTGAGAAATACTTCGGTGTAGGCCAGCGCAATGCTGTTTTTGGCGCTGGGCTCCTGAGCCTGGTAGTAGAGTGGGCTCATGTCCTGCCACAGCTCGTTGGCCAGCTTCAGGCGCAGCCGCAGCGGGTCGTTGTACATGGCCTGCAGGTTCCATTTCTTGTCGGAGCGCATGCCCAGCAGCGCCGCATCCTGCGTTTTGGCGCCCGTGGTATCGGCCCACAGGGTCAGCTCGTACGACTTTTTTGGGTACGTCTGCGACCAGCCGCCGCGGATTTCAATACCCAGGCCCGACTGCGCGAGCAAGCCGGTGGTATCGGCTAGGGCCAGGGTGGCGTACACGCTCGGCGTGTCCTTAATTTGGTGGCGGGTGTTGAGGTGCAGCACCGGCACCGGGGTAAAGTAGGCAGTGTAGGCGACCTCATCGGTAAAAACCTGGTAGGCTGTCTGGCAGTTTACGGAGGCCACGGGGTGGGCTAGCGTATAACGCTGCTTGCCCGAAACGATGGTTTTCAACGTATCTACCTGCGCATTCACCTGAGCCAGCGGGGCATTGATGAGCAACAGGTGCTTGACCGAGTCGCGGTGAAAAAAAATAGGTTTTACTGCGAGTACGCTTTGGGCATTTGCCCGCCCAGCCCCTAGCAACAAAAACAGAATAAAAAGTACTTTTCTATTATCAACCGAAGTAAAGGGTGAATGCATAGGAGGCAGAAAAAGGTAGCAGCCGCGAACAGCCAGCGAACAAGAAACCCTACAAAAGTCGGTAATTATGACTTAACATACTCTTCCTAAAGCACTAGCGCGCAGCCAACGACTTGCCAAATCGTTTGAATGACAGAGGTATAAGTTGTTAAAAAAATTTAACAGACTAAAAATACCCTGCTCATTTTATTGCACTATAACAAGAGGAAGTATGCTTCCTACCGAATACTACTTTTCCTGATTCACCCGCTTTTCTCGTTGACTCGCATGGTTTCATTCTACCCTATTTGCTACCGTCTGGGGCTGCTGCTGAGCCTATGGGGGCTAGCCACCGCTGCCTCGGCCCAGCGCTTTGCCGCCATCGGCGACTACGGCTATGCCGGACCAGCCGAGCGCGACGTCGCCAACCTGATAAAGAGCTGGAACCCCGAGTTCATTGTTACGCTGGGCGACAACAACTACGACCTGGGCGACTCAACTACCATCGACCAGAATATCGGGCAGTATTTCCACGAGTACATCTACCAGTACAAGGGGCGCTACGGGCCGCGCACGTCGAGCAACCGGTTTTTTCCGGCGCTCGGCAACCACGACTACTACACCCGCAACGGCGAGGCCTACCGCGACTACTTTACGCTGCCCGGCAATGGCCGCTACTACGACCTGGTGCGCGGCGACGTGCATCTGTTTGCGCTGAACAGCGACCCGCAGGAGCCCGACGGTATCTCGGCTACCTCGGTGCAGGCGCAATGGCTGCGGGCGGCCCTAACGGCCTCTACCTCGCGCTGGAACGTAGTATACCTGCACCACGCGCCCTACTCGTCGGGGCCCCACGGCAGTACCACGGAGCTGCGCTGGCCGTTTCGCGAGTGGGGCGCCTCGGTGGTGCTAGCGGGCCACGACCACGACTACGAGCGCCTGCTGGCCGACGGCCTACCCTACCTTGTAAACGGCGCCGGGGGCCGCAGCCTCTACAAAACGGCCAAGCCACCCGTGGCCGAAAGCCAGGCTTTTTTCAATGGCGATTACGGCGCCCTGCTGCTCGAGGCCTCGCCCGACAGCTTGAGCCTGCGGTTTTACACCCGCCAACAGGTGCTCGTGGATACCTACGTGCTGCGCAAAGAGCTGAGCCCCACGGCTAAGCTATACCCGGTCAGCCCCAACCCGTTCCAGGAGTCGACGTTGGTCGAATTTTCGCTGCCTGCCGCCGCCGCGGTGCAGCTGCGGGTGCTGAACTCGCTGGGCCAGGCGATAGCCGTGCTGCGCGAAGGCCCGGCCAAGGCCGGTTGGCACCAGCTGCGCTGGGAGCGTCATGGCTTGCCGACCGGCTTATACTACTTGCAGCTGCAAGGCCCTGACATTTCGCAAGTTACGAAGGTTGTCATTGACTAGGGGCTGCCTTACAGCGTGACGCCGATGCCCGGCCCTAGCAAGAAGAAAGGCTTGCCAGCCGACAGCAAATAGCCGCCGCCCAGGTAGAGCGGAAACGTGAGGCGCGCGCCCGTGCGCACCGGCGTTACGGAGCCTAGTATCACGATGCCCAGGTCGCGGCCGGTGGCATTTTGGGAGAGGTTAAAGGCGTTGAGAGCCACAAAACCCGCCCCGATGCGGTAAGGGCGCTGCTTGTTTATCTTGTCGGGAGCGTAGAAGCTGAGCTGGGCCAGCGTAGCCAGGCTGATGCCGCTGAAGCTGCCGTAGCCGTCCTCGCCCTGCACCTTGGTGAGCAGGCCAGCCGGAAAGCTCACGTTCACGTCGAAGTTGACGTGGCGGCGCAGCACCAGCTCTATCTGCTGGGCGTAGCCTTTGGCTGTGTACTGCTGGGCCTGGTGCCGCACGTTGATGACCACGCGGTACCAGGCATCAAGGTCGTAGGTTTTGCGACTGAGCAGATTGTTAAGATTGAGGGTGCCCACCTGGCAGTCGTTGCCCTGGTAGTAGGCGTAGCGCGGCGAGGCCTCGCCGGGGCAGATGACGAGCTGGTCCACGGTGCGCTGGTCGATGAGGTTGCCCTTGTCGTCGAGCACGCGCACGTCCATGGTCAGGTACTGGCGGCCGTAGAGGTCACCGCTCTCATCAATGGCATTAGCGTTGAAGCTGAACACCACGTCGGGGATAGTTTTGTCGTAGAGAATCGGACCGTTGAGCTGCGTAATCGGGTGCGGGCCGTTGCCATAGTTCACCTGCACAAAGTTGAGCGGGTGGGGCCGCTGGGCTTCCTTCACGCTCAGGCCAAAGTCGGTGGGCGTGCTGCCGTCGAAGATGACAATGCGCTTGCGCACGCTGCTCAGCGGCAGCTGCACGCGATAGATGAGCACCTTTTCGGAGCGCGTAGAGGAATCAGAAGGAATAATATTGGCCCCGTCGAAGTGGTAGCGGCCCTTCAGCAGCGACTCGCCTTCGAGGCGCACGTCCACGGTTTCGCCGGGGTTCACGGTGGTGTTGCCGCCCCAGTCGCCACCGCGGTGCAGCACGCTGAGGGTGGCAATGCGCGGCCGGGGCGTGATGTCGAAATTGGTGATGTACTTGGCTACGTCGCCGTCCTTGATGAAGAGGTAGCCATCGGCCTGGCGATGCGTGTTGTAGACCCGCAGCTGGCACAGCACCCGGTCGTTGCTGAGGTAGCTGCGCGTGTAAAGCTCGGCGATGAGCGCGCCGCCGGGTTCCTGCTGGGCCTCCACGCGGTAGGTGTGGCGCAGCTCAAAATTGTGGCCATCATCGAGCACAAACTCGGAGCCCTGGCTGCGGCCGGCGTCGTCATAGGTCACGTCTTTGCGCTCGGCCGTGAGGAAGCGCAGGCGGCTAGCCCGCACCGAAAAGTCGAGGCGCAACGGCGGCAGCTGGTAGGTGAGGCGGCCGGCCCCGTCGAGGTGTGGGCGTTCGGCCAGGGCCCGCACCACCACCGCGTGCGCCCCCAGCGTGTTGGGCACGAGGTGCAGAAACAGGCCGTTTTTCTCGCGCGTCAGCTTGTAGTCGATGTCCTGGTTTTTGGTCCACTCGTTGGTCACGCGCACGTTGGCCACGTTGTTAGTGCTGACTTCCAGCACCTTTTCTTCGCCAATAAACAGCTCGGGGCTAGCCAGGCGCGCATCGAGGGTGGTGCGCGTGAGGGGCAGCAAGCTTACCAGCTGCTGGGCCCGCGCCGGCTGCCCGGCCGAGTCGATGGCCGGCGCAAAGGCTAGCCGCACAAACGGCGCCCCCGTGAGGTTGCGAAAGTGCAGCATGCCGCGGTACTCGCCGCTAGGCCCGGCCACGAGCGAGTCTTGCAGCACAAAATCGGCGGAGGGCAGCAGGCGCGGCGGCCGGCGGCCGGGCCTAGCGGGCACGAGGCGCAGCTCGGCCACCTGGTCGTCGTTGTGGTAATAAAAGTAGAGGCGCGGCTCGCCGGCCACGGTCAGCATTTGCTCGCCCAGGCTGTAGCGCACCGTGTCGAAGGTAAGCGAGAGGCTACGCAGCAGCGGCGTAGTGGGGGCCGCGCCCTGCGCGTGGGCCGCGCCGCTCAGCCCGAGCAGCAGGAAGCTGAGTAGCCAATATTTTTTTAGCATAACGAGCACGAGTACCCCGCAAAGGTCTGCCCCAGGCGGCCCACGGCCCAAGACTGGCCTGTATTTTTTGAAGAAACCGCTTTGCCGCTCAAAAGCCGGGCTAGCCCGGCTTTTGGGCGGCCGGGGTATGCCATACCACCCCTAGCCCACCTTCACCCTCCTTATCTCATCACTCATTGTTCAGGTCCGGCCGCCATCTTTGTTCATCCCGCTCACTAGATTTACGCGCTGCACCTTATGAGTAAACTCTTTACCTACTGTTTATTATCTGCATTTTTATTGAGGTTTAGTCCGGCCCTGGCAGCACCGGTCCCGGCCGATACGTTGGCCCCCTTGCCGCGCCTCACCATCGGGCTAGCCAGCGCCACGCGCACCACTTACTTGCAGCGGGCGCCCGCGCCCGCCGAAGACAAGGGCTATTTTGGCACCACGCTCACCTACCAGGCGCCCAAGGGCTTCATTGGCTCGCTGTATCTCAACCATTCGTACAACTACCAGACGCTCAGCGAACCCTTCATCAACTACGGCGAGCTGATGGCCGGCTGGCAGGCCGTGGGCCGCGGCGATACCTACTGGACGGTGCAGTACACGCGCCTGTTTGTGTACGGCGAAAGCGCGCTGGTGCAGTCGTCGCTGCGCAACGACTTCAGCGCCAGCGTCACGCAGTTTTTCAACTTCGCCACGGCTAGCCTCAGCGCCGATGTTTTTGTGGGCAGCACCCACGACGTAGTACTGACCTTCGACCTAAGCCACCGCTTTCAGCTGCCCGCCTTTGCCCACGATACCCTTTCGATAGAGCCTACCGTGGAGCTTAGTGCGGGCAGCCAGCACTTCTACACCGCCTCGCTCGCCACTACCTCGCGCGTGAAAACCAAGAAGCGCGGTGGCACGACTATCGTCACCAGCGAGCCGGCCGCCCCGGCGTTCAGCACGCTGGGCTACACGCTGTCGGTGCCGATTACGCTGGCGGGGGGGCGCTTTAGCGTGGCGGCTACTCCTAGCTACCTGCTGCCGCTGCACGTGCCGGCGGGTGGCTACGATGCTTCGTTTTTCTACTTCACGCTGGGCGTGAGCCGTACGTTTTGGTAAGCTGCCGGCCAGCTCGGGCTAGGCGGGCGGCAGGGCCAAATGCAACTGGGCCACGGCTTGCGTTACCAACGTTTCGGGCGGCACATCGTCGGTGAGGTGCAGGCCATACGCGGGCTTTTCGAGGGTTTCGAGCTGTGAGGCCAGCATAGCGGCTTTCATGTAGTGGCCCTGGCGCGCTTCGAGGCGGGCGCGCAGCACGGCGGGGTCAGTATCGAGAAATACCCACCCTAGCGGTAGGCTAGCCCCGGCCTGCAAAGTCTGCCGGTAGCTTTCCTTGAGGGCCGAGCAGGCGAGCACGGCACCACCGGCCGCCTCCCACTCTGGCATGTGGCCGGCTAGGGTGGCTAGCCAGCCGGCGCGGTCTTCATCGGTGAGGGGGTGGCCGGCGGCCATTTTGGCCACGTTGGCGGCGGGGTGAAAATCGTCGCCGTCGTAGAACGGCCGACCGATTTTTTGGGCCAGCAACTCTCCTACCGTGGTTTTGCCGCTGCCCGATACGCCCATTACGACGATGTTTGGCTGTTTCATTTCTAGGAAGCCGTTGGCGGCTGCACTGACTAGGTTGGGTTGAAAGCTCCCAGCTAACTCAAGTGGCGGGGTAGCGGGGGCCTGAAAAAGTCTGTGCTATAAAAACGGGCTGGGTGCAGGCCCTCCGGCCTCCCCTACCGACCCGTACGCTGACAGACCGGTGCAAGGTAGCGCTTTCTTGTTGAGTTGCGCGCCCGCACCCGGCTGGCCCCGCCGTGCCCGGCCACCGCGCGCCACCTGCCACGCGGCCTAGGCAGCGAAACCGCGCACTACGGCCGGCAACTTACTGGCAAGCAAGATTTAGTGCGGGTAGTGCATGCAGGCAGCCGCCGTTGCCTGAAGCCCACAATCCATTTATTTTCAGCATAGTAATATCCAGAAAAAGGTTCAGTAGCAGTGCTTGCGGCCGGCGCCCTGGCCGAGCCGACGGGCTCAGCCAGGGCTCTTCTGTGGATAGTATCATATCTTGCGAACAAAAAGTATTTTACATTTTATTGTATGATGAAACACTACTCCTTTTTATGGTCTGGCGGCCGCATTAGGGTGCTGGCGCTGGCTTTTCTACTCGGGAGCGGCTCGCTGGCGGCTTCGGGACAGGCGCTCAACTACGCTCCGGCTGGCGCAACGGTGGTAGCCGGCACCTACACCGACCTGGGCACTACGGGCAGCGTTATTGCCACCAGCAACACCGACAACGCCAACTCGGCGGCCCAGAATATCGGGTTTAGCTTTGCCTACAACGGAAGCGTATTTACCCAATTCGTGCTCAACACCAACGGCGCCGTTCGCCTGGGCAGCACCGCCCCCGCCGCGGCGCTCTACTACGATAACAACCCGGCCAGCACGACCAACACCGACCCGCTGCTGAGCACCACCGCGGCCAATTCGAACCTGCTGCTGCCCTTTAACTTCGACCTGGTATCGGGGACGGGGGGCGCGGAGTACCGGGTGGCCACCACGACGGGCGCCGTGGGCAGCCGTGTGTGCACGATTCAGTGGAAAAACGTGTCTGACAAAACCGGCGCGGGGGTCGACGCCGCCAACGTAACGCAGTTTGCCAATTTCAGCTTCCAGCTCAAGCTCTACGAAACCAGCAACCGCATCGAGTTTGTCTACGGGCCGGTGACGGCTTCAACGGGCGCGCTGGGCCGGCGCTACATCAGCGCGGGCCTCAAGGGCTCGGGCCTGAACCAGGGGCAAGTACTACTGGCAACCAAGCTCATTTCTTCGCCTTGGTCAACGACCTTATTTCAGGATGCCATTTACACCGGCAGTTACTATAGCATCTCCAACCAGACGCTGCCGGTGCGCGGCAGCACCTATCGCTTTGAGCCGGTAGCGGCCACGGCTATCATCACCGGCATCAGCCCTAGCAGCGGACCGGTGGGCACCAGCCTGACTATAACCGGTACTAACCTGACCGGCAGCAGCCTGGTTTCGTTCAGCGGCACCAGCCGCAATACCGTGAGTACTGGCCTCGTCGTCAATGCGGCCGGTACACAGCTCACGGGCGTCACCGTGCCGGCCGGGGCCCAATCAGGCGCCGTGAGCGTACAGACAGCCGTGGGGCCGGTAGTCAACCCTACTTATTTCACCGTTATCCCGACGGCCCCCGTTATTACCAGCTTCGCGCCCAGCAGCGCGCTGCCGGGCGAGCCGGTTACCATCACCGGCGTCAGCTTTACGGGCGCTACCGCTTTGACGCTCAACGGCAATGCGGTAGCTAACTTTACGGTAGTCGATGCCACTACCCTCACGTTTACCGTGCCTACTAATGCTATGTCGGGCGTGCTGGCCGTTACGACGCCCGTGGGCAAGGGCAGCAGCAAAACGCCGCTGACCGTGCTTTCGGCGGGACCACCCCTGCTGATTACGGCCGTAGTGCCGGCCGCCAATGCCCAGGTAGTGGCGCGGGCCACCCCATTCAGCATCACGTTTGACCAGCCGCTCGTGGCAGCTTCGGCGGCTGCTTTGCAAGTGTATTCTGCCCAGCGGGGCGGGCGGCTCACGCTGGCCAACCCGGCCACGATGAGCGGCAATACGCTGCGCTTTGCGCCGCCAGCGGCCGGCTTTCTGCCTGGCGAAAAGGTAACCAGCGTCGTGACGACGGCCACCAAGGGCACCACCGGCGTGTTGCTGGCTAACCCCTACGTTTCCCAGTTTACCATTGCCACGGCACCGGGCACGGGCACATTTGCCGCCAAAACTGACTATGCAACCGGAGAAGGCCCGTACAAGGTGGCCCTGGGTGACATGAATGGCGACGGCCTGCTGGATATGGTAACGGCTAACTACACGGCGTACACGATTTCGGTGCGGCTGGGTCAGGCCGGGGGCACCTTTGCGGCCACCAAAACGGATTACCCAGTCGGTGGGTTTGGCAGTTGCGTGGCGCTAGGCGATATCAACGGCGATGGCCGCCTGGATGTAGTTGTTGGCCTGCGATACGGCTATGCAATTGCCGTTTTGCTGGCCAAGGCGGACGGCGGCTATTCGTACGAAACCTACGCCGCTACCACGCGGAGTCCCTATGCGGTGGCCGTGGGCGACGTGAACGGCGACGGCCTGCTAGACATCGTAGCGGCTGACATCTCGGACTGGTTTGCCTTGGTGCTACTGGGCAAGGCCGGGGGTGGCTTCGCCGACGCCGCGCGGTATCCTATTGGCGCCGACCCCCAGTGCGTAGCGCTGGGTGACCTCGACGGCGACGGGCTGCTCGATATTGTGTCAGCCGACAGTTACAGCGGCTACGTAACGGTGCTGCGGGGGCTGGCCTACGGCGGCTTTGCCCCGCGCGCATCGTACGAAGCGGGGTACGGGACCGCCGGAGTAGCCCTGGGGGACGTTGATGGCGACGGGCGTCTTGATATAGTGACCTCTAATTATGGCCTCAACACGGCCTCAGTGCTGCTGGGCCAGAGTGGCGGTGGTTTTGCGCGCAAAGTGGATTATGCTACCGGAACGGGTGCCAACGATGTGGCGCTGGGCGACGTGAACGGCGACGGGCGCCCCGATATCGTCACGGCTAACTACGGCGCCGGCACCGTTTCCGTGCTGCTGGGCCAGGCTGGTGGCATCTTTGCGCCCAAGGTAGACTATGCTACTGGAAAGAAGACGTATGGCGTGACGCTGGGGGACGTCGATGGAGATGGGCGGCTCGATATCGTAGCGGTCAACAATGAAGCCAATACGGCCTCGGTGCTGCTGGGGCAGGGTGGGCCGCCGCCCCTTAGCAGTGCACAGCCGCTGGCGGGCAGCTCGCTCACGCTCTACCCCAACCCCACTGCCACCGGCCACCTGACCCTGGAGCTGAACGGCTACCCCCGGCCGGCCGAGCTGACCATCTTCAACGCCCTGGGGCAGGTTGTGCTCACGGCCAACACGCCGGGCTCGCCGGGCAAGACAGCGCTGGCGCTTGACTTGCAGCCGCTGGCACCCGGCCTTTACACGCTGCTGGTGAAAACGGCGGGCGGCTTCGACACGCGCCGCATTAGCAGACAATAGCCAGTACCCGCAGCAGTTTCGGGCTTGATGCAATTAAACAGGAGTGGGCAGTCGGCTAGTTGCTGACTGCCTACTCCTCTTTAATTCCCCCCTAAACCCGGCTAGCCTAGATGCTGCGACTGGATTTGCCCGCACAACCGCCCTGTTTTTTGTTCAGCCGGGTGGCCTACGCCGCACCGCGCGCCGGGCCAAGCATACGCAGGTCAGGGCCTACAGCGGCCGCAGCAACACCCGCGCCGGGGCGCCATCGCTGCCCACGATGCTGAGGGGCAGGCACAGCAACTCGTAGTCGCCGGGCTCGATGTGCTGCAGGGCTAGCCCCTCAATCACGCAGATGCCCGCGTCGAGCAAGGCGTGGTGGGCATCTGCCTTGCCCACCGAGAGGTAATCGACGCCCACGCACACCACACCGAGGTCGCGCAGGTAGCGGGCCGCATCACCGTCGAGGGCCACAAAATCAGGCTTAAACGGCTCGGTGCTCCACTCGCTGTTCGAGATGCGCGTTTTAAATAGGAGCCGCGCACCGGGCTTAATATCAATCCCTTGTACCTCGGCCAGGCTAATACTTTTGGGGTCGTGGATGGCCACCACCGTGGCCGGGCCCATGAGGCGCCCCAGGTCGAGGGTGGTAATGTCGCCGCCGTCGCTGCTGAAGTGCAGCGGCGCATCGACGTGCGTGCCGGTGTGAGCGCTTAGGTGCAGTTCGGTCACGTTGGCGGCGTCGCCGCGGTCCTGGCTAAGGGTGCGGCCCACGGTCACGCCGAGGTTATCGGGCCAGTGCACCATCTGGTTGCGGATGGGCGTGGTGGCATCAAGCCAGGGAGCGGGAATGGGCATAAGATGTGCGATAAACCTAAGCTTACCGTTTAAATAAATGATGCTGAGAATCAGTCTTTTTGCTTTGTGTGAGCGAAGACTCTGCGGTGTCAGCTAACGTGTGCTGCGCATCGTGCCTCGGCTGCAAGAGCTTGGCGATGAGACCCGTCCAGCCGGTTTGGTGGCTGGCACCGAGGCCGTGGCCGGTGTCGCCGTTGAAGTATTCGCTGAAGGTGAGGTAATCCTTGAAATGCGGGTCGTGCTGCACGAGTTCGCTAGGGCCCAGGCTGGCGCGCAGGCCGGTTTCGGGGTCGCGCAAGAACAGCTTGGTCAGGCGCGCCGTGAGGGCGTCGGCCACTTCGAGCAGGGTCACAAACTGGCCCGAGTGCGTGGGGTATTCCACCTTAAAATCGTCGCCGAAGTAATGGTGGAAACGCTGCAGGGCCTCGATAAGCAAGAAGTTGACCGGCATCCAGATGGGGCCGCGCCAGTTGGAATTACCGCCAAAAAGCTGCGTTTCGGACTCGGCCGGCTCATATTTGACCGTGATATCAGTTTCGCGAAATACGTAGGGATTCTCCTCATACACCCGCGACAGGCTGCGCACGCCGTAGTCGGATAGAAACTCATTGCTATCCAACATTCTGAACAACAACCGCTTGAGGCGGTGGCCGCGCAGTAGGCTAAGCAGGCGCGTGGCGCCCTTGCCGGGCTCCTGCCAGTGACTAACGAGCGCAGCCAGCTTGGGCCGGTTGGCGAGCAGCCAGTTCATGCGGGCCAAAAACTGCGGGGCGGTGGCCAGTAGGTCTTCGTCGAGCACTTCCACCGCAAACATTGGAATGAGACCCACCATCGTGCGCACTTTCAGCAGCTCGTGGCCGCCGTCGGGGGTATTTAGAGCGTCATAGTAGAACTCGTCTTCCTCATCCCAAAGGTTCAGCGCGGTGTTGCCCACGTTGGTCATGGCCTCGGCGATGTACAGGAAGTGCTCGAAAAACTTGCTCGCCAGGTCCTGGTACACGGGGTTGGTGCGGCTCAGCTCCAGCGCGATGCGCATCATATTGAGGGCGAACATGGCGACCCAGGCTGTGCCATCGGCCTGCTCGAGGTAGCCGCCGGTGGGCAGCGGCGCCGAGCGGTCGAAAATCCCGATGTTATCCATGCCCAGGAAGCCGCCCTCGAAGATGTTGCGGCCGTCGCGGTCTTTGCGGTTTACCCACCACGTGAAATTGAGCAGCAAACGGTGAAAAACGGTTTGCAGAAAGGCCACATCGCCGCCGTCACCGCGCCGCTTCCGGTCCATTTTATACACCCGGAAGGCCGCCCAGGCGTGCACCGGCGGGTTCACGTCTTCGAGGCGCCACTCGTAGGCGGGCAGCTGGCCGTTGGGGTGCATGTACCAGTCGAGGCACAGCAGGCGCAGCTGGTTTTTGGCAAAGGCCGGGTCAATCTGGGCCAGCGGAATGCAGTGAAAAGCCAGGTCCCAGGCCGCGTACCAGGGGTACTCCCAAGTGTCGGGCATCGAGATGATGTCGGTGTTGTCCAGACTTTTCCAGTCGGCGTTGCGGCCCTTCAGGCGCTCGGGCGGCGGGGCGGGCTGGCTAGGGTCGCCGGCCAGCCAGCGCGCCACGTTGTAATGGTAAAACTGCTTGCTCCAGAGCATACCCGCGAAGGCCTGGCGTTGCACCAGCCGCGCATCCGCACCGGCGATAGTATGCTGAATCTCAGCGTAAAACTCATCGGCCTCGGCCAGCCGCTGCTGCATAATTTGCGCGAAGTCGGCGAAGGGCTCGGCCTGGCCAGCGGGCCCTAGTCGCAGGCGCACCTGCTGGCTAGCCCCCGCTGCCAGCGTGAGTTGGTAGTGCGCTGCTGCCTTGGTGCCGGCTAGGGCTGAATTTACGGCATCTTGCTGACCCTCAACCAAGTACTGATTGATACCATCCTTGAAAAACTGCTCGGGCGAAGGCGCCTGAAACAGCCGCTCGGTATTGGTATTGTTGTCGCAAAACAGCCACTGCGCCGCGCCATCAGCGTAGCAGGCCAGTTCGCCCAGGTCGCGGTGGCTGACTCGCACCAGGCCCTCGGGCGTGGCGGCCAGGCCGGGGCGGTAGTCGTCGTAGCCCCAGGCCCAGGTGTTGCGAAACCAGAGCTGCGGCAGCACGTGCAGCGTGGCTTCCTCGGGTCCGCGGTTTACGATGGTGTACTGCACCAGCAAGTCGTCGGGGCCGGCCTTGGCGTACTCTACAAAGACGTCGAAGTAGCGGCTTTCGGCAAAAATGCCCGTGTCCAGCAGCTCGTACTCGGGCTGCTTACGGTCGCGCTTCGCGTTTTCAGCTATCAGTTCTTCGTAGGGAAAAGCGGCCTGCGGATACTTGTACAGCAGCTTTTGGTAGGAGTGCGTGGGCGTGCTGTCGAGGTAGTAGTAAATCTCCTTCACATCTTCGCCGTGGTTGCCCTGGGGGCCGCTCAGGCCAAAAAGCTGCTCCTTGAGCATGGCATCCTGGCCGTTCCAGAGGGCTAGCCCCAGGCACAGGCGCTGGCTGTCGTCGCAGAAGCCGGCCAGGCCCTCCTCGCCCCAGCGGTAGGTACGGCTGCGAGCTTGGTCGTGGGTGGTGTAGTTCCAGGCATCGCCGCCGGCCGAGTAGTCCTCGCGTACCGTGCCCCACTGGCGTTCAGATACGTAGGGGCCAAACTTGCGCCACGGCTGCTGGTCGGTGTCGGCTTCGAGGAGGCGCTGATGTTCGGCAGTCATCTTTCTTAAGTAAAAAAATGCAGACTCTTACTGAGGTTACAAAGTCATGCAGAGCATTCTGCGCATTAAGCAGAGACGAGGTATCTCGCGTGCTAACGTTCGCAAACGTTGCGATTACTGCACCGTACGAGATACTTTGTCTCTACTTGATGCGCAGAATGCTCTGCACGCCAAGCGTCATTTCGACGCTTTCTCAAGTAGCTTCCGAGAGGCCGCAAAAGCAGTTTCTCATTCCCAATTGTCAACTCGACCTCCTAGCCTCCATCGGCGAAGCCAGGGTACAGGGTCATGCCGCCGTCCATAAAAATAGTCTGGCCCGTGATGTAGTCGGCCTCGTCGGAGGCTAGCCAGGCGGCCAGCTCGCCGATGTCGGCGGGGTCGCCCACGCGGTTGTAGGGAATCAACTCCAGCAGCGCTTTTTCTTCCTCGGGCGTGTCGCGGGCCGAGAGGTTGATGGGCGTGGCAATGGCGCCGGGCGCAATACTGTTAACCCGGATTTTGCGGGGCGCCAGCTCCTGGGCCGTGCTTTTCATGAGCTGCATGATGCCGCCCTTGCTGCTGGCGTAGTTCACGTGGCCAGCCCACGGAATAACCTCGTGCACGCTGCTCATGCAGATAATCTTGCCGAGGGCCTTGCTGATTTCGGGCTGCGGGCCGCGCTTCACAAACTCGCGGGCGGCTTCGCGCACGCACAAAAACTGGCCGGTTAGGTTCACGTCAATCACTTTCTGCCACTGCTCTAGGGTCATATCCAGAAAGGGCGAATCGACCTGAATACCCGCGTTCGACACCACAATGTGCAGAGTCCCAAACTTGTCGATGGCCTGCTTGAACATAGCCTGCACCTGGTCTTCCTTGCTCACATCGGCCTGCACTACGAGGGCCGTGCCGCCGGCGTCGGTGATGGTTTTGGCCGTAGCATTGGCGCCATCAAGGTCGTGGCCGTAGTTGACCACGACGCTGGCACCGTACGAAGCCAGCGCTACCGCCACGGCGGCGCCAATACCGGAGCTAGCCCCCGTGACGAGGGCAAACTGCCCCGCCAGGCGGGGATGGGGTTTTTGGGGCATGAGAAATATCAGGGAAAAGGAGAGATAACCGTTGCCAGGCCGCAGCCGATACACTGGTTCGGAGAGAAAGACGGTTTTTTGGGCGCGGGGGTTTTCGCCAGCGGGCTACTTCATTAAAACTCTACCCGTTGCTAAAATTGCCCGCCTGGTATTCTGCGCTGGCACTAGGCGGCCGGCCAGTACGTTTGAGCGGCGTACCTAGCGGTCGGAAGCCCGGCCGATATCTTTACTACTTTACCCGGCTTTTGGGACCCTAGCCGGGCGCTGGCCTTTTCTATACATCTTATGCGCACCTACTCGCTTGGGCTAGCCCTATTGGCGGCCACGCTCACCTTCGCCGACCTGCGGGCGCAAACCCTGCCCGAGGTGGTGGTGCTGGGCCGCGCCGGCAAGCGCACCGGCGTGCTGCGGCAACTCGACCTGAGTCCCGCCCAAGTGGCGCGCATCAATACGCTTATCGATGAGAACAAGGCCCTGCACAAGCAGCGCCTCACCCACCGCCCCGACGAAACCGAACACGACCGCCGCCTGGCCCAGGAGGCCGATTTTGAAACCAAGCTCGGGGCCGTGCTCACCCCTAGCCAGCTCGACAAATACCAGGAACTACGCGGCCTCAAGCCCAACCGCCCGCTGCCCGAAATGCGCGTGCCGGGACAGTGAGGTCAACTACCAGTGAGCAGTTATCACCGGGCAATGGGCGGCTCCGCTAGTTTCTGATAGTTGATAATTGCTCACTGCTAATTGATTTAAGTCCAGCGGCTTAGAAACTGGGCAAAGGCTTCTTTGTATTGCTCGCCGACGGGGATGGTTTCGGTACCGATTTGCACGGTGAGGCGGCGCACGGCCTCGATTTTATCGAGCGCCACGATGAAAGAGCGGTGGATGCGCAGGAAGCGCCGGGCAGGCAGCTTCTCCTCCATAGCCCGCAGGCTCATGAGCGAGAGCAGGGCGCGGGGCGTGCTTTTGAGGTGCACCTTTACGTAGTCCTTCAGGCCCTCCACGTAGAGAATGTCGCTGAGGGCCACGCGCACGAGCTGGTATTCTACTTTCAGAAAAATATGCTCTTCCTCGGGGGCCGGCGCGGCGGCCGGGGCAGCCTCGGCGCTGGCCTGGGCCAGCTCGGCGTAGGCGCGGGCTTTTTGGGCGGCCCGCAAAAACTCCTCGTAGTTGAAGGGCTTCACGAGGTAATCCAAGGCATCGACCTTGTAGCCATCCAGGGCATACTGCGGGAAGGCGGTGGTGAAAATGATGCGCGGCGGCGCGGTCTGCTGGCCCAGTACCCTAGCCAGCTCGAGGCCGGTGAGCTCCTGCATCTGAATGTCGAGAAAGGCCACCTCCACTTTTTCGGTAAGCTCGTGCAAGCCCTGCAAGGCTTCGACGCCGCTGCCGTAGCGGCCCACCAGCTTCAAGAAAGGCGTTTGCTCGATAAAGGTGCAGAGGAGCGCCAGGGCGAGCGGCTCGTCATCGACGGCGATGCAGGAAATAGACATGGGCAAAAAGGATGCGTGTTGAATAGAAGGTGGGCTAGCCTACGTGGCAGTGGCCGGCGAGGATAGGCAGTGGCGGTGGTGGCTAGGGTCAGCTCAGTCGGCTACCTGTAGGCTGAGCGCCACCTCGAACTCATTGTCCGGCGTTTTCTCATTGACTTGCAGCGTGTAGCGACCGGGATACAGCAAATCGAGGCGGCGCCGGGTGTTGGCGAGCCCGATACCATTGGAACCCGCCAAATCGGTACCCGCGCTGGGAAACAGGGTGTTGCGCACCACTATCTCAAGCTGGTTGGCCGCCGGTTGGCGCAGCCCGATAAAAATGCGGCTAGGGGCCGTGGCGGCCACGCCGTGCTTAAAGGCATTCTCGACAAACGGCAGCAGCATCATGGGTGCCACCAGCACCTCGCGCACCGGCTCGGGGTGCTCGAACACCACCTGCACGCGGTCGGTGAGGCGCAACTGCATGAGCGTGATGTAGTCCTGTATAAAAGCCACTTCCTGGCTGAGGCGGGCGTGGCCCGAGGCCGTGTCGTAGAGCACGTAGCGCATCATGCGCGAGAGGCGGTGCAGGGCCGCCCGCGCCCGCTCGCCGTCGATGAGCGTGAGCGAGTAGATGTTGTTGAGGGTATTGAAGAAGAAGTGCGGGTTTATCTGGGCCTTGAGCATGGCTAGCTCGGCCTCGGTGCGCTGCTGGTCCAGGCGCTCGCGCAGGCGGGCTTCTTGCTGCCAGTGCTGCACCACCGTGATGGCCGTGGCAATACCCAGCACCAGCAACGTGATAAGCAAGCCCACGAGGTCGAAATAATTGCCCCGGGGGCGCCCGTTGCGCCGGCCCTCGCCCGCCGCCCGAAACGCCGCGTGCAGCAGGTCGGGCAGGTTCAGGGCGTTGTCGAGGCCCCGGCTCAGCAGCATCACCACCGTGGCCGTGAGAATTAGCACCAGCACAAACCAGCCGCTGTGGCCGCGCAGCAGCAGGCGCGGCACGCTCAGGCGCGCCGTGAGGTAAAAGGCGCTCATCCACAGCAGCAGCAGCGCGCCCTGCTTCACCCAGTACTCGGTGGGCAGCACCACCCGGCCCTGCATGGGCTGAAAAAGCAGCAGTGCCAGCGCCAGCAGCCCCCACGCCAGCACGTGGATGAGGGGAGTGAGCAAGCGCTGAAAAGAAAATGCGGCCATAGCAATAGAAAGTAAGCACGCCAAAAGTAGCCGCCCACCCGCCCCGCCCCGCCCCTGCCCGACCATCGGGCCGATTGTGCCGACTGCGACCCAGCTTTAGCCGGTCGGCAGTCCTCATTTATTACTACTTTTACTACGCTATCTCCGTGCGCGTCTCTCTCCCACCCAAACGCACTTCGCTCTTGCTCCTTTTCTACTCGTCTGTTTGCTGGCTAGCCCGCCTGGCTGGCCATTGCCGGCCCGGCTGGCCCCGCCTCGTGAGCCTGCTTGTGCTGCTGGCGCTAGCCCGCCCGGCTGCCGCCACCACCCCCGAAGACACCCTGGTGGCTAGCCCCACCCGCCCGGCCCAGTTTCTGGAAGACCAGTTTTACAGCGTGCTCGAAGACCCGAGCGGCCGCCTGGGCCTGAGCCAGGTGAGCAGCCCGGCCTGGGCCGGGCGCTTCACCACGCTGGTAGGCACCCGGCGCCCGCCCAACATGCAGCACCCGCGCAGCACCTACTGGCTGCGCTTCACGATGGCCGCCCACGAGGGCCCGGCCACCGACTGGTACCTCGAGCTCTACGACTCGCACATTGGGGCGGCCACGCTGTTTCGACCGCTGGGCAGCGCCGGGCTGGTGGGGGGCCTGGCCTACGATAGCGTGGTGACGGGGGCTAGCTACCCGTTTGCCACGCGCCCGCTGCCCTACAAAAACTTTCTGTTTGACCTGCCGCTACGCCACGGCCCGCCGGCTACTTACTACCTGCGCCTGCGCTCCGACTCGCCCAACAGCTTTCGGGCCATGCTGCACAGCGGCCCCGGCCTGCTGCCCGAGATGAGCCTGCAATACTGGCTGCTGGGCGGCTTCTACGGCGTGCTGTTCATCATGTTGGTTTACAACTTGTTCCTGTATTTTTTCTTGCAGGAAAAGTCGTATCTCTACTACGTACTCTACGTGCTGAGCGGGGCGCTGCTGTTTTTGTCGGAAGACGGGCTAGGGTTTCAATACCTGTGGCCGGGCAGCGCGGCCGTCAACCACTTTATTGCGGTGGCGGCGCCAGTGCTGCTGCTGCTCACCTTTGCGCAGTACGCCCGCTCGTTTCTCGACGCGGGCGTCCGCCTGCCCCGCCTCGACCGCCTCATCCGCTGGGTGGTGTCGCTGAGCGGTGCACTACTGGTGCTCGATGCCGTGCTACTGCACTCGGGCTCTGGCTTTTGGCTCTATCTGCTCCCCTACGGGCTACTGTACTACGCCGCCTGGCGCGCCTACCGGGGCGGGCTGCGCTCGGCGCGCTACCTGCTGCTAGCCCAGGCGCTGGTGGCCGGCAGCCTGGGTTTCCTCATCAGCCGCAAGCTGGGACTGGAGTTTTACAACAACGTGTACACCGTGTACAGCCTCAACGTGGCGTTTGTGGTGGAGGTAGCGGTGCTCAGCTACGCGCTGGCCGATAAGATTAAGAGCCTGATGGACACCACGCTGCATACCCAGCGGCGCCTGCTCAAGCAGCTGCGCAAGCGCCACCAGGCCCAGGACCAGCTCGTGGAGCAGCTGCGCGAAAACCAGGCCCTCAAAGACCAACTTAACACCGAGCTCGAAGCCCTGGTGGCCCGCCGCACCGACGAGCTGCGCCAACAAAACGACACCATTGCCACCCAAAACCGCGAGCTACTCGAAACCAATAGCCTGCTAGCCCTGCAATCGGCGGCCATCGAGCAGCTCAACCGCGACCTGAGCCGCGACCTGCAGGACCAGAAGGAAGCTCGCCTACAAGCCCGCGAATTCGATTTTGGCGAGTTCAGCCAGCTCTATCCCGATAAGGATGCTTGCCTACGCTACCTCGCCGACCTCAAGTGGCAGCACGGCTACCGCTGCCGCAAGTGCGGCCACGAAAAAAGCTGCGAAGCTCGCGAGCCTTTCGCCCGCCGCTGCACCCGCTGCCGCTATGTAGAGTCGGCCACCACGGGCACGCTGTTGCAGAAGTGCAAGTTCCCCATCGTGAAGGCACTCTACGCGGTGTTTCTGCTGCACGCTCACCGGGGCCGCTACGCCCCCGCCGAGCTAGCCCGGGTGCTGGAGCTTCGCCCCGCTACCAGCTGGGCTTTTGCCCAGAAAGTGCTAGCTGCGCTAGACCGCCGCCGCCAGGCACCCGATTATGAGGAGAGTGAATCATGGACGCATGTGCTCTTCGACGACACGGCCAATGCCGACATGGAGCCCGAGTTGGAAACAGCTTAGGCTAGCTCAACTGACTGGTTTGCGGCCGTCGCAAAAAAAGAGGGCTAAAACTGTTAAATTTTTAGCCCCCAGCCGTTGTTTTTTAGCCTCACCCTTTCTACACCCAAAACCCGGCCCAACACTTTTAAAGCACCAAAGGACCTCGGTTTGCGTGTGTGCTAGGTGTAATTGTGAGTAGTGTCAAAGCGATAAAAGGGCTTTTTTGGGCTGTTTGGGCTGAATTAGGGTAGGTTTTTTACAAAACACTCTCGCTACTTTTGACCAGAAGACCCCGGCAGCTTGCTTTAGCTAACCACTCGCTTTTCGCCCCTCTTCGCAATCGTTACCGGCTCCACAACCGATTGCAGAATTTTCACGCTCAAGTATTGACCGCTTAGCTTCTCCTCTGGGCTAGCCGGCTGCTTTTTTATCTGTTCCCACCCTTTTTTCACTTATAGCATGAAGCGAAAGCTTTACCTAGCCCCGTCGTTTCGACACACTGCGATGCTGCTAGCCTGCGGGCTACCAGTGGTTGCGGGGGCCACCACTCCCCTCCTGCCTACCTCGGCACTCCACGTACTGGCCGATGTGCCGATATCAGGCCGAGTAGTAGGCTCCAAGGGTGAGCCCCTGCCGGGCGTAACCGTGTTGGTGCGCGGCACCACCATCGGTAGCACCACCGATGCGGATGGCCGCTTCACTGTGCGCGCCCCCGAAGGCAGCACGCTGTTGTTCAGCTTTATCGGATACGTGGGGCAGCCCGTGCTGGTTACAAGCGCCAACGCCTCGAGCGTAAGCGTGACCATGCGCGAAGACACCCAGAAGCTCAACGAAGTAGTAGTGGTAGGCTACGGCACGCAGGAGCGCGGCAGTGTAACGGGCGCTATTTCGTCGGTGAATGGCGCAGAACTAACGCGCCAGCCAGTACCGGACGTGACGCAGGCTCTACAAGGCAAAGTAGCCGGCGTTACGATTACCTCTAACGGCGGCACACCTGGTGGCTCCGCTGGCAGCTCGGTACGCGTTCGTGGCATAACCTCGGCTGGCAACAACTCCCCTCTTTATGTTATCGACGGTTTTCCGCTTGCCACCTCCACGGATGGCAACGGCAATGCCACTGGCAACGAGCTGCAAGGCATCAGCCCAGATGATATTGAAACGATTGACGTACTGAAAGATGCGTCGGCTACGGCCATCTACGGGGTAAGAGCTGCCAACGGGGTAATTCTTATTACGACCAAGCACGGTAAGGCCGGCCAGTCGAGCGTGAACGTGAACGCCTACGCCGGTGTGCAAACGGCCGCCCGCCGCCTGAGTCTGCTGAATGCTGAGCAGTACGCAGTTATCAACAACGAGAGCCGCATTGCAGCGGGTAAGCCAATCGTAGTGGACCGCCTGCGTGACCCGGCATCGCTAGGGGCCGGCACCGATTGGCAGGACCTAGTGTTCCGGCGCGCTCAGATTCAGAACTACTCGCTCGGGGTCACAGGTGGCAGCGACAAGGCCAGCTACGCCTTATCGGCCTCCTACTTCCAGCAGGACGGCATTGTTATCGGCTCAAATTTTGAGCGGTATACACTGCGAGCCAACGGCGAGGTGAAAATAGGCCGCCTGTTGAAAGTGGGCAACAACATCCAGTTGACTCACCTTTCGGACCGCCAGGTAACGACCAACAGTGGTGAATACGGCACCATTCAGCAGCTCATCCGGATTCCGGCCATTATCCAGCCCTACCGCTCGGATGGGTACTGGTATGAGCCTACCGGCAGCACCGATAACTTTATCGAAGAGAACCCCTTGGCTAGCGCACAACGCACTGACCAGCGCTACGTGCAAAACCGGATTCTCTCCACCTTTTACGCTGAGCTTGAACCCATCAAGGGCCTGCGCATTCGCTCCAACATAGGCGCTGACCTTCTCTTCAGCACGTTCAACTCCTTTGCTCCCTCGGCCCCAGCGTTTCCTGGCGTCACCTCACGCTACGCCACGGCCGGCGCATCGGCTACATCGTCCTACGGCCCTACCTATCTCATTGAGAACACGGCGACCTACGACAAGCTTATTGCCGACAAGCATCAGGTAACCTTCCTGCTTGGCCAGTCGGCCCAGGAGTTCAACTACAGCAATGTAGAGGCCTACCGCACGGGCTATCTACGTAATGACCTGCGTGTTATCAATGCGGGACCTATCAATACGCTGCTCGCCAACGCCAGCACGATTAGTTCGCCGCAGCACCTGGCCAGCTACTTCGGCCGCCTCAACTACGAGTTTGCCGGTAAGTACCTGTTCTCGGCCGTGGCGCGCTACGACGGCTCGTCGGTGTTCCCGCCCGGCGAGAAGTTTGGTTTCTTCCCCGGCGCCTCGGTAGGCTGGCGCATCTCGGAGGAAGATTTCCTCAAGGGCAACAGTGCCATCAGCAACCTGAAGATTCGCGCTGGCTACGGCCGCGTGGGTAACCCCCTGAATGCCGGGCGCTTCGCTTATCTATACTCGATTAATTTCGGCATCACGTATCCGTTTGGCCCCGAAGCCCAGACCATCAATACGGGCGGTGCACCCACGCGCCTAGCCAACCCCAACCTGCGCTGGGAGAATAACAACCAAGCCAACATCGGCCTAGACCTGGGCTTCCTCGACAACCGCATTGAGGCCTCGATTGACTTGTACAATCGTAACTCGCCCAACCTGATTGCGCCGGTGCCGGTATCCTACGCCTCGGGCACTTACGAGAACGTAAACACTAATGCCGCCTCGGCCTACAACCGCGGCATCGACTTCTCGCTGACTACGCGCAACTTCATCGGCTCGAATGGCGGCCTCAACTGGTCAACGTCGGTTACGTTGTCGGCTTTCAAAACCAAGTTAGAGTCGCTGGGCTCGGGCGTACCCTACAATGGCCCCGGCACCCTAGCCGGCGACCCCATCGTGCGCTACGATGCTGGCCAGCCCTTCGGCTCGTTCTTCGGCTACGTGGCCGATGGCCTGTTTCAGACGGCTGATGACGTGACCAAGGCCGCCAAGCAGGAAAATGGCACGGCTCCCGGTGACATTCGTTTCAAGGACCTCAACGGCGACGGGGTTATCAATGCCGCCGACCGCACGTTCATTGGTAAGCCCAACCCCAACTTCTCGTTTGGCATCACCAATACGTTGAACTATAAGGGCTTCGACCTAAGTTTCTTCATCAACGGCGCCCAAGGCAACCAGATTTACAACCAGAACCGCTACCTGCTTGAAAGCGCGCTCTACGGCAGCTTTAGCGGGGGCACTATCGTGCTCAACCGCTGGACCGGCCCGGGCACTAGCAACGACGTGCCCCGCGCCATCGACTCGGACCCCAACCGCAACCTGCGCGTGTCGAGCCACTTCGTGGAAGACGGCTCGTTCATCCGCCTCAAAAACGTGACGTTTGGCTACACCCTGCCCCAGAGCATGCTCAGCCGCATTGGCTCCAAGCAAATTCGCCTGTACGTAACCGGTCAGAACCTGCTCACCCTCACCCACTACACCGGCTTCGACCCGGAGGTGAGCGCTAGCGGTGTCGACCTGGGTATCTACCCGCAGGCACGCGTGTTCACGGGCGGCGTCAACATCGGGTTTTAATTCTCGCTCCTGTCTATTCCCACTCAAACAATGATTATCTCTAAATACTCCTGCGGCGCGTTTCTGCTGTCGCTAGGCCTATTGGGCAGCTGCACCAGCAAGTTTCTGGAAGAGTCTCCTTCGGACCAGATTACGGACGCCAACTTTTACAAGACGCAAAACGACGCTATCCAGGCCGTAACGGCCTGCTACAGCGAGCTTACCAAGGAAGGCCAGTACAACGCGGCCCTTTGGGGCATGGACATAGGCGCCGATATCTCGACCACCGGCGGCGGCGGCGGCAGCGACGGTATCGAGTACACGCAGCTCGACGACTACAACATTCCGTCGAATAACTTCGTGATTACCCGCCTTTGGCAGGGGGCCTATATCTCGCTGCAACGCGCCAATATTGTGTTGCAAAAGGTGCCTCTCATCACGGGCATGGACCCCGCCATCCAGAAGCGCTGCCTGGGCGAGGCCCAGTTTATCCGGGCCAAAATGTACTTTGACCTGGTGCGGGTCTACGGTGACGTACCCCTGTACACGACCCCGCCCACCGGCATCGACCAGGTAAACATTGCCCGCTCGCCGCAAGCCGATGTGTACAAGGTGATTGAGAGCGACCTGACGGCCGCCATCAGCAACCTGCCGGCCTCGTATAGCGGCGCCGACCTGGGCCGCGCCACCAAGTGGGCCGCCCAGGGCCTGCTAGCCAAGGTGCTGCTCACGGAGGGCAGAAAAGCCGAAGCTGCCGTGCAGGCCCAGGCCGTTATCGACAACTCGGGCAAGACCATGTGGGCTAGCTACGGCGACAACTTCAAGGTTGACAACGAGAATAATAACGCTAAGGAGTCGCTCTTCGAAGTGCAGTTCACCAACGGCCGCAACCAGTACGACCGCAACAACGTGGGCTCGTCGATGAACCAGTTCTTCGCACCCCGCCGCGGCGGTCTTGTGCCGGCCGGCGATGGCTACGGCTTCAACGTGCCCGAGCCCGACTTCGTGGCGGGCTACGAAACGGGCGATACCCGCAAGGCGGTGAGCGTGTGGGTACCCGGCGACGTATCGCCCAACGGCAGCATTCAGCCCAAAAGCCTGCCCGGCTCGCCCTTCGGCTACGACTGCAAAAAGTGGTTTGTGGGCATGGTCAACACCAATATCTGGGACTCGCCCCAGAACGTGGCGGTGCTACGCCTGTCTGAGATGTACCTGATTGTGGCGGAGGGCCTAGGCGGCACCACCGCCGGCTTCGAGGCTCTTAACAAAGTGCGCCGCCGGGCCTTCGGGCTCGACTACAACACGGCCTCCTCGCGCGATTTGAATGCGAGTAATACGTCCAACTTTCAGGATGCCGTTATTCGGGAGCGCAAGTATGAGCTGGCGTTTGAGTTTGACCGCTGGTTTGACATGAAGCGCACCAAAACCCTCGTCTCGGGCATGACGGCCCAGTCGGCCTACCTGGCCACGGTGGGCGTGCGGCGCGGCATTCCGACCGATAAAAACTACGTGCTGCCCATTCCGCAAACGGAGATTGACGCCAACCCCAAACTCGTGCAAAACCCAGGCTACTAAGCCGCTTTCTTCAAAAATCTCAGCTTAGTTTCTTATGAAAAATGTACTAAACAAGGCCGCCTGGGCGCTGCTGGCTAGCCCCCTACTGCTGGCGGCCTGTAAGAAAAACGACACGGGCAGCCTCGAAGGGGGCGCGCCCGCAGCCAGCTTTACCAGCGTGGTCAATTCGTCGCAATACCCAGTTACGGTGACGTTTACCGATAACAGCACGGGCGGCTTCCTCAACCAGTGGGAGTTTGGCGATGGCACCACCGGCACGGGCCAAACCGTGACGCACACCTACAACCAGGCCGGCACCTATCAGGTGCGCCTCACCGAAGCTGGCCGCGGCGGCACGGGCTCGACGCCCCAAACGGCCGTAGTAGTGCCCTCGCTGTGCGGCAACGCCGGCTTCTCGGCCCTGGTGAACTGCCAGAGCAACGCCGCCGGAGCGCGGGTATTCACGTACTCCAACGCCGCGGGCGCCATTAAGCGCCTCGACGCCAGCAACAACGTCATCTCGTCGTCGGCCGCCAACGCGCTGACTTCGTGCCAGGCCGACGACCAGTTTACGTTCAGCGGCACCTCGGCCAGCTACACCTACGAGGCCAACGGCGGCACCTACGCCAGCGGCACCTGCGGCGCGGCACAGTCGAGCAGCGGCTCGTTTGTATTCAAGCCCACTGGCGGGGCTAGCGGACTGGGGCAGATTGTCTTGCAAAAGGCCGGCTCCTTTATTGGCGAGGCGGTGGCAGTCAACAACCTAACCTATGACATCATCGAAGTAGGCAGCAACATGCTGCGCCTGCGGGGTACCCTAGCCGACGGTACCAAAACCGAAGTAACCCTGGTGACCTTCGACGCCGTGACCCGCGTGAAGCAGCTGCTGACCGCCGGTACCCAGAAAACCTGGCTGCTCGACCAGGCCTCGGTGGCACCCATCACGGTGGGTACCGAAAGCAATCCCACGACCTACTACGCGGGCAACCCGGCGGCTGGCCAGCTGCCCGCCTGCCAGGCCGACGACGAGTTCACGTTCTCGGCAGCCAACGTGTATACCTACGATGCGAAGGGCGAAACCTTCGTGGCTGGCAGCCCCGGCACGTGCCAGGCGCCGCGCTCCGACGCTATTCCCTTTACGCTGACGGCCGCCGATGGCGCCGGGCTAGCCCAGATGGTACTGGGTAAGACGGGTGCCTTCATTGGCGTTACCGACGCGCCTGACCTGACGTACCGCATCTTGGCCATCACGGATAAGACGATGCTGCTGCGCGCTGGCACCGGCAAAAACGGTGGCACGGTGTTCACTATAAAGCTGGTAGCCAAATAGATTTATTTTTCGAGTAATCGTGTTGACCGGGGCCCGGCGAGCAATTCACCGGGCCCTTTTTTCCTAGTTTTATGCTCCCATCCCACCCCTCCCGCCGGCCGGCCCAAGGCGCCAGCCTCTTGCTAGCGCTGCTATTCGGCACAGCCTGCACCGAAAACAAAACGCCCGACATTCCGGCGCCCGTGGCCCCGGCCGTCGTGGTCAACTCCGACGCCAAAGACTACGCGCAGTACACGGAAATGGTCTGGGGCGATGAGTTTAACGGCGCTGGCCCCGTCGACGGCACCAAGTGGGGCTACGACACGGGCGGCGGCGGCTGGGGCAACCAAGAGTTGGAAACCTACACCACCTCGACCGACAACGTGTTTCAGAATGGCGGTAATCTGGTCATTCAGGCCATTAAAACGGGCAGCACCTACACCTCAGGGCGCATCCTCACCAAGGGCAAGCAGAGCTTCCAGTACGGGCGCTACGATGTGCGCGCCAAGCTGCCCAAAGGCCAGGGCGTCTGGCCCGCCATCTGGATGCTGGGCAGCGACATCGACCAGAATAACTGGCCGAAATGCGGCGAAATCGACATCATGGAGCTGCGGGGCCAAAACCCCACCGAGTTTCTGACGACCATGCACTTTGGCAACGATGGGGCTAGCCACAAGCAGGCGGGCGTCGACCACATCAAGACGCCCAGCAGCGCCAGCTTTGCCGACGATTTTCACACCTACAGCGCCGTGCGCAGCAAGGACCAGATTCGGTTTTACCTCGACGGCACGCTCTACTACACCTTCACCAGCAACGACGCCTCGCCCTACCCCTTCAACAACCCGTTTTTTGGGGTGCTGAACGTGGCCGTAGGTGGCAACTTCCTGGGCAATCCGGATGCTTCCACGGTGTTTCCGCAGCAGATGCAGGTCGACTACGTACGCTACTACCAGTACAAGCAGTAAAAGAAAACAAGTTTGCAACAGAAACGGCTCCGCTTCGGCGGGGCCGTTTCTGTTGGGGGCAGTAGGTGAATTAAAAGTCCTGGGTTGCGGTGAATGAATTTTAACTTTTAACTCGCCACTTTTAACTTACTCACTATCCCCAAGTCAGTATCCCGGCACGGTATTTTGGCGTAGGGGCTAGCCAGATACCGCACGGCTTATTGTCGCGCTTTCCTGGCCCCGAACCTCACGCGCAGTTCATGCCCCGCGCTGCTATTTGAGGGCTGACTCTGCTTGCCGCCGCGAATCCTAGCGGTACTCCTCGCTTACCCATGACTCCGACCACTGACCTGCCCCTCGCTCCGGCTCCGGAACTTGACGCCTCGCCCAAAGCCGCCGATTTTCGACTTGCTTTTCAGCAGAAGGAAACCCTGATTGCCGGCTACCTGGCCGCTTTTGCCGTGGTGTACTACCGCCAGCCGGCCGAGCGCAGCCCGGCCCAACTGCAAGCCAAGCTGCGGGTTGAGAACACCGTGGCCGCGTTTCCACCCGCCACGGCCCTGCTCAACCTCAGCGACACGCTGACCCTAGCCGAGCTGGAGGCCGAGGCCGCCGGCCAGCTCGTGATGGGGCTAGCCGGCGTGGGTGAAGAGCTGGGGGCGGCCATCACGCGCTGCCGCATCTCGCTGCCCGCCCCCGAGGCCCAAAGCCCCGACCACGAGTGGTGCGTAACCCTGGATTTTGCGGCCGACCACACGGTGGCCGTCAGCTTTGCCTGCACGCTGGGCGTGCCCGGGCCCTGGGGCGCAGCCTACCTGCCGGCCCACGTGCAGCGGGTATTCGAGCAGCTAGCCACGGCCCCGCAAACGCCAGTGGGCTACGTGTTCTTTTTGGCCGAAGAAGAAGTGAACCTGCTACGCCAGTTCCGCACCGTGCCGCAGCAGGTAGAGCCCGGCGGCCCGCAGCAGCTGCACCAGCTATTCGAAGAAACCGCCCGGCTCTACCCCAACAACGTGGCCCTGAGCTGGCTGGGCGACACCCGCACCTACCAGCAGCTCAATGCGGAAGCCGACCAGCTAGCCTTCCGCTTGCAGCGCCAGGGCGTGCGGGCCGGCGACTTTGTGGGCCTGCTCATGGCCAAGTCCATCGAGCTGTACGTGGGCATGCTGGCCGTGCTGAAAGCGGGCGCTGCCTACGTGCCACTCGATTTGTCGTTTCCGGCCGACCGCGTGGCGTTTATCCTCAGCGACTGCGGGGCGCGGGCGCTGCTCCACAACCGGCCGCTGCCCGAGGGCTTCGCGGGCTGGGAGGGCCTGGTTATCGACCCCAGCGTGCCCGCGCCGGCCGTACCGTCCTTCAACGAGCCGGTGGCCGGTGGGCCCGATTCTATTGCCTACGTCATTTATACTTCGGGCACCACGGGGCTGCCCAAGGGCGTGCTCATTCCGCACCGCAGCATCTGCCACCTGGTGCGGGCCGAGCAGGTGCTGTTTCAGCCCACCCCGCAAGACCGCGTGGTGCAGGGATTTTCGGTGGCCTTCGACGCCTCGCTCGAAGAGCTGTGGCTAGCCTGGGGTGCCGGCGGCACTCTGGTGCCCGTACCCGAAGACACTATGAAGGCGCCCGACGCGCTCCCCGGCTTCCTGGTCGAGCAGCAAGTCACCGTATTTTCGACGGTACCCACGCTGCTCTCGCTGCTGCCGGGCACCATCCCGACGCTGCGCCTGCTCATTTTGGGCGGCGAGGTATGCCCGCCCGAGCTGCTCACCAAGTGGGCTAGCCGGCAGTGCCGGGTGGTGAACACCTACGGCCCTACCGAGGCTACGGTGGTGGCCACCGCCGCCGACTTCGTGCCCGGTCAGCACCTCACCATCGGCCGGCCGCTGGCGGGCTACGAAACGCTGCTGCTCGACCAGCTCGGGCAGCTCGTGCCGCTGGGCCAGGCCGGCGAGCTGTGCATCGGCGGCCCGGCGCTGGCCGCTGGCTACCTCAACCGCCCCGAGCTCAGCACTGCCAAGTTCAACACGGTTAGTGAATTACCAAATGGCTTCGCGGGCCGCCTCTACCGCACCGGCGACCTGGCCCGCTTCGCGGCCGAGGGTAATATCGACTTCCTGGGTCGCATCGACACGCAGGTGAAAATCCGCGGCTTTCGCGTCGAGCTGGCCGAAATCGAGAGCCTGCTACTGCAGTGGCCAGGCATCCGCAACGCCGCCGTGGCCCTCAAGGAAGGCGCCGACGGCGTGAAAAAGCTCATCGCCTACCTCATCCTCGACCTCAACTACCTGCTCGATGAGCGCGCCGTGCGCGCCTACCTGCGCGAGCGGCTAGCCCCCTACATGCTGCCCGCCGCGCTGGTGCCGCTTACCGCGTTTCCGCTGCTCACCAGCGGCAAGGTCGACCGCAAAGCGCTGCCCTACCCCGTCAGCGGCGACCAGTTGCCCGCCCGCGAGCTCACCCTGCCCCGTAACCCGCTCGAAACTGCCATCTATGCCACCTGGCAAAAGCGCTTCGACACCGCCGATATTTCCATTACCGACGACTTTTTTGACATCGGCGGCAATTCGCTGCTCGCCTCGCTCATCGTATCAGAGCTGCGCCAACAGCCCGAATTTCAGGGGCTTTCGGTGAAAGAGATGTACACCCAGCGCACCATTGAGGGGCTAGCGGCTTCGGTAGCAGCCCAGGCGGCCACGGCCGCGGCCAGCCCCACGCCCGCGCCCACGCTGGCTAGCCCGATGGTGCGCGCCAGCACGCTCACCCGGCTGCTCACAGCCATTTTGCAGCTGGTGTTGATTGCGGTATTCTACGCCGTACCGGTGTTTTTTCTGAACGTGTCGCTGCACTTCCGGCCCGTATTTGCCGAGTGGTCGTACCCCGCGCTGGTGCTGGCGGGCGCGGCCTCGGTGCTGGGCTACGTGCCCCTGGCCTGCCTACTGGTAGTGGCTGTGAAGTGGCTGATTATCGGCCGTTTCCGCGCTGGCGAATACCCACTGTGGGGCTTCTATTACTTCCGCTTTTGGGTAGTGAAGAAGCTGGTGGAAGCCGCGCCCACGCCCCTGTTATCCGCCACGCCTTTTCTGGCCATTTTCTACCGCCTGCTAGGGGCCAGAATCGGCAAGAACGTGTACCTGGGCACCACCCGCGTGCTGTGCTTCGACTTGCTGACCATCGGCGACGGGGCCAGCCTGGCCCGCGAGGCCGCGCTGCTCGGCTATCGCATCGAGCGCGACCGCCTCATCATCGGCCCTACCACGGTGGGCCGCGATGCCTACGTGGGCCTGCGGGCCATCCTGGAGGGCGGTACCAGCCTGGGCGAGGGCGCCGAGCTCGACGACCTGTCGGTACTGCCCGCCGGCCACCATATCCCGGCCCAGGAAGGCTGGCTAGGGTCGCCGGCCCGGCGCGTGCGCGAGGTACCGGTTACGCCCCTGCGACCCACCGCTAGCCCTAGCGCGCGCTACCTACTGGCCCAATTGGGAGCCATTTCACTCATGCTGCTGGTGCCCACGGTGGCGTTGCTGCCCATCCTGGCTTTGCTCTATGAAAGCGTGCAGCGCTTCGGCGCCGAGCCTTCGCTGCTCTCGCTTTTCCCACTGTCGGCACTCTACGTGGTACTGCTGATGGCAGTACTGGTCGGCATCAAGCACCTCGTGGCCGGCCGCCAGGCCGATGGCACCCTGCCGCTCTATAGCCTCGCCTACGTGCGCCACTGGGTAGCCGATGCCGTGCTAGCCCAAAGCCTTACGCTGCTTAAGGCGCTCTACGCCACCATTTATACGCCCTTCTGGCTACGGCTGCTGGGGGCTAAAATCGGCTACCGCGCCGAGGTTTCGACCCTCAACCACATCTCGGCCGAGCACCTCACCGTGGGCCCCGGCTCATTTCTGGCCGACTCGGTGAGCGTGGGCGCGCCGCGCGTGCAGCACGGGCTGGTGTCGGTGCTGCCCACGGTGGTGGGGCCGCGCACGTTCGTGGGCAATGGCGCGGTCCTGGCCGGCGGCACCGTGCTGGGCGCCAACAACCTGATTGGCGCGCTCTCCTCGGCCCCCGCCGACACGCCGCCCGATGGCACGTCGTGGGTGGGCTCGCCCGCCTTCCTGCTACCCAATCGACCGGTGTCCACCTCCTTTGCCCCCGAGCTCACCTTCGACCCGCCGGCCAGGCTGGTATGGGCGCGCCGCCTCATCGAATTAGTCAAAATTGTATTGCCGGTCACGTTCGCGTTCATCACATTCGCTGTGCTCTACCACTACAGCCACTGGCACTTGCTGCACTACCCCTTCTGGAGCAGTGTGGTGGCGGGCACGGGCGCCATGGTGGGACTGATTTTCGGCTTTTCGCTCCTCACGGCGCTGCTCAAGTGGATACTAATCGGGCGCTACCGGCCTTCCGAAAAACCGTTGTGGTCGTCGTTCGTTTGGCGCAATGAATTAGTTAATTCGCTGTGTGAAAACTATGTGTATCCATTTTGGGAAGCCGCTTTGCTGGGTACGCCCTTTGCTACCTGGTTTTTCCAGCTCATGGGCAGCCACTTCGGCCACTCGGTGTATATGGACACCACCGAAATCACCGAGTTTGACCTGGCCTGGGTTGCCGACCACGCCGTGCTCAACAATGGCAGTACTATCCAGACGCACTTATTTGAAGACCGGGTCATGAAAATGTCCAACCTGCGCATCGGGCGTTACGCCACCGTGGGCACCTCCTGCGTGGTGCTCTACGATTCGGTTATCGGCCCCGGTGCCACGCTCAAGAGCCTGTCGCTGCTGATGAAAGGCGAGCAGCTACCGGCCAATACGCGGTGGCAGGGCATCCCGAGCACCTTTATTTCGGGCGGGCACTAATAGGATGATACTGGCTAGGGTACCTGCCTAGTTTTGCGTAAGTTTGGGGAACCCACCCGCGTGGCTCTTACGCCACTTATCTGACAGTTCATGTCGTCGTTTTTGCACATTTGGCAGGCTGACTTAGTGGCTAATGATGCGCTTTGGCTGGCCACGAGCCCTAGCCTGGCCACCACTGAGCTAGCCCGTCAAACCCGGCTGCGCACCTTGGCTATGCGCCAAACCTACGGCCGGGCGCACGGCTTCCTGCGGGCAGCACTAGAGCTCTATACGATGCAGCCAGCCAAAGACTTGCACTTCGTTGTAGATGGCTATGGCAAACCCATTCTGGCTGATTTCGCGCTCCATTTCAATTTGTCGTACCGGGCCGGCAGAGCGCTATTAGCGGTTTCCGACGCGGGCCCGGTGGGGGCCGACGTAGAGCAGCTAGCCCCCCTAACCAATGCCGAAGCGATGGTCGAAGAATTGTTTTCTTCCGATGAGCAGCTAGCCCTGAGGGCTGCGGCAGTCAGAGCGTCTTGCGGGCCACTATTTTATACCATCTGGACGCGCAAGGAGGCCTACGCCAAGGCGCTGGGCATGGGCCTGTCGGTACCGTTTGCCCAGTTTTCGGTGCTGGCGGCTGGTGTTGCCGGACTTCCCACCCTAGTTGAGCCCGCCGGTGCCTGCCTGCACAGCTTTGCCGTGGGCACTGGCTACCAAGGCGCGGTAGCGCTGCTACCCACCGGCACGCCTCCTGCGCCCCAATATTTCAAATATCCAGTTGATTTTTAGGTGCTTAATCTCCAGCACAGAAGTGCCTAATGGTCTTGAATTAGCTTCTAAAAACTGAGAAAGCACCGCCAAGCGGGCACGGTAAGTAATCGCTCACTGTTGATTGCGCGCTACCCCTTACTTTTACGCCGTGCCCGAGTACTTGCTTTTCGTTGATACCGAGACGTCGGGCCTGCCCACCGATTGGCGGCGGCCCTACGCCGAGCCGGGCGCGTGGCCGCACGTGGCTCAGGTGGCGTGGCTTATCTACACGGCGGCCGGCGAGTTGGTGAAAACCGAGAACCACTATATCCGGCCCAGCGACTACGATATTTCACCCGCTTCGATGCAGGTGCATGGCCTCACGCTAGCCTACCTGCATGAGCACGGCCAGGCCCGCCGCCCCGTGATGCAGCGCCTGCATGACGACCTGCTGCGCTACAAACCGCTGGTAGTGGGCCACTTTATTGAGCTCGACTACCACATGGTGGGCGTCAGTTTTCACCGCTCGGGCCTGTCCAATGCGCTGTTAGGCCTGCCCACCTTCTGCACCATGCGCCTCACCGAGCGCTTCTGGCAGCCCATGCGCCAGCAGTACCTGCGCCTGGCCGACCTCTACCAGCGCCAGTTTGGGCAGCCCATGGGCAAGCAGCACGATGCCCTGGCCGATGCGGAGGCCACCGCCCAGTGCTTCTTTGAGTTGCGCCGCACCGGCGATATCGACGCCGAAACCCTGGCTAGCCAGCGCCCGCTGCTGCCACCGCCCACCCACGCCGCGCTGGCCGCCGCCCGCCGCCCCTTCTGGAAATACTGGCTAGGCATGATTTAGCTTTGCAAGTATGAATTGTGAATTATGAAGTGCGAATTGCCTAGCGCAACGCCCAAACTCATAGCTCATAACTTATAATTCATACCTACCTATGGACACCCGCCTCGCCTTCCTCCGCACCGTCGAGCCCTTCAACCTGCTGCCGCCCGAGGTGCTGGAAGAAGTAGCGGCGCTGCTGCAAGAGGTGACGCACCCCCGCGAGGCCGTTATCTACCACCAGGGCGAAACCAAGCTGCGCGGCGTCGACCTCATCATTGAGGGCGGCTACGATACTTTTTTTGTTGATGGCCAGCAGGCGCGGCGCCTGCCCGAGGTCTACGGGCCAGGCACTTGCTACGGCGGGGTGTCGGTGCTGCTCAATAAAAAGCGCTCGCTGCGCACGGTGCAGGCGCGCGCCGGCACGCGCGTATATTTTTTGCACCGCAACGATTTCCGGGGGCTCTGCCTGGGCTACGACTCCTTCTTCCAGCACTTTACCACGCGCTACGGCCGGCTGATGCTCGAGGAAGAATACGCCCAGCTGGTGCCCTCGGGCCCGCAGGCGCCCCAAAACTTCATTGCCGCCGACGAGCTCTACTCGCGCCGCATGGCGGCCGTGGAACTGCGCCCGGTGCTGGCCTGCCCCGGCAGCACGCCCACCCACGAGGTGGCCCGGCGCATGGCCAAGGCGCGCAGCAGCTGCTATTTCGTACTGGGCGAGGGCGACGAGAAAATCGTGGGGTACGTCACCGATATCACCCTGCGCGACAAGGTAGTAGCGGGCCTGGGCGATGCGCGCCTGCCCATCAGCACCTACCTCGATACGCCCACTCGCGCCGTCAGCAGCCAGGCCTTTGTGTATGAGGCGCTGCTGCTCATGTTCCGTACCAAGACGCGCTACCTGCTGGTCGAAGACCCTAGCGGCGAGTACCTGGGCTTCATCTCGCGCAACAAGCTGCTCGCCGAGCAGGCGCAGTCGCCGTTCCTTTTCATTCAGGGCGTGAAGCAGGCCGTATCGCTGCGCGAGCTGCGGCGCAACTGGCAGAAGGTGCCTGATATCGTGTTTCAACTCCTCGACCGGGGCGTGAAACCCGAAATCGTGAACCAGGTAATCACGACTGTGGCCGATACTATCGCCCTGAAAGTCATTGAGGACGTTATTCGTGAGCTGGGCCCGCCGCCGGCCAAGTTCGTGTTCATCGTGCTAGGGTCGGAAGGCCGACAAGAGCAAACGCTGCTTACTGACCAGGACAATGCCATCATCTACGAGGACAAGGCCAACGAGCAGCGCGAGCTGGTGCGCGACTACTTTCTGCGCTTTGCCACGGAGGTGTCGGACCGGCTCAACGAGATTGGCTTCAGCTTTTGCGACGGCGGCTTCATGGCCAAAAACCCGAAGTGGACGCACTCCGTCTCGCACTGGAAGCGCAACTATACGGAGTGGCTCCACGAGTCGAATCCCGAGAACGTGATGCGCTTCGCGGCTTTTTTCGATATTCGCTTTCTCTATGGCGAGGCCGGAATACTGGACGAGCTGCGCGACTTTCTGGACACCGAGCTGCAAAAGCCACTCGACCGCTTTCTGCACTATATGGCTACCAATGCGTTGCAGTACGAGCCGCCGCTCACGTTTTTCAACAACATCCGCACGTTTGCGGTGGGCGACCAACAGGTGGTCAATCTCAAAAAAATCATGTCGCCCATCGTGGACGCCGTGCGCGTTTTTGCCCTCAAAAACCGGATTTTTGCCACCAATACCGGCCAGCGCCTGGCCGCCCTGCACCAGCTAGGGGTCTTCACCGAGAAAGAATATCAGGAACTGTTGCAGTCGTACTACTACCTCATGGGCATGCGCCTCAAAAAGCAGGCAACCCAGATGATGCACGACAAGCTGCCGCCCGACAACTACCTCGACCCCAAGAAACTAACCAAGGTAGAACGCGTGACGCTGAAGGAGATTTTCAAGGTCATTGCTGATTTTCAACTGAAAATCAAAGTGAATTTTGCCAAGATGCTGGGCTAGCTAGTAGAGCGGTCGTCATGCTGAGCTTGCCGAAGCATCTTGGCTGGCTACGTGTGGATACTGCCCCTAGCGACCCCGAGCAAGATGCTTCGGCGAGCTCAGCATGACGACCGTTTAAGCAAAATCACCCCCTAGCGCTGCGACGAGTCGCGCACTATCAGCTTGGGCTTGAGCACGATGCCGCGCGGGGTGGCGGGGGTGTGGCCGGGGCTAGGCAGCATTTTCTGCAATTGCTGCACGGCGGTGCGGCCCATTTGCTCGCAGCGCTGGTCTACGGTGGTGAGGGCCGGCTCGGTAAGCTGGGTAAAAACCTCGTTGCTGAAGCCAGCGATGGCCACGTCTTCGGGCACCCGGAAGCCAAGCTTTTTGGCTACCTGCAAGCCCCCCACGGCGGCTAGGTCGTTGCTGCTGAACACACCATCGGGCCGGCGCGTGGCCGAGAGGCGCATGAGCCCACGCATGGCGGCAGCCCCACCCTGCTGGCTCAGCTCGCAGAAGGCGATGAGGCGCGGGTCGGGCGCGAGGCCGTGGGCGGCTAGGGCGTCGAGGTAGCCCTGGTGGCGGTTTTGGTGGATATTGACGTGCAGCGGGCCGGTGAAATGGGCAATGCGCCGGCAACCCTGCGCAATGAGGTGCTCGACTACCTGGTAGGCGCCGAGGTAGTCGTTGAGCGTCACCGACGTCACATTGGGGCCCTTGAAACCCTGCACCAGGCGGTCGAAAAACACGAGTGGCACGCCTTGCTGGCGCACACCTTCAAAGTGTTCAAAATCAGTGGTGGTATCGGACAGGGAGAGTAGAATACCGGCCACCTGCGCGCCCATCAGCAGCTCAATAATCTGGCGTTCCTGCTGGGCATCTTCGTTCGACTGGCATATCATCACATTGAAGCCCGCTGCGCTAGCCTCACTGGCGATGCCGTGAATGACCTCCGGAAAAAAATAACCCGTGATGTGCGGCACAATGACCCCGAGCGTATTGCTGCGGCCCCGGCGCAGGCCGGCGGCCAGCGGGTTGGGCTGGTAGTGCAGCTCTTTGGCCAGCTGGCGCACGCGGGCTTTGGTGGCCTCGCTCACGTCGTGGTGGTCGGCTAGGGCCCGTGAGATGGTCGAAGCCGATAGGCCCAGGGCCTTCGCCAGGTCGGTGATGGAAGCGCGACGATTCATAAAGCAGCGAAAAAAGCGAAGGCGTAGCAGGCAATCCTGGCTGCAAAGATGGGTTTGAGCCAGCTATTTGCCCGGGACACCGCCCCACGCGGCGGGCACTACCGGGCCCGGCAGCTCGGTAGCCGGTCGAAACTGTTGGGCTTACGTATGCAGGAGAACGCCCAGCCGGTAGCGAACGTTGCTGGTAGTATTACTTTGGGCAGTGTAGCTTGCCATATGAAGTCGTTTCCCCTCTGGCGCGTGCTGGGTGTTGGTTTTTTACTTCTGCTGCTAGCTCTGGGGCTGGGCGGCTGGCTGCTCACGACCCGCTACGCCAAACCGTATGTCAAGCAGCTGGTGCGCGAAAAGCTCACCAGCAACTCGGAGCTGGTGCTCGACCCGTTTGAGGTGGATTTTTCGGTGTGGCACGATTTTCCGCACGTCACGGCGTCGCTCTCGCACCTTACCCTGCGCGACAGCTCGCACCACCGCACGCTGCCGGTACTGCGCCTGGGCCGCGCCGACCTGCGCCTGAACCTGCGCGAACTGCTGCACCGCCGCGTGGAAGTCACGCGCCTTACCCTGCGCGATGTGGCCATTGGCCAGCGCGTCGACTCGCTGGGGCGCAGCTGGGGCCTGCGGGGCAAAAAGCGCACGGCCGCTAGCCCCCCGCCTAAAATCGACCTGGCGCTGGACTCGATTATTATTTATAATTTCGGGATTTTTACGCACAACGATTTCACGCACAGTGCTTTGCAAGGGCGCGTGTTTCAGGCCCGTATGTCGGCCAAGGTGCACAAGGGCGTGCTAGCGGTGCACGGCCGCTTTGTGGGCCGCCTCGACCAGTTGCGCAACCGCAGTGGCGACCTGCTCCGCAACGAGCCCGTGCAGGCCTGGCTGAACTACCGCTACAAGTTTGCCGAGCGGCAGGGCGAGTTTTTTAATAGCCGCGCCACCCTCAACAGCGATACCATCAGCATCAGCGGCACCCACGCGGCCGACCAGGCTAGCGGCGATGGCCCGCCGCGCGGCACCATACTCAACCTGCGCTTTGCGGGCAGCCAGCCGCTGCTGGCGGTGCTGCACACGGCGCTGCCGCCCTCGCTGCGCGCTATCCTGAATGGCGCCGACAGCCCTAGCAAAGCGCACATCGAGTACCTGATGTCGGGGCTGAGCGGCCCTAAGGTGCGCCCGCGCATCGTGCTGCATTTTGGGCTGCGCAACGCCCGCATTCAGTGGCCCGACTCGGCGCGACGCATCGACCGCTGGGATTTGCAAGGCACCTACGACAACGGCCCCGCGCACGCGCCCCAAACGATGTCGTTGAACCTGAGCCAGTGCCGCATCTACTCGCCGGCGGGTCAGCTCGATATGGCCTTTTTACTGCGCGATTTTCGGCGGCCCTACGTGCGTGGGCGCCTGCACGGGCGCACCGAGCTGCCGGCGCTAATGGCCCTGCTGTCGCCCGCGCACTGGTATGCCCGCCGTGGCATTGCCGACCTCGATGTGCAACTGCATGGGCTGCTGCCCGCCGTGGGCCAGCAGCGCCAGCGCGGCGAATTTCGCAAGAATATGGCCATCCACGGCACCGCTACCCTGCGCGATGCCGCTTTTGCGCTGGCTGGTCACCAGGGCGATTTGCACGGCCTCAACGTGCGTATCGGCCTCAACGACAGCCTCTGGCAGCTTTCCAACGCCTCGGGGGTGCTGGCAGGGATGAATTTCAAAGCCTCCGCCACCACCACCTACCTGCTCGACTATTTTACCGGCCAGCACCCCACTACCACTATTAAAGGCAGCTTTGAGGTAGATGCCCTGGACCTGGGGCGCCTGCGGCAGCTGCTGCGGCCCACCGCCACTGGCTCGGTGCTGGCGCGCCAAAGCCGCCCGGCCCGGAGCCAGGCGGCAAAGCGGCGCATTGCCACTACGCTCGGCAGCCACATCATTCCCGACGGCATGCTGCTCGACGTGGCGCTGCGCTGCGGACGGCTAGCCCTGGCCACCGACACGCTGCGCGACATGGCCGTGCGTATTCGCCACGATGGCGAGCGGGTGCAGCTCATCGGTATTCGGGGCAAGCTCTGGGATGGTGAAGTGCGCGGCACGGCCCAGTGGCCCACCGACCCGGCCAACCGGGTAGTACCCGTTTCGTATAACGTTGACTTTCATTTTGATACCCTCAACTACAAGTCGCTGCTCGAGCGGCTTTCGCGGCCACCGCGGCGCTCGCGCAAATCGCCCAACAGCCCGGCCATCCGTGAGTTGCTGCTGGCGGCCAATGGCAAGCTGAGCTACGAAATCAATTCGCTGCTACTGCCCAACGGCGAAAAGCTGCGCGACCTGCGCCTGCGCTTCGACAAGCAAGGCTCTACGCTGCACCTGCCCTACGTGTACTTCGTGGCGCCGCAGGGTGGCATTGGCAGCGGCTCGGCCACGGCCCAGGTGGAGGGCCTGCGCATTGCGCGTGCCGATGCCAGCCTCTACCTGCGCTACCCCACCCTCGATGTGCCCGACCTGCTGCGCATGCTAGCCAGCGTGGCACCCCCGCGCACCGACTCGGCAGCCCTGGCGGCGCGGCGCGCCCTGCGGGCTGCCAAACGAGCCAAGCGCCTGGGTACTGGCGCGGCCCCCAACTCTATCATTACCAATGGCATGTTTACGGCGCTGCTGCGCGTGGAGGCCGACCATGTGCGCTACGGCGCCGTGCAAGGCACGCAGTTTCAGCTCGTGACGCACTTGCAGGCCGGCGAGGCCATCCTCGACGATTGCACCGTGAATGCCCTCGGCGGGCGCATCACGCTGCGGGGCCGCCTCATTACCAATGCCGGCCGCCTGCACCACCCCTTGCAGGTACAGGCGCTGCTGGAGGACATTCACCTGCCCGCGCTTTTTGGCATGACTACCGCCATGCGCCTCAATGTGTTGGGCAGCGACAACATCGCGGGCAGCCTGCGGTGCGCCGCGGCCCTCCGCACTGACCTCGACGAGAAGTTTATTCCTAACCTCGACAACACCAATGCCTACCTCAAGGCCGATATTCGCAACCTGGAGCTCATCAACGTGGAGGCCCTGGAGGAGGCGCTCAAGCTATTTAAGAAGCGCACCAGCCACTTGTATTTTGAGCCGGTCAGCAGCGAGTTTGTGCTAAGCCGGGGCGAGTTGCTCATCCCTAACCTACGCCTGAACAGCAACCTAACCGAGTTGCAAATCAATGGCCGCTACGACCTCGATGGTCGCGCTAACCTCTACGTGGGCATGAACCCGCTGCACGCGCTGCTGGGCAGCAATACCAAGCGCATCGCCCGTATTCAGGCCGGCGAGGCCACCACCCGCCACGATGCCAAGCTCAGCTACGTGAACCTAAGCCGGGAGGCAGCCCGCACCAAATACAGCGTCAAGGTCTTTCAGAAGCAGGAGCAGCGGGAGGCCCAGGCCACGCTGCGCCGCCAGGTGCGCCAGCTCGTTATCACGCAGCACCTCGACACCACGCTGCGCCTGTTGCCGCGTGCACCGGCCATCGTGCCCACCGGCAAGCTAGCCACCATGCCTTAACTAGCGCTCCTAGCTGTTCGTCTTTTCGTCGTGCTGAGCGAAGCGGAGCGTAGTCGACGCATCTCAGCAGGGTACACACAGACCATGCAACGAACCTACCAAGATGCTTCGACTACGCTCCGCTTCACTCAGCATGACGGATTATATGCCTTTTTGATTATCTAAAAAGCTTCTCTAAAGATTGGGAGCCACTAAGCCAGAATCCCCTCAATCTGCGCCAGCTCGTCGGTGCTGAACTGGTAGTTTTTGAGGCAGCCCACCGCGTCGAGCACCTGCTGGGGCTTGCTGGCCCCGATGATGACGGAGGTGAGGCGCGGGTCTTTCAGCACCCAGGCCAGGGCTAGCTGGGCCAGCGACTGCCCGCGGCTCTGGGCTAGTTCGTTGAGCTGGCGGGCTTTTTCGAGGTTGGCGGGGCTGAGCTGGCTTTCTTCAATGGCGCCGTTGCCGAGCTTGCGGGCGGCGCGCGAGTCGGCGGGCACGCCCTGCAAGTACTTGTCGGTCAGCACGCCCTGGGCCAGCGAGGAGAAGGCGATGCAGCCCACGCCTTCCTCGGCCAGGGTATCGAGCAGACCGTTTTCGGGGTCGCGCACCAGCAGCGAGTACTTGGGCTGGTGGATGAGGCAGGGCGTGCCCAGCTCGCGCAGGATGGCGCAGGCGCGGCGCGTTTCGTCGGGCGAGTAGCTGCTCAGGCCCACGTACAGGGCCTTGCCCTGGCGCACCAGCGCGTCGAGGGCCGTCATGCTTTCCTCCAGGGGCGTGCTAGGGTCGGGCCGGTGGTGGTAGTAGATGTCCACGTAGTCGAGGCCCATGCGGCGCAGGCTCTGGTCGAGGCTAGCCACCAGGTACTTGCGCGAGCCGCCGTCGCCGTAGGGGCCGGGCCACATGCCGTAGCCAGCCTTGGTCGAGATGATTAATTCGTCGCGATAGGGCTTGAAATCAGCCTTATACAACTGCCCGAAAGTTTCTTCGGCGCCGCCGGGGGGCGGGCCGTAGTTGTTGGCCAGGTCGAAGTGCGTGACGCCCGCATCGAAGGCCGTGCGCAGGATGTCGCGGCAGCCGGCCAGGGCGTTCACCTCGCCAAAATTTTGCCACAGGCCCACCGAAATGGCAGGCAGTTGCAGGCCGCTGCGGCCGCAGCGGCGGTATTCCATTGTGTCGTAGCGGGCGGGGCTAGCCAGGTAAGTCATGCGAGAGGGTGGAAAAGGGCGGACGTTTACGACGCTAAAACTACTAGGAGCCGGGCGTGTTTGGGCCGGGCGGGTTGAAATAGCCGGGTGGGCTACCTTGCCGGCCCGCAAGCGCCTTTTCGCATCCCATGTTTCTATTCCGCTTTTTACGGGCTAGCCTGCCACTGCTGGCGGCGGCTGTTGCCCTGCCCGCCGCTGCCCAGACCCCTCCCATTACCCGCGCCCAGGATTCGCTGTTCGTGCGGCAGCACTACCGCAAGGTCGAGCAGCTCATTGCCATGCGCGACGGCGTGCGGCTGGCCACTATTCTGTACGTGCCACTCGATGCCTCGCCCACCCGCTGCTACCCTTTCTTGATGGAGCGCACGCCCTACTCGGCCGGGCCGCGTGGGGCCGCTTACCTCACCCACGGCCCGGGCCCTAGCCGCGAGCTGAGCCAGGAAAAATACATTTTCGTGTACCAGGACGTGCGCGGCCGCTACCTCAGCGAAGGGCAGTTCGAGGAAATGACGCCCGCTTTCAGCGGCCCGCCCAAGCCGGGCCTGAAGGGCAAAGCCACGCCCCACGACGAAAGCACCGACACCTACGATACCATTGAGTGGCTGCTCAAGAATGTGGCCGGCAACAACGGCCGCGTCGGCATCATGGGCATCTCGTACCCGGGCTTCTATGCCACCGCTAGCCTGCCCCACGCCCACCCGGCCCTCAAAGCCGTGTCGCCGCAGGCACCGGTTACGGATGAGTTTATCGGCGACGATGCCCGGCACAACGGGGCGTTTTTTCTGCTCGATAACTTCGATTTTACCAATTACTTCGACGTGCCCCGGCCCACGCCGTTGGCTGAGTACGCGCAGCTCTTTCCCTTGAAAATCAGCGATGCCTACCAGTTTTTTCTAGACCTGGGCCCTATCAAAAATGCTAATCAGGCCCAGTATTTCAATGGCCGGGCGCGCATCTGGAACGAGTACCTGGCCCATGATACCTACGACGCCTACTGGCAGGCGCGCAACAGCCGGCCGCGCCTCACGGGCGTGCGGCCGGCCGTGCTGGTAGTGGGCGGCTGGTACGATGCCGAGGACCTGTTTGGCGCCCTGCACACCTACCAGGCCATCGAAAAGCAGAACCCCGCCGCCACCAACCGCCTCGTGATGGGTCCCTGGACCCACGGCGCCTGGAGCCGCCCCGACTGGAGCACCTACGGCCCACTCAGCTTCGGCCAGAACACCGCCGACTATTACCGAAAGCAGCTGGAAACGCCGTTTTTCAACTTTTACCTGAAAGACAAAGGCACCTTCAACGCGGCCGAAGCTACGGTATTCAACACCGGCACGAACGAGTGGAAAACCTACCCGGCCTGGCCGCCAAAGGCTAGCCAGCCGCGCATGCTTTTATTACAGTCAAAAGGGAACCTGCTTTTAGAAAGCAAATTAGCCCACATGCTTAATAACAAGGCTCTTGGCTATCCTAGCGTTGATACACCTCCGGCTAAGCTACCAGAACCGCTTTCCGCTCCCACCTTCACCGAGTATGTGAGCGACCCGGCCAACCCCGTGCCCTACACCAACGGCGTGAAGGCTAGCCGCGACAACGAGTATATGGTTGAGGACCAGCGCTTCGCCGCCAAGCGCCCCGATGTCCTGAGCTTTCAGACCGCGCCGCTGGCGCAGGACCTCACCGTGGCTGGCCCGCTCGGGGTCGACTTGTGGGTGAGCACCTCGGGCACCGACGCCGACTTCGTGGTGAAGCTCATCGACGTGCTGCCCGATGGCCCGGCCGGCACCCAGCGCCTGGTTCGGGCCGACGTGTTTCGGGGCCGCTACCGCCACAGCTTCGCCAAGCCCGAAGCCTTTCAGCCCAACGTGCCTACGGAGGTGAAATATGACCTGAACGACGTGCTGCACACCTTCAAAAAAGGCCACCGCCTGCTGGTGCAGGTGCAAAGCACCTGGTTTCCGCTCGTTGACCGCAATCCGCAGCAGTTCGTCAACATCTCCACGGCCGAGGCCAAGGACTTCCAAAAGGCCACCATTCGGGTGTACCACGAGGCAGGCCACGCCTCGAGCCTCACACTGCCGGTGCTGGGGCAGTAGCCGGCCCTAGCGGCGCGCTAGCCGTACAAGCAGCCCTATGAAACGGCGACACTTTCTTCCTTTGGTGGGGCTAGCGCCCCTGGGCCTGGCTGCTGCCAGCCTGCGCCATACCCGGCTTATGCAACCCGAAAAGCTGTATTTCAAAGACGACGGCACCATCCCCAACAGCCGCTACCCGCTGCTGCTGTACCGGCAGGCGTTTGTGGCGCGCGACGCGGCCGGCGCGGCGTGGCTGGAGGGCCGCTTTGCGGCGAATAACTGGACCAACTCCTGGCGCAATGGCGTGTATCCGTTTCACCACTACCACAGTACCTCGCACGAGGTGCTGGGCGTGTATGCGGGCGCGGCGCTACTGCACCTGGGCGGCGAAAACGGCCAGAAGGTGCGCGTGCAGGCCGGCGATATTATCGTTATTCCGGCCGGGGTGGGGCACAAAAACCTGGGCAGCGACAACCTGGGCATCGTGGGCGCTTACCCCGACGGCCGCCCCTGGGACGTGAACCGCGGCCTGCCCGGCGAACGCCCCCAAACCGATAAAAACATCGCGGCCCTGCCCCTACCCGGCACCGACCCGCTACTAGGCAAAACCGGCGGCCTGCTCAGCATCTGGCAGTGAAGTAGCAGCGGTGTTGCTCCTTTAGAACCATTCAGCGCCGTATAAAAGGGGCGTGCCGAATAAGATTCGGCACGCCCCTTTTATACAGGCAATTGTGAGGTTTCGTTAGCTAGCCTGCTTCTGAGCGTGCCAGAGCACGAGCTGCCAGCCTTTTGCCTCGTCTTTGATGTACACCACCACGTACTTGATGCGCGTGAAGCTGGGCTGCCCGTCGGCGCCGGGGCCGAGGTCAATCTGGATGAGCGCATTGACGATGGCCGTGCGGTCGTCGTTGTAGGGACGCACCACAATGTTCTCCATATCAACCTTATCGTAGCGGCTCTGGCCGCTGGCGATGGAGGCGATGTAGCTCGTCTTGTTGTCCTGGTGGCCGTTGGAATGGGTGTAGATGAGGTCGTCGGCGAAGATGCTCTCGAGGGTAGGCAGGTCTTTGGCGATTTGGGCATCGAAGCGGCGGCGCTCCAATTGTTCGATTTCCTGGATGGCGGACATTTTCTTCTGTGAGCAGTTGAGTAATAAACGATAAGCAAAGAACGTCATGCTGGGCTCCTCAGAGCATTTTGGCATTACATAAGACATCTCAAAAATTACGGTCGTCATGCTGCGCTTGCCGAAGCATCTTGGCTGGTTATGTAAGGAATAATCACCTCACGTATCCTGGCAAGATGCTTCGGCAAGCGCAGCATGACAACCGCGACTTTTTACCAGTATTACTATAAGCACGCTAGCCACTCAAAACAGGGTGAGCTGCCCGCCGGGGCTAGCCGGGGCCACCTCGCCGTCGAGGCCCGACAGCGACAGGCCGAGCAGGCGCACGCCCTTGGGCACCGGCAGCAGCGCGGTGAGGATTTCCTGGCCGGTGCGCAGCAGCGCGGCTTCGTCGGGTAGGGAGGCCAGCAGCGTGCGGCTGCGGGTTATCTGCTGAAAATCAGTGAATTTTACTTTCAGCGTGAGCGTGCGGCCCGACTGGCCGGCGCGCTGGCAGTAGGCCCAGACCTTGGCCGCCACGGGCAGCAGGGCGGCCAGCAGCTCGGGGGGCGCGTGCAAATCGTGGGCGAAGGTGGTTTCGGCGCCCACCGACTTGCGCTGGCGGTCGGGCTGCACGGGGCGGTGGTCTTCGGCGTGGGCAATGGCGTGGTAGTAGCCGCCGGCCTTGCCAAAGTGCTGGCGCAGCAGCGCCTCGGGCTGCTGGCGCAGGTCGGCCCCGGTGAAGATGCCCAGCGCGTGCAGCCGCGCCGCCGTGGCCGGCCCGATGCCGTGAAACTGCCCCACCGCCAGCTGCTCCACAAAGGCCAGTCCGCGGCCGGGCGGAATCACGTACTGGCCGTTGGGCTTGCGGTGGTCGGAAGCCAGCTTGGCCAGAAACTTATTATAGGAAATACCCGCCGAGGCCGTGAGCTGGGTGCGCGCCAGAATATCGGCCCGGATAGCGCGCGCCACCTGGCTAGCCAGCGGCTCGTGCTTGAGGTTGTGGGTCACGTCGAGGTAGGCCTCGTCGAGCGCCACCGGCTCGATGAGCGGGGTGTACTCGGCCATGATTTCGCGCACCTGGCCCGATACTTCTTTGTAGACCTCGAAGCGCGGCGGCACGAACAGCAGCTCGGGGCACAGGCGGCGCGCCGTGCTGGCGGGCATGGCCGAGCGCACGCCGTACTGGCGGGCCTCGTAGCTGGCGGCCATCACCACGCCGCGCTCGCGGGTGCCGCCCACGGCCAGGGGCCGGCCGCGCAGGGCGAGGTCGTCGCGCTGCTCCACGGAGGCGTAAAACGCGTCCATGTCGAGGTGGATAATTTTGCGCGGCGCGGGCGGCAGCGGCGAGGTAGGCGTCACTACTACAAATTTACCCTAGCCAGGCGAACGGTGGATGTAAAAGAATAGGCGGCGTGACAAGCTAGCGCAGGCGTGGCTACTGGCCCTGGCTAGCCCCCGGCGGCACCTTCACCAGTGCATCGCGTACACCGCCCATGACCGCGCTGCCCGACCTACTCGCCACCCTAGCCATTGCCGTGCCCCGCGCCGCTAACCGCGTGGCCTCCTTCACCAACAAAGCGGCGGCTTTTTACTGCGCCCAAACCCACGAGGCTACCCACCCCGAATACACGTGGTTTGAGGGTTTGAACGTGGCCAAAAACCGCGTTTTTGGCGGCTATGACCTTTACGTAGATGGCCAGCTGCTCGACAACCGACTAGCCACCACCACCGTGCACCCCGAAAAGCTGGGGCGCCAGCATGGCCCTGCCCTGCAAGAAGAGCTGTGGCTGTTTGATGACAAAAACCTGCTCGAAATTGACCTCAGCGGGGCTAGCCAGCCGCTGGGTTTGCAACTGAAGGGCGATAACGTGCGCCTACTGCGCCAGGCCGGCGATGTGGCGTTCTTTTCGGCCCGCGAGGGCAATTTTGTACTGGCCGTGGCGGCCCGCCGGCCGGGGCCGCTCAAGCGCCAGGACGAGCGGGTGGAGACGAGCAGCGACGGTTTTTTCATCGCCTGCGGGAAGGACGAGGCCGAGGCGCTAGCCCTCATCCAGGACGGCCAGCAGCACAGCGCTGTCCTGAAGCTGGTGCGCCAGCAGCGCCTGCGCCATTTGCTAGAAACCAACACGTTCGTGACGTCCAGCGACGACTCGCTGACGCGGGCCTTGCGCTGGCTGGCCCTCACTACCGACCAACTCGTGAGCCGGCAGCAGGGCGACGGCCTCTACGCGGGCCTGCCGTGGTTCAATGAATATTGGGGGCGCGATGAGTTCATTGCGCTGCCCGGCGCGGTGCTCGTGACGGGGCAGTTTGCCATCGCCAGGCAGATTTTGCTGTCGTTTGCCAAGTATCAGGAGCTTGACCCCCAGTCGAAGTTCTACGGCCGGGTGCCCAATAGGGTGAACCCGAGCAGCATCGACTACCACAGCGCCGACGGCACGCCGCGCTTCGTCATGGCCCTGCTCGACTACGTGCGCTACTCGGGCGACACGGCCCTGGTGCGTCAGCTCTACCCGAGCGTGCAGGCCAGCATTGCGGGCGCGCTCCGGCACCGGACCGATGCCCGGGGCTACCTGCTGCACGAGGACAATGAAACCTGGATGGATGCCCGCGACGCGCACAAAGTGGCCTACACGCCGCGCGGCAGCCGGGCCAACGACATTCAGGCGCTCTGGTATCAGCAGCTGCGGGCCGGGGCGTATTTCGCCGCTTACGTGCACGATGGGGCTAGCCAGGCCGAATGGGAAAAGCTGGCCGAACAGGTCAAAACCAACTTTGCCCGCGACTACCGCGACGCCCGGCACGACTACCTCGCCGACCGCCTCGACCACCAGGGCCGGCCCGATTTCACGCTGCGGCCCAATCAACTTTTCGCCCTCGATATGCTCGATGACCAGGCCTTTACGCGGCAGGCGCTACGCACAGCCTGGGCCGAGCTGGTGTACCCCTGGGGCGTGGCCACCCTGGCTAGGCACGACCCGCAGTTTCACCCCTACCACCTGGCCCCCGAGTACCACAAAGATGCGGCCTACCACCGCGGCACCGTCTGGCCCTGGCTCAATGGCATCGCCATGCAGCGCATGATTGAGGCCGGACAGGTCGAAACTGCCTGGCAGCTCTTCGCCAACGCCAATCGCCAGGCCCTGACGCGGGGCGTGGTGGGCGGCCTCAGCGAAAACCTCGACGCCTACCCGCGCCCCGGCCAGGCTAGCCCCAAGCTCACGGGCGCCTACCTGCAAGCGTGGTCCAATGCCGAGCAGTTGCGCGTGTGGTACCAGTACTTTCTGGGCATCCGGCCCGACGTGCCCAATCAATTGCTCACGCTAGCCCCCCGCCTGCCCGCCGAGCTGCAGGAGCTGACCTACCACTTCACGGTAGGCCCGAGCGTGGTAGCGGGCCACTACCGGGCGGCACCTACGGCAACCCACGCCTATTCCTTCAACAACTTAACCACGAACGTGTTGGTTGATATACTACCGTTTGAGCCGGTGCGGGTGGCCGTGCGGCCGGGCACTACGTTGCAAGTAGCGGCGGCCCCGCAGCAGCTAACTATTCGGCTGCTCGATAAGCAAGGAAAAGTGCTGGCTGCGCAAACGGCCGCGTCCTCGGCGGCGCGCCTGGCGCGGCAGCGTCAGGCTGATGTGGTGCTGGCCGGCGTACCCTTTGCGCAGCCGCTTCCCCTAGCCAGCCACCCGGTTATCGGCCAAGTCAAAAAGTAGCGGCTTGTTCCTGAGATGAAGAATATTCACTCGGGAAGCGCTTGTCCTTGCGAGGCAGCACGACGACGCAAGAACAAACGCTTTTGCGTAAGTTCCGCCCGAACAGCTCCTTACTGCGGTAGCAGCACCGTGAAGGTGGAGCCCACGCCGGGCTCGCTCTCGACCAGGATGCGGCCGCCGGCGTTTTCCACCATTTTTTTCACCATAAATAACCCGATGCCGCTGCCCTCCACATGGCTGTGCAGGCGCTCGAACAGGCCGAAGAGCTTACGCTGCCCGGCAGCGCTGATACCCAGGCCATTGTCTTGCACCGTGAGGCGCACCTGTGGCCCGTCGGGGTAAGCGCGCAGGCGCACGTGCGGCGAGCGGGCGGGGTCGCGGTATTTAAGGGCGTTGCTGAGGAGGTTGTAGAGCAGGCTGCGCAGGTTTTTTTCCAGAAAGTGCACGGCCACGCCCTCGGCCAGCTCGATGTCGAGCTGCGCGTCCGCGCTACGCACCAGCGGGGCCAGGTCGAGGCCCACGCCCTGCACCACGGGGGCTAGCGGCACGGCCGCGCCCGCCAGGCCGTGCTCGCGGTGCAGCTTGGCCACGTCGCTGAGCTGCTCGATGGTGCGCTGAAAGCGCTCGACCGACTTGGTGAGCATCCCCAGAATATCGTGTACCGGCGGGCGCTGCCGGGCATCGATGGGCAGCTCGTCGGTGAGGGCCGCCAGCAGGCCTTCGATGTTGGTGATGGGGCCTTTGAGGTCGTGCGAGGCGGTGTAAATAAAGCTGTCGAGGTCCACGTTCACGCGGGTCAGCTCCTCGTTGTTGTCGCGCAGCAGGCGCTGGGCCTGGGCCACGCGCTCCTGGACCAGCTTGTGCTCGTGAATGTCGGTGTAGGTACCAATCCACTGGATTACTTCGCCCTGCTCATTGCGCGAAGGCAGCGCCCGACCCAGCATCCAGCGGTATTCTCCCCGGTAATTGAGCAAGCGGCACTCCAAATCCAGGGGCTGCTCGGTGGCCAGGCAGTGTTGCCAGTGACTGATAGCAACCGGAAAATCGTCGTGGTGAAAGTGCGACGCTATCTGCTCGGATGTCACGGCTTGCTCGCCGACAAAATCAAACCACCGCTGGTTAAGGTAAGTGGTTTTGCCCTCGGGGTTGGAGGTCCAGGCAATCTGCGGAATGCCTTCGAGCATGCGGCTGACCTCGGCGGCGGTGCGCTCTACGGCCTGGCGGGCGGCTAGTTGGCGCACCAGCTCCTCATTTTTGCGGTCGAGCAAGGCATTTTGCTGGGCCACTACCGAGCGGATGGTGGATATTTCCTTGCGGGCCGACATATCGGCCAGCAGCACGGCCAGCGTGGGCGCCCCGCTGAAAGTGAGCACATTCATCGACACCGAATAGGGGCGCAGGGCACCGTCGCGGCCATTTTGCAGCGGCAGCTCGCCGCGGGCCTGCATGTTCCAGCCCACCTGCCACAGCTCGGCCCAATAGGCCTGGTACTTGGGGGGCACAAAATCGGTAAAGGGCCGGCCGAGTATTTCGCCCAGGCTGCACCCTAGCGCGTGGGCCAACGCCGCGTTGCAGTACAGCACCAGGCCATCGAGGCCGAGCAGCACGGCGCCCTCGCTCATTTGCTCGATGAGGTGGCGGTAGCCGTGGTCGGCGCTTTCGAGGGTAAAGATGCGGGGCCCATCGGCGCCCTGAATGGCTAGGGCATCGACGGCGCCCGTGCGCACGGCCGCAATCAGCTCTTCGGCTTCGCGCAGCTGTTGGCGCAGCTCTTCGTTTTCCCGGGCCAGGTCAGCGGCGGTGGGGTTCATAGCGTGGGGAGAGGCGGCAGGTGGTCGAGGCCCAATATAGCTAATACGGCGGGGCGGTTGGAAAGGTCGCCCACCACCTGGCGGCGGGGCAGCGGCTGCCGGCGCACCAGGGTGGGGGCGGCAATAATCTGCTCTTGCTGGGCTAGCTCGGGCTGCTGATACATGTCAATGATATGCAGCACGTAGCGGCCCGCCAGGTGCTGCTCGCAGATTTCCTTGATGTTGCGCAGCGCCCGCGTCGAGTTGGGCGTGGCGCCCGATACGTAGAGGTATAATTCGTAGCGCGGCACTTCGGGCACGGCGGCGGGGTCCATAGCCACAGCCTAGCGGAGGTGGGGGCGCAGGTCGAGCCCCACCAGTACGCGCTCCTCGTTCGAGAGGTCGCCGATAACCTTGCGGATGGGCTCGGGCACCTTGCGCACCACCGTGGGGATGGCCAAAATCTGGTCGCCTTCGGCTAGCTGCGGGTTTTGCAGCAGGTCAATTATCTCGAGCTGATAGCGGCCGGGCACGTGCTGCTCGCAGTAGCGGCGCAGGTTGGCCAGGGCGGCTATCGACTTCGAGGTTTGGCCGGCCACGTACAGGCGCAGCTCCCAGGTTTCGCCAGCGGGCAGCCCGGTGGCGTTCGTCAGTTCTTCCCTCGGTTCCATCATAACTACTGGCATACGGCGCCTAGGGCTTGGTGTTAGGCTGAGCCGTTAAATAGTCGGTACCCAGCCCCGAGGCCAGGGCCGAGCGGCCGTCGCGCAGGGCGGCGTCGCGGGTGTGCTCTTCGTGGCTTATGCGGCGCAGCTCCTCCTCCACCGTTTCAAACTCGGTGCGCAGGTTGGCAATAGTGGCTTCGAGCACGCGGCGCTTGCGCTCGAGGTCGCGGTCGCGGCGTTCGGCCTCGTGCTCGCGCACCACGCGCTGGGCTTCCTCCTGAATGCGCTGGGTGAGGCGGCCGGCCCCCGTAATAATTCCTTCGGGCCCGATAATGACGTCGAGCAGCTGAATACCGTGGCCAGTGACCAGAAACTCGCGCACTTGGTTGGAGTGCGACATGCCCCTAGCCTTCAAAATACTGAGGCCCCGGTTGCGCTCGCCCACGCCTTCGAGGTCGCGCACCGAAATCCAGGTATCGACTAAGGACGATACGCCTTCCTCCGTCATTTCCATTTGGCCGTTGCGCGCGCTGATGAGCGCCGTAAACAAGGCTGTAACGCCGCTAACCTTCAGAAAGTCAATCATGCGGGTGAGCATGCTGCGCACTTCGCTCAGGCTGCCCACCGAAATAAGGTTGCTGATGGGGTCGATGACCACGGCCTGCGGTCGAAACTCGGCGATGGCCCGGTGCAGTGTCACGAGGTGGCGCTCGAGGCCGTTGAGCGTGGGCCGCGAGGCCTCAATGCGCAGCAGGCCCTGGTCTACAAAAGGCTGCAAATCGAGGCCTACCGTGCGCATGTTGCGAATAAGCTGGGCCGGCGACTCTTCGAAGGCAAAGAACAGGCAGTGCTCGCCGCGCCGGCAGGTTTCGGCGGCAAAGGCGGCGGCCAGGGTGGTTTTGGCCGTGCCGGCTGTGCCCGTGAGGAGCACGCTGGTGCCCCGGTACCAGCCCCGGCGGGTAAACATCTCGTCGAGGCCCGGCACGCCCGACGAGATAATCTCGTCCGACACCGTGTGCTCGAGCTTGAGCGAGGTCACGGGCAGCACCGAAATGCCGTCTTCGCTGATGAGATAGGGGTATTCGTTGGTGCCGTGGGTGCTGCCGCGGTACTTCACAATGCGCAGCCGGCGGGTGGTTATCTGGTCGATTACGCGGTTGTCGAGCAAAATCACGCAGTCCGACACGTACTCTTCCAGCCCTTGCCGGGTGAGGGTGCCCTCGCCGCGCTCGGCCGTGATGATGGTCGTCACGCCCTTGTCCTTGAGCCAGCGAAACAGCCGGCGGATTTCGGAGCGCAGCACGGCCTCGTTGGGGAAGCCCGAAAACAGCGCCTCGATGGTATCGAGCACCACGCGCTTGGCCCCGATGCTGTCGATGGCGTACCCTAGCCGGATAAAAAGACCGTCCAAATCGTACTCGCCGGCCTCCTCAATCTCCGAGCGGTCGACGTGCACGTGGTCGAGGCGCAGCTGCTTGTCGGCTTGCATTTGCCGCAGGTCGAAGCCCAGCGAAGCCACGTTGGCGGCCAGCTCGTCGGCCGTTTCCTCAAAGGTCATAAGCACACCAGGCTCGCCGTATTCCTGAATGCCGCGCACCAGAAACTCGATGGCCATGAGCGTTTTGCCGCAGCCCGCGCTGCCGCATACCAGCGTGGGGCGGCCCAGCGGCAGGCCCCCTTCGGTTATTTCGTCGAGGCCATCAATCCCCGTAGGGGCCTTGGGCAGGGTGGGTAGGGCGGCCGCCGGCAAGGATACAGCTTCTTGCATAAAAGGATAAGTCAGCGCAGAGTTGAGCCGAAAGTTAAGGCTGCCGGGCAGGAAAAGCGGCGTCCGCTAGCGCTTCTTTTTGCGCCGCCGCGCCCGGATGGCGGCCAGCCGCTCGCGCTCGGCCTTGCGCGCCTCGCGCAGCAGCAGGCGCTCGGGCAGCCGCGCCATCAGGCGCTGGCGCACGTACTGGGCCAGGTGCGAAAGCGGCACGGTGTGGGCCGTGCGCAGGTACTGCGCCACCTCGCGCTGGCGCAGGGTGCTGGCCCCGGCTAGCCCCCGCGCCAGCAGGTACTGCTTTATTTCCTCGACCCACAGCAGGGCGGCCAGCGGGGCGGGCTGCACGGTAGCGTTGTAGCCAGCCGCGCGGTGCGGGCGCAAGTCGGTCCCCTCGGGGCTAGCCACCAAGATGCCCACCCACTCGGGTAGCAGCGGCAGCAGTTTGGGCAGGTGCTTTTCGGTGACCACAAATGTGACGAAGTCGTAGACTTCGGCGTAGCATTTGAGTTGGTTTTTAACGCGTTGCAGAGTATCGCCGTCACCCTTCACCTCGTAGCCGTGCATAAAGTGCTCGGTGATGTGCACCACGTCGGCGCGGGTGCTGCCGGTGGGCAGCTCGTCGATGTGCACGCCCCCCAGCAGCAGCGGGTAGAGGCGGGCGCGGATTTCGGGGTCGTTCATTTGTACCTTCAAAAGTAAAACCGGCGGCCCCGCGTCGCCCCCTGCCGAGCGCCATGCTACCCGACATCACCACCGAAACCGACATCAAAACGCTGGTCGACAGCTTCTACGCCCGCGCCCTGGCCGACCCACTGCTGGCGCCCGTGTTCATCGATTTTGCGCACGTCGATTTCAGCCACCACCTGCCGCAGCTCTACGATTTTTGGAGCGGCATCTTGCTGGGCACCAACCGCTACCAGGGCTTTCCCATGCGCAAGCACTTTCCGCTGCCCATCGGGCTGGCGCACTTCGAGCGCTGGCTAGCCCTGTTTCTGGCTACCGTGGAGGCGCACTTTGCCGGGCCCACCGCCGAGGTGGCCAAGCGACACGCCGTGCACGTGGGGCGGGTGTTTGCCACCCGCCTGGGGCTCTTCGAAAAAGCGGAGGGCTAGCGGCGCGGCCGCCCGGCCACATCTTTACTCCTCACACTTCCCCCAGTATCCTTATGGACCAGCCCACCCGCACCGCCCTCGTGGCCGAGCTCACCGCCCTGCTCGCCGGCGGCAATGCCCACGTCACCTTCGAGCAGGCCTTGGCCGAGCTACCCGCGCCGCTGCGCAACCAGGCCGTGCCCGAAGTGCCCTACACCATCTGGCACGTGGTTGAGCACCTGCGCATTGCGCAGGAAGATATCGTGGAGTTTTGCCTCAACCCGCAGCACGTATCGCCCGAGTGGCCCGTCGGCTACTGGCCCAGCCGAACCTCCGCCGTGGACGAAGCCGGCTGGCAGGCCGCCCTGCGCGCCATCGCCCACGACCAGCAGCGGTTTATCGACCTGCTCGAAAACCCGGCCACCGACTTTTTTGCCCCGCTAGCCCACGGCGACGGCCAGAATATCCTGCGCGAGGCCCTGCTCATCGGCGACCACGCCGCCTACCACATCGGTGAAATTGTTTTGCTGCGCCGCGTGCTAGGGGTCTGGCACTGAGCACCGCCGTTAGCAAGCAGCCGCTTGGTGAAGGGGCGATATATCTTTGAGCGGCCATGCAACGCTTTGCGGGCCGGAGGCTTCCTCACACGTAGCTCACCCTCGCATTCCCGCCCCAGCCCTATGCCAGCTTTCCGATTTTTGTGCAGCGCCCTGCTGCTAGGCACGCCCTTCGCTAGCCTCGCCCAATCTATTGATTTGCCCACTACGCCTCATTTCTACGGCGGCCTGGGCGTATATAGCAGCACCCGCCAAGATTTGGGCAACTGGAACCTTGACCAGACGCGCATTCCGGTGCAGGCATTGGTGGGCTACCAGCTGCGGCCCCACCTGGCCGTGCAGCTGGGCGTGGCCTACAGCGGCAACAGCAACGACTACGCATATTCAACTTCCTACAGCTCCACTTACCCGTCGCCGCCTAGCGCTATCGTAGATTTTGCCGGTAGCTACAAGGAGCGGTTTGTTACGGCCACGCTCTTGGCGCGCTATGGGCTGACGCGCAAGCCTAGCCACCGCTTTCAGGCCGATGTGCTGGGCGGCGCCAAGTTTGAATACGCCCGCTATAGTAACCTAGGCACCCAGACTACCCACGACCAGGCCGCGCCGGTCTCCACGGCCTATGATTCCCCTTCCACCTATACGCAGCCCGCGCTAAGCCTGGGTTTTGGTCTGCGCTACCGGCTGGTTGGGCAGTTGGAGGTGGCCTACGACTTCACGTTTGACCTGCCCGTGACCAGAAGCGACTATTACTACAGCTCGCGCCTGCAATCTTCCGCCTTTCTGGGCCTGCGCTACCACTTTGGCCCTAGCTAGCCAATGATGGCCGTTTTTGCTTTTGAACAACTACGGCTTTGCCGGTTGCGGGGGTAGCTACCTGGCTGCCGCTCGCGCGCTGCATCCGGCTGTTCAGCAGCTCATTACCTAACCTGGCTTATCACTTCTTTTGCCAAGTCTATGTCTGCATGCTCTCTTGCCCTGGCGGCCCTATTGCTGAGCACCCCCCTAGCCACCCTGGCCCAGGCCAGCGACCCAGCGCCGGCCCACCAGTTCTACGGGGGCGTGGCACTGTATACCGGCGCCGCGCAGGCGTTCGGCGGCTTCTACGGCGGCCGGTTTAATGTGCCCGTGCAGGCCACGCTGGGCTACCAGGTGCGGCCCCGATTGGCGGTGCAGGTGGGGCTAGCCTACAGCAACACCAAAGGCGACGACTCGTACGCTCACGATTACACCAGTCCCAACGGTGGTTTAACTAGCTATCTCAACACTACTTCTTACGCGCGCCACGCCTACTCGACCTCGGTGCTGGCCCGCTACACCCTCACGCGCCAGGCAACGCACCGCTTTCAGGTGGATTTGCTGGGTGGGCCATCCTTCGACCACTCTACCAGCCGCTTCGCCAACACCGAAAGCGCTATCGGCCAAGGCACTATCAGCGTGTCGACTTCTGAGTACTCTTACACCTATAACAACTTGTTAGGCAACGTCGGCCCTAGCTTTCGCTACCGTTTTGGCGAGCACATCGAAGCCGTGTACGACATTCTCTTCAACGTATCGCTCACCAACAACCACAACGCCAATACCGCCATGGCCCTGGGCCTGCGCTACCGCTTCGGCCGGGGCTAGCCCGGTGCGCCGGCTTGTTCTTTTGAAAAAACCGGCTTGCCATTTTGAAAAAACCAACGTCCCGTTCGGCCTAGTGCCGAACGGGATTTTTTATTTATTACGCTTAATTTCAGTTACTTACTGAAATAAGTTTTCGGTTTTCCCGAATCGGCACTGGTCTTGGCAATAGGTACGCATCCCTCACCTATTAGCCCCTACCGACATGGCCATTCTGGATAACCTGGCGCAGGCCGCCAAAGACTTTTTCGTCGAGCCCGGCGGCGAAGCCCCGGCCGGCGCGCCCCGGGCACCCGCCGTGCCGGTAGCTCCGGCGCAGCCGCTGGCCGGCCGGCCGGCGCTACCCAGCCCGAGCAGCGCCACCTCGACCACGTGGCCCAACTGCTGGCCGGCGATGGCCGCGACTTCGGCGCCTTCACCAAGATGGTGCGCAGCCTGGCCGCCAGCGGCCTCAGCGGCCCGCTGCTCTACCAAACGGCCTTCAATGCCTTCTCGGCTATGACTGGCACCGACCTGGCTAGCCTGCTCACCTCGGCCGATGACCTCGCCCTAAAGCTAGCCGACGACCGCGCCAACGTGCAGGCCCGCCACCGCGAAAAAATGGGCGAGGCCGTGCCCCTACAAGGGCCGCCCAGCGCCCTGGCCAAGCTGCGCGAGCAGGAAGCCCAGCTGCAACAAGCCGTGGCTAGCCTCACCCAGCAGCTCACCGCCAAGAGCCAGCAGCTTAGCGAAACCCAGCTGCAGCTGCAGCAGGAAGGCGCCAAAACCCAGGCCGCACTCGCCAGCTACGAGCTGGCCCACGCCGCGGCTATGGCCGAGCTGCAAGCCCACCAGCAAGCCACCAAGTCCTTTTTAATCAAGTAACTAAACCCTTTCTGAGACATGAAAACCTTGCTTCCCAACGACCTCAACCCCACCCTACCCAAGTGGCAGCAGCCCGAAAAAGTAGCCGGCCGCGTGGTGCTGGCTGGCGCAGTCGGCGCGGGCGTGTACTACTGGGGCCAAATCGTGCCCTACC
>JBPBQJ010000040.1:0-132887 GCA_050954765.1 Janthinobacterium lividum | reverse complement strand
GCGCTGGCCGGTGCCCACCCCAACGACGGACAATGAAGAATACCCTGCTGTGTTGCCTCGCCGCTGCTTCCCTGGCGCTCTCCTTCTGCTTCGAAAAAATGCCCGCTGCTTCGGCTTCGGCTGGTGCTTCGGCCCCGGCGGTAGCCGAGGCATCTTTGCTTTCGGGCCTCGCTGCTGCCGATGGGCCGCTGGCTGGCGTAGAGCCGCCTGCCATCACAGCCTCGCGCGACTCGCTGGCCTACGGCTACTACGACCAGACGCTGGGCCTCAAGCTAGCCCACACCGAAAACAAGAGCCTGCTGCAAACCGTGACCGACTGGCTCGGCACGCCCTACAGCTACGGCGCCAACTCGCGCCGGGGCACCGATTGCTCGGGCTTCGTGACCCAGGTGTTTAAGAAGGTGTACGGCATCACGCTCAAGCGCAGCTCGCGCTCGATGTTCTCATCGGTGCAGCGCGTGGCTAAGACGGATATGCAGGCCGGCGACCTGGTATTCTTCCGCCACGGCAAGGGTGCCATCTACCACGTAGGTATCTACTTGAAAGATAATAAATTTGCCCACGCAGCCTGCAACGGCGGCGTAATGGTAAGCTCACTCAACCAAGCCTATTATCACCGCAACTTCTATTCGGCAGGCCGCGTGCGGGGCGCCGAGGCCGTATCGGCCGAGGCTACGGCCGCCGACATGGAGGATATGCTAGCGGCGGCGGCCGAGGCCCGCCCCGAGTAGGTAGCCAGGTTTTATCCTGATTCTGCAAGAATTAGCGGCTTCCGGCGTGTGCGCGGGAAGCCGCTTTTTTGTGCGGATATAACTTGAGAGGGGTGATTGCAGTACACGGACGTAATAAGCAGTAGCAGGTTAGCTGCTGCGCTCCCTTCCCCTTTTTTCCGCAATGGCTACTACTGGTTCCCCTCCGCCCGCCGGCGATAATATTGCCGCCTCGGCCATTTTTAAGAAGTTTCTGGCCTCGGCCGAAAGCTATATCAAGCAGCCCTCGCGCCTCAAAACGCTGCTGCTCGACGCCTTTAACAAGGCCCGTGAGAAAAAGGAAATTGGCACCCTAGCCCACGAAGCCTGGGAAACACTGCAAAGCCTGTTTCGCCTCATCAAGCTGAGTGCCGCGGGCGAGTACACGGGCGTACCCACCACTACGGTGGTGGCCGCCGTGGCCGTGCTCATCTACTTCATCTCGCCGATTGACCTGATTCCGGACTTTATTCCGGTAGTGGGCTTGCTCGACGATATGGCCCTGATAGCGTGGTTCTCAACCTCCATTAAGCACGAGCTGGACAAGTTTCACGAGTGGGAAGCTACCAAAGCCTCGACCGTAGTAACGGACGACGAACTGCACCAGACCCGCGGCGCTCAGGCCAGCAGCTACGCTAGCAGCGGTGGGCAATGGCCCCGCAGCCAGGCCTCGGCCAAAAATGCGGGTACTATCGAGTTGCCCAGCGCCCCGGTCGGCTCCAACCAGTCGGCTACCGATGCCGGGCTAGGCTCGCCTACCAGCTCCACGGCGCGCGCGGTGCACGACGTAGCTCCCGATGTGCAGCCGGCTGGCCCGCCCGCCGATGTCACGGCCAATACTACCGATGGCAGCCGCGACGGCAACGACGGCCGTGGGGCTACCGGCGGTAACGTGCGGTAATTGCCTGAACCGCGGACTTATCGGCTTCGGCGGATTACTTGGATTTTGAAGCCGACTAAAATTGCCACTAACTAGAAAGGCCACCCATTTGGGTGGCCTTTCTAGTTATTTGAACTGAGGGCTAGCCCTGGCAAAAGCTGTTCTATGAGTCGTCTTCAAAATCCGAATAATCCGCCGAACTCGATAAATCAGCGGTTCAGATATTACGCTGCGTGGGCCGTGACGTAGCGCACAAAGTCACCGACGGTGTAAAACGGTACTTCATCGGGCACGGTGATGTGAAAGTTACGCTCCAGCTCGAGGATGATGTCGACCAGGTCAACGGTGTCGAAGCGCAGGTCGCGGGTGAGGCTAGCGGTGCGGCGCAGGCGCACGGCCTTGATGGCTTTGCGCTTGCTGATAATGCGCAGCACTTGTTGTTCGATGCTTTTGGGGGAGGCCGGCGTAGAGATAGCGGTGAACATAATTTTTGCAGAAAAAAGGTGAGCTAGAGCTAGTGCAGCAAGTAACGCGGGGCCCCATCGGTTTCTTCTGGCCACTCGCTGAGTAGCGAGAAGAAACCGACGAGTTGGCGCAAACTTTAGGCCAGTACCGCCGGGGTGGCGGCTTCTACTTCCTCGTGGTCGACCTCGCTGGGAGGGGGCGGCGAATTGTAGTCGCGGCCGGTGATGCGGGCCCGCAGTTTCTCGCTAAGGAGATACATGACCGGGACTACCAACAGGGTAATAAGGGTTGCAAACGTCAACCCGAAAATTATCGTCCAGGCTAGCGGGCCCCAGAATACCACCGATTCGCCACCCAGGAAGAAGTGCGGATTGCCCGAGTTGAAGAGCTCGTAGAAGTCGATGTTGAGGCCGATGGCCAGCGGGATAAGGCCCAGCGTGGCGGCCGTGGCCGTGAGGATAACCGGGTTGAGGCGGGTGCGGCCGGCCGTCACGAGGGCGTCGTGCAGGCCCATCCCCTGCGAGCGCAGCATGTCGGTGAACTCGACAAGCAGGATGCCGTTTTTCACCACGATGCCGGCCAGCGCGATTACGCCCACGCCCGTCATCACGATGGAGATGTTCATGCCCGAGATGGCTAGCCCCAGCATCACGCCGATAATCGAGAAGATGATTTCGGAGAGGATGATGAGCGGCTTGCTCACCGAGTTGAACTGGGTCACGAGCACTAAGAAGATGAGGGCGATGGCGCCCACGGCGGCAATGCCGAGGAAGTCGCTCGTCTCCTTTTGGTCTTCTTGGGCGCCGCCCATTTTCACGGTGTAGCCCGGCGGTGTGGGGAAGCTTTTGAGGGCGCGCTCCACGTTGGCCACCACGTCGGGGCCGGTGAAGCCGTTGAGCACGTTAGAGCTAATTGTGATGAGGCGGTGCGTGTCCTTGCGCTTAATGCCGCCGTAGGTGGTGCCGTACGTCACATCGGCAATGGCCGAAATGGGTACCTGGCGCACCGCGCCGGTGGCGTCGCGGAAAGTTAGCGGGGCGTTCACAATGGCGTTCACGTTGTCGCGGTAGGGCTTGGCGTAGCGCACCTGGATGGGGTACTCATCATCCGGGGTTTTGAATTTGCTGGCCTCGAAGCCGTAGATGGCGGTGCGCACTTCCGAGCCAATCTGGCCGGTGCTGATGCCCTCGCGGTTGGCGCGGGTGCGGTTGATGTTGACGCCGATTTCGGGGTTGCGGTCCTGCAAGTCGGAGCGCAGGTCTTCGATGCCACCGATTTTGAGCGAGTCCACGTAGCGCTCCACTTTTTTGCTCAGCGCGGCTAGCTTGGGGTAGTCGTCGCCGGCTACCTCAATGGCCACGGCCTTGCCCTGGGGCGGGCCGCTAGCCTCCTGGTCTACCGAAACCTCGGCGCCGGGAATGCCTTTCACGGCTTCGCGAATATCATCCATGTAGATGTGCGTGGCCTTGCCCTTCTGCTCGGCTAGCTCCTTGAACGCCACGCCTACCTTGCCCAGGTGCGACTGCGACGTGCCAGCGGCGGTAGCTTCGCTAGGGTCGCCGGCGCCGATAGCCACGTTGGTAATCACCGATTCCACGTCGGGATTGTTGCGGCCAATCACCTTATACACCCGCTGTTCGAGGATGCGGGTAATGGAGTCCGTGACCTCTACGCGAGTGCCCACCGGCATGCGCAGGTAGGTGTAGATGAACTTGGGGTCGCCCTTTGGGAAGAAGTCCACCTTGGGCTTGCGCGCGCCCACGGCCATAATGCTCACCACGCCCAGCACCAGCAGGCCGGCAATGATGGCGCCCTGGCGCCACACCGTGCCGCCCACGGCTAGCTCCACTAGGCGGGCGTAGCCGTTCTGAAAGCGCGGCAAAATGCTGCGCTGGAAGCCGGCTATCATGTACACAAACACGTACTTATCGAGCCAGACAAGGGCAATGATTGTCAAGAGCAAATTGCCCAGAAAATGCCCGTGTGTTTTCAGGAAGGGCGACGATACTTCTGCACCTACTCCAACCGAAACTCCTGGGGCAACAGATGCACTGACTTCAGCAGAATTACCACCACTGCCAGCAAAATGAAAGAGGATACCAAGCCCGACAAATACCGCAGTTGTTATCAGTAAATTTTGTGTCACTTTCGGCTTCTCTACGTGGTCGAGGTGCTCGTCGCGGTTCATGAAGCTCACGGCAAACACCGGGTTCATGATGAAGGCTACCACCAGCGAGGCGCCCAACGTAAGGATAAGCGTAACCGGCAGGAAGAACATGAACGAGCCCACAATACCGGGCCAGAACATGAGCGGCACAAACGGCGCCACCGTGGTCAGCGTACCGGCCAAAACTGGAATAAACACCTCGCCCGCGGCAAACTTGGCCGCTTTGGCGGTGCTCAGGTTGGGGTGCTCGTGCAGCAGGCGGTGGGTGTTTTCGATTACCACAATGGCGTCATCCACCACGATACCGAGGGCTAGCAAAAAGGCGAAAAGCACAATCATGTTCAGCGAAAAGCCGAACATGGGCAGCATGATGAACGCCAGGAACATCGACAGCGGCACCGACAAGCCCACAAACAGGGCGTTGGTGGTGCCCATGAAGAACATCAAAATCAGGGTCACTAGCAAGAAGCCGATGATGATGGTGTTGATGAGGTCATTCAGGGTGTTGCGGGTTTCGTTGGAAGAATCACCGGTGATGGTGATTTTCAACCCTTTGGGCATGCTAGCCTGCGATTCTTTCACGAGGTCGTGAATCTTGTCGGAGGCGTCGAGCAGGTTCTCGCCTTGGCGCTTCACCACGTTCAGCGTCACCGTGGACTGGCCGTCGAGGCGGGCGTAGCTTTCGCGGTCCTTGAAGCCGTCGGCCACGGTGGCAATGTCGCCGAGGCGCACCGGCGCGCCACGCAGGTTCTTCACCTGAATGTCGGCAATGTCGGCGGCGTTCACGTACTGGCCGGCCACGCGCACGGCGCGCTTCTGCGCGCCCACGTCGATAGAACCGCCTGATACCGTGATGTTTTCGCGGGCAATGGCATTCTCAATATCTGTGAAGCTGAGCTGCGACGCTTGCAGCTTGTACAGGTCCACATCCACGTTTACTTGCTGCTCCAAGGCACCCACAATGTCGACGCGGGTGATTTCGGGCAGCGCCTCAATTTTATCCTGGAAGTCGTCGGCTAGCTTCTTGAGCTGCGCGGCGGGCAGGTTGCCGCTCAGGTTGACGTACATAATCGGCTGCTCCGAGATGTTCACTTCCTTCACCAGGGGCGCTGAGGGCAGGTCGTTGGGTAGCTCGGTGCTGGCCTTGTCCACGGCATCCTTGATGAGCTGCTTGGCCGCCTGCACGTCGACGCCGGAGTTAAACTCCACGTCGACAATACAATAATCTTGGTTCGAGGTAGAGTTAATTTTCTTCACCCCGTTCACGCTCTTGATTTCCTTCTCCAGCTGGCGCGTCACCAGGTTCTCGATGTCGGTCGGCGAGGTGCCCGGGTACACCGTGGCCACGATGATGCGCGGAATCACGATGTCGGGAAACTTCTCCTTGCCGAGCTTGATGTAGGCAAAAATGCCCGCTATCGACAGCATCAGCGTGATGATGTAGATACTCGTCTTGTTGTTGATGGACCAACTAGTGGGTCCAAATTCCTTCTCAATGTCTTGCATAACAATAGGTTGCTAGTTGAGCGGGATGATAGTTAGCTGATTTTCAGCAGTTGGCCTTCGTTCAGGTTCTGGTAGCCGGCCGAGATAACCTCGTCGCCCGCCTTGAGGCCGCTCGTGATTTCCTGCTTGCCGTTGTAGGTCTGGCCGGTTTTAATCACGCGCTTGGCCGCCGTGGCCTTGCCGCCCTCGCGGTTCACTATCAGCACGTAGGCGTTTTCCTCATCGTGCTGAATGAGGTCGACGGGCAGTACAGTGGCGTTGGCCTGGCCGTAGTTTTGGATGCGCACAGTAGCCACCATGTTGGGGCGCAGCTTGCCAGCCTGGTTGCTCGGCAGGCGCAGCTCTACCGTAAACGTGCGGCTGGTGGCCGAAATCGTGCGGCTCACGGTGCGCACCGTGCTCGGAATTTCCTCCGTGCCCAGGTCGGGCAGCGTCACTAGGGCCTTGTCGCCGGCCTTGATGCTGCCGGCATAAGCTTCCGACACATCGGCTAGCACCTTGCCACCCTGGCCGCTATTCAGCTGCACCACCGGCGCGCCGGGCGCCACGGTTTCGCCCAACTTCGGAATCACATTATCGACCACGCCGCCGTAGGGCGCCACTACATTGTAGAGGGCGCGCTGCTGGTTGAGTGTGGCTAGGTTGCGTTGCAAGCCCTGATAAGTATTCTTGGCTTGCAGGTACTGAATTTCGGTGCCAATCTGCTGTTTCCAGAGGCCGGCCTGCTTTTCGTACACGATTTTGGCGAGGTCCAGGCGGGTGCGCAGCTCGGCAATATTGGCGTCCAAAATACTGGCATCCACGGTGGCTAGCACCTGGCCCTTGCTCACGCGGTCGCCGCGCTGCACGCGCACGCTGGTGAGGGTGCCGGCGGCACGAGCGCCCACCGTGGCATTCTGGTCAAAATCGACCCGGCCCTGCACATCGAGGTAGCCCGCGAAGTTTTCGGAAGCCACTTTCAGGATGGAAACCGGCACGGCACCGGCCGCCTCAGCGGCCTTGCCGGCGCCGGTTTTGGCCTCCAGGTCGGCAATTTTGGCCTGGGTCGCCGCCTGGTCGGCCTTGAGCTTGGCTAGCTCGGCGTTCGGGTCTTTGGCACCGCCGCACGAGGCCAGAAAAAGCGCAGCGGCGAGCAGGGAGAAACGGGCAGTAGTGAGGTTCATATAAAACTAGCTGTCATGCTGAGCCTGCCGAAGCATCTTGCTCGCATCGTTGAAACGAATGGGTTACTGTGCCACGCGAGATGCTTCGCTACGCTCTGCATGACAGTCGATTACAAAAGTTACTTAGCCTGCGAGTATAGCTCGCCGGTGGCTTTGTCGCGGTCTACCTTAGCCACCAGCACGTCGTAGAGGGCGGCGTAGTAGTTGGTTTGGGCTTCGCGCAGCGAAGTTTCGGCGGTGATAACCTCGATGTTGGAGCCCACGCCGGCGTTGAACTTGATGCGCGTCACGCGGGCCACGTCGGCGGCCAGGTCCAGGTTAGCCTTTTGGTTGTCAAGCACATCAAGCGCGTTGATGAGCGTGGTGCGGCTCTGCGTATCCTGCAGGTCGATGCTCTGGCGCAGCGTTTCCATGCCCCGCTCAATGGTCTGCTGCGCAATGCGCGCCTGCTGCACCTGGTACTTGCGACGGAAGCCATCGAACACCGGCACGTTGAGGGCTAGCCCCACGTTGCCAAAGCCAAACCAGTTCTGGTTGGCAAAGCCGTTCGAGTTGCGCGAGTCGGGCCCGCGGAAGGCAAATAGCTCGCTCACCGACTTGGCCGAGCCCGAAAAGCCGTAGGCCGCCGTGAAGGCCAGGCGCGGGTAGGCGCCCGCCGAGCGGTTGCGCAGGTCGAGGCCGGCTAGGGCCTGCTGCGTCTGCAAGGTCGAAAACTCGATGCGGTTGTTGTAGTTGAACGCCGCCTGGGCCTGCACTGGCTGGCCGTTGTTGTTGTTGAGGCCGGGCGCGCTGGTGGGCGCCCCGCTAGGCACATTAAGCGGCGCGCTGGGCACGCTGCCGAGGCCATCGACCCCGCCGCCGGTGCTGAAATTGGCCGCGCCGAGGTTACGGCGCAGGTTGCCGGCATCGACCACGGCCGCGCCGAGCGAGTCGGTGAGCTGCACGGGCTGCGCCTGCGGCAGGCCCATCTGAAATTTCAGCAGGGCCACGCTCAACTCGGTGAGGCGCTGGGCCTTCTGCTGCTCCACTACTAGGTTGTTGCGCTGCACGCGCAGGCGGTCCACGTCGAGCTTTTCGGCAAAGCCGGCCTTAAACGTCTGGTTGGTTTGGTAAAGCACCGTGTCGAGGCGCTGCACGTTGCGGGCCAGCAGGGCTAGCCGCGAGCGGGCCACGAGCGTACTATAGTAGGCTTTGCTCACCTGCTCCACCACGTCGATTTCGGCCTGCTGGGTTTGCTTCTTCGAAAGCTCCTCATATACCTTAGAGGCCTTGAGGCCAATGAGATACGAGCCGTCAAAAATCTGCTGCGAGAAATTAATCGACGAGTTGCCCGCGTATTGCAGACCGAAGGCAATGGCCTGGGGCGGCAGCGGCACGGCCGCCGCGTAGGCGGGCGTCAGGGTCACGGCCTGGCCAGCCTGGGCGGCCGCAATGTCGCGCTGCGTGAGCGTAGTACCATTCAGGGTACCCGCGCCGCCGCTAAAGGCGCTCGCGTCGAGCAGGCTCTTTTGCAGCTTAAAGTTGTCGGCCACGTTGGTGGCCACGTTCACCTGGGGCAGGCCCTGGGCCTTTATCTCGCCCACCTTGGCGTGGGCGGTTTGCTCGGCCAGGCGGGTGCTCAGCAGGCTGGGCTTGTTGGCCACGGCGTAGCGCACGGCCTGGCTCAGGCTCAGGGGCATGGGGCCGGCGAGGGGCGGGGCAAGCGCCGCCGGAGCCTGCGCCACGGCCAGCGAAGGGGCCAGCGGCCCCAAGGCCAGCGCCGAAGCCGCCAGCCATACCCGAAGGGTACTGTTTTTCATGGGTGTGTGAAAGAAGGAGCGGGTTGAAAAGAGCTGATAGCCAGCCTATTCTTCTTCCGTAATGTGTTGGTACTTATTAAAAAGCCGGTGACCTTTGAGCGTGGCGACCCCCAGCAAAAAATGCTCATCAAAAACCTTGTTCACCCGCACGGGCGCAAATTGGGTGGGGGGGTAGAGGTCAGCGTTGAAGGCCAGCTCTATCTGGGCCAGGTTGAGGCGGGCGAGCACCTCCACGTCGAGGTCGGCGCGAAACAGCCCTTCGGCAATGCCCCGGCGCAGATTTTTCGTTATCTGGTCGAGAATAAACGTGCCCTTGTGCTCCGAAAACAGCGCCCAGGCGGTGGGGTAATACTTGCGCAGGTCGTGAAAAATGCTCGGGTGGATGTTGGCAAACTCCTGGTCGGCCCAGGCCGAAATGTTGAGCATCTCCTGCACCGCGTCGGTGGCGTGGCTAGCCATCCGGGCGCACTCGCCCTGGGCCTGGCACAGGTGCGTGCTCATCACGCCCAGCACTATCTCATCTTTATTGGTGAAGGTTTTATACAGCGTCTTTTTCGACATGCCGAGCTCCGTGGCAATGTCATCCATGCTCACGCTCTTGATGCCGTTGCGCAGAAAGAGCGCGGCCGCGCGGGTCAGAATTCGGTCTTTGGGTTCCATGTTTTGCACGGCAAAGATACGCCGGAAACTTTAAGTGAGTTCAAAGTTTCCCAAGTTTCTTTTCGCATCCGGCTGGCCCCGCTCGGGCCGCGCTAGCCATGACGAGTGGCCCGCGGTTTTACTTTCGTGGCGGGGCAGCTTTTTCCCACTTTTTTTAGCGCACATGAAAATCCGCGTTGGCTTCGGCTACGACGTTCACCAATTGCAGCCTGGCCTGCCCTTCTGGCTGGGGGGCATCGAGGTGCCGCACACCCACGGCGCGCTCGGCCACTCCGATGCCGACGTGCTCATCCACGTCATCTGCGATGCCCTGCTGGGTGCGGCCAACCTGCGCGACATCGGCTTCCATTTCCCCGATACCGACCCGCAGTACAAGGGCATCGATAGCAAGAAGCTGCTGGCCGAAGTCATGGTTATTCTTCGCGCCAAAGGCTACGAAGTCAGTAACATAGATTCTACCATTTGCCTCGAAAAGCCCAAGGTAAACCCGCACATTCCGGCCATGCGCGCCGCCCTGGCCGAGGTGATGAGCGTGCCCGAAGACGATATTTCCATCAAGGCCACCACCACCGAAAAGCTGGGCTTCGTGGGCCGCCAGGAGGGCGTGGCCGCTTACGCTACCGTGCTCATTCAGCAGGCGTAACCCTGTTTTTACTGCCTTTCCGCTCGTTATTTTATGAAATACACTGCTCTGCTAGCCCTCGCGCTGGCCCTGCCCGCCCCGCTGCTCGCTCAAACTACCAAAGTCAAAACCAAGCTCAAGCCGGGCTCCGCTACCAAAAAAGCCGCCCAGCCCGCTAGCCCCCAGCCCGCCGCGCCCGCCGACTACGCCACCCAGTACGCCGAGCGTTACGTGACCCAGGAGCACCTGCGCCGCGACCTCTCGGTGCTGGCCTCGGATGAGTATGAAGGCCGCGAAACTGGCACCAAAGGCCAGAAAATGGCCGCCGCCTACATCAGCCAGCAGTTCAAGAATGACAGCCTGCAAGCGCCCGTGGCGGCAAATGCGGCCAACCCCTACCTGCAAACCTTCGGCATGGAGCGCAGCGCCTGGCAGCCGGGCGGCACCGTCACGGTGGGTGGCAAGGCCTACGAGTGGCTGAAAGATTTTTACGCCTTCGGGCGCACGCCCTTCGACCAGGCCACGGCCGTGCAGCCCGTATTCGTGGGCTACGGCATTGAGGAAGGCGCGTATTCGGACTACAAAGGGTTGGATATGAAGGGGAAAGACCTCCTCGTGCTGCTCGGCGAGCCGCGTACGGCCGAGGGCAAGTCGGTGCTCAGCCCCGATGGCACGCCCACCAAGTGGGGCGTCGATTTCCGGGCCAAGGCCGCGCTGGCCGCCGCTAAGGGCGCCCGCAGTGTGTTCTTCGTGAGTCAGGAGCCGGCCGACCGTTTCGAGAAAATGACCGCCCGGCTAGCCCCGCGCGTGATGCAGCCCACCATCGCCTTCGCCGACCAGCCCGGCAGCCGGGCGCCCGCGTTCTTCCTTTCGCCCGCGCTGATCCTAAAGGTGTTGGGCACCAATGCCGCTAGCCTGGCGCAGTATGCCACGGCCACGGCCGCCGCCAAGCAACCGGTGGCCAGCAAGTTCAAGCCGGTGAAATTCAGCATTAGCGCGCCGCAGCAGCGCACGGCCGTGACGACCGAAAACGTGCTGGGCTTCTTGCCGGGCACCGATTTGAAAGACGAAATCCTGGTGGTGTCGGCGCACTACGACCACCTCGGCGTCATCGGCGGTGAGGTGTACAACGGGGCCGACGACGATGGCTCGGGCACGGTAGGGATGCTCAGCATCGCGCAGGCGTTTGCCAAGGCGGCGCACGCCGGGCACGGGCCGCGCCGCAGCATCTTATTTCTGGCTAACACGGGTGAGGAAAAGGGGCTGCTAGGGTCGGAATACTACACCGACCACCCGATTTTCCCGCTGGCGAATACGGTGACCGACCTCAACATCGACATGATAGGCCGCACCGACGTGGGCCACGAGGGCAAGCCCAACTACGTGTACGTCATTGGCTCCGACAAGCTTTCCTCGCAATTGCACGAGGCGCTGCAAACGGCCAACCGCGCGCACGGCAACATTGACCTTGACTTCCGCTTCAACGACCCCGCCGACCCGAATCGGTTTTACTACCGCTCCGACCACTACAATTTCGCCAAGAAGGGTATTCCGGTGGCGTTCTTCTTCAACGGCGTGCACGCCGACTACCACGAGGCGAGCGACGAGATTTCTAAAATCGAGTTTGACAAGCTGGAGGCGCGGGCGCGACTGGTGTTCTTCCTGGCCTGGGACCTCGCCAACCGCGATGCCAAGCCGGTAGTTGACTCCAACAAGCCGTAACTTTAACGTAGCCAGGGCGCCGGGCGGAGCAGGGCTAGCCAGCCTTGCTCCGCCCGGCGTTTTCCCTTTTCTCGCTGCCTGCCATGCTCACGAAAGCCACCGCCTTCCAGACCGATGCCGAAACCAAAGCCTTCGACCTCGAGCACCGCCGCAAAATCCGCTTCAACATCGGCAAGTACGACGCGGCCGTGGGCGCCGGTATGCAGCACTACGCCGACCACGAGTTGGCCCGCGCCCGCGCCGCTAGCCTCAAGGCGCAGGTCCTCGAAAAGCTCGATGAGTACCTGCTGGAATTCGAAAAGAACTTCACCGCCCGGGGTGGCCACGTGGTGTGGGCCAACACGGCCGCGGAAGCCCTGGCCGAAATTGGCCGCCTCACGGAGGCACGCCAGGCGCGTACCGTGGTAAAGGCCAAGAGCATGACCACCGAGGAAATCCACGTCAACCAGTACCTCAAAAGCCGGGGCGTGGAGTCGGTCGAAACCGACCTGGGCGAGTACATCGTGCAGCTCAACGGCGAGCGGCCCTACCACATCGTGACGCCGGCCATGCACCTGAGCAAGGCCGACATCGCCAACATCTTTGTCAAGCACCTCGGCATTGCCCACACCGACGATGCCCAGCAACTGGTGCTCACGGCTAGGCACTTGCTGCGCGACAAGTACACCGCGGCCGAAGTCGGCATTACGGGCGGTAACTTCCTGATTGCCAAGGAGGGCGGCGTGGCCGTGACCGAGAACGAAGGCAACGCCCGCCTCTCGGCTACCTTCCCTGATTTGCATATCGCGGTGGTTGGTATTGAGAAAGTTATCCCGCAACTCACGGACCTCGACCTGTTTTGGCCGCTGCTTAGCACCAGCGGCACCGGCCAGCAAGTCACGGTGTACAACACCGTGTACTTCGGTCCGCGCCAGCCCGGTGAGCCCGATGGCCCCACCGAGATGGTCGTCATTTTGCTCGACAATGGCCGCACCAACTTGCTCGCCACGCCCGACCGCCGCGAGGCGCTGCGCTGCATCCGGTGCGGGGCCTGCCTCAACGTGTGCCCGGTGTACAAGAATATCGGCGGCCATACCTACGAAACCACCTATTCGGGCCCCATCGGCTCGGTTATCAGCCCGCACCTGAGCGGGCTGAAAGAGCACCAGCACCTGAGCTTTGCCAGCAGCCTGTGTGGGGCCTGCACCAGTGTGTGCCCGGTGCGCATCAACCTGCACAACCTCTTGCTGCTCAATCGCCAGCAAAGCGTGGCTGAGGGCCACAACGCGCCCACCGAGAGGCTAGCCATCGGCCTCTGGCGCTGGAGCATGCGCCACCGCTGGGCGCTCGACGTGCTGCCCGGCCGCCTCAAAGATTTCAGCCTCGGCTACCTGCTCGACCAGGCCGGCTGGCGCAAGCGCCGCGCAAGCCTCAAGGTGGCCGACAAGTCGTTTCGGCAGCTGTGGCAGGCTAGCCATTAGCGGCGTTTAGCGAGGCTAGCCCGTACACGGCGCATGTCATCAAGTATCGAACAAACGTTGCGCGTACTGGCTGGGCTGGTAGGCGGCTGGCTGGTTATTACTACCGTGTCGGGGGCCATCCGCTCATTTGTGCTGCCGCGCAACGAGTCGGTGCGGCTCAATGCCTTTGTTTTCAGCGGAATACGGTCAATTTTTGACTTCGCGGCCAAGCGGGCCAACAATTACGCCAACCGCGACCGCATTATGGCGCACTATGCGCCGGTGGCGCTGGTGGCACTGCCCATTGGCTGGCTGGCGCTGGTGGGGCTGGGCTACACCGGCATTTATTGGGCGCTGGATGTCGATAACCTCACCAAAAGCTACGAGCTGAGTGGCAGCTCGCTGCTCACGCTGGGTACTACCAAGCAAAATGGGTTGATAGTCAATGTTTTCAGCTATTCTGAGGCTACGTTGGGGTTGCTGCTGCTCACGCTGCTTATTTCGTATTTACCCACTATCTACCAGGCCTTTTCGCGGCGCGAAATGGTAGTGGCCCAGCTTGAGCTGCGGGCCGGCGTGCCGGCTTCGGCGGTGGGTCTGCTGCTGTGGCTAGGGCACGACAAGGACTTCTCGAACGACGACGACCAGTGGCTGGCCTGGGAGCAGTGGCTGGTGGAAATTGACGAAAGCCACACCTCGCTGCCCGTGCTGGCTTTTTTCCGCTCGCCGCAGGCCGGGCGCTCGTGGGTGCTGGCGGCCGGCCTCATCCTCGACGCGGCCAATCTGCTGTTTTCGGCCCTCGATGTGGCCCGCTCGCGGCAGGTCGAGTTGACTTTTAAGGCCGGTGTGCTGGCCCTGAACCGCGTGCACCGCTTTTTTGACAAAAAATCGGGCATCGAGCCGGCCGAGCTGCGCACCTCCGAAGAAATGGCGGCCACTACCCCCGGCCGCGCCGAATTTGCCGAGGCCTGGCAGGCGCTGCTAGCCGCCGACTTGCCCATGCGCGCCGATGAAGAAACGGCCTGGCAGCACTACCACGAGCGCCGGCTGCGCTACGAGCCCGCGCTCAAATTCCTGGGGGCGCTACTGATGACGCCGCCCACCATTCAGTAGGCTGATTATTAGTTGGCTAGAGGCTATTCATCGGGCAGGATGTTGACGTCCTGCACCAGCACCATTTTTTCGATTTCGCGGCCGCGCCGGGTGTTGGCTAGCCCGCCGAGGGCGGTTTCCTTGTAGCGCGTTTCCATGCTCTGGCCCACCTCGCCGAGGGCCGCCACGCACTGGTCGACGGGAATAACCGGGTCGACGCCCGCAATGGCAATCTGGGCCGACGAAAACGCGATGGCCGCCGCCGAGGCGTTGCGCACCACGCACGGCACCTCCACGAGGCCCGCCACCGGGTCGCACACCAGCCCGAGCATGCACTGAATGGTGATGGCCACGGCCGCAAACGTTTCGTCAACCGAGCCACCCAGACAGTACACAATGGCCCCCGCGCCCATGGCGGCAGCCGAGCCGGTTTCGGCCTGGCAGCCGCCCACGGCGCCGGCCAGCGAGGCATTCTGCTCGATGATGAGCGCCACGCCGGCCGCTACCAGCAGGCCTTCCAGGATTTTGCGGTCGTCGAGGTTGTGAATGCGTTGGATAGTGGTGAGTACGCCCGGCAAGATGCCCGAGGCGCCGGCCGTGGGCGCGGCCACCACGCGGCCCATGCACGAGTTTACTTCCTTGGCCCCTAGCGCGCTCACGATGAGCTGTTTGAACTCGGGCGAAAGCACCGTGATGGGCGAGGCGGCAATCTTCTTGGCGCCGTTGTTTATCATGCCCGAGCGCGAAGTCATGTTGCCGGTCTGGCCCTCGTGCACGGCGTCGCGCATCACGTCGTAGGCCCGTTGCAGGGTGGGCCAGATGGCTTCTTCAGTCGCGCCCTTCTGCTCAATCTCGTAGGCCAGCACGGGCTGGTAGAGCGGCTCGCCGGTGGCGGCGCAGTGTGCCTGCCAGGAAGCGAAATCGGTGAAAAGCAACGACATGGGTGGGAAAAATTAGCTAGGAAGGAGAAATAATGAACAAAGATAAAACGTCCGTCATGCTGAGTTTGCCGAAGCAGCTTGGTCGTACCGCTAGGATTACTAATCCTAACGACCCCGACCAAGCTGCTTCGGCAAGCTCAGCATGACGGACGCTTTTAATCAACTGCTGCCGTTACTACGCGGCCGGCTCCTTGGTCGTCACCAGCTTCACGCTGGCCGAGTTGATGCACAGGCGCAGGCCGCTGGGGGCCGGGCCGTCGGGGAAAACGTGGCCCTGGTGGGCATCGCACACGTTGCAGAGCACTTCCACGCGGGTCATGCCGTAGCTCGTGTCTTTCTTGTACTTGATGGCGGCCTCGTCGACGGGCTGCGTGAAGCTGGGCCAGCCGGTGCCGCTCTCAAACTTGGTGCGCGAGTCGTAGAGCGGGGTGCCGCAGCACACGCAGGCGTAGAGGCCGGCCTCGTGGGCTTCGCAGTATTCGCCGGTGAAGGCGCGCTCGGTGCCGTGCTCGCGGGTTACGTGGTACTGCTCGGGGGTGAGCTGGGCGCGCCACTCGGCGGCGGTTTTTTCCACGCGGCGGGGCGGGGTAGGGGCGCCGTGGTTGGCCAGGCGGATAACGTCGTTCCAGGTTTGCATAAAAGCTATGGCTGAGGTTTGGTACTGGTAAAACGTTTGCCGCGGCGCAGGGTTCAATCGGCGGGGCTAGGCCCAGTCTTGCAGCATTGCTAGCCCCGCGGGCCAGTCGCCGAAGCCACTGGCCGCATTGAGGTGGCCGGCGTCGCCAACCACCACCAGCTCACTGCCCCAGGCCTCGGCAAACTGCCGGGCGCGTTCTTCGCTCACCCATTGGTCGGTGGTACTCGTCACTACTTTGCTCGGAAAAGGCAGCCGCTGCAGCGGCATTGGCCCAAAGCCAGTGGTCGGAAATTGGGCGAATGATGCGGTTTCGACATCGGCCGGGGCCACCAGCAGCGCACCCTTAATGTGGTGGCCGTAGGTGGCAGCCCAGTGCGCTACCGTGGGGCAGCCCAGGCTGTGCGCAATGAGCACCACTTGGCTAAGGTCCTCGCCGGCTAGGGCCTGCTCCAGGGTTTCGACCCACTCGGTGCGGTCGGGGGCGTCCCACTCGCGCTGCTCGACGCGGGTGAAATCGGGATTTTGACGCTCAAAATACGTTTGCCAATGGTCGGGCCCCGAGCTGCCCAGGCCGGGCACAATGAAAAAGCGAGTGGTTCTTTGCATGGCCGAAAGTAGCCCGCGGGCGGCTTCCGGCGTAAAAGTCACCCTATGAAACTCCTCTCCGCCGCCCAAATCCGCGCGCTCGACCAGGCCACCATCCGCGAGCAGCGCACCACCTCCACGGCCCTTATGGAGCGCGCGGCCATTGCGCTGGCCGGCTGGCTCTACCAGCACTACACCCCGGCCGAGGCGGGCGAAATTCTGCTGCTGTGCGGCCCCGGCAACAACGGCGGCGATGGCCTGGCCCTGGCCCGCCTGCTGTATCTGGCGGGCTACGCCGTGCGGCTGAGCCTGCTGCCCGCCAATAAGTACTCCGACGACTACGAGTACAACCACCACGTGCTGCCCAAAGTCATCGCTATTCAAGAAGTAAGCGCGGATAATTTGCCAGAAATCCCGCCCGGCACGCTGGTGATTGACGCCCTTTTTGGCACCGGCCTCAACCGCCCGCTCGATGGTATAGCCGCCGCCGTGGTGCGCCACCTCAATGAGCGCCAGGCCCGCGTGGTGGCCATCGACCTGCCCAGCGGCCTGCTGGCCGACGCGCCCCAGCCCGACGCCCAGGCACCCGTGGTGCGGGCTAGCCACACCATCAGCTTCGGACTGCCCAAGTTGGCCTTTCTGCTGCCGCAAAATGCTGAGTACGTGGGCGAATGGCACGTGGTAGACATCGGCCTGAGCCCCGATTTTATCGCGCAGGCCGCTACACCCTGGCAGCTTACGCGCCTGCCGGGCGTGGCGGGTTTCGACGCAGCCCTAGCCGCCCGCCAGCCCGACGTGACCTTGCCCAGGCGCGGCAAGTTTGCTTATAAAAATACCTTCGGCCACGCGCTGCTGCTGGCGGGTAGCCGGGGCAAGGTGGGCGCGGCCGTGCTAGCCAGCGGGGCCTGCCTGCGCGGTGGTGCGGGCCTGCTCACGGTGGCGGTGCCGGGCTGCGGCTACGACATCATCCAGACTACCAGGCCCGAGGCCATGTGCCTGGCCGATGCGCAGGCCGATTTCATCAGCGAATTGCCCGAGTTGAAGCCGTACCAGGCGGTAGGTATTGGCCCCGGCCTGGGCCAAAACGAGGCTAGCCGGGCCGTGCTTGAACGATTGTTACGCGAAGCCAAGGTGCCGCTCGTTATCGATGCCGACGCCCTCAATCTGCTCGGTGAGCACCGCGAGCTGCTAGCCCAGCTACCCGAAAATACCGTGCTCACGCCCCACATCGGCGAGTTTACGCGCCTCACTGAGAAGGCCCGTGACGACTACCACCGCCTCGATTTACTGCGCGAATTCACCCAAAAGCACCGCTGCATCGTCATTCTGAAAGGGGCTTACACCGCGGTGGCCGCGCCCGATGGCCAGGTCTATTTCAACAGCACCGGCAACCCCGGCATGGGCACCGGCGGCAGCGGCGACGTGCTCACGGGCCTTGTGCTGGCCCTGCGCGCCGACCAGCGCCTCGATGCCCTGCTGGCCGCCCGCCTCGCTGTGCTGGCCCACGGCTTGGCCGGCGACTTGGCCGCCGCCGAAACCGGCGAGGCCGGGCTGGTGGCCGGCGACCTGGTGGCGCACATCGGGCCGGCGCTGGCCACGCTCACCCGCTAGCCTTGGCTTAGTGCCAGGGCAGCAGGTAGCTGGCCTGCACCTGGCCGCTCAGGCTGTGGGCATCGGGGTAGCCGTAGGTGCTGAACTGCCCGTTGCGCGACTGGCTGGCGAAGGTGTCGCTGTAGCGCAGCTCGAGGCCGGCGCCGCAGGCCCAGCGGTAGCCCACCGCCGCCACGGCCGAAAACTCCCAGCGCTGGTAGCCGCGCAGGTCGGTATTAACGTTTTCAGAGACATCCGGCGAAGGCCCCGTGGTGGGAGAATACTCGTGAAAGCGGAAGGTGCGGCGGTCGTTCACCAGGTAGCCGACCTGCGGCCCGACGGCCGCAAAGAAGCCGCCGTGCGTGACGCCCAGCAGCAACGGCAGCTTGAGGTAGCCCGAGCGAATAGTGGCCTCGTAGTCGGTAGGCGAATTGCGCAGCCGGTAGCCCTGCTGGCTGTAAAGCAGCTCGGGCTGCAAAAACCAGCGCTGCGCCGACCCTAGTGGCACCGTGGCAAACACCCCGCCCACGCCGCCCAGCAGCGGCGATACTGCGGGCGCGCCGCTGGTGCCGGGGCCCACAATGGTAGCAAGCGTAGCCCCGGCCTTGAGGCCAAAGCGTATCGGCTGCCCCGTTTGCGCCTGGCCAAGCATCGGGGCAGCCAGCAGGCCGAGGGTGAGCAAGCTAGAAATCTTCATGTGTATGCCGCCAGTGAGCTAGGCTTCCTAAAGAGATAGCAATCCGCTCCGATTGGTTGCAGGAAGCCCGCCCTGCCCGGCGGGCGCAAGCAAAGAGGCCTCCTGCAATGCCTGGCCAAACGGCTAAGTAGGTGCTTGATGATAAAGGCGTTACTTGACTGCTAGCCAGCGGGCAATTAACGCCTGGTTGCACGTCGGCTAGGTGCCCGGATGCTACTGTGGGTGTTTGCGCAGCCAGTCGCGGGCTTCGAGGTAAGACTCCTCGCCGTTGTCGCTGTGCTCGAGCACGGCGCGGTAGTAGCGGCGGGCCGTGGCGGGGTCGCTGTTGTTGAGGGCCAGGCGGGCTAGCCCGGTTTCGGCAAAAATGTAGTAGCCCTGCTTAGCCATGCCGGCCTGCTCGGAGTAGGCCATGCAACGCTGGTAGTAGTCCTTGGCCTGGGGCAGGTCGTGGTATTTATACTGCATCAGGTAGCCCATAATGTAGGTGGCGGCCCGGCCCGAGTAGGCCTCGTAGCCCACCTGCCCGGCCGCATACTTGCGCAGCACCTCGCGGCTGGCCGCCTCACTTTCCTCAAACTTGCCGAGCTTGAAGGCCAGCTTGGCGTAGTCGAGCTGAAAGCGGGAGTTGTCGGGAAACTGCGTGGCGAGCTGCCGGGCCAGCGGGTAGGCCTCGGCCGCCTTTTTTTCGCGGTCGCTGTTGAGAATCGTGATTAGAAAAAAATTGGCCTCGGTGGCGGTGTAGAAGGCCGTTTTGCCCACCTGGCGCAGCTGGGCCAGCCCGCGCTCGCGGTCGCCTTTGGGGAAGAAAAACAGCACTGGCCGCAGCCATTTATATTCCTCGCCTATCCACACGGCGTAGTAGTTGAACAGGCCGGCGCCGAATAAAAACTCGGAGCTTAAGCCGTTGGCTTCCTGGCTTTTTTCGAAGTAAACGAGGGCGCGGCGGCTCGCCACGGTGGCCTTGCGCCAGTTGTGGCGTTCGGCGTGCAGGCGGGCTTCCATGCCGTAGGCCGCCGACAGGAAGAAGCAGGCTTCGTAGTTGTGCGCGTCGGCCTTGTAGAGGGCCTCGGCCTTGGTTTGGGCGGTGTCGAGGTAGGCCAGGAAAGGCTTATCGTAGCGGGTGTCGGTCGCGTTGGCGGGCATCATCTTCCACCAAGTACTCAGGCCTAGCAGGAAGTATGCCATCGGGTGCTTGGGGTAGCGCCTTTGCAGCGAATGAAACTGCTTGTCAGCCTTGTCAAACTTGAAGTTGTACAGATTTTGCACGGCCCCACTCAGCTCCAGCTGAATGTCTTTATCGAGCAGTAGCCAGCCCGCAATATCGAGTGCCTGGGGCACGGCCTGCACGCTGTCGAGTGCAATTTCGCGCATGGCGGGCACGGGCGGCGTGGCCGGCTGCTGGCCCTGGGCGTGGGTGGCGTGGCTGCCGGCCAGCAGGCTCAGCACCAGCCCGCCGACGAGTAGCCACGGACGCAGAAAAGTAGAGCAGTGCATAGGCTAACTAAGGTGAGGACGTGGGTGCTAGGTGCGCTAAGGTAAGGCTACTGCGTTTCGTGGGCTACGGTTGCCACACCTAGTGATATTTCAGGGAGTAGCTAGATTCGTGGCGCTAAAAGTAGCAATTGACAAGTTGATTTCGTTAATTACCTCCGGCCGAGTAGTGCAAAAAAACGGTTCGCCAGCCCAGCCCAGTCAGGCTACCACTTGCTATTCTTCGCCAACCGCAGGCTAAACCAGCAAATAAGCCACGGCCGGTAGCAGCAGCACGCCATCGGTGAGCAGGGCGAAGAAGTAGTCGCCGCGCGTTTCCTGAGCGGCCAGCACCACGGCAGTAGCTAGCCCGGTAGCCAGCAGCACGGGCAGCGGCGGCGCGGCGCGGGCTAGCCCCAGCGCCAGCGAGCCCGCCAAAAAAGCCAGCGACACGGCCTTGGCCCCGCCCACGCCCAGCAGCACCGGAAACGTGCGCAGCCCCACCGCCCGGTCGCGGCTATAATCCCGAATATCAAACACAATGGCTAGCGCCGTAACCAGGCAAAACCGCTGGCCCGCTAGCCCCAGCGCCGAGGCCAGCGGCTGGTGCAAGGCCAGCGCGGGCAGGCCCACCGTCACGGCCGTCCACACCCCCGCAATCAAAAAAACCTTCAGCAGCGGCACCTCGCGGATGGCGTGCCAGCGCCCGCGCCACGGCAGCACCGGCCACGAATAGCCGATGGCCAGCGCCGCCAGCGGCAGTAGCACTGGCAAAAAATGCACCCAGCTATCGGCCAGCAGCAGGTAGGCGCCCGACAGGCCCGCCGCGCCGGCCAGGACCACCAGCGCCGGGCGGTGCTGCTGCTGCCAGGCCTTGCGCCCCGAGGCCCCGGCCGGCTGCCGGTACTTGAAGGGCAGCGCCGCATCGAGGTTGTAGGTGAGCAGCGTGGCCGCAAACACCAGCACCACCACGTGCAGCCCCGCCGCCCCGCTGGTTAGCCCCGGCCACAGGCGCAGGGTGGTCGCCGTTTGGGCCGCGGCGGCGCCCGCCAGCCACCCGCTGCTGAAGAGCAGCGCATCGAGCAGGCGCAGGGGCAGGGCGCGGCGAGCGGTGGGCATGGGCTGGCAAGGGAAAGCGAAGTGAATCAAGGCAATCCAACCAAAACAACGTCATGCTGAGCAAAGCGAAGCATCTCGCCCGCACTGCCAGAGGTAGTACCCCTAGCGGTGCGGGCGAGATGCTTCGCTTTGCTCAGCATGACGTTGCGTAGTTGTTTTTGAGCAACAGCTAGCTCGTCTTCTTGCGGTCGCCGAAGGTTTCTTCGTAGAGCTTGACGCTTTCGTTGATGATGCGGTAGGCATCTTCGCGGCCCAGGAACTGCTTTACTTCTACGTGCTTCTGCTCCAGGGCTTTGTAGTCCTCGAAAAAGCGCTGCATCTCGCGCATCATGTAGGGCGGCAGGTCGGCGAGCTCGTTGTAGTGGTTCACGCTCACGTCGTGGGCGGCTACGGCGATGATTTTATCGTCCTCCTCGTCCTGGTCCAGCATCTGCATCACGCCGATGACTTTGGCCTCGACGAGGCACATGTGCGGGATATCGACCGAGCACAAAACCAGGATGTCGAGCGGGTCCTTATCGTCGCAATACGTTTGCGGAATGAAGCCGTAGGCGGCGGGGTAATGCACGGCCGAGAACAGCACGCGGTCGAGCATCAGCAGGCCGCTGTCTTTGTCGAGCTCGAACTTGCCCTTGCTGTTCTTGGGAATTTCGATAATGCCGGTTACGGTTGCGGGTAGGTTATCGCCGCGCGATACGTCGTGCCAGGGGTTGAATTGGGCCACTGTAGGGTAGGGGAAATGAAAGGAATTTAAAACAATAACGTAAAGAAACGGCCTAGCGCCGAAGTGCCTATTTCATCACCTCCAAAAGCGGCACGCCGCTGCACCCGCTCGGCTCCTGAATGTGCAGGAAGCGGGCCACGGTGGGCGCGATATCCACAATTTTGACTTCCTGGTTCGACTCGCCCCGGCGTACGTGCCAGCCCCACCACAGCAGCGGCACGTGGGTGTCGTAGGCCCAGCTGGCACCGTGGGTGGTGCCCTTCACCACGGGGTAGGAGTAGGCTTCGAGCCAGCCCGGCGACATCACAAACAGCACGTCGCCCGAGCGCGGGGCATAGAAACCGTTGGCCTGGTACATGCTCAGGCCCACCGGCCAGGCATTGCGCTGCAAGTCGGTGGCCGAGATGGCCTGCGCGATGTGTGGCTGCAGGCGCAGGATTTCGGCCACCTCATTCTGCACCTTAGCCATCTCCAGCTTTTTCTGGGCCAGCAGCTCGCGGTTGAGGTAAACCTGTTGATTCTCAAAGTCGAGTATCCACTGGCCGGGGCCGTGCAGGCGCACCAGGGCGCGCTGCACCGAGTCGCGCAGGGGCGTCACGCCCAGGCCGCCGCCCGGCAGGCGGTGCGCCTCCAGAAAGCCGGCGGCCTGGTCGGCGGCGTGGTCGGCGGTGAGAAACACGAGTGCCTGGCCCTTGCCCACCTGCTTGTCGAGGGCAGCGAGCACCCTAGCCAGGTCGCGGTCGAGGCGCAGGTAGGTGTCCTCGGTTTCGATGGCGGCGGTGCCAAACTGGTGGCCCACGTAGTCGGTGCTGCTGAAGCTGAGGGTGAGAAAGTCGGTGGTGCCGCGCTGGCCCATTTGCTCCTGGCGCAGGGTTTCGAGGGCAAAATCGGCGGTGAGCGAGTTGCCGAAGGGCGTGCTGCGAATGAGGTCGAGGTTGCGGGTGGGCGCGGCGGGCTGCTTCTCGCCCGAGGCCTTTTCGTTGGCCTTCACGGCGGCGGGCGGCGTGGCGCTCAGGCTGGGCAGGTCGTGCGGAAACACCGGCTTGGCCTCGCCCTTGAAGGCCGCTTCCCAGGCCACGTCGTCGGGCGTGCTTTCGGTGTACTGCTCGATGGGTAGCAGCGTGGTCCAGGGCTTGGTAAGGTACTCGGCGGCGTGGCCGGCGGCGTTGAACCTGGCTACCCAATCGGGCAGGGCCTGGGTGTAGAAGGTGCTCGTGATGAAGCCCCCGTTCGAGCCATCGTACCAATAGGCGGCGTTGGCGGCGTGCCCGGCGGGCAGGATGCTGCCCCGGTCCTTGATGCAGACGCCGATAACCTTGCTCTGAAAATTGGTGGCTAGCCGCAGCTCGTCGGTGATGGTGGTGGTGAGGTTGTGGCGCGGCGACATTTGGCCGGCGGCGGCGGTGCCACCCACCGGCTGTACGCTTTTGTCCTCCGTCACATACGTTGTTTTGCCGGTTTCGCGCTCAAACCAGTTGTTGCCCACGATGCCGTGGGTGGCCGGCGTGGTGCCCGTAAACACGCTCGTGTGGCCCGGCCCGGTGTAGGTGGGCACGTAGTTGTAGTGGCAGCTTTCGTAGCTAAAGCCCTCGCCCAGCAGCCGCCGAAAGCCCCCGCTGCCGAACTTACTCCAGTAGCGGTAGAGGTAGTCGTAGCGCATCTGGTCGACCACGATGCCCACCACCAGCTTGGGCCGGGCCAGCGCCGGACCCTTTTTCTGGGCCACCGCGGGCAAGGCCATTAAAGCGAGCAGCAATATCTTTTTCATTCAACAGCCGGTAAAGAGAGGCCGGCAAAGATACCGTGCAGCCTAGCCGGGCTGCATTACGCCGCGATTACCTTCTCTCCTGATGCCCGATTTACAAGCGCTCATCTTCGATATGGACGGCGTCCTTATCGACAACACCCACGTGCAGGCCCGCGCCTTCCAGGCCCTTTTCCGCGACCAGGGCGTGCAGGCCGATGCTACCCAGCTGCTGCGCCGCCTCAATGGCGCCCCGGCGTCCGACATCCTCAAGGAAGCCTTTGCCGATAAGCCGCAGCCCGCCGACAAGCTCGACGAGCTGGCCGCCCAGCGCGAGTTTCTGTACCGTACTTTTTACTGGGACGACCGCCGGCCCCAGCCCGGCTTGGTCGAGTTTCTGGAAGCGGCCCGCGCCGCCGGCCTCAAAATTGGGCTCGGCACCGGCTCGGGCCAGGATACCATCGGCTACATTCTCGACGACCTCAACCTGCGCCGCTTCTTCGACGTGGTCATCACCAAAGACGACGTGGACAAGGGCAAGCCCCACGCCGACACCTACGCCGTGACGGCCGACAAGCTAGGCGTGAAACCCGAAAACTGCGTGGTATTTGAAGATGCGCTGCTGGGCGAGCAGGCCGCCTACCGTGCCCACATGCGCTGCGTAGCCGTGGCCTCGACGCTGCCGGGGCGCGATTTTCAGGCTCCGCTGCTGGTCATCCGCGACTTTACCGAGCTGGCCCCCGCGCAGCTGCGCGAGGTGTTTGCCGAAGCTGGCCCCGTGCCCAAGCCCGACAAAAGCCGGACCTAGCGCCGCAGGAGCGGGCTAGCCCCGGCCGCAACCGGCCCGCGCGGCCCTGCGTTGCGGGCCTATGCAACCGCTCTACCTGCTGGCTTTGCTGCCGCCCGAACCCGTTTTTTCGCAGACCTGGGCTCTCAAGCAAGAGGTGCACGCCCGCACGGGCAGCCGCAACGCCGTGCGCCTGCCGCCGCACATTACCCTGCTGCCGCCGCTGCGCGAAACGGTTGATTTTGAGCAAGCTTGCATGACCGCACTGGCCGCCTTCGCGGCCGGCGAGGCGGCGTTTGAGGTGGCGCTGGATGGCTTTGCCTGGTTTGGCGACCGCACATTGTTTGTGCGCGTGCACGAAGACGCGGCCCTGCGGGCCTTGCACGCCCGGCTCATGGCTTGGTGCGCCATTCACCTGCCTCAGGTGCGCCCCGAAAGCCGGCCCTACACGCCCCACCTCACCCTAGCCACGCGCGATTTGCCCCCGGCGCAGGTGCCCGCCCTGCGCGCGCTTTTTGCCGGGCGCAGCTACGCCGCGGCGTTTGCGGTGGCGCGGCTCACGTTGTTTCGCCACGATGGGCAGCAGTGGCAGCCCCGCGCCACTTTTGCGCTGGGGGCAACGGCGCCCGCGTACGGGGCCTAGCCACGCTAGGCTAGCGCGCTAGCCTAGCTAATGCCTTGAGAAAGCGGAGGCTGCGGCGGCGGCAGTTGAGGATGCCAGGGGAAATACGGAGTATAGAAATCCGTACTAAATTCGTGATTTTTACGCATTTATGCATGCGCAACAGGGCCGGCCGCCGCCCGAACTTTGCTGGCGAATCCTCCCCACGCTTAGTTTCCAAGCAGCATGTTGTCACTACAACTAGAGAAAGCCGGGTTCTTTCCCATTCAGTGGGCGCTTGCCGAGCCCGGGGTTATGTATGTGCGGCCCAGCGCCCAGGGGGTGCTGCGCGTGTTTGTGCCCGCCGGCCGCCACGAGGTGGTTCTGTACACCGGTAGCCTGGCGGCCGGCGAGCTGCGCTACCGCGGCCCCGTGCCGCCCGAAGCCGAGCTGCGGCAGTTACTAGCCAACGGATTTGGCCGGCCCCTCTACCAGCGCCCATTGCCCCTGGCCGAAGCCAGCGCGGCCTAGCGCCACACGCCTAACTAGTTATTTATTAGCTAAAAAAGCAGCGATACTCGCTGTTTCTGCCTACGTATCTTTCTTTCCTTTTCCATTATGAATCCGACCGCTGACCTGTGCTCTATCCCCCCCGGGCCCATTGCCCGCATTACCACCGTCAACCTCGACAATGCCGAGGCTGTGCAGCGCATGTGCGGCCTGCCCAATTGCCCGCCGCTGTCTATCGATTGCAGCCGCCTCGTGTGCCAGCGCACGCTGGGTGTCAGCCACGTAGTGTCGCAGCTGCTGCTGCTGCACCGCACCGGCGCCCGCATTTGGCTGCGCAACGTGAATGCGCCACTGCGCCGCTGCCTGCACCTGCTGCGGCTAGAAGCGCTGTTTCACCTGGCGGTATCGGGCTAGCCGGGTTGCCGGCAGCTGCCTTAGCCGGGTTGCCACCTGTTGAGAAAGGGCGGGCTAGCTGAGTGGTGTGCCCGTGCTGCCATGCGCTGCTAAATAGGTTTAGGAGATTTCAACGCATTCAAAACGACTTTGAGGAGTCTACTCGAGAACTACTTTTTTGGCCAGCGTGGCAGCACCCGCCCGCAGTAGCAGCGAGTACAGGCCCGGGGCTAGCCGGGTAGCATCCAGCACCAGGTGGGTGCCGGTGGCGGGCAAGGCAGCGGCCTGGGTGTGCACAGCCTGGCCCAGGCTATTGACCAGCGTAGCCTGCACCCGAGTGGCGCCCGCCAGGCCCGGTACGGTGCAACTGATGGTGCCGTGCGCCGGATTGGGGGCCAGTACCGGGCCAGCAGCCTCCCAGGCAGCGCGGGTAGCTAGCGGGGCGGTGGCTGCCACCAGCACCGGGGCCGAGGTGTAGGTGCAGCCGCTCGCACTGGTATACGTGGCGGTGTACGAGCCGCTGGCTGTGATGGTGCGCGCCGCCCCCGTGCCACTGCCGCCGCTAAAGCGGAACTCGCCGCCCGCCAGCGGCGCGCCGGGCTGGTCGTAGCTACCATCGGGGTTGAGGCGCACCAGGTAGTTGTAATTATCTGGTTTAAGCGAGTCGGGACAAAACCCGCCGCCGGCTACTACCTGGCCGGTGGGTTGTAGCACCAGCGAGCTGAGCGGCCCGCCCAGAAACTGCTGGTAGGGCAGGCCCGGGTCGCGGGTGCCGTCGGGGTTGAGGCGCACCAGGCTAGTAAAAGGCTGGCCGTTGGGCCGCGTCCGCACGAGGCCCGCGGCCAGCACCTGGTTGCCAGGCAGTGGCAACAAGGCGCGTACCTCCGCGGCAAACACGCCGTTGGGCTGGTAGCTAGGGTCGAGCGAGCCATCGGCGTTGAGCCGGAGTACCCCATTGCGAAACCAATTGCCAAAGTAGCCCCCCACTACCAGCTTGCCATCGGTTTGCCGCGACAAGGCCCAGATGGTGGCGCCGCGCAGGTAAATAGTAGCATTGAACGTCGCGTCGAGGCTACCATCGGCGTTGAGGCGCAGCACCACGCCTTCCTCAGTAGCAACTAGCAGCTTGCCATCGGGCTGCACCAGGCTGGCGCGCACTAGCCCTGCTGGGGTCACGCCGGTGGGCCGGGCCGGCAGCGTACGGTTGGGCCGCACAAAGGTGGGGTCGTAAGAACCATCGGGATTGAGGCGCGCCACAAAAGCCCGCTGCCCATACATATAGGGCCCGAGGGCAAGCCGGCTGCCCGCGATGCCCCCCACAAGAATTTTGCCATCGGGCTGCAAGGAAATCGTGTAGATGGCGGCCGTGTCGGGGCTAGCCACCACCTCAAAAGCCTTGTCGAGGCTGCCATCGGGCAGCAGGCGGACGAGGCCAAAGAGGAATTTTTGGTTGGGCTGCTGCACGTAGCCCCCCGCCAGGACCTTGCCATCGGGCTGCACCGCCAGGGCATAAGGCGTAAGGATAAGGCGCTGGGCCGGCGCGGTGCGGCGGTCTACCACAAACGTAGTGTCGGGCGCGCCATCGGGCAGAATGCGCAGCAGGCCCACGTGTGGCTGGTCATTATACTCGCTGAATTGCCCGCCCACCAATATTTTGCCGTCGGGCTGCGCCGCCAGGGCGTGGGGCGTGTCGTCGGGGCCGGCCAAGCCACCATTAAAGCCCAGCGCCGTGGCCGCCGCGCGCAGCACCACGCTGCCGCCCAGCGGAAACGTGGTGGGCCCCGCCGGGGTCAGCACCACCTGGGCCGCTGGGCACTGTGCCCGCACGGGGGGGCTGGCGGCCAGCGCGCTAGCCAGTAATAAAAGGGCCGCGGGCCAGCGCAACGGGTAGCGTTTTAGCATAAAGTAGCAAGCAGAAGAACGTAGAAATTTGCGTTCGAATATACTCCGCTATCCTCTGCAAACCAGCTTGCTTAGGAGACTTTGGCCGGGGCCGCCATGTAGGTGCCACAGACCTGGCAGGTGCGCAGGGCATCATTGGCCCAAAAGCGGTCCATGATGGGCGGCAGCTGGGCCACGATGTCGGTAATCTCGGCGTACTCCTCGTAGAGCTGGTGGCCGCAGTTTTCGCAGTACCACTGAAAGCCATCCAGCTCGCCGGCCGTGCGGTAGCGCTCCAGCACCAGGCCCACGGTGCCGGCCGGGCGGCGCGGCGAGTGCGGTACACCGGGCGGCAAAAGAAACATGTCGCCGGGGCCGATAACAATGTCTACCGGCTGGCCATCCTCGATAATCTTGACGGTCATCTCGCCTTCGAGCTGCCAGAACAGCTCCTCGCCCTCGTCCACGTGGTAGTCTTTGCGGGCGTTGGGGCCACCCACCACCATCACAATAAAGTCTTTATTGTCCTTGAAAACCTGCTGGTTGCCCACCGGTGGCTTCAGCAAATGGCGGTGCTCAGCAATCCACTGCTGAAAATTGAACGGGCGAGCGACGGGCATGGCGAGCGGCTGAAATAAAGAGGAAGGGCAAAGCTAGCTACTGCGCGGCCGCTACTTTTGTTGGGGTCGGCCGGGTGGCTAGCCCCCTCGCGCATGCCCAATTCTTTTACTGGCAGCACCCCCAATGCCCTGGGCTGGCGCGGCCTGCTGCTGGCGGGGCTAGCCTACGCGGCGCTGTTTTGCTGGTTTTCGTGGCCGCTGGGGCGCCAGTGGAGCACGGCCTTCGTGGGCATTCCGCACAGCGACGCCAATCAGTACATCTGGAACGCCTGGAATTTTCAGCGCCAGGTGGCGGCCGGCCACAACCCGTTTTACACGCCGCTGCTGCTCTACCCGCAGGGCACGGGCCTGTGGCTGCACACCTACACGCCCGTGCTGGGCCTGCTGAATGTGCTGCTGCGCCAGGAGTTTTGGGCCGTGAATGCGGGCCTGCTGCTGAGCTTTGTGCTGAGCGGGGTGGGCGCTGCCCGGCTGGCGGGGCGCTGGGTGCGGCAGCCGCTGCTGTGCGGGCTGGTAGGCTTCGCGTTCGCGTTTTCACCGTTTAAGCTGGCGCATTGGGGCGAGCACTACCACGTGCTGCTCACGGCCACGGTGCCGTTCTACCTCCTGGCTTTTCTGGAGGGGCTGGCCTTTGTGCCCGGCCGCTGGGTACCGCAGGTGCGCCACCGCCGGCAGGTGGTATGGATGGGGATTTTGCTGCTAATTACTTTACTCAGTGATTATTATACCCTAGCGGGCTTGCTGTGGTTTTCGGGGGGCTACGCGGCTTGGTGGGGCCTGCGGCTGGGCGAGCTAAACTGGCGCAGCTGGCGGCCCTGGGCCGGGCTGGTGGTGATTTTCGTGCTCGGGCACTTCATCTCGCGCGGGCTGGCCCTGGCTGGGCTCGACGACAAGGCCGGCCTGTGGTGGGGCGGCGACCTGGCCGGCTACCTCGTGCCGCCCAATGGCAGCCGCTGGCTAGCCACCCCGGCCACGCGGGCCTTCTGGCAAAGCCCCCACTTTCACAATCCGGCCTCGCCCGAAAACGTGTCGTTTCTGGGCTATCTGCTGCCGCTGCTGGGGCTGGGGCTAGCGGTGGCCGCGTGGCGACGCCCCGCCGGCGCGCCCCGCCCGCCGGCCGAAACCCGGCCGTTCTGGTTTTTGCTGGCGCTGTTTGTGCTGCTCACCATGCCCGAGCTGCGCTGGCAGGGCAAAGACCTGCTGCGCCTGCCCACGAGCATCGTGCACTTCGTGCCGTTTCTCAATAATATTCGCTGCCCGGTGCGCTACGTCATGCTGGCCTCGCTGCTGCTGCCGCTGGCCGCCAGCATCGGCCTCGATGGCTGGCTGCGCCGCTGGCCGGCCCCTGGCCGCTGGGTAGTAGCTGGGGCGCTGCTGCTAGAAGTATTGCTTGAATTTCAGCCCACTGCCTATCCGCTCATCCGCACGGCCGATGTGCCGGCAGCTTACCGCGTGGCGGCGGCCAGCGGTGGCCCGGTGGTGTTTCCCATCCCGCTGGGCCTGCTCGATGGCTATCGCCAAGTGGGCCACATGGATGCCCAGGAGCTGTTTTACCAAACTGTGCATGGCCGGGCGCTGCGCGGCGCCTACCTCTCGCGGGTGCCGGCCGCCACGTTCGCGGCCTTCGCCCACGAGCCCGTGCTGCGCACGCTGCTGCTAGCCCAGGAGCACCCCGATTCGCTGGCTTTGGTGCCGCCGCCCGCGCCGGCCGAGGTGCTGGCTTTTCGGCAGCGCTACCCGGCGGCGGTGTTCGTGGTGCATCCGCCGCAGGCCGGCCGGCCCGCGCACCAGCTGCTGCGCCGCTGGCTGCTGCCGGCCGGCTACGTCGAGCAGGTGGTGCCTGGTGGCGAGGGTGATTATGTGGTGCTGAAGCCCGGCACGAGCCATCCGTAGCGCAAAATCAGTAAGTTAGCAATCCGAAAAGAGCCTGACAATTTCATGGGTCAACAGCCACTCAAGGGTGCCAAGCGTGGCCCCCGCAAAGGGAAAAAGCGCTGGGTTTTGCTCCTGCTACTCCTCACAATTGGTTACTGGAAATACGCTCCGCCATTTAACCCACCGAGCAGCGTCTTCTCAGACCCTGCGGCTGAGAAACGATATTTTCACAACGGCCGGGACGGTATCGTACTGCATTGGGCCACGCAATACGGTGCGTATCTGGAGGCTGAGTGGACGGATACGGGGTTTGAGGATACGTACACAACCCTGAACGTGTACCGGGTATTTAAAGGCGGTTGGTTTCGACCAACCAGCCGAATGCTGCTTCACCAATACGATGGTGCTGGCATTGACCGGAAGGAGGTGCTTTTTTACCGCAAGGGACAGGAAGTAAAGCTGCATCTTAAGAAGACAGGCTTTGACGAGACCATGTAAAATGAATGGTATATGGTTAATGCGCCCATTTAGTAATTCACTAAAGCAATTTCGGCAGTAGCGAGCGGCTGCACCTTGCCCAGGCTGTGCAACTAGTTCTTCTCCATCGCCGTGGCTTCCAGGTCGTCGACGAAGCAGCCGGCGCCGCCTTCGTTGATGGTGTAGACCTTGAGCACGTCGGTAGGCTGGATGTCGGCGGGCAGGGGGGCGTCGAAGTAAATGTGGTTCCAGGTGCGGTTTTGGCAGCCGGGGTTTTGGAGGCGGGCACCGTACCAGGCCAGGTTCTGGCCGTTGCGTTCCACGGTCATCACCAGCTTGTTGCCCCAGGCGCCGTAGTCGGAGAACACCCGGCAGCTGGCGCGCACGTAGTCGCCGCCGCGCAGGCCGGTGGCCCCGAGCGGCAGCGTGAAGGCCGGGCTATAGGTGTGGCCGCCATCGGCATGAAACGACTGCCGGCTGTAGTAGCCCTGCTCGGCGCTGATGCCGCTAGCCCCGTCCACGGGCAGCTGGTCGAAGTCGAGCTTGCCCAGCGGGCGGGGGTGGTAGTGGCGCTCGGCCAGGGGTAGGCTAGCCGGTACATCGAGCTGCGCGTAGTCGGCCTGGCTGGGCGAAACGTTGCCAAAAATGGCGAAGTAGTACCGCCGGTTCATGTTCTCGGCGTCGATAATGGCGTGTTGCAGCTGCCAGTGCTGCAATAAGTTGAGGTCGATGAGCAGCACCGTGGCCACGGCCGCGGCCGCCTGCCACACCCGCGCCCGGCCCGGCGCCAGCACCCAAGCCACGGCCGCCGCCCAGGGCAGGCCCAGCACGGCGTAGCTCTGCACCAGGGCCCGCTGCCCGATGCTGCCGCCGTACCACCAGATATCCCAGGCCGATACCACCCATAGATTCAGCAGAAAATACGCCAGTGCTGGCACGGCTAGCCCCCGGTGCCGCCGCCACAGCGGCCCGAAGCCCGCCAGCACCAGCACCAGCAGCGGCGAGTACAGCAGCCAGCCCTTGCGGAAGCTGAACAAGACTTTCAATAAATGCGGCTTCAAAAAGCTAAAGTGCTGGTCGCCATAGCTATAAAACAGCCAGTGGCCGGTGGCCCAGTGCCAGTACAGGGCCTGCGGCAGTGCGCCCAGCACGCCGCCCAAGCCCAGCAGCAGCACATCGGGCCAGCGCTGGCGCAGCAGGGCCAGCTTGTGGCGGGCGGCGGCCAGGCTGCCCACGCCCCACAGCACCGGCACCACCACCGCCACCGCTTCGGAGGGCCGAATGAGCACCAGCAGGCCCAGCGTGAGCCCGATGGCGAAGGCGCCCGCTGCGCTCGGCCGCTCGTGCCAGCGCACCGTGAGCCACAGCAGCAGTGCATAGCCGGCGAAGAGGTAGTTGTGGCTCATGGCCACGTCGAACACCGCGTAGTTCAGAAAATTAGACCCTAGCAGCAGCGTCACGAGCACCAGCGCCACCACGGCGTCGGAGAAGTAGCGCAGCAGCACCCGCCGCAGCAGGCCCATGCCCAGCAGCGCATACAGCATGCCGCCGAAGGCAATGGCCACCTGGTAGGGCGCCGAAAAGCCGTCCTGCTTGTACCCTAGCCAGCCCGCTGCCCAGTGCCCTAGCCAGAAAAAGGGCGTTTCGAGCACGGCCAGGCCCATCGTGTACTTCATCACGAGCTGCCCGGCGGGGGCGCCCGGCACCTGAAACGCCTGGTAAAACGAGCTGCTAGGCCCGTATTCGCGCATAATGTCGGCCACGAAGGCCTGGTGCCCCAGGTCGTGGTAAAGGAAGTGGGCCGGCAGGTAGAGGTAGTACCCCATCGAGTCCCAGCTCAGGATGGCCAGCACGTTGTGCGTGTCCCAGTAGGGCGCCCACAGCCGGGCCTGCACCATCAAAATAAACAGCACCAGCAGCGCCCCGAGCGACCAAGGGGCCCGGGCAGCCGGGGAAGCCAGCGAGCGAGCGGGCATAGCAGAAGAAAGCGAAAGGCGAAAAGAAAATGGCGGGGCGCACCGCGCCAAATGTAAGCCCGATTGGGGGCCTAGCCGGCGCCATTGGCGGGCGGGCGGCTATCTTTGGCCGGCTCAACTCCTCTACGACTTTGGTTAAATTCGACACTCTGTCTATCGTGGTGCCCGTCTACAACGAGGCGCGGACTATCCACCGGATTCTGGACTTGCTGCGCGAGCTGCGCCTCACCAACGACATTGCCAAGGAGCTGATTTTGGTGAATGACTGCTCGACCGACGACTCGGGCGAGGTTATCCGCCAATACGCCGCCCGCTACCCCGCGCTCAATATCCAGCTCATGCAGCACGCCGTGAACCAGGGCAAGGGCGCGGCGCTGCACACCGGCATCCGGGCGGCCACCGGCGACTACGTCATCATTCAGGATGCCGACCTCGAGTACGACCCCGAGGAGTACAACCTGCTGCTCAAGCCCATTCTCAAAGGCTTTGCCGACGTGGTGTACGGCTCGCGCTTCATGGGTGGGCAGCCGCACCGCATCCTGTTTTTCTGGCACAGCATCGGCAACGCCCTGCTCACCTTCTTGTCGAACATGGTGACCGACCTGAACCTGACCGACATGGAAACGTGCTACAAGCTGTTTCGGCGCGACATTATTCAGGGCCTGAACCTGGTCGAAAACCGCTTCGGCTTCGAGCCCGAGGTCACGGCCAAGGTGGCGCGCGTGCCCAATGTGCGCATCTACGAAGTGGGCATCAGCTACTACGGCCGCACCTATGCCGAGGGCAAAAAAATCGGCTGGCGCGATGGCTTCCGGGCCATCTTCTGCATCATCAAGTACGGGCTGCTGGGCGGCTAGACCCTCAATTTTACATTTTTTGCTGAATGGTTAATCTAAGCTTTGATGACCACTGCTTTTGCACGACGGTAAGCACTTGCTTGCCTAATGCGACCATAATCCAAGCTCCTGCGTTACTTGCAATTAAGCCTCACACTTCTTCAGCTAGCTCGAAGAAGCGTGAGGCTTTGTAAATTCCCAATAGGTTCTAATTAATAATACACAACTCAATTCCGGTAATTCGCCAGAAAAAGCTCATTTAAGCTGTTGGTGACGAAGTAGTCCCCATTGGAGTTTGAGCCGATTTGGGTAGCCTCCCCTTGTTGTAGTTCCCACCCGAAAGACGTGAGTGGCGTAGTTGCGTCACGCACAAATACTTCGTATCCGTAGGTGAGATATCGGGAACCTGTGATGGCAATCGTATAAGAATCACAGGCAATGTCCGTGGCCTCGCCCTGTAGCTTGAAAAAAGAGCCGCCCGTTAGGGGGGTAGAATTACAGAATATTTCGTGCAGGCTGTTTACAGCCCACAGGCGAGCGTACTGGTCAACCGCGATTGAGGTGGCCGCCGAGCCTGGCAATACCTCCACTGGCGTGGTAGTACCGCTATCAATGCGGTAAATCTTGTGCCCGCCATTGACGTTCTCCGTGCCTAAAAAATAAACAACTGGGAAGCCATTATAATAATAGGCCGTTACATCCGTCGCCGCAATGTTGTAGTTAATCCACCCCTCTCCGGTAGCATTACTGGTTGACCAAAGTTGGTTTTGGTCAGTTACTGCGTAAAGTTTCTGGGAGGGGCCACCGGTGGGCCTATAATCATTAAAGGCCACTGCTAACTTAACCACGCCTCCGCCATTTGGGCCAGCAATTGGAGTCCATATACCTGCTGTGGGTCCGTCAGCCGGATTATAACCTGGGCTAAATGAATAGATAGGGTGCCCGCCTGGTATTACCGACGCTCCTAGGCCGTAAGGGTAGCGGTAGAGAGTGGGCCCGTTCGTATACCGATAAGGACTAGCCGTTACATCAATCATCGGCTCCGGCTTGTTGAAGTACTGGTAGTAGTTAAATGCCGGAACAGCATCAGCCGTTATTGCCCGTGGGGCAACGATGTCTTCGTTTTTGGTGGAACAACTCGCTACAAAAGCAAGAAGTAGTACGCCCGTGCACAAACGGTAAATTGTACGTTTCATTTGGTAGTGGAAAAGAGATGAAGATTTTGCGCCTAGTATAGCGCTTTATTTTAATTGATGATTCAGGAGGCATGACGAAAATTAATAATATTTAGCCGATTAACAGTTATGGACTTGAGGGCACTCTCCCAAAGAGATTTTCAAATTCAAGACTACTCACTATCTCCGTCTGGCCTTCTAAGCGCAGCGCCTCTACCTTTACGGCTATGCCTGTCCCGCTCCTTTCGGTCGTTATTCCGGTCTACAACGAGGAAGATTTAGTTGCTACGCTGGTGGCCCGGTGCCTGGCGGCGCTGCAGTCGGTGAGTGCCGACTTCGAGCTCATCTGCGTCGACGATGGCAGCCGCGACCACACCCTGGCCCGGCTGCTGGCCCTGCGCGCCACCGAGCCCCGGCTCAAGGTGCTGTGCCTCTCGCGCAACTTTGGGCACCAGGCCGCCTACACGGCCGGCCTGCACGCCGCCCAGGGCCAGTACGTGGCCATGATGGACGGCGACCTGCAAGACCCGCCCGAGCTGCTGCCGCGCATGTACGAGCTGCTGCGCCACGATGCCTGCGACGTGGTGTATGGCCAGCGCACCGACCGCGCCGAGGGCTGGGGCCGCCAGCTACTTATCAAGAGCTTTCACGGCATCTTCCGCAACTTCTCCAAGCTGAAGGAGGCCGATAACGTGGGCAATTTTTCGATGCTCAACCGCCGGGCGCTCACGGCGTTTTTGTCGCTACAAGAAAAAAACCGCTACCTGCCCGGCCTGCGCTCCTTCATTGGCTACCGGCAGGTGAGCCTGCCCTACGCCCGCGAGGCCCGGCCCGATGGCACCCTACCCAAGATGTCGTACCAGCGCCTCTTCGCCCTGGCCCTCGACGCGCTGTTTTCCTTTTCCGACCTGCCCATCAAGATTTGCCTCTACACCGGGCTGCTGGGCATTGTGGTGTTCACGCTGGCCGGGATATATGTGGTGGTGAGCAAGCTGGCTGGGGTGGCTCCGGTGGGCTGGTCGTCGCTGGGCATGAGCCTGTATTTTCTGGGGTTTATTCAATTGCTTTTTTTGGGGATAATGGGCGAGTATGTTTTCCGCATCTACCGTGAAAACCAGAACCGGCCGCTTTATTTCGTGCAGCACTACCACCAAGACTAAATGATTGACCTGACCGCGACTTCGCCGGCCCGGCGCTGGCTGGTGCCGGCCTTTTTTGCGCTGGTGCTGGGCCTGGGCCTCCTGCTGTTTGCCGACTACGGCCTCTCCATCGACGAGCGCATCAGCCGCGACAACGGCATGATAACGCTCAAGCACCTGGCCCAGCCCCTGGCCCCGGCCTGGGTGGCTAGCCACCCCGACTTTGCGGAGTATACCACGCCCCTGGCCGAGTACCTCGACCGCGACTACGGCGTGGTATTCGAGACGCCGGTGAGCTGGCTCGAACAAGTTTTTAGCATCAGCGATACCCGCGATAAGTTCTTGTTTCGGCATCTGTGCACGTTTTTGGTGTGCCTGGGGGGGCTAGCGGCCGTGTATCAGCTGGCGGCCCGGCGCTTTCGCGATTGGCGCGTGGGGCTGCTGGCGGCGCTGTGGCTGCTGCTGTCGCCCCGCCTGTTTGCCGAGTCGTTCTACAACGACAAGGATGCCGTGTTCATGTCCCTTTTTGCCATTGCCATGAACACGGGCGTGCGGTTTTTGCTGCGCCCCACCTGGGGGCGGGCGGCCTGGCACGCCCTGGCCTGCGCGCTGGCCATCGACGTACGCATCATGGGTATTTTGCTGCCCCTATATACGCTGGCGCTGCTGGCCTGGCGCGGCCTGCGGGCTGAGGTGCCCTGGCGCCGGGTGGTGGCTAGTGTGCTGGTATACAGCGTACTGCTAGTGGCGCTGGTGGTACTGTGCTGGCCTTATCTCTGGCCGGCGCCGGTACAGAATTTTATGGCGGCCTTCGACAACATGCGCACCTTTCGGTGGACGGGTACGGTGTTCTACAACGGCACCGATGTGCTGGCTACGCAGCTGCCCTGGCACTATGCGCTGGTGTGGCTGGGCATCACCACGCCCGTGCTCTACTTGGCGGCGGCGCTGCTGGGGCTGGGGCTGGTGGGCCGCCAGCTGCTGCGGCAGCACTGGCGCCTGTGGGCCACCGAGCAGGACTTGCAAGATGTCTTTTTCCTGGGCTTTTTTGTGGGCCCGCTGCTGGCCGTGATGCTGCTGCACTCGGTGCTGTATGATGGCTGGCGGCAGCTCTACTTTATTTATCCGGCGTTTTTGTTGCTGGCCATGCGTGGCTGGGTAGCGGCGGCCCGGTGGCGCCCGCGCTGGGCTAGCTGGCCGCGGCTGCTCTACGCGGGCACTGCCCTGAGCCTGGCGCTGGTGGCCGCCCAAATGGTGCGCGACCACCCGCTGCAAAACGTGTACTTCAATATGCTGGCCGGCCCCAACGTGGAGCGGCGCTTCGAGATGGACTACTGGGGCCTGGGCTACCGACGCGATTTGGAGTTCGTGGCGGCGCACGATGCGCGCCCGGTCGTCAACGTGTTTGCGCCCGGCCCGAGCGGCGCCCAGCTCAACCTGCTGATACTGCCCCGTGAGCAACGCGACCGCCTGCACTTCGTGGACACCCCCGACCAGGCCGACTACTTTCTCACCAACTTCCGCATTCCCAACTACCGCACCTACCGCGACCGCTACCCCTATCCCTTCGAGATATACCAGCAGCGGGCCGATGGGCGCCAGGTGCACGCCGTGTACCGGCTTGCGAAGTAGCTAGGCCTACCTAGCGGGGCGCCAGCCAACTGCCCGCTAGGCTGCCCGCCCGGCTATCTTTGGCCGGCCCAACTCTTGGTTGGCTAGGCTTCTTTACTCTGTTTTTACCCCGCGTGCCTCTTCTCTATGCTACTCGCGCGTACTTTTTCTAAGCGCTGGCCGGTGTGGCTGGGGTGGTTTGTGTTGCTGGGGCTCGGCCTGTTGGCCGACTGGTATCGGCGGGAGCGGGTGGCCTACGCCGACCTGGCGTACCAGCTGTTCTTCTTCATGCGCTACGGCGATTTTTTCATTCAGAACCGGCGCTTTCTGGCCGGACTGACGCAAATTTTGCCGTTGCTGGGCACCTGGCTAGGGTCGCCGGTGGGGGTGTTGCTGCGCCTCTACTCGCTGTCGTTCGCGCTTTATTACGCTGGTATCTACGGGTTGTGCGCCCGGTGGCTGCGCAATGAGCGGGTGGCGCTGGCCGTGCCGCTGCTCTACGCGCTGGTGGCGGCCCGCACCTTCTACTGGGCGCAGTCCGAGCTGCCGCAGAGCCTGGCTATTTTGCTGTTTTACTACGCCGGTATCAGTGGGCAGGCGCCGCTGCGGCGCCGGTTTTCGACCATTGCGCTGGTGGCCCTGGTGCCCGTCATCATCTTCGGCCACCCGCTGATGCTGCTGCCCTTCGGCTTTTTGTGGGCCTACGACTGGCTCCTGAATCGGCGCTGGCGCGATGGCTTCTACTACGTGCCGCTGCTGCTGGCCGGGCTCACCTACTGGTACCGCACGGCCACCATTCCGCCCGGCTCCTACGAGGCCCAGCGCTTGCTGACGCCCACCGTCGGGGCCCTGCTGCATTTCTTTAACAATCAAAGCTTTGCGCAGCTGCTGGTGATGTGCCGCGGCACCCTGGCGGCGCTGCCGGTGCTGCTGGCGCTGCTCACCTTTTACTACCTGTGGCCCGCCGGCCGCGGCCCGGCCTGGCTGACGGCCGGCCGCCAGCCAGGCGCCGGGCTGCGCTGGGCCTGGGTACTGGCCTTCGGCACGGTGTACTTGGCCATTGTGTGCACCTCGTACCCCGGCGAGCAGGATTTGGTGTACTTCGAAAACCTGCTGCTGCCGCTGGCCGTGGCGTTACTGGTGCCTTTTTGCGTAGAGGTGCTGCCCGCCCTGCTGGTGCGGCCGGCCAGCAGCCGGGCCGTAGCGCTGGTGCTGGCCGTGGTGATGCTGGCCCGGCTAGCCTTCATTCAGCGGCTGAGCGAGCCCTACGTGCAGCACCAGCGGTGGCTGACGCGGGCGCTGAACTACAGCCGGCAGTTTCTGGAGCGAAAATTTATCATGGGCGAGGCTACCGCCGACCCGCACAATCAGCGCGCCACCAACGGCACGCTGTGGGCCGCGGCCTACGAGTCGATGCTGGTGAGCACCCTGCCCAGCCCCGACTCGGCGCGCACCCTGCTCATTGTGCCCGAGGCGGAGAAGCTGGCCGCCGGCCAAAACGAAAACCTCTTCCTCGGCCCCTGGGATACGAGCCCCCTGCCCGAGCTGCCGACTAGGTATTTTCGCCTGCCGCCCACGCCGTATCGCCTGCTGGCCACTAGCCCACCGGCCGGCCCCGATGCGGCCGGTTACCTGACCACCGCCGCCCAAACTGCTAAGCTGGAGATAGTAAACATTCCGCGCAGCCTGCGGGCTGGCCGCACGCGCACCGTGGTAGTGCGGCTGGCTAGCCCCGTCGACCACCCCCTGCACGCGGGCCTAAACTCGCCGGCTAGCCTGCGGCTCAGCACCCGCTTCATCGTCGACCCGACCTACGATGTGCCCACCGAAACCACCAGCTCGCCGCTCGAAGTAGACGTGCGGGGCCCCTGGACGCAGGTGCTGCCCCTGCACTGCCCCGACAAGCCCGGCACCTACGTGCTGGACGTAAGCCTGGAGACCAACGACCCGGCCCGCGTTATCGTGCGCCAGCGCCGCACGGTGCAGGTCGAGTAAGTAATTGGTAAACAGCTGTACTAAGGCGCGCTAGCTACCCGGCTTGGCCGGTGGCCAGTCGAGCCACAAAAACCGCTCGCGATACCAGGTGGCCGTCATGTCGCAGCAGTGCAGAATGCCGCGGTAGTACTGCCAGGTCTGCAACTGATTGAGGGCCACTCCCAGCACGAGCAACACGCCTAGCAGCACGCCCGTCCAGCGTCGCCGAAAGGCTCGCTCGAGCAGCGCCGCCAGGGGCAGGCTCAGCAGCGGGTAGAGGCTGATGAGCGGCCGCGCCCCAAAGCTGCCCCCGTAGCCCCAGTCCCACCACGAATAGGTGACCCACAGCACCAGCGGCAGCAAGGCCAGCAGCGCCGGCAGGGCCGCCCGCGCCGGCCCCCGCAGTGCCAGCAGCCCTAGCAGCGCCAGGCCCATAAGCGGCGAGTACGTCAGCCAGCCCTTGCGGATGCTGAACAAGCCATCGAGCAGGTGCGGGTGGGCAAAGTCGAAGTGCTCGTTGGGGTACGTATCGATGTGCCACGCCCCGCCGTAGTGGTGCCAGTACAGCAGCTGCCCCAGCAGCAGGGCGCCCGCCACGCCCGCCGCCAGCGCCACCTGCCCCTTGTGCTGCCACAGGGCTTGCACCCGGCCGCGCAGCGCCGCCACCGAGGTCAGCCCCCATAGGGCGGGCACCAGCACGTTCCAAGCCTCCGTAAAGCGCACTAAAATGAGCAGGCCCAGCACCAGGCCCAGCCCCAGCGCATCGCGCCGCCGAAAATGCGCCAGCCACCGCCCCGTGAGGGCCAGCAGCCCGGCATTGAGCATAAACAAGGTACCGTGCGACATCGTCGCATCGTAGCTGGCGTAGCAGAAGAAGTTGGTGCCCAGCCCGATGGCCAACAGCGTGGCCGCCGTAGTCAGGTCATCAAAGTAGCCCCGCAGCACGCCCCGCAGCACCCACAGCCCCAGCACGGCCCACAGCAGGCTACCCAGCTGAATAGCCCGCTGATACGAGGCCGAGAAGCCGTCGGGCGCGCTCGTGGCGCCCGCCACCGCTAGCCCGTGCGCCACCCAAAAAGCCGGCGCGTAGAACAAGCTCATCCCGAGCGGATACTTGTTGACGTGCCCGCCGTTGGGCGCCGCAATAAGCACGTAGCGGTTGTCGAGCTCGGGGCGGTACTGCTGTTGGGCGTAGGCCGCGTAGGTGCCGTTGCCCTGGTCGTGGTAGATAAACTGGCTGGGCAGGTACTGGTAGTAGCCGGCCGTGTCCCACACCAGCACGTCGGAGCGCTCCCATTTGGCGGCTTTGTGCACAACCACCAACGCCAGCACGAGCGTAACCAGAACCACCAACAGGGACTTCATCGCGTAACGTAGGAGAGGTGAGGCCGCTAGCCCCGCCCGGCGGGACTAGCGGCCGGGTCGGGCGGCTACTTGGTAGCCTGGCTCAGCGTGAGGTCGTCGAGGTAGGTGGGCTGGCCGGCCCCCGCGCCCCACATATACACCATGATGCGTGAGGTGGCCGACACCGTGGCGGGCACCGTAATCACGTGCTCCAGGTGCTGCCACTCGTTAAGCTTCGGCGCCTCCTTGCCCAGGTCAAGGGCCTCCCACAGGGCCTTCTCGCCGGTGGCGGGGTCTTTTATTTCCACTACCAGCTTGGCCGTGTTCTGGTCGCCGGTGCGCATCACCCAGGCCCCAATGCGAATTTTATCGGGCCGCGTGGCGCTGAGGCGACCCAGCGGGTTGCTATAGCCGAGGCTGTACTCCAGGCCCGGCTTCACTACCACGCTGTAGGCGCCCGAGTGGGCCTTGTCGCGGGTCAGCGACGCCACGTCGCCCACCCAGCCGTCGAGGTGGTCAAAGTCGTTGCTCGTCAGCACGTCTTTCTCATCGGTAGTAGTGGTCGAGCAGCCGCTGGCGAGCAGCAGGCCCAGGCCCAGCGCCGAAAAAGCGAGCAGTCGTGGGGGCATAGTAAAAAAGGCGGGGTGCATAAAAAAAACGCTTGTAGGAAAAACCCTGGCAAAGGTAGCGCGAGTGCCCGCCACTTGGCACCTGGTATTGAGCGTTGTGGCGTGGGCGCTGGTCCCGGCCCCGGCTAGGGTCATCCCGCGGGGCATTGCCTCCGCTTTAGCCCCAACTTTGGGCCGCCAATGCAGTCAGTGGCCGCAATGGCTACTCTGCTTCTATTTCTGCCTATGCCCGCTATTCCTCGCCCGGCGCTACTTTCGCCCCATCGCCAGCGCGTTGCTTTGCTCGTGCTTTTCGCGCTGATTTACAGTTTAGTATCGCTGGTTAATCAGGTTGATTTTCGCACGGGTGCCCTCGATATGGGCTACGAGGCGCAGGCCGTGACCGACCTGGCCCACCTGCGTGCCCCGCGCGTGACGCTGCTGCCCGATGCCCCGCCCACGGCCTTTCTAGCCAATCACTTCAGCCTGACGCCGGCCTTGGCCGTGCCGTTCTACTACCTCGTGGGGCCGGTGTGGGCGCTGCTGCTGCTCCAGATAGGCGCCGTGCTGCTGGGGCTGCTCGGCGTGTGGCGCTACGCGCGGCACGTGGGGGCTAGCGCGGTGCAGGCCAACTGGGCCCTGGCTTTGCTGGGCAGCCAGTGGGGTATTTTTTCGGCGCTGGGGTTTGATTTTCACGACAACGTACTCGGGGCAATGGCCCTGCCCTGGCTAGCCCGCTGGGTGGGGCAGGGGCGCTGGGGCCGCGCCACGCTGGCCGCCGCGTTCATCGTGCTCAGCAAAGAAAACCTGGCGCTGTGGCTAGCCTTCGTGCTGCTGGGCCTGGCCTGGCAGCACCGGCGGCAGCGGGCCGTGGTGTGGCGCGCCGCCCTGGGCGCGGGGCTGGCGCTAGCCTACTTTGTGGTGCTGACGCGCTACGTGATGCCGGCCCTCGACACCAACCACCGGCCCTACACCCAGCTGGCACGCTACGGTGCCCTGGGCACGTCGCTGCCCGCCATTGCCGGCAACCTGCTCGCGCACCCCGGCTTGCTCTGGAATACGCTCTTCACCAACACCTTGCCCGACACGGCCTACGACTACATCAAGCTCGAGCTGTGGGTGGGCCTGCTGTTCTCGGGCGGCTGGGCGCTGCTGCGCCGCCCCTGGTATGCGCTCATGCTGGTGCCTATTCTGGGCCAGAAGCTGCTGGCCAACGACGCCGGCTTTTGGGGGCTCAACTATCAGTATTCTATCGAGCTAGCGCCGGTGCTGGCCCTGGCCGTGGCCGATGCCCTAGCCAGCGTGCGCCGCCCGGCGGCGGGCCGCTGGCCTTGGGCGCTGGGGGCGGTGGTGCTGTTCACGGTGGTCACGCTCTACACGCGCCGCAGCACCTGGTACGACCGGGCTACCACCAACTTTCTCATCGGTAGCCACTACCGCCCGGCCTACCCCGACCCGGCGGGCCTGCGCGCCGCGCTGGCCCGGGTGCCGGCCGGCGTGCCGCTCAGCGCGTCCTCGACGCTAGTGCCGCACCTCACCGACCGGCACGATTTATTTTTATTTCCGGTGCTGCGCACCGCCCGGCTGGTGGCCCTGCTGCGCGCGCCCGACCAAAGCGGCGCCTGGCCGCTCTCGGTTGAACAGGCCAAGCGCGCCGCCGTTCAGCTCCGCGCCGACCCAGCCTACCGCGTGCTCTACGAAGACACCCAACTGGTGCTGTTGGCGCGACGCTTTGCCCCGGCCGACTCGGCGGCCGCGTGGCAGCCCTAGCGCGGCGGGTGGGGCTAGCCCCCTAGCGGCACGCCTCGGTAGAGGCTGGCCAGCGGTAGCGTGGCGCCCACACTGCCTAGGTCGAGCACGGCCGCTGGGTCGCGGGTTTCGCCAAACAGCCAGTGGTCGTCATCCTGCCAGGTATGGAGCTCGGCATGAACGCTTTGCGAGTCCAGCATCAGGTATTGCCGCAGGCTGGGCAGCTGCCGATACAGCATAAATTTCTCGCCCCGGTCGGCCCCAGCCGTCGAGGCCGACAGTACTTCCACGATAAGCGTGGGATTGAGTAGATTTTCGGGGGTTTTATCAGTATTAAATTTTGCGTCGCCGCCCACCACCGACAAATCGGGGTAGAGATACGAGCTGGCGTTGAGCACCTGCACGCGCTGGTCGCTGGTGTAGCCCTCGCAGGGGCTGCCATCGAGTTGGGCAAACAACAGGCCGCTCAAGTTGAAGCACAGGCGGTTGTGCGCCGACTTGGCCCCGGCCCCGGCCCGAATTTCGCCAGCGTAATACTCGTGCTTGTGTTCCGCCTCGCGCTCCAGACGCAAGTAGTCCTCGGGTGCTACGTAGCCGGGGGCATCATTTTTGAGAGCGGGCAGTCCCATAATAAGCAATTAGTTGGCGCGGCGGGCGTGGCAGGTTTCCAAAAATACCCCGCCTCTGCCTAACCCCGCTTACCCTGTTACCTTTGCGCAGCAAAACCCTTACCCTACCCGTGGCCGAACCTGCTGCCGATTTCTACGCTCACCCCACGGCCGTGCTCGACGCGGGCTGCCGCGTGGGCGCCGGGAGCCGCATTTGGCACTTTTGCCACCTCGCGCCGGGCGCCGTACTGGGCGAAAACTGCTCGCTGGGCCAGAACGTGTTTGTGGCCGACGGCGTGACGCTGGGCCGCAACGTGAAAGTGCAAAACAACGTGAGCCTCTACGGCGGCGTGGTGTGCGAGGATGACGTGTTCCTGGGCCCGTCGGTGGTGTTTACCAACGTCAAAAACCCCCGTAGCGCCGTGCCCCGCCGGGGCGAGGGCCACTACCAACCCACATATCTGGAGCGCGGCGTGAGCATCGGCGCCAATGCCACCATCGTGTGCGGCGTGCGGCTAGCCCGCTACGCCTTTGTGGGCGCGGGCAGCGTGGTCACGCGCAGCGTGCCGGCCTACGCGCTCGTCTACGGCACGCCCGCTCGCCAGCACGGCTGGCTCAGTGCCGCTGGCCACCGCTTGGCCTTCGATGCCGCTGGCCAGGCTAGCTGCCCCGAAACCGGCGAATTATACCAGCTCAGTCCTGATAAAAAAACACTGGCAGCTATGAATTAGAACAGCATTGAGCAACTCAGGTAGCTCCGCCTCAACTTATAAATTCATAATTCATAACTCATAATTAAAAAGAAGTGTACAACGAACTCCTCCGCAAAGAAGCCAAGCTGGCCGTAATTGGCCTCGGCTACGTGGGCCTGCCCATCGCCCTCGAATTTGCCAAGCAACTCTCGGTTATCGGCTTCGATATCAACGCGGGCCGCGTGGAGATGATGCGCAACCACCAGGACCCTAGCGGCGAGCTCGACGCCAGCGCCTTCGAGGGTACCGACATTACCTTCACCGACTCGCTGGAGGTGCTGCGCGAGGCCCAGTTTTATATCGTGGCCGTGCCTACGCCCATTGATGAGCACGCCCAGCCCGATTTGCGGCCGCTGCTCGGGGCCTCGGGCTCGGTAGGTAAAGTGCTCAAAAAGGGTGACTACGTGGTGTTTGAGAGCACCGTGTACCCCGGCTGCACCGAGGAAGACTGCATTCCAGTAATGGAAAAATTCTCGGGCCTGAGCTTCGCCAACGGTGATTTTAAGGTGGGCTACTCGCCCGAGCGCATTAACCCCGGCGACAAGGAACACACCCTACGCCGCATTGTGAAGGTGGTGAGCGGCTGTGATGCCGAAAGCCTCGACATCATTGCCAAAGTATATGAGCTGGTGGTGGATGCCGGCGTGCACCGCGCCAGCAGCATCCGGGTGGCCGAAGCCGCCAAGATTATCGAAAACACGCAGCGCGACGTCAATATTGCGCTCATGAACGAGCTGTCGATGATTTTCGACCGCATGAACATCAATACCTACGAGGTGCTGGAGGCGGCCGGCACCAAGTGGAACTTCCTCAAGTTTAGCCCCGGCCTGGTGGGCGGGCACTGCATCGGCGTGGACCCGTACTACTTGACTTACAAGGCGAAGGAGCTGGGCTACGATGCCAAGGTTATCCTTAGCGGGCGCACCACCAACGATAATATGGGCGCCTACATCGCCCGCAAAACGGTGCAGATGATGATTAAGCGCGGCAAGGACGTGGCCAAGAGCCGGGTGCTGGTGATGGGCGCGACCTTCAAGGAAAACGTGGAGGACATCCGCAACTCCAAGGTGGCCGACGTAATTCAGGAGCTCAAAAACTTCTCGGTCAACGTCGACATCGTGGACCCGCACGCCGACTCCGACGAGCTGCACCACGAGTACGGCTTTCGCCTCACGCCCGCCGATAAAATCCGCGCCGACTACGACGCCGTGATTGTGGCCGTCAGCCACCAGCCCTACGTGGACAAAGACGAGGCGTACTTCAAATCCATTACGGCCGACAACGCTGTGCTAGTCGATATCAAGGGCCTGTATCGCAGTAAGCCGATGGAGGAAGTTCACTACTGGAGCCTGTAACCCAGACAGCTTTTATATAAAAACCGTTTGTCATTGCGAGCGCAGCGCGGCAATCACACCAGAACAAGTCGTCCGGATATCGTTCGGAGACGATTGCCGCGCTGCGCTCGCAATGACAAACGGTTTTAGTATTCCTACAGCTATGAAAAAGATTCTGGTTACCGGCGGGGCCGGCTACATCGGTTCGCACACCGTGGTCGAGCTGGCGCAGGCGGGCTACGCGCCCATCATCATCGACAATTTCAGCAACTCGGAGGAGTCGGCTTTGGAAGGTATCAAAGCCATTCTGGGCCACAACGTGCCGTGCCACCGCATCGACTGCGGCGATGCCGAAGCGCTGCGCCAAGTGTTCAAAACGGAGGGCGACATTGCGGGCGTTATTCACTTCGCGGCCTTCAAGGCGGTGGGCGAGTCGGTGCAGAAGCCGCTAGCTTACTTTCACAACAACGTGGGCTCGCTCATTACGCTGCTGCAAGTGATGAAGGAAGAACAGGTTACCAATCTGGTGTTCTCGTCTTCGTGCACCGTGTACGGCGTGCCCGACCAATTGCCCGTGACGGAGGCTACCCCCACCAAGCCCGCCAACTCGCCCTACGGCCGCACCAAGCAAATGTGCGAAGACGTAGTACACGATGCCGCCGCCGCGCCCGATAACCAGACGCACACCATCCTGCTGCGCTATTTCAACCCCATCGGTGCCCACGAGTCGGCCAAGATTGGGGAGCTGCCGCTAGGGGTACCCAACAACCTGGTGCCCTTCATCACGCAAACGGCCGCCGGCTTGCGCGAGAAACTTACTATTTTCGGCAACGACTACGACACCGTGGACGGCACCAATGTGCGCGACTACATCCACGTGGTAGATTTGGCTAAGGCCCACATTGTGGCCGTGCAGCGCCTACTCGACCGCAAGGCGACCGAGGTAGTCGAAACCTTCAACGTGGGCACTGGCCACGGTAATTCGGTACTCGAAGTGGTACAAACTTTTGAAGAGGCTAGCGGCCAGAAACTCAACTATGCCATCGGCCCGCGCCGCGTCGGCGATGTGCCCGCCATCTATGCCGACGCTACTAAGTCGGCGGAGGTATTGGGTTTTAAGACAACGACTTCGTTGCGCGATTCGCTGGCTAGCGCCTGGAAATGGCAGCAAGCCTTGAGTAAGTAAAACGTTAGCCAGGAGTGCCAGTGGCAAGAATTAATCTTTTCACTGGCACTCCTGGCTAACTGATATTCGCACTGTTTAGCTATTTGGCACCTATGAAAATTCTCATCACCGGCGGCGCCGGCTTCATTGGCTCGCACGTGGTGCGCCTGTTCGTTACGAAGTACCCCGAGTACCAGATTCTTAATCTCGACGCCCTCACCTACGCGGGCAACCTGGAGAATCTGCGCGACATCGAAAACGCGCCGAACTACCAGTTTATCAAGGGTGATATTGCCGACCAGGCGTTTATCGACCACCTGTTTGCGCACGAGGAGCCGGATGCCGTGATTCACCTCGCCGCCGAGAGCCACGTCGACCGCAGCATCACCGACCCCATGGCGTTTGTGAAAACCAACGTCATCGGCACCGTGAATTTGCTGAACGCGGCCAAGAACCTCTGGAAGCCTAAGGGCTTTGAGGGACATACGTTTTACCACGTGAGTACCGACGAGGTGTACGGCTCGCTGGACTTTGGCCCCGAGATGTTTACGGAGGAAACCTCCTACGACCCGCGCTCGCCCTATTCGGCCTCTAAGGCTAGCTCCGACCACTTTGTGCGGGCTTGGCACCACACGTACGGCCTACCCATTAAGCTCAGCAACTGCTCGAACAACTACGGCCCCAACCACTTTCCTGAGAAGCTGATTCCGCTGGCCATTCACCGCCTGCGCACCGGCCAGAAGGTGCCCGTGTATGGCAAGGGCGAGAACGTGCGCGACTGGCTCTTCGTGAAAGACCACGCCACAGCCATCGACGCCGTTTTCCACAAGGGCAAGCTGGGCGATACTTACAACATCGGCGGCGTAAACGAGTGGCAAAACCTCAAGCTCATTGAGTTGCTCTGCGACGTGGTGGACGAGAAAACCGGCCAACCCGCCGGCACCTCGCGCCAGCTCATCACCTTCGTTACCGACCGCGCCGGCCACGACATGCGCTACGCCATCGACTCGAGCAAAATCATGAACGAGCTGGGCTGGAAGCCGAGCGTGACCTTCGAGCAAGGCCTCAGCCAAACCGTCGATTGGTACCTAGCCAACCAGGAGTGGCTGAATAACGTGACCAGCGGTGCCTACCAAGACTACAATAGCAAGCAATACAGTGTTTAATTATGAATGATGAGTTATGAATTATGAATTAGCACTAAGGCTGCGCACCAGCTTATGGCTAACTGTAACTCGTAATTCATAACTCATAATTCATAATTCAAAAGAGATGTACGAAACTCCCTTTACCGACCAGCCGCTCAACGAGCTGAATTTTCTCGTGACCGGCGGTGCGGGCTTCATCGGCTCCAACCTCGTCGAGTATCTGCTTAAGCATGGCGCCAAAAAGGTGCGCGTGCTGGACAACTTCTCCAACGGCTTCCGCAAAAACCTGCGGCTTTTTGAGGGCAATGCCGCGCTCGAAGTGCAGGAAGGCGATATCCGCGACCGCGAGGCCTGCGCCAAGGCCTGCGCGGGCATTGACATTGTGCTGCACCAGGCGGCGCTAGGGTCGGTGCCGCGCTCCATCAACGACCCGGTTACGACCGATGAAGTAAACGTGGGCGGCTTCGTTAAAGTCCTGTTTGCGGCCAGAGAAGCCGGGGTGAAGCGCTTCGTGTACGCAGCTTCGTCTTCCACCTACGGCGACCACCCCGGCTTACCCAAGGTGGAGGACCGCATCGGCAAGCCGCTGTCGCCCTACGCCGTCACCAAGTATGCCAACGAGCTGTACGCCGACGTCTTTGCCCGCACCTACGGCATGGAGATTATCGGCCTGCGCTACTTCAACATCTTCGGCCCCCGCCAAGACCCGGGCGGGGCGTACGCGGCGGTTATTCCGCTCTTCATCGACGCTATTCTGGAAGAAAACGCGCCGACCCTGAACGGCGACGGCGGCCAGACCCGCGACTTCACTTTCGTGGCTAACTGCGTGCAGGCCAATATCCGGGCGGCCCTCACCCAAAACCCCGAGGCGCTCGGCCAGGTCTATAACATTGCCGTCGGCGACCGCACCTCGCTGGTGCAGATGTACGACATTCTGCGCGAGGAAGCCCACTCAGAGCTAGCTCCTAAATTCGGCCCCAACCGCGCCGGCGACATCCGCGACTCGCTCGCCGATATTACTAAGGCCGAAACCCGGCTAGGGTACGCCCCGCAGGTGCGCATCCGCGAAGGCCTGCAGCAAACGCTGAGTTGGTTTAAGGCTAACCAGGACTTTATCAAAGAGCGCAACTAACTCACTGCTATGAAAGGCATTATCCTCGCCGGCGGCTCCGGCACCCGGCTGCACCCCCTGACCCTGGCCGTGAGCAAGCAGCTCATGCCCGTCTACGACAAGCCGATGATTTATTACCCGCTGTCGATTCTGATGATGGCCGGTATTCGGGAAATCCTCATCATCACCACGCCCCACGACCAGGCGCAGTTCAAAAAGCTGCTCGGCGACGGCCAGAACCTGGGTTGCAATTTCCAGTACGTGGTGCAGGAGCTGCCCAATGGGCTAGCCCAGGCCTTCGTGCTTGGGGCCGATTTTATCGGCCAGGATAAGGTAGCGTTGGTACTGGGCGACAATATCTTCCACGGCGAAGGCATGGAGGAGCTGCTGAAAGCCAACAGTGACCCCGACGGCGGTGTGGTCTACGCTTACCACGTGCACGACCCCGAACGCTACGGCGTAGTCGAGTTTGATGAGCACAAAGTAGCCCTCAGCATCGAGGAAAAGCCGGCCAAGCCCAAGAGCAACTACGCCGTGCCAGGCCTCTATTTTTATGATAACGAAGTAGTTGAAATAGCCAAAAACCTGGAGCCCAGCCCGCGCGGCGAATACGAAATAACAGATGTGAACCGCGAGTACCTACGCCGCGGCAAGCTGAAAGTAGGCATCCTGGGCCGCGGTACCGCCTGGCTCGACACGGGCACCTTCGAGAGCCTGATGCAGGCTGGCGAGTTTGTGCGGGTGCTCGAGCAGCGCCAGGGTCTCAAAGTTGGCTCCATTGAGGAAGCCGCTTATCGCCAAGGCTTTATCGACGCCGCTCAGCTGCGCAAAATCGCCGAGCCGCTGCGCAAGAGCGGCTACGGCGACTACCTCATGAACCTGCCCGACCAATTGGTAATGGGCGGCTAGGCTAGCCTACGGCCTAATCAATTAGAAAAGAACGTCATGCTCATCAGACGTTCTTTTCTGTATTAGTGAAGTACCTACTGATTGAGTATCAAGCGAAACGTGGTGCCCTTGCCTACTTCGCTAGCCTTCACATAAAGCCGGCCCTCGTGGTAGTTCTCGATGATGCGGCGGGCCAGGGCCAGCCCCAGGCCCCAGCCGCGTTTCTTGGTGGTGTAGCCGGGCATGAAGACGCTCTCCAGCTTGTTTTTGGGGATGCCCTTGCCCGTGTCGGTGATGTCGATGGCCACCTGGGGGCGCGGGGCGCGGCGGCGCCACCACTGGCGCGCGGGCTTCACGCGGCGCAGCCGCAGCGTGATGGAGCCGCGGCCATCCATGGCATCGACGGCGTTTTTGCAGATGTTCTCGACTACCCAGTCGAAAAGCGGCACGTTGATGCAAGCGGGCGTGTCAAGCGGTAGTTCAGTTTCGATGGTGAATTTCACTTTGCGCGACACCCGGCTTTCGAGGTAGGCAATGGCGTTGCGGGTGGTGTGGTAGAAATTTTCGGCCTTTAGCACCGGCACCGAGCCGATGTTGCTAAAGCGTTCGGTGATGATTTCCAAGCGCTTAATATCCTTGCCCAGCTCCTCTACGATGGGCTCGTCGCGGAAGCGGTCCGACTGCCGCAAGTACTCTTGCCAGCCTACCAGCGAGCTCAGCGGCGTGCCCAACTGGTGGGCCGTTTCCTTGGCTAGGCCCACCCACACGCGGTTTTGCTCGGCCCGCCGCGAGTAGCTGAAGGCGATGTAGGCCATCATCGAGAGCGAGGCGATGACGGCCAGCGCCGCTAGCGGGTAGGTGCGTAGTTGCCGTAGCAGGCGCGAATCTTGGTAAAAAATGTAGTTACGGGTGCCACCCGCCAGCTCAATCACGATGGGCGGGTGGCGCTGCTGCATATCCAGTAGCACGGCGTGCATGCGGCGCACCGAGTCGGCCGCCGGCAAATTGTGGCCCAGGTTCAGGTTTTTGGCGTCGTTGATATTTTCGCCGTCCGTCAGGATAACGGGTATCGTGGTATTGGCCTCAATAATCTGCTCCTGCAAAAAAGGCAGGTTTTTAGTATCCTCGGTATTAATAATGTAGCGCAGTGTTTTGGCGTACAAATCAATCTGATGCTGCTCGCGCTCCGATAGGCGCTGCACCAAAACATTGGTATACACTACAGTAGCCCCGGCAATAAGCAGGGCTAGCAGCAAGACCAGCAGCTTAATGCGCGATTTTTGGTCGTAAAGGGGAGATAGCATAGGTGCGGTAAAGGTCGGGCGTGGCGCTCGGAGCGCCGCTAGCCTCGTTCAACGAGCAAAAGCGTTAGTTTGTGCACTTGTGGGCGCGGCCGAACCCAATGGGGGTAGTACCTGTTTTCATCGCAGTTATTTATACCGTAATTTTGCAGGCCGGCCCTGGGTCGACCCGTGCTATGTCCCATCCGTTTAAGGCTGTTAGTTTATCCTTCCGCAATGCCCCGCTCGCCATTCGCGAGCTGCTGGCACTGGACGAGGCCGCCTGCCGCCGCTTCCTTTCGCAGCTGCGGAGCGAGCTGCACCTCACCGACCTGCTGGTGCTGAGCACCTGCAACCGCACCGAAATCTACTACGCCCACGACGACGACTATTCGGCCGCCATCATTCGGGCGCTGGGCGAGCTCAAGCAGCGGCCCGATGCGGGTAGCTTCGCCACTTATTTCGACGTGTACCCCGACGCTGAAGCGGCTACCCGCCACCTTTTTGAGGTGGCCCTGGGCCTCGATGCGCAGGTAGTGGGCGATATGCAGATTATCAACCAGGTAAAGCAGGCTTACCAGTGGACGGCCGATGCCGACGCGGCCGGTCCGTTTCTGCACCGCCTGTTGCACACTATTTTCTTCGCCAACAAGCGCGTGCAGCAGGAAACGAGCTTCCGCGACGGCGCCGCCAGCATGAGCTACGCGGCCCTGGAACTGGTAGAAGAGCTGACTGCCGACGTGGCTAGCCCCCGCGTGCTGGTGGTGGGCCTGGGCGAGATTGGAAGCGACGTGTGCCGCCACTTAGCCGATAGCAAGTCATTTAGCAGCGTCACGCTCTGCAACCGCACCCGCTTCCGGGCCGAAGGGCTAGCTGCCGAGTTTGCCCCCGGCCAGCTGCGCATTGCCGACTTTGATAACCTGGCCGAGGCCCTGCGCGAAGCCGACGTCATCATTTCCTCCATCAACCGCGAAACGCCCTTCTTCACCCGCGAGCTGGTGGCCCGCCTCGATGTGTTGAGCTACAAGTTCTTCATCGACCTTGCCGTGCCGCGCTCGGTGGCCGCCGATGTCGAGCAGGTGCCCGGCGTGCTGGTCTATAACGTGGATGCCATTCAGAGCAAGGCTTCGGCCGCACTGGAGCAGCGCTTGGCCGCCGTGCCGCAGGTGCAGGCCATCATCACGGAGAGCCTCGCCGACTTTGCCGACTGGAGCCGCGAGATGCTGGTGTCGCCCCTCATCCAGCGCATGAAGGCCGGCTTGGAGCAGTTGCGCCAGCAAGAGCTCGACCGTTTCCAGAAGAAAGCTACCCCCGCTGAGGTTAAACTGCTCGACGATGCCACTCGTGCCTTTATGCAAAAGGTGTTGAAGCAGCACGTGCTGCACCTCAAGGCCGCCTGCCGCCGCGACGAGGCTGAGTTGCTACTGCCGCTGCTCACCGATATTTTCGACCTGGAGCACCAGCCCGCCACTGCGTAGCCCATTTTTTACCACCAAACACCGCGCCCCGCCGTACTGAGCCTAAGCAGTACGACGGGGCGCGGTGTTTGGTGGCAAAAGGATGCTTTGCTTCAGATGTTCTTCAGAATATACAATTTAGCTAAGCGCTCAAGTGCTAGCTATTGTGCCGGTGGAGGAGCAACGGCGTGCAGAATCTACAAGGGGAAGAGAAGGTAATGGACGGGCTCAAATAACTTGTGCCCGCCCATCCCAGGCATTAGATACGGCCAGAGTAGTCTTCCAGCGTGTCAATAATTTTGAGCAGCTGCGGCACGGCGAGCGAGTAATAAATTTTAGTGCCTACTTTGCTCGACTTCAGTACGCCACGGTCTTTGAGCGTGATAAGGTGCTGCGAAGCAATAGCTTGAGGAATATCGAGGGCCTGATATATTTCAGTCACCGACATCTGGTGGTCTTTCGACTTGCTTTTGCCAAGCAGGTCAACAATAGCTAGGCGCTTGGGGTGCGAGAGCACCTTGAGCATCGCCGCTGCGCGGTCTAGCTGCTCGGCCTCTACGCGGCTGTGCAATGGTTTCATGGTAACGTAACTTTAAAATGGTAGAAGGGAAAATAGAAGAATGATTCCAATGCCCTATTGCTAGGGAAGTTGGAAATGCAAAGTAAGTGAAAGAATACTATTGTAGACTATTTCAGTCGCATAAAAAAATACGCAACAAATAGGCTTTTCTACTTGGGTAAATGCAATTTGTGGCCTTATACTCTAATTTGGCACTTTTTTGGCTTTTTTGGGCACTTAGCTAATGTCATAATTTTTTTGATTCAGCTTAATAATTATTGCTGGCTACGAGTCAATAATTTTGTGTTCAACCTCCCAGCAAATAGCTGGGGTCTCGTTGCGCAAAGCAGCGCTGCCGGAGCCTATCGGGGGCATTAAAATTCAACGGGCGGTTGGTGCCTTGCGTATCAATACCGGGCACGGGGTTAGGGTGGCCAATCTATAGAATGGAAATTCCTGCGTTTTTACACCACGAAATACTGGGCAATGAGCTGATAGAATACTGCATTGCGGCCGTTATCCTGCTGCTGGGCGCCACGCTCAACCGGCTACTGTCGCGGCTGCTGAGCAAGGCGCTCTTCCGCCTCACCAAGCGTTATACCACGGGTGTCTCGGAAAACGAGCTGCACGATTTGCTGATTCGGCCGCTGGGAGTGTTGCTCTTTCTGGGGTCTTTTTATTTGGCTTTCAACGTGTTGCGCTATCCGCTGCCGCCGCTGGCAGTGAAGGGCATAGACCCCTGGCACAAAGTAGCGCTGCTGGGGCTGTTTCACCTCGGCGTGATTGCCACAATAGTGTGGGTGATTTTGAGCCTGGTCGATTTTGCGCTGCTGGTGGTGCAGCGCCGGGCCGAGTTGGTAACACCGCCCAGTAGCCGGCGGCTCGACAGCCAGTTTTTGCCCTTTGCCAAAGATTTAATCAAGGTATTTGTGGTTGTGATTGGCTTATTGGTAGCGCTGGGGCAGGTATTTGGGGTGAACGTGACGGCCCTGATTGGCGGCTTGGGCATTGGCGGGCTAGCGGTGGCCTTTGCGGCCAAGGAAAGCCTGGAAAATCTGCTGGCGTCGTTCACCATCTTCATCGACCAGCCCTTTGGGGTGGGCGACCTCGTGACGGCGGGCACGGTGAGCGGCACGGTAGAGAAAATCGGCTTTCGCAGCACGCGCCTGCGCACGGCCGAGAAAAGCTACCTCACAGTGCCCAACAAGAGCATGATTGACAAGCCGTTGGATAACCTTAGTCTGCGCACGGCCCGGCGAGTGGGCTTCACACTGTACTTCGACCAAAAGACGACCAGTGAGCAGCTGCAAGCCACCATCCGGGAAGCGGTGGAGGCCATGACGGCCCACCCGCTCGTGCAGGATGTGCAAATGAAGTTCAACTCCATCTCGCCCTCGGGCAAGGAGGTAACGGTGCAATACTTCGTGGAAACCACCAGCTACGACGAGTACCTCGACGTGAAGGAGACGCTGAATTATTGCCTGGTGGAAGCTGTCGAGCACCAGGGCGGTAGCTTTGCTACGGCCGCGCCGGTGGTGGCGCCCGCCACCGCATAGGCTAGCGGGGCCATTTTTTACTTGTTATTCTCATGTCCGAAACTCTGTTTTTGACGCCGGGCCTGCCCAAGGCGGCCCGCTACGCCGAGCTGCACCCGCAGGTGGCCGCCCTTACCACGGGCGAGGCCGACCGCACGGCCAACCTAGCCAACACGGCCGCCGCCCTGCGGCAGGCGTTCGGTTTTTTCTGGGTGGGCTTCTACGTGGTGCAGGGCGCAGAACTGGTGCTAGGGCCGTTTCAGGGGCCGATAGCCTGCACGCGCATCCGCAAAGGGCGCGGGGTGTGCGGCGCGAGTTGGGCCGAGGCGCGCACCGTGCTGGTGCCCGATGTAGAAACCTTTCCGGGGCACATTGCGTGCAGCTCCGACTCGAAGTCGGAGATTGTAGTGCCCATCATTAAAAACGGCGAAGTAGTGGCCGTGCTCGATGTGGACAGCGATAAGTTGAATGATTTTGACCACGACGACCAAGTGGCCTTGGAGCAGCTGATGGGGCTAGCCGCCAGCTGGTTTTGATAGCGCAGAAGAGCATGAAAAAACAGTGGTGGTGGCCGGTGCTGGTGGGGCTGACGGCCTGCGGCGGGCAAGTAGCCGTGGCGCCCGAGGTAGCGCTGCAACACGCGCACGAGGCCAGCTTTCAGCAGCAAGTGCAGGTGCTGCACGCCGAGCAGGTGAAGGTGTCGGCCACTGCGGCCGGCGGGGCGGGGCCGGCCCTTGGCATTCTCACCCTCGAAGTAATCAACCCGCGCAGCACGCCCGAGCAGCACCCCGATACGCTGAAGCAGCGCATGCGCAAGCTGGCCCGCCTGCTGGTAGCCGACCTGGCTAGCCCCGCGGCTTACCAGGCCGTGAGCGCCCAGGCTACATTCCGGCGCAGCCTTTTCTCGCCGGGCAATAGCTCCAGCTCCCAAACCTTTATTTACCCAATGGCTAGCCTGCGCTAACTGCGCGAGCCGCCGCAACTTTTGCTTAGTATTATGGAGCCGACGCACGATGCAACTGCCGCCGCTGCCGAGCCGCTGGTGATAATGGGCGCGGGCCTGGTGGGCTCGCTGCTGGCGCTGTACCTGGCACGGCGGGGCCACCCGGTGCAGGTGTTTGAGCGGCTGCTCGACCCGCGCCGCCAGGGCCTGCTCGGGGGGCGCTCCATCAACCTGGCCCTGAGCGACCGGGGCTGGCGGGCGCTGGCCGGCGTGGGCGTGGCCGACGACATCCGGCAGGTGGGCATCCCGATGTACCGGCGCGTGATACACGACGGGCAGGGCAACCTCACGTTTCAGCCCTACGGCCAGGACAACCAGGCTATTTACTCCGTAAACCGCGGTAATCTCAACTGCGCGCTGCTCGACCTGGCCGAGCAGGAGGCTAGCGTGCAGATAACCTTCGGTCAGAAGCTGACGCAGCTCGACCTGCCCGGGCGCCGCCTGCACCTGCAAGATGTAGCGAGCGGGCACGAGCTGGATGTGGCCTACGAGCGCCTGTTTGGGGCCGATGGTGCGTTTTCGGCGGTGCGGGCGGCCTTGCAGCGCACCGACCGCACCGATTATTCGCAGCAGTATCTGGAGTACGGCTACAAGGAATTGACCATTGCGGCGGGGCCTAGCGGGGAGTGGCAGCTGGAGAAGAACGCGCTGCACATTTGGCCGCGCGGCAACTTCTTGATGATTGCGCTGCCCAACCTCGACGGGTCGTTCAACGCCACGCTGTTCTTTCCGTACGAGGGTGACAAGTCGTTTGCCGCGCTGCAAACGCCGGCCGATGTGGCTAGCTTCTTTGCCGCCACCTTCCCCGATGCGGTGCCGCTGATGCCGCAGCTCACCGAGGAGTTTTTCGACCACCCTACGGGCTCGCTCGTTACTATCCGCTGCTTTCCGTGGGCCTACCGCGACACGGTGCTGCTGCTCGGCGATGCCGCGCACGCCATCGTGCCCTTCTACGGCCAGGGCATGAACGCAGGATTTGAGGATTGCACCGTGCTCAACCAGTTGCTGGAGCAACACGGCGAGGCCAATTGGGACCGCGTGATGGACGAGTTTGAGCACCAGCGTAAGCCTAACACCGATGCCATGGCCGACCTGGCGCTCTACAATTTTGTGGAGATGCGCGACCGCGTGGCTGACCCACGCTTCCTGCTGCAAAAGAAAATTGAGAGCAAAATTGCCGCGCAGTACCCTGGCCAGTGGGTGCCGCTGTACTCGCGCGTCACGTTCTCACCCGACACATCATACGCCGAGGCCTGGGCCGCCGGCCAGCGCCAGGAGGCCATTATGCAGCAGCTCATGCCGCTCATTCAGGCCGAAGCCGACTACGACAAGCCGGAGGTGCAAGGCCGCGTCCGCGACGCTATAACGGTAAAATAGCTAGCCTATTTATCACAGAAAAGGGCCGCCCTGCTTAGCAGAACGGCCCTTTTCTGTGATAAATAGGCTAGCGGCACAGCTGTTACGGGGCTACCGTAATCGTGCGCGTTACCGAGTTGAAGGGCCCGGGAATCATGGTGCCGCCATTATCCACCAGCTCCAGCTTGATGGTGGCCTGGCCAGCGGGCAGGCCTTCCATCATGTAGGGCAGCCACTGGTCGAGCATAAACTCCGTACCGTTGATGGTAGCGCGCACCTTGTTGCCATCGGGGGCCAGGGTCGTGTTCACGAGGTAGAAATCCAGCATAATCTTCTGGGCATCCTTCCCCGAGTACGTGTCTTTGGGGCGGCTGTAGAAGAGGTGCGGCGCATTCAGGTCGAAGGTGCTGGGCGGGGTGCCAGCGGCCGGCGTGCCCACCGTGATGGTGCGCAGGTCGTAGGCGCCGCGCTGCTTGAGGCTCTCGTGGTACGAGCGCGACAAAAACGAGAGGATGACGTGCTGGCCGTCGGCAATGGGCTTGGTAAACTTGGTATCGTAATGCGCCGTGTAGGGCTGGTTGTCGACAATGTTGTGAATGTGCTGGCCTTTCATCGAGTTGGCCATCTGCATGCTGTGCTCACTTTCCGTCATTTTGGTGAGCTGGAAGTTGGTGAGGTCGTACGAAAACGCCACTTCGCCGCTCGGCATCGTCGAGCCTTCAATGGGGGCATTCACGCGCATTTGGGCACTCGGAAACTTAGGCGAATCGTTGTAGGGCGTGAGCGTGAGGCCGCCCTTAGACTGGGCTTGGCCCGATACGGTAGACGTAGTGGTAGGCGCCCCAATGGCGTTGGGGCGGTCGGCGGGGCCAGTGGTAGTTTCGGCCTGCTGCGTAGTGCTGCAGCTGCCGAGCAGGGCCAGGGCCGCCAGAGCCACCGGGCCGCCAAGTAGGGTGCGAGAAAAAAGCATGGGTGAAGGGAAGAAAGGTGAAAGAGCAAAGGTGAACGGTGAATACGCAAGTAAGTGGCCGAAGGGTTTTTTTCCTACCTTCGTAGAGAGATAACTACTGGTTGCTGCTAGTGGGGTGTCGCCGCTGGCTGGCTCTGTTGAAGGGGCTAGCGGTGGGCCACCCCCTACCAGTGGTTAACGGAGCGTAATCAGCAATTCATCAACCACCAACCACTTCCTAACAAGTTATGGCTGAGAACCTGCCTGACCACATCCCCTCGCTCGACCTCGCGGATTTCCGCTCGGGCGACCCCACCCGCAAAGCCAAGTTCGTGCAAGACCTGGGCGCCGCGTACCAAAGCATTGGCTTTATCGCCCTCAAAAACCACGGCCTCAACGAGGTGCAGACCAAGGACCTGTACGCCGACGTGCAGCAGTTCTTCCAGTTGCCCGACCAGGCCAAGCAGAGCTACGAAGTGCCCGAGCTGGCTGGCCAGCGCGGCTACATCAGCAAGGGTAAGGAGCACGCCAAGGGCCGCAACACCGGCGACCTGAAGGAGTTTTACCACGTGGGCCAGGAAGTGCTCGATGAGAGCGACCCCGTGCGCCACGACTACCCGGCCAACATCTGGCCCCAGGAAGTGCCCCGCTTCGAGCAAAGCACCATGAAGGCCTACCGCACCCTGGAGGCCGCCGGCAAAGACGTGCTACGCGCCATTGCCCTGTACCTGGAGCTGCCCGAAAACTACTTCGACGACAAGGTGCAGAACGGCAACAGCATCCTGCGGCCCATCCACTACTTCCCCATCGAAGACCCCGAGGCCGTGCCCGCCGATGCAGTGCGCGCCGCCGAGCACGGCGACATCAACCTCATTACCCTGCTGATGGGGGCCAGTGCCGACGGCCTGCAGGTGAAGCGCCGCGATGGCCAGTGGATTAGCATCACGGCCCTGCCCGACCAGATTGTGGTGAACGTGGGCGACATGCTCCAGCGCCTCACCAATGGCGTGCTCAAGAGCACCATTCACCGCGTGGTGAACCCGCCCCGCGAGAAAATGAATACCTCGCGCTACAGCATCCCGTTCTTTATGCACCCGCGCTCGGAAATGAGCCTGGCCGCCCTGCCGCACCTCGTGACCGAGGACAACCCCAAGAAGGAAGCCGACATCACGGCCGGCGAGTTTTTGAACGAGCGCCTCATTGAGCTCGGCCTCAAGAAGAAGTAAACGGCTCACGCCGCCCTACTAAACCACGCAAATGCCCGGCTGCCGCTCGCAGCCGGGCATTCTGTTTAACGACCGGTTGGCTTGACTGGCATACCTTGCGCGAGCTATGAAAACCAGGGAAAGCCTCGAAGAATACGCGCAGGTAGCGGGCCGCCACTGGCCCGCGGCTAGCCCGATAACTGCTTACCGCCTAGCCGCGGGGGCTAGCCAAGCAGTGGCGTTCGCACACATCAGGCGGGATTTTTACAAAATAAAGCTGCTCCGGCACGCCGATGGCGTACTGCACTACGGTACCCGACAGGTAGCCGTGCAGGGCGATGCGCTGCTGTTCGTGAACCCGCAGTTGCCGCACTCGTGGCAGCCGGTGGGCAGCCCGTATGAGGGGTACGTGTGCCTCTTTACTGAGCAATTCGTGACGCCCCAGCTCAAAACGACCAGCGTGATGCACTCGCCGCTGTTTCGGGTGGGGGAGGTGCCCGTGCTGCCGCTGCCAGCGGCAGTAGCCGACCGGCTCGGCCAGCTGTTTGAGCTGCTGCTGCAAGAGCTGGATTCGGATTATGCGAACCGCTACGAAGTGGCTAGCAGTTATTTGCACCTCATTATTCAGGACGCACTGCGGCTATGTCCCGCGCCGGAAGTGGCGCCTAGCACCGCGGCCGTGCGACTCAGTGCCCGGTTTTTGGCGCTGCTCGAGCGGCAGTTTCCGGTTACTTCGCCCCAGCGGCCGCTAGCGCTGCGCACGGCGGCCGAGTATGCGCAGCAGCTGGCGGTGCACCCCAACCACCTCAACAAAGCCCTGAAGCAAGCAACGGGCAAAACCACTACCGAACACCTCGCCGCCCGGCTCGCCGACGAGGCCCGCGCCCTGCTGCACCACAGCAACTGGAGCCCGGCCGAAATCGGCTACTGCCTGGGCTTTGGGCACCCGGCCAACTTTGCGATTTTCTTCAAGAAGCAGACGGGCCAGCCACCGGCAGCTTACCGCCGACTGGCGGCGCATTCATACGCAATTGCTTGATTGGCATAAAAAGACCTGCGAGGGCTAGCCAGACCTTTGTGCTGTTCAACCAAGCAGTGCAACGACATGGATAACCTGACGGGAAAAGTAGTGGCCATTACGGGGGCTAGCAGCGGTATCGGTGAGGCTACGGCGGTGCTGCTGGCCGCGCAGGGCGCGAAAGTTGTGCTGGGTGCGCGCCGCCCCGAGCGGCTAGCCGCCCTGGCCGCCCGCATACTTGCCACGGGTGGCGAGGCCGCCTGCGTGCCAACAGATGTGCGGCAGCGGGCCGATGTGGAACAGCTCGTGGCGCTGGCCCTTGAGCGCTTTGGCCGGCTCGATGTGCTCGTTAGTAATGCGGGCGTGGGCCTGCTTTCGCGCTTCGACGAGCTGCGGGTAGAGGATTGGGAGGAGATGATTGATGTGAACCTGAAGGGTGTGCTCTACGGGGTGGCCGCGGCGCTGCCGGTGTTTCGGCAGCAGGGCTGCGGGCACTTCGTCAATGTGCTCTCCACGTCTGGGCTCAAAATTGTGCCCCTGCAAGGCGTGTATGCGGGCACCAAAAATGCCGTGCGCACCATTGCCGAGGCGTTGCGGCAGGAGGCCGGCGACAAGCTGCGCGTCAGCAATATTTCGCCGGGCTTCGTGCGCACCGACTTTGCCGAGGCCATCGCCAATCCGGAGTTGCGGGCGGCCATTGCGGCCAGGCGCGACCAACTGGCCATCGAGCCCGAGGCCATTGCCCGCGCCATAGGCTATGTTATCGGGCAGCCGGCCGATGTGGAGGTGGGCGACTTGGTGGTGCGGCCCACCGCCCAGGACTAGCACCCTAGCCAGGCTGAGCGTGGCAGCCGAACAGGCCCGCGCCCGCGCAACGAAAACGGGCTGTTATCTTCGGCGTAGCTACGCCGCTGCCCGTGCCCGACCAATTGCCCGTTTCTGCCGACTCCTCCGTTCCTCTGGTGCCGTTGCGCCGGGCTGGTCGGCGCATGCGGCGCACCCGCAACTTCATCTTCCTCAAGGATGTGGCGGGGTTGGCCTGCACGGCCTTCGGTGGGCCGCAGGCGCATTTGGCCATGATGTTTCGGCTGCTGGTGAATAAGCGCCGCTACCTCACGGCCGCCGAGCTGCTCGAGTTGCAGGCGCTGTGCGCGCTGCTGCCCGGCCCCACCTCTACGCAGACCATGACGGCTATCGGCTTCCGGCTGGGTGGACCCAACCTGGCGTACCTCACGCTCTTTATCTGGTGCCTGCCCGCGGTGGCGATTATGACCCTAGCGGGGCTGTTGCTCACGCACTTCGACACGGCTTTTACGGCGCGGCTGGTGCAGTTTGTGCAGCCGGTGGCGGTGGGCTTCGTGGCATTTTCGGCCTACCGCATTGCCGAGAAAGTTATTCATACTAAAACCTCGGTGGCCCTGCTGGTGGCGGCGGCGATGGTGGCGTATTTCTTCCAAAGGCCGGGCGTGCTACCGCTGCTGCTGCTGGCGGGCGGCGCCGTGACTACGCTGCGCTACCGCAAGCACGCCATTGTGCAAAACAAGCAGCCCATCCGGGTCGAGTGGGCCAATGGCGCGCTCTGGCTAGGGGTGTTTCTGGTGGCGGCCGTGCTGGGGCACTACACGCACCTGCTGCCGGTGCGGCTGTTTGAGAACTTTTACCGCAACGGCTCGCTCGTGTTTGGCGGCGGGCAGGTGCTGGCGCCGCTGCTCTTCGCCGAGTTTGTGGAGTACAAGCGCTACCTCACGGGGCCCGAGTTTTTGTCGGGGCTGGGGCTGGTGCAGGCGTTGCCGGGGCCCAATTTTTCGTTTGCCAGCTACATCGGGGCGCTGGCCATGCGGCCGGTGGGTGGCGCCGGGCCGCAGCTGCTGGGCGCGGTGGTGGGGGCGGTGGGCATCTTTTTGCCTGGTACGTTCCTGATATTCTTCGTCATCCGTTTCTGGGACAGCCTGCGCCAGTACCGGGTCGTAAAAGCCTCGCTGGAGGGCGTAAATGCCGTGAGTGCCGGCCTGGTGTGCGCCGCCGCGCTGCTGCTCTATCACCCGCTGCCCGACCGCCTGCTGGCCCTGCCCGGCCCTTGGGCCACCGCCCACGGCGTGGCCCTGCCGCTAAACCCGCTGCTGGTGGGCCTCACCTTCTTGCTGCTACTGTGGGAGAAGGTGCCGAGCGTGGCAATAGTGGGCGCGGCCCTGCTGGCCGGGGCGCTTATCTGAACCGCGGGGTCGTCGGATTTTTCGGATTCGTCGGATTTCAAGGACGTAAAAAAGGCCGCCCAGCGGCGGCCTATTGGTAAGACGCGGTAGCAAAGACTGCCAGAGCAGTGTCGCCTTCAAAATCCGACTAAGCCGAAAAAGCCGCCGAATCCGTGGTGTAAACTCACTTGTTTGTAATCTCCACATAGGCCTTGCCCGTTACGGGCTGGCCGCGGTGGGTGCCCGTCACCTTGCACATGCCCTCCCAGTAGTACATGGTGAAAGCGTGGAAAAACTTCAGGGCTAGCTCCTGCTGCGGCACGAGGGGCTCCACCACCAGGTCGTAGCCCTGGCTGGGTACCTGCACGCGCCACTTGGCAGGGTACTTTTTCTTCGATTTGGGGCTGGTCCAGTAGGTGAGGGGCGTGAGCGTGAAGTCGGTGCCGTTGAGGTGCACGTTCTCGTTGTTGGCGCTGAAAAACGAGCCGTTGTTGAGCGTCTCGTTAGTCTCGGTGCTGCGCAGGGTGTTGAGCATCAGCTCCTCGCGCGGCTGGTCGAGCTGGATGCTGAGCCAGTCCCAACCCACGCCCTTGCTCACGATGCTGGTGCAGTTCCACTGGCGGTCGTACCAGAGCTCGCCGGTGACCTGGTGCGTTTTGCCGCCCACCGTGAGCGTGCCGGTAGTAGCTAGCCGCGGGTACGAGTAGTAGCCCGCCGTAATGCCCTTGCCGTAGTTTTCGTAGCCGGTGCCGCCGTGCAGCAGCACGGGCTTGGTGGGCGTGGTGCTGAGATTGAGGGCGTAGCCCGCGTTGTTTTTGCCGGTGAAGGCCGCTTGAAACTGGTACTTACCTTCCTGGCCACTGAAGGTCCAGACCTGGCCAGCCTTGTGCTCGCGCAGGCGCACGGGCAGCGAGTCGGTGAGCAGGCGCGGCAGCTTGCCGAGCTTGTAGTCGTAGTTGAATTTCTGGCCCTGGGGGTCGGTAATAGCCACGTTCACCATCTGGTAGTCGTCCTGACCATCCTTCAGGTTGAAGTGAAAAAAGACGTACTCGATGCCAAATTCCTCGCCGCTAGCCTGGTCGCGCAGGTGGCCGGTGAGGTACCACCACTCCAGCGAGTTTTTGGGGTGCACGGCCTCCTCGTGGGGCAGCTCGGCGCGGGTGGCGGTGGGGTTGAAGCGGGTGGTCGGTACCGGCTTAAAAGAAGAGCAGGCGGAAAAAAACAGCGTCAGCAGCAGCGCAATGGGTAGTCTCATCATACCCTCACACAAGGGTTTCGAGCGGCGAAAAGTTTGGTGACGAATGCTGGACGCTAGCGGAATTTGCCACTTATAATGGGCTCCGGTTCCTTGAGCGTAATGTGGTAAAGACGACGCTCCGGGTCAAAGGGCACTTTAGCAAACAGTAGGTGGTCATCGTTTTGCGGGTCGCGGTAATAAACCCGGATGGAGCGAATACTTTCCAGCTTGCTTTTAGGCACTAGTATTTCGAAATGGCCTCGTTCGTCGGTAGTGCCGTGGGCATAATTCAGGCTGACGCGCGCGTCCATCTTACGTACTCCCCACTTGGTGCGCACTGTGCCTTGCACCATCACCGTGCTGTCACCAACAACCTCGGCCCTTGAGAAAGAGAGACTAGTTGACACCCGTTGGCTGGCAGGGAGTTCTGTTGTTTCGACGGCAGGGCTAGCCGCGCTGGTTGGTACCGGGCCGCCCCAGTATGCTTGGGGGGCAGCCTGACCTTGCGCCTTAGGCCCAACCAGTGCTCCCACCCCTAATAAGGTGAGCGTAGCGCCCAGCCAGCGTTGCCAGCCAGCTATTGGCAGGGCAGCAGGAGGTAGTGGGCGCCTCAACTGGCTTGCCCGAAAGCGACCACAACTGATATGTGGATGGCGCGCTAAAAAAGCAACTACTTCCCCATCAGTCATTCGGGTGAAATCCACGACGGTATCTTGACAAGCCGCACAGTGTCGGCCAGCGCCATCATTACGCATAGCTTCCCAGTTTTCCGAACAAGGCAGAGGCAGGTGAATAACGGGTTGATGCATAGGTCAAATATATGCGTCGGTAGCAAGGAGGATTTATTATTCAGCCCGAAACGGCTTGCTCACCCAGTACTTGCCCCAGTTGAAGAGGCGGCGCGGGTGCCAGGGCCACGGCTTCTGCCAAACGCCAGTCACCACAATGCCCATTTCGCCCAGCATATGGGTGTCAGCCGCCAGCACTACAGTAAGCGGCTGGTCCGCCACAACGGTCTTTTCTTGCCCGGTAAAACCAATGGAGCTAAAAGTGAGCTGCACCGTCGGCACCGCGCTAGCTGGCATAGGCAGCACGAAAGCTCCATTTGCATCAGTCGAAACCCCGGTAGTAGTGCCTTTCACAAGCACTGTTACGCCGGGCAGCCCTTGGTGAGTGGCCGAATCCAGCACCATGCCGCGCACCGTGAGCGGCCCGGCGGTGGCAGTTTCGACAGTGGTGGCTGAAGTAGGGACCTGCAAATTCGGCTCGGCCGCTGCGGCGGCGCCGGTGGGGCTAGCCAGTGGCCGGGGCCCGGCGTAGTAGCTATTGCCCTGACTTTGGGCGGCGGCGCGGCCCGCGCCCAGCACCCCACCCAGCGCCAGCGCGGCCCCTAGCCAGGCGCGCCAGCGCGGGGCCGGGGCGGGCGCTGCCAGCGGCCGGCCGAGCTGGTCGGGGCGCAGGCGGCCGCAGGTTTCGCTGGCCGCGTGGCGCAGGGCGGCCAAGATTTCGGCGTCGGTTTTGTGGGTGAAATCGACCACTGTTTTTTGGCAGGCGGTGCAGTGGCGGCCGGTGGCGGTGGGCGTCATGGCCGCCCAGCTTTCATGGCAGGGGCTAGCGATGCGTAAGGCAGTAGGGCGTCGGGTCATAACTCAGAAAGTAGCGGCAGCTTTCCTGCCCGATGCCGCCGCTGCCGCAATTGCACACGGCCCCGCCGTAACTTGGCCGTTTACTAGTTTGCGCGCCCAATCTTCCCCTGGCCGAATGCCCCCCACTAATTCTTCGCTCTTTCGCCGCAAAACCATCGCGGCCATCCTAGCCAACCCGCCCGCCGATGCCGAAGGCCACGGCGGAGCTGCTGGCGGACTAGCCCGCCACCTCACCGTGCGCGACCTCACCGGGCTCGGCATTGCGGCCATTATCGGGGCCGGTATTTTCAGCACCATCGGGCAGGCTAGCCTCAATGGCGGGCCGGCGGTGTCGCTGCTGTTTGTGTTCACGGCGGTGGCCTGCGCGTTTTCGGCGTTGTGCTATGCCCAGTTTGCGGCTACCATCCCGGTCAGCGGCTCGGCCTATACCTACGCCTACACCTCGTTTGGCGAGCTCGCGGCCTGGATTATCGGCTGGGCGCTCATCATGGAATACGCGGTGGGCAACATCGTGGTGGCCATTTCGTGGAGCGATTATTTCACCGGCCTGCTCGACAGCGTGGGGCTGCACATTCCGCGCTGGCTCACCATGGGCACCCAAAGCGCCCACGCCGGCTACGAGGCCGTGATGGCCCTCATGCAAAGCGGCCAGCCGTTAGCCGCCGCTACCCCCACCCAACTCGAAGCCTACACCGCCTGGGCCCAGGCCCCCGAGCTGTTCGACGGCTGGCGGCTGGTGGTCGATTTGCCGGCTTTCCTCATCACGGTGGCCATTACGGCGCTGGTGTACGTGGGCATCAAGGAAAGCAAGAATGCCAGTAACCTGTTGGTGGTGTTGAAGTTGATAATTGTGGGCGTGGTGATTGTGGTGGGCGCGTTCTACGTGAAGCCCACCAACTGGTCGCCCTTCGCGCCGCACGGCATTGGTGGGGTGCTCAAGGGTGTGTCGGCCGTGTTCTTCGCCTACATCGGCTTCGACGCCATCTCGACTACCGCCGAGGAGTGCAAAAACCCCCAGCGCGACCTGCCCAAGGCCATGATGTACGCGCTCATCATTTGCACGGTGCTCTACGTCATTATCACGCTGGTGCTCACCGGCATGGTGAGCTACAAAGAGCTGGGCGTGGGCGACCCGCTCTCCTTCGTATTTGCCAAGGTGGGCCTGCCCAAGCTGTCGGCCCTGGTGGCCGTGAGCGCCGTGTTTGCGATGGCCTCGGTGCTACTGGTGTTTCAGCTGGGCCAGCCGCGCATCTGGCTGACGATGAGCCGCGACGGCCTGCTGCCGCCCGTGTTCGCCAAGGTGCACCCTAAGTTTCACACGCCCTCGTTCAGCACCATCGTCACGGGCATTTTTGTGGGCGTGCCGGCCCTGTTTCTGAACATGGATTTGGTGGTCGATTTGACCAGTATCGGCACGCTGTTCGCCTTTGCGCTCGTTTGCGGTGGCATCCTCATCATCGACCCCTACGGCAAGTCGGATGCCCGCTTCACGGTGCCCTACATCAGTGGGCGCTGGCTGGTGCCGCTCATGTTGGTAGGGGCCGGCTACCTACTCTGGCACTACGACCACGGTATGCTCACCCGCCTCATCGAAGATGTGGACGGCACCACCGCCCGCCGCACCCACGCGGGCTACTACGGCGTGTTCCGGCACCAGATTCCGTACCTCGTCTTCATCCTGGCCTCGCTAGCCCTCATGGTCGTCACGTTTCAGAAAAAGCTTTCGCTGCTGCCCGTGCTGGGGCTTTTGACCAACATGTATTTGATGACCCAGCTCGGCATCAATAACTGGACGATGTTCCTGATTTGGCTGCTCATCGGGCTGGCCATCTACTTCACCTACGGCTACAAGCACTCGAAGCTGAACAAGGTGGTGGTGGGGTGAGACTGAGGCGAAGGTGGGGTGGGAGTAAGAAGAAGACATAACTAAAAACCGTCCCAATAATCCGTTTTGGCCTGTGGGCTGTTAGTCATACGCTTACCCGATGAGCCAGCTTGGGGGGCGTTGCCTGCTGGCTGGCCACGGGCTTACCTTCGTCTAATGGCACTCTTTCTTCCTTTTATCGAAGCCGAAATACTGGACCAGTACCAGGCCGAGGACAACGCCCGGCCCTGGATAGTGGGCTTTAGCGGCGGCAAAGACTCGACCATGCTCTTGCAGCTGGTGTGGAAGGCTGTGCAGAAGCTGCCCGAGCAGCTGCGCTGGCGGCCGGTGCACGTGGTCTGCAACGACACGATGGTGGAAAACCCGCGCATCGTGCGCTTTATCGAAGACACGCTGCGGCGCATCGAGGCAGCGGCGGCTACCCAGAGTATGCCGTTCTACGTGCACCGCACCACGCCCCGGCTCGAAGACTCGTTCTGGACCAACCTGCTGGGCAAGGGCTACCCGGCCCCATCGAGTACGTTTCGGTGGTGCACCGAGCGGCTGAAAATTAACCCGACCACGCAGTTTATCCGCACCAAGATTAACGATGCGGGCGAGGTAATCATCCTACTGGGCACCCGCTCGGCCGAAAGCTCGCGCCGCTCGCGCTCGATGGCCAAGCACGCCGTAGTCGGCAAGCGCCTGCGCAAGCACATCCTGCCCAACGCCTTCGTGTACGCGCCCATCAAGGACATCGAAACCAACGAGCTGTGGCAGTACCTAAGCCAGGTGGGCCCGCCCTGGGGCGGCACCCACAAGGAGCTGATAACGCTGTACCGCAACGCCAGCACCGAGGCCGACTGCCCGCTGGTGATAGACGACGAAACGCCCTCCTGCGGCAAAAGCCGCTTCGGCTGCTGGGTGTGCACGGTGGTGGTGAAAGACAAGTCGATGGACGGCCTCATCATGAACGGCGAAACCTGGATGGAACCGCTTTCCGAACTGCGTGACTACCTGATTAAAACCCGCGACAACCCCACCGAATACCGCCAAAAAGCCCTGCGCAGCGGCGTGGTACGCGAAGAGGCCTGGGGACCGTACCTGCCCAAGGTGCGGGCCGAGATTTTGCGCCGTTTATTGCAGGCCCAATTTGATATCCGCCAGGAATACGACGATACTATGACCTTCGTCACCTACCAGGAACTGGTGGCTATTCAGGTAACCTGGTATCGGGATGGGATTTTTGACCACAATGTTGCTGAAATCTATAACGCTATTTTCAAAACCGACCTTGATATGAGCAAACACGCTAATAAGATTCGGGAAGAAGAGAAATGGCTGCGGGAAGTATGCGGAGATAACGAGGAACATTTCGACCTGATTCAGCAAACGGTTAAAATTGTCAGAACCAAGTCGTTAATGCAGCGTCGTCGCGGCTTGCACACCGACGTAGAAAACCTGATGGAGAAGCATTTGGATAAGCAGCCTCAAGAGGAGGAGCAAGCAAATGATGTTTCAACAGCTGCCCGCTAAGATGTGGGTATTTTCCTACAACGACTTCGTGTACATACGAAGCCAAGACGAGTATGAGTTTGGCGTTATTATACATGCAAAAGGAAAGACGTATTCTAAACCTACTTTCGATACGCCTGGCTGCAATACATATTTTGTCTTTCGCAAACGGCGGTTCTATTTACACGAATACGAATCGTCAAATCAAGTTTCTGCGCCGCAATGGCTTCTGGATTGGAAACAGCTACACGGCATCGATAACGACTAATAGCAATGATAATTAAGAGTATTGACCTTGTTAATTTTCGAATTTATCAGGGTTCTAATAGTATTGATTTTTCACCTGTTGAAGGTGAGGGAAAAAATATTTACATAGTTAGTGGTAAGAACGGCTTCGGAAAAACTACCTTCTTAATGTCTTTAGTTTGGTGCCTGTATGGTAACCAGATGGATAGAGTAGACGATTTATACAAGCAAGAGATTGTTGATAAAGGTGGGTATACAAAATACATTGTAAACAGTCTTAATCGTCAAGCAAAAGCTAATGAAGAATATTCCTTCTCGGTAAAGATTGTAATTACAGATGCAATCATTCCAGCTTTAAGCTGTAGTGAAATATCTATCAAGCGTACTTATAACGTTCTTACTGCTCGTGAGGACTTAGAGATTTTGATAGATGGTTCTGAAAACGAACTTATAAGGGAACTGAGTGAGGGGACTACGAAAGGTGAGGATAATTTTATCCGAGATTATATCCTGCCTATTGAAATAGCAAAGTTCTTTTTCTTTGATGCGGAGAAAATTGTTAGTTTGGCGGAGTTTACTACGCCGCAGCAACGTGAGAATCTTAGTCACGCTTATTCTGAAATACTAGGTATTAAGAAGTATGAAGAGACTAAAAAAGTGTACGATGAGATTCAGATGCGTTTGCGGGCTAATACCGCAAGCCCGAAGGAGCGAAGTAAGATAACTTCACTCAATGATGAAATATCAGATGCTAAGTTAAATATATCAGACCACAATGGCGAAATCTTGCGGCTTAAAACTAAGCGTCAAGATTTGAAGTTTGAATCTGATGAAATCCAACAAAAACTAATTCGGGTAGGCAATCTTATCAGCCTTGAAGAATTAGAAAAGCTGCGTCGCGATAGAACAGCTTTAGAAAGCAAGCAAAACGAATTGCAAGGAGAATTAGGTAAGTCCTATGACCTTGTTCCGTTTGCAATTGCAGCTGATAGACTTAGCGAAGTAGCGAACCAAGTCAAAGTAGAAGCGGAATATAAAGAGCAAGCTTATAAGCGCGAAAGCCTTATAGATGTAGAGGATAAGGTATTAGATGACCTTGCTGATGAAGTTGAAAAATGCGGTAAAAGCATTAATGGTAGTGTAAAGGACTTTTACAACCAAGCACTACGTAAACTCATCAAGCGGTATTTCCTGCCCGGGGAAATCGATTTTGGCAGTGATTTTAAATTACTTCACGACCTAACCGAATCGGAACGGGCGCAATTACAAACGCTACTTGATAACCTGCGGCTATCCTTTCGGGAGCAGTTCAAGCGGGTGCATTTTGAGTATAACCACACCCGCAACGAGCTGAACAGCATCCGGCGGCGCATTGCCGATGCCGAGTCGCTGGCCGAAGATGCCCTGATAAAAGCCGACCGCGAACGCAAGGCCGGGCTGGACGACGAGATTGACCGCATCGGCGAGCAGATTGGTGGCCTGGAGCAAGCCAACAGTAGCTTGGCGCTGCTCATTGTGCAGAAGGAAAAACAGCTGGAAGAGCTTCGCAAAAAGCTGTCGGCCAGCAAGCAGGACAAGCGCAAAGACCAGCTGGCCGAAGTGCTGGCCGAGCGCGTGCGCGAATACATTGCCCTCTACAAAGAGCGTAAAAAAGACCTGCTGGCTAAAGAGGTGAAGCGCGGCCTGAAACTGCTGATGCACAAGCGCGGCTTCATCCACGATGTGAAGGTGCACATCATCGGCGACCTCATCGAGATTGACCTCTACAACAAGCGCGGCGAGGTCATTGCCAAAGAAGGCCTCTCGAAGGGCGAGCAGCAGCTCTACGCCACGGCGCTGCTCTACGGGCTGGTCGAGGAGTCGGACGTGGACTTTCCGGTCTTCATCGACTCGCCGATGCAGAAGTTCGACGACCAGCACGCCGAAAACATCGTGCGCCAGTTTTACCCCAGCATTGCCAAGCAGGTTATTCTGTTTCCGCTCATTAACAAGGAGTTGTCGGCCAGCGAATACGACATTTTGCTGCCGCACGTGGCCCGCGCCTACCTCATCGTGAACCACGACGCCGACCAGTCGGGCTTCGAGCCGGTGGCCCCGCCGCAGCTGTTTGCGCGCTACGCCGCCCTCTACCAATCGCCCAACTAAGCCCACCCGCTAGCCGTGCTACTACATATCCGAACCTCGGAAGAAAACAAGGCCGTCGTGTCGGAGCTGACGCGCCGCATGTTTCCGCAGGGCCAGTCCGAAAACACCATTTCGCGCATTGCCCTGGCCTATTCCATCTCGAAGGGCGAGCGCCTCGACCTGAAAAACATTCAGAACAACAACGGCAAGGAGTACAAGGAAGAAACCCTGCTGGGCGGCTACAAAACGTACTACGTGGCGCTCATCTGCCAGCACTACGGCATTCACAAGGAGAACGCCGACCTGCCGCGCTACCTCAAAATGCACGTCGATGACGGCTTGCAGCGCCTCAAAACCCTGTTTGCCGACCAGCGCAGCTACACCGGCCTCGACTTTTTGATGGAGCACATCGAGCGCGGCTCGGAGGCGCTGGAAGAAGTAACGGTGGCGGCCGTCGTCAACCGCAACCAAAGCTTTACTAAAGGCCATTTTGCCGGGCCGCTGCCCCTGCTGCTGGGCCACACCCTAGCCGACGCGCCCGCGCCCATCCGCATGGTGCTCAACGACACCCGCGCCCGCGCCAACGCCCACCTGGCCGTGGCCGGCAGTTCGGGCACCGGCAAAACGCAGTTTGCCCTCGACGTGCTGCGGCAGATAGTAGAAGGCTCGGGCGGCCAGGTCAATTTTCTGTACCTCGATTTCAAGGGCCTCAAAAACGACGACGTGCGGGCCATGCGCCCCTTCTTTGAGCGCACCCGCACCACGTTCATCAACGCGCCCGAGCGGCCGTTTCCGCTCAACCCGCTGGCCTTCATCGACAACGTGAACGAGAAGGGCCGCCTCATGGGCATCAGCAAGTTTGCCGACATCATTGCCACCTACGCCCCGCGCATGGGTGCCACCCAAACCCAGCAGCTCAAAGACGCCACCAAGGCGGCGTTTGCCCGCAAGAAGGCCGGCGCCTACCCCTCGCTGGCCGACGTGAGCGAGTGCCTTTTCGAGGTGACCGGCGGCAAAGCCGACACGCTCACCGAAATCATGCGCAGCCTGAGCGACTACGAGCTATTCGCCGCCCCGGCCGGCACCGGCCCCGGCTTCCTCAACCAGAACTACTACTTTAGCCTCTCCGGCGACCTCGACCGCAGCATCCGCTTCACGGCCTCGTTTCTAGCCATCAACTACGTGTACACCACGTTTATGGGCATGGAAAACGCGCCCGTGAGCGCCGACGGTATCCAGGCTTTGCGCTACGTGCTGCTCATCGACGAGGCCCACGTGCTCTTCAAAGACCGCAAGGCCCAGGAGCTGCTAGAGAGTATGCTCCGCGAAATCCGCTCGAAGGGCGTGGCCGTGATGCTGCTCTCGCAGGGCATCGAGGAGTTCAACCAGCCCACCTTCGACTTTAGCAGCGAGTGCGCCAACGCCGTGCTGCTGGAGCTAAAAGACCGCCAGAACCTCAAGCCAATGGCCAAGTTTTTGGGCTACAACGACATCGAAACCCGCCTGCTCGGCCAAAGCATGAGTAAGATTCAAAAGGGCCAGGCCGTGACGAATGCCAAGGAGTTTAAGAAAGGGGAGTTGTTTGCGGTGGAGCAGTACTGGAAGTAATAAATAGAATTAGGACATGCTACAGAAAACATTTGACCTGCTTGACGCACACTTTACAGCGGAAAGACAAGATTATGAGGCAATGAAGCCTAATCCAAAGTTTAAATACTCATCTGAAGAATTTATAATTAATCCCTCTTATTGGGATAAATATTACGAAAAAATAAAAAACGTTATTTTTTCTTGGGACGAGATTAAGTACGATTCGAAAATTGATGTAACCAAAAGGATTACTTCGGATGACCCAGGAATATATATGTTTTATATTAGACCTAATAATTGTATACTAGATTTACCTAAATTTGTTCTTTACATTGGTATAGCTGGTGCGACAGATGCACTAAATCCGCTTAAAAAACGATTAGGTAATTATTTTAATCATAACAATATTCGCAAGAGAGATATATTGCATAGATTGTTGGGAAAATATTATAATCATACTTATGTAGCATTTAGCTTACTTCCAGGTTATACAAGTGCACAAATATTGGAACTGGAGACTAATCTAATAGGATTTTATTATCCTATTGCAAATGTAGAAGATTTTCCTGTAGAGATTCAAAAACCACGTAAAGCCTTCGGTAAAGCTATATGAATAATTCTAGAGCTGTTCTGCCATGTCTAAGAGGGACCATTGGTAATTGGGTTTATTACTCATCATTAATGACTGCACGTCAGATTAGTGAGTTAGTTGAAGCATCGAAAGATATTAGGGAGGCTGTTACTCTTGATGAGGTTTTGCAACGCGATTTGCATGAGAGGAGAAAGCAAATAGCTAAATATCTTGAAAAACAAGACGACAGATTTTTTAACTCTATTATTCTTGGTGTTTTTGAGGGTGTGCCTGAGTGGTATGAGTTTAAGATAGGAACAAGCAACCGTCTGTCATTGAATGACACCGAAGCAGATTACCTGAAAGACTCAATAGGATTTCTAGTTTTTGATGGGTCAGAGCGCATGTTCGCTATTGATGGTCAACATCGTGCTGCTGGAATAAAAATAGCATACGATGACCAACAAAAAGCTAAGAATAAGCAAAGTGGTTTGTTAGAAGACCAATACTCAGTAATATTTGTTGCTCATGTCGATGATTTGTCAGGGAAGAAACGGACTAGAAAACTGTTTTCTGATATTAATATTAATGCTAAGCCGGTAGCTCCTGGCGATAGAATTAAAATAGATGAGCAAAATTTGAGCGCGATAGTTACGCGTAGATTATATGCGGATTATTCTTATTTTAATCCTTCTGGTAAGAAACCAGGCAAGAATGGAAATCTAATTTCTCTAACCGAAAATGCTAAGCTTGATAATGCGGACATAAGTCATTTTACCAACTTGCTTGGTCTATATAGTGCTTGTCGAACATTGCGTCCATTATTTCGAAAGGCTCCAAAAACTAACGAATGGGACGAGGAAAATGTGTTGGTATTTCATGATATTGTTGTTAGTTTCTTCGATGAGGTAATTTCCGGTATTAAAGATTATTCTAAGTTTTTTATTGAAGATAAACTATCTATTAAGGCTGCAAGAACTAATAATAAGTATTTATTGTATCGTCCAATCGGTTTAAAGCTCATAGCTGGCCTGTATACTCATTTTTCAAAAAATAATAATATTAAATATTTTTTGAAAAACGTTAATAAAATCAGTTTTGTTTTTCCTGATAGTCCATTCAATAAAGTGCTTTGGAACAATGGGAAGCTAGAGGCAAGAGCTAAAAATCAAGGCGTAGCTCTACAGTTATGTTTGTACATGCTTGGTCAAATAGATGAGGGACAAGAAGAAGGTCTTTTAAAATCTTATCAAGAATTGATAAAGAATTCTAATGCAGTCCTTCCTGCCAAGGTAGTCAAGTGACTGAGTATTCTTTACACCCCTGCAAACGCCCGCAACTTCTCCACCACCTCAGCCACGGCCTGCTGCACCACGGGTAGCTCGGCCGCTGCCGTGAAGCGCCCCAGGCTAAAGCGCAGGCACGAAAAGGCGGCCGTTTCATCCAGCCCCATTGCCAGCAGCACGTGCGAGGGGTCGAGCGAAGCGGCCGTGCAGGCCGAGCCATTGGACACGGCGATGCCGTCGAGGCCCATGATGAGGGCATCGGAGTCGCAGCCCTCAAACTGGATGTTGGTGGTGTTGTAGAGGCGGTGCTGCGGGTTGCCATTTACGCGCGTGCCGGGGATAGCGAGTAGGCTGGCTTCCAGCTCGTCGCGCAGGGTAGCCAGGCGGGCGGCCTCGTCGGCCAGGCTGTGACGGCACAGCTCGGCGGCGTGGCCGAGGCCCACGATGCCAGGCACGTTGAGGGTGCCCGAGCGCCAGCCGCGCTCGTGGCCGCCGCCGTGCAGCAGGGCCGCGAGCCGCACCCGGCGCGGTTTGCGCTGGCGCACGTAGAGGCCGCCCACGCCCTTGGGGCCATAGAGCTTGTGGCCCGAAAAGGTGAGCAAGTCGATGTCCAGGGCTTCCACATCGAGCGGCAGCTTGCCCACGGCCTGGGTAGCATCGGTCATGAAGAGAGCCCCGGCCGCGTGGGCCAGCGCCGCGATTTCGCCGATGGGCTGGATAACGCCGGTTTCGTTGTTCACCATCATCACCGAAACCAAGATAGTATCGGGCCGGATGGCTGCCTGCACCACGGCCAGGTCGAGCAGGCCGTCGGGCTGCACGGGCAGGTAGGTGACCTCGCAGCCCTGGGCTTCGAGGTAGCGGCACACGTCGAGCACGGCAGTGTGCTCGGTTTGCACCGTCACGATGTGGTGGCCCCGGCTGGCGTAGCTATCGGCCACGCCCTTCATAGCCAGGTTGATGGCTTCGGTAGCGCCGGAAGTGAAAACCAGCTCGGTAGGCTCGCAGCCCAGCAGCTGCGCCACCTGCTGCCGCGCCAGCTTCACGGCCTCGTGCGCCCGCAGGCCAAAGGGATGCGTGCTGGCGGCGTTGGCATAGTCTTCGGTGAAGAAGGGTAGCATAGCGGCCAGCACCTGCGGGTCGAGGCGGGTAGTAGCGTTGTTATCGAGGTAAATCATAATGTAGCGAGGTACTTTGCTCTTCTAAAAGTACTGGCCTTTCTTAACAGGCAGCGCGGCGGCGGGGTTGGGGGAGGATAAACTCTGCGCGCCCTGTCTACTTTTCGCAAACTATCTGGCGACTGCAATCATGCGCCCGCTCCTGCTCACCATTCTGCTAGCCTGCCTACCCCTGCTCTTTGGCCTCTGGGTAAATGCCACCTCCCCGCCGCCCACCCGCGCCCACGCGGCGAGCCACTGCACCCGCTACTGCGCGCTGCACTACTGCACCCACGCCACGCGGGCCAATAGCCGGGCCTATTTCCGGCTGCGGCCCGCGTACGACGCCACGGTGCGCAGCCTGGCCGCCGGTGGGCGCGGCTGGTATGTGGCGACCAATGTGGTGGTGTACCTGGGGCTGCTGCCGCTGCTACTGGGCTGGCTCACCTACGGCGCCCTGCGCAATGCCCGCACCATTCGCCGCCTGCGCCAGGCGCCCCGCTTATGAAAGCGCTGCTGCCCTGGGCGGCCCACTGGGTGCAGGCAGCCTACTGGTACTGCGTCGATTTTATGGTGAACCTGGCCAATCTCACCCACACCGCTTACCCCGAGGCCAATACCTGGGTGCTGCTCATATTGTTGCCGGGGCTGCTAGCCCTGCTGGTGGGCGTGCGGGTGTGGCAAGGAGTAGTACTGCACCGCTACCGCCGCCGGAGGGCGCCCGCTACTTGGCCCGGTGAATGATAAACACCCCACCCAAAATAATAGCCATGCCCAGCGCGTGCCAGAGGTTGAACGCCTCCCCATCGAGGGCGCCCAGCCCGAGCGCCACAATCGGAATGAGGTAGGTGCTGGAAGAAGCAAACAGCGCTGTGGAGCGCTGAATCAGCATATTGAACAGCACCGTGGCCACCGCCGTGCTCATGGTAGCGAGCAGCGCGATGTAGCCAAACGCCCGCCACGCGCCCGGCACCGTGGCTAGCTTATGCAGAAAATCGGTGCCCAGCAGCAAATAAATCAGCGCCGGCCCGCCGATAATGCCCAGCAAAAGCGAGGTGACAGCTACCGGTGTGAGGCCGTGCAGGCGGTGCTTTATCACGTTCACGCTGAGGCCGTAGCCAATGGTGGCCAGTACGATGTAGCCACCATACCAGGCATTGCCCGCACCGCCGACCGGGGTGGCCGCGTTGCCGCCGCTGCCGCCCAGCAGCATCAGTACCACTGTGCCCAGCAGGCCCAGCCCGATGCCCAGCACCCGTAGCCCCGTGAGGCGCTGCCCAAATAGCAGCGCGCCCACCAGCAGCACAAACACCGCCGTGAGCGCATTGAGCACGCCCGCTAGCCCCGAGGCCAGCCGCGTTTCGGCGTAGGCGAATAAGAAAGCCGGGATAAGCGTGCCCACCGTGCCGCTGAGGGCCAGCCACTTGAGCCGACTGCGCTCGACGCGCCCGATTTCGCGCAGCGCAAACGGCAGCAGTAGCAGCGCCGCCACACTCACGCGGGTGGCGCCCAACTCCTGGGCCGAAAACACCACCAGGCCCTTCTTCATCAAGATAAACGAAGTGCCCCAAATGAGCGACAGTACCCCCAGCAGTCCCCACGCGGCGGCCGACGGTGTGGGGCTAGCCACCGCCACTTCGGGCGCGGCCGACACGGCGGGCGGCGTCACGTCGGCGGGGGTGGCGGTGGCTAGGTGGGGCAGGGTGGGCGTGGGCATGCCCCAAAATTACGGTGCCTGGTGCCGGCCGGCCGGTGCGGGCTAGCCGCCGCCGTGCCGTAACATTGCCCCGGTTTTCACGCACTCTTCCTCATGTCTACGCCCGCCCTCTCGCCCCAGGAACTCGAAAAACAACAGGCTGCCGCCGCCGCCGTGCGCTGGGTGCGCGATGGCATGGTGCTCGGTCTGGGCACCGGCACCACCTCGGCGCACTTCATCCGGCAGCTGGGCGAGCGGGTGCAGGCGGGCCTGCGGGTGCAGGGCACGGCTACCTCACTGGCCAGCGAGGCCCTGGCGCGGCAGCTGGGCATCCCGCTACTCGAGCCGCGCCGGGGCCTCACCTTCGACCTGGCCGTGGATGGCGCCGATGAGCTCGACGGCCAGCTGCGCCTCATAAAAGGCGGCGGCGGGGCGCTGCTACGTGAAAAAACCATTGAAACGGCCTCGCGCTATTTGCTCGTCATTGCCGACTCCAGCAAGGTGGTGCCGGTGCTGGGCCGTTTTCCGCTGCCGCTCGAAGTTGTCCCTTTTGCTCTGCCCTGGGTGCTCGACGCGGTGGAGCAGCTGGGCGGCGCGCCCGTGCTGCGCATGCACAAAGACGACGCGGCTAGCCCCGTCTACTCCGACCAGCGCAACTTTCTAGTAGACTGCCACTTCAATCAAATCCTTGATGCTGAGGGGCTAGCCCGCCAGCTCAAAACCATTCCTGGTATTGTCGAGCATGGCCTTTTTATCGGGCTAGCCAAGGCGGCCGTGGTCATCCAGGGTGGCGTGGCGCAGGTACTCAAGCCCGGTGAGGCGGCGAGGCCAGCGGCCGAGTTTGACGAGTTGCCGTGAAAAATAGCAGGTAATAAAAACGTCCGTCATGCTGAGCTTGCCGAAGCATCTTGGCTGGTTGCGTGAGGAATACTATCCTTACGTACCCTAGCCAGATGCTTCGGCAAGCTCAGCATGACGGACGTTTCTAGTCCTAGAACGCTTGGGTTAACTGTAGACCATTACTGCACCTGCGCCGCGGCGGGCTCATCCAAAAACCAATCAACGGGCTGGCCCGCTAGCTCAATGAGCTGCGCCGGATACCGGTCGACATCGCGCGGCAGCTCCAGAATCTGGTGCACCGCTTCGGCCTTGCCGGCACCGTACACTAGGAAGGCCACGGCCCGCGCCTGGTTGATGAGCGGCGCCGTGAACGTGATGCGGAACACCTGCTCCACGGGCAGCCACACTTCCTGCACGCTCACGGTTTTATCGTGCAGCACGGGCGTGTTGGGGAAGAGCGAGGCGGTGTGTGCGTTGTCGCCCAGGCCCAGCAGCACGAGGTCGAAGCGGGCTTCCTGCTCCCCAAAAAACTCTTCCACATCCACGCCGTACTGCGCGGCGGCTTCGGCGGGGGCTAGCCGGGTATCGACAGCGAAAACCTGGGCCGGCCGGATGGCCAGCGGGTCGAAGAGCGCCGTTTTGGCCATTAGGTAGTTGCTCTCGGGCGAGGTCTGGGGCACGTTGCGCTCATCACCAAAGAAGAAATGCGCTTTATCCCACGCCACGCGCTCGCGGTAGGCAGGTGAGGCCAGCAGCTCGTACAATTTCTTGGGCGAGCTGCCGCCCGAAAGCGCCACCACAAAGCGGCCCCGGTCGGCCACGGCCTGGCTAGCCTGGGCCACGAAGTAGTCGGCCAGTGCTGCCAGCACCGCGTCGGCGGTGGCCGAAACGTGCAGATTGAAGCTACTTTTTTCCATTGAGCGGGAGCGTAAACCAGTGAAAGCCATCCTTGGCCACGAGCGCCTCGGCATCTTCGGGGCCCCACGAGTCGGCCGAGTAGTTGGGGAAGTTCTGGCTAATGCGGCACTGCCACGAGTTGAGGATGGGCATCACCAAGTCCCACGCCTCTTCTACCTGGTCGCCGCGCATGAAGAGCGTCTGGTCGCCCAGCATCACGTCGAGCAGCAGCGTTTCGTAGGCCTCGGGCGCCTGGTTGTTGTAGGTGCCTTTGTAGTCAAACACCATGTCTACGGTGTTCAGCATCATGTCCACGCCGGGGCGCTTGGCCTGCACTTGTAGCCGGATACTCATCTCGGGCTGAATGCTGATAATGAGACGGTTTTGGCGCATCGTCTCGGCCGTTTCGGGCGAGAAAATGAAGTGCGGCACATCCTTAAACTGGATGGTGATGACCGACGCCGAGCGGTGCAGCCGCTTGCCGGTGCGCAGGTAAAACGGTACCCCCTGCCAGCGCCAGTTATCCACAAAAAACTTCACTGCCGCGAAGGTTTCGGTGTTCGACTGCGGGTTAGCGCCGGGCTCCTCGCGGTAGCCGGGCACCTTGGTGCCCTCCAGCCAGCCGGCGCTGTACTGGCCGCGCACGGCCTGCTCGCGCACAGTTTCGGGCGTGAAACGGCGCATGGCGCGCAGCACGTCCACCTTGCGGTCACGCACTTCCTCGGCCGCGAAGCGCACGGGCGGCTCCATGGCCACGATGCACAGCAGCTGCAGCAAGTGGTTCTGAATCATGTCGCGCAGGGCGCCCGAGCCGTCGTAGTAGCCGGTGCGCTCGCCCACGCCCAGGTTTTCGGTCACCGAAATCTGCACATGCTCGATGTGCTCGCGGTTCCAGAGCGGCTCCATGATGGCATTCGCAAAGCGGAAAGCCATGATATTCTGCACCGTTTCCTTGCCCAGGTAGTGGTCGATGCGGTAAATCTGCTTCTCTTCGAAGATGCGGCCCAGCAGCGCATTCAGCTCTTTGGCCGACTCCAGGTCGTGGCCAAACGGCTTCTCGATAACGATGCGCGTGCGCTCGGCGTCCTCCGTCAGGCCGGCCTTGGCTAGGTTCTCCGCGATGATGGGGAAGAAATTGGGCGCCACCGCTAGGTAGTAAATGACGTTGGCGGGCGCCTGCCACTCCTTCTCTAGGTTCTTGATGAGCTTAGAAAAGTCCTTGTAAGTGGCCGCGTCCTGCACATCGGCGGCCTGGTAACGCACGTGCGGGCCGAAGTCGGCCCACTTATCGTCGGCCACCTTACCGGTGCGCGAAAACTCGTTGATATCCTTGAGCATCCGGCCCTGAAACTCCTCATCGGTGAGCTTGGTGCGGCCCGTGCCCACCAGGGCAAAATGTGCGGGCAGCCAGCCTTCCAAGTAAAGATTATAGAGGGCCGGAGCCAGCTTGCGGGCGTTGAGGTCGCCGGTGCCGCCGAAGATGACGAAGACCGTCGGCTGCGATTTGAGCTGCGTGTTCATTTAAGCGTTGCTAGTGGTAGGCTCCTCGTTCGACTGCTTGTGGCTAGCCTCGGGGGGCGTGGTGGGCTGCTGGTTGGTAGCCGGGCCGGCCGGCGCCTCGGGTTTGCTGCGCATGCCCGTCCACTGGGTGTGGAAAACGCCCTCTTTGCCAACGAGCTCGTAGGTATGCGCGCCGAAATAATCGCGCTGGGCCTGAATGAGATTGGACGGCAGCCGCCCCGTGCGGAAAGCATCGAAGTAGCCAAGCGCCGAGGTGTAGGCCGGTACCGGCAAGCCCGCCGTCACGGCCGCCGCGATGATGGTCCGCGAGCCGCCCGCGCTGCCCTGCACTAGCTTCTGCACGTTGCCGTCGAGCAGCAGGTGGGCCAGCTGGTTGTTGCCCTCGTAGGCATTGAAAATGTCGTTCAGGAAGGTGGAGCGAATGATGCAGCCGCCGCGCCAGATTTTGGCAATGGTGGCGAGCTGCAAGTCGTACTTGAACTCTTCGGAGGCCCTAGCCAGCATGTGCATGCCCTGGGCATAGCTCATTATCATGCTGAAATAGAAGGCGTTCTCGAGTTGTTTTAGCAGTTCCTCCTTGTCGCCGGCCAGGTGCCCGGCCGCGGGGCCGTACTGCTCGGCCAGCTGCTCGCGCAGCTGCTTGTACTTCGATAAGTCGCGCATCGACACGGCCGAGTCCACGGTAGGCAGGGGCGCCTGTAGGTCCATCGCCACCTGCGAAGTCCACTTGCCGGTGCCCTTGGCGCGGGCCTCGTCCTTAATGTCGTCGAGCAGCAGGTGGTCGCTATCGGGGTTTTTGAAGGCGAAAATATCCTTGGTTATGTCGAGCAGAAACGACTGCAAGCGGCCCTCATTCCACTTGGCGAACACCTGGCCGATGGCGGTATTGTCAAGGCCTAGCCCGGTTTTGAGTAGGCCGTAGGTTTCGGCAATCAGCTCCATCAGGCCGTATTCGATGCCGTTGTGCACCATTTTCACGAAGTGGCCGGCCGCGCCGGGACCCATCCAGGCCACGCAGGGCGCGCCATCCACCTTAGCGGCGATGGCTTCGAACACCGGCTGCATGGTTTTGTAGGCGTCTTTGTCGCCGCCGGGCATCATGCTGGGGCCAAAGCGAGCGCCTTCCTCGCCACCGCTCACGCCCATGCCGAAGAAGTGCAAGCCTTTGGCATCCAGCTCCTTATCGCGGCGCTCAGTGTCGAGGTAATACGAGTTGCCACCATCGATGAGGATGTCGCCGGGGGCTAGCAGCGGGGTCATTTCGGCAATGACGCTGTCGACGATGGCACCGGCCGGCACCAGCATCATAATGGCGCGGGGCGTTTTGATGCTCTGCACGAAAGTGGCCGGGTCGGTGAAGCCCTTCACGGGCTTGCCCTGGCCTTCCTGGCCCAGCAGGTCGACCTGCTTCTGGTTTTTGTCGTAGCCAGCCACCGCAAAGCCGTGGTCGGCCATGTTCAGGAGCAGGTTGCGGCCCATCGTGCCGAGGCCAATCATGCCGAATGCGTAGTCCGTGGGGGTGTCGCTCATTGGGTGTTTAAGGAAAATGAAGAGTTGAGGACGTAAATCAACCATCATACGCTGAAATAGCAGTGAGGCTGCCTTTTTACTCTTTTAACAAAGCAAAGGGTATGGTTTCCTGAAAAAGATAGTAGTAGGGCACCAAATAGTGGGCCTGTACTTTTTACAACCTGCTCAATAAGGTACCTGGTGCAGTTATGAGCATCAGGTTGTAAGATGGCCGCAATGGCCAAGCCAGTTCTACGCATCCTCGGCCGTTATCCAAGCCAGTGCCGCTTGCAGGGCGCTTGTCAGCGCCTTGCGCGTACGGGCCACCGCCGCGCGCAAATGCGTCTTACGTTTGCTGAAAGCCGGCTCGATGGGGGTAAAGTTGAGCGAGTACGGGGGTAGGTGCAGCAAGCGTGCTCCACACGCTGCTACCAAATCGGCTAGGCCGTCCGCCTTGTGAGTTGGCAGGTTATCCAGTACAACCACGTTCTCCGGCCGTAAGTCTGGTCCAGGCACCTGCTCCGGGCACACGGCAAAACTGGCCATATTCGAAGCGAAGCTCCGTCCAACTCCACGGCCGCCCTCACGCCCTAGGCCGAGAGCGCAGCCGCCACCGTTACGTGCGGCCCGTTGCGCCGGGAAACGGCTGCCTCCACCCATTACCCGCTTGGTGCGCGGTCGTTGCGGCAGGTATACGCCAGATTTACCCTGTTTTCGTCCACAAACCTATAACTGGGTAATGTCTTCCTGTTGAGCCACTTCGAGAAATGCTGCTCGCAGCCGCCTTACTTGGTTAACGGCGTGCTCGGCGGTGCGCAGACTCTTTTTTGCGCCGCAACTCGAGGGGTCGCAGCTGCTGCCAAAGCACGGTCTGCCCCACGACGGGGCTGCCAGGGGCTACCAACTGCTGACTTAACTCGGCTAGGGTCGCGTCGCGTCGGGTAGAACTGCCACACGGGCAGCGACGAGGTGCTGTCGGTCCGCTCCTGGCAGGGGAAGCAGCCACTGCACGTTCGCGCAAATCATCAGAAGTTGCTTGCATATTATAAGCTCTATTGCAAATCTGTCCCAAGGCTCCGAAACTACTCTGGCATTCTCGCTAGGTCTCTGTATAAAAAAAATCTACTTGCGTTTGGCTAGCATTTTGCTATGGCAGCTTGCCTCCAGGTAAGGTATCAAGTGCTTGATATCATTACAGTTCACTTGAATTTAAGTAGCTTTGTGCCAGTATTGCTAAGTGGTTACTGAATAAGTAAGTAATCGCTATGTATAGTCTCGCTAGCGGTTGTGCTTGTCCCAGTGCAATTAGTGCTGCCTATAGTCTATTTCGTCCGAGCTAAAGTGCCATCAATGAAAACAGGAATACCAACCAGCAAATTTCAATTTAATCTAGAAGCCCTGCGGGGTTTTGCCGCCATGCTAGTGCTATTCACGCACTGTTTGGCTTTCTCTACTATCCTCAATGGGGCAGAGCAGCGACGGGGCCTGCTGACGTATGCTGTGCCAGGGCACCTAGCAGTACTGGTGTTCTTCATCTTGTCGGGTTACGTTATTGGCCTTACCGTGAAGAACCTAACCTGGCAGAATACAGCTACTTACCTGAAAAAACGATTTCTCCGGTTGTATCCCATCTACATAGTGGCGCTCCTGGTGTCATTGGGTATTACTTATAATAACTATTCGACACTTCAGGTATTCGCTAATATGACGTTTTTGCACCGAGTTATTGCCGAGCCAATTCCTGAAATTGGGGTGAACTGGTCGCTCAATTATGAGGTGCTATTTTACTTGCTCTTTATTCCGGTAGCTATTTATAAGCTGAAGCCAGCGCACGTTTTTAGCATTTCGTTGGTGCTAGGGCTGTTTTTTCAGTTTGTGGTGCCGGTGCGGCTACTTGCCATGTATGGGTACGGGTTCTGCTTTTGGGTGGCTGGCTTGTGGCTGGCTCGCACCAACTGGACCACACCCCAGCCTACTTCACGCTTAACATTGGTAGGCTTGTTACTACTAATGCTTGCCTTCGGTGCGCTAAACCCTATCTATTACTTCGCACACGACAAGCTGCACCTCGACGAGTACCGAGGTTTAGTTTCACCCTATAATCCGATTGCCCTGCTGCTTTCCGATTTTGCCTATCTACCCCTAGGCTTGGTAATGGTTACTTACTTCACCAACCAACGTCTGCGCTACGGCCGGCTCCTGCTATCGTTTGTACTAGCCCTGCCACTGCTATTCCTGCTGCATCAAAGCTATAGCATCTTCCGGCACCAGGCTGCCCTCACCGATGCTCGGTATGAGCCCATGCAGTTGGCGGTTGGGTTTTATGCACTGAGTTTAGTACTTGTGGGCCTAGGTTGGCTACGGCCCAAGTTGGCAACCCGGCAACTACCACAAGTTATGGTAGCCACCGGTGCCATCTCGTATAGTTTGTACTTAGTTCACTACCTGATTGTAGTGTTGCTGGGTCGGGTAGCCTTTTTTTTCGGTACCACAACGTCCTTCGCAGTGCGCCTGCTACTCGTTATTGTTCTCACCATCGTCGCTAGCTTGGTGCTCGAAAAAGTGTGGCAACCCTTTGCTCTGCGGCAGCTTCGGAAACTAAAGCTATTTCAAGACCCCGTCGCCCCGACTAGACAGCCATTAGCGGCATAGCCTACCAAAAGGGGTAACTCTCATCTTTCTGTTTGGTGCTATTGCTAAAATGTTAGCTCACTAACACGGCATCGCTAGCCGCGATTTCTTCTAGAATAGCGTACACATCGGCGCCATTCTCGGCGTCGACTAGGCGGGTGCGCCACTGCTTGGCGCCCTCCAGGCCGCGGAAATAGTGGGCGTAGTGGCGACGCATCTCGAAGATGCCGGCCTTGGGGCCTTTCCACTCCAAGCTCTTGTCGAAGTGCATTTTGCACATGGCAATGCGCTCTTCCAGGGTGGGGGGGGCTAGCCGCTGGCCGGTGGCCACAAAGTGCTTCACTTCCCGGAAAATCCAGGGATAGCCGATGGCGGCGCGGCCTATCATCACGCCGTCCACGCCGTAGCGGGTTTTGTATTCGAGGGCTTTTTCGGGCGAGTCGATGTCGCCGTTGCCAAAAATCGGGATTTTGATGCGCGGGTTTTCCTTAATTTTGGCGATGAGGCGCCAGTCGGCCTCGCCCTTGTAGAGCTGCACGCGGGTGCGGCCGTGCACCGTAAGCGCCTCAATGCCTACGTCTTGCAGGCGCTCGGCCACTTCTTCCACGTTCAGCGTGTCGTTGTCCCACCCTAGCCGGGTTTTCACGGTTACAGGCAGGTGGGTATTTTTGACCACGGCGGCGGTCATGGCCACCATCTTCGGAATGTCGCGCAGCAGGGCTGCCCCCGCACCGCGTAGGGCCACCTGCTTCACCGGGCAGCCGTAGTTAATGTCGATGAGGTCGGGCCCAGCCTCGGTGCTGATGGCCGCGCACTCGCCCATCGTGTCCACGTCGGAGCCAAAAAGCTGAATGCCGATAGGCCGCTCGTAGTCAAATACATCCAACTTTTGCCGGCTTTTGGCCGCCGCCCGTATCAGGCCCTCCGAGGAAATAAACTCGGTGTACATGAGGTCGGCGCCGTTGGCCTTGCACACAGCCCGGAAGGGCGGGTCGCTCACGTCCTCCATCGGGGCTAGCAGGAGCGGGAAGTCGGGCAGCTGAATGTTACGAATGTTGACCACGGATTCGGCGGATTGTTCGGGTTAGTCGGATTTTGTGGACGGCTTTGCCAGCGGCCACTGGGGCGCGCCCAGCTGGCCGCTGGCAAGCAAGTGCAGCGCACCCGCGCCACTCACCCGGAATTTATTGCGCAAATTTACACCCCCTTGAACACCCCTGCCCTTATGAAAGGTTTGCTGCCCCGCTCTGTGCACCCCGCCGCGCAATTATTGATGCTGCTGGGGCTGGCCGTGGTGGGGCTCTGCTTGGCTAGCCTGCTGGCGCTGGGGCTGGCCAGCACTTTCTTTGGGGTGTCGATGCAACAGTTTGGCAACCTGGCGGCGATGCCCGACCAATACCCGCACGGCTGGAGCGTACTCATGCTCTACCAAGGGCTGTCGCTGGCTGGCGTGGGAGCGGGGGCGCTGCTGCTGCCGCGCCTGCTGGGGCAGCCGGTGGCTGGCTACTTTTCGCCGCGCCGGCTAGGAGCGGCGTGGTGGCTGGGGGCGGCCGGGCTCGTCATTATCTGCTCAGTACCTTTCCTCTCAGGCTTGGTGGCCTGGAATGCCGGGGCGCACTTTCCCGCCTCATTGCACAGCTTCGAGCTGTGGGCCCGCGACAAAGAGGACCAGGCCGCCGGTCTCACCAAGTTTCTGACTGATTTTAATTCGCCAGGGCGGCTACTGGTGGGGCTCATCGTCATTGCCATTGTGCCGGCCGTGGCCGAGGAACTGGTGTTTCGCGGGGGCGTGCAGCGCTGCCTGGTACAGTGGTTCGGGTCGCGGCACGTGGGCGTGTGGCTGGCGGCGGCCATTTTTTCGGCCATTCACGTGCAGTTTTTTGGGTTCGTGCCGCGCTTTGTGCTGGGGCTGGTGCTCGGGTATCTGTACGAGTGGAGTGGCAATATCCTGGTATCGATGGCCGCGCACTTCACGCAAAATGCCTTTCAACTCGTGCTGCTTTATTTATTCCAGAGCAAGCAACTGCCCGCTTCTTTTAACCCCGACGCCAACGCGGCCGTACCCTGGCCCGCGCTGCTGGCCTCGGCTGCGCTCATGGTGGGGCTGCTTTGCTGGCTGCATCAGCGCTGGGCGGCTAGCCCCGCCGCCACCCTTGACCCTGTCGCCTTCGGCGAGCGGGGATTGCGCTAACTCTTCCATACCCTATTTCTGCCCAATTTGAACCCAGCTACTACCTCTGCTTCTGCTCCGGGAGACAAGCCTAAGGGCCCTAGCAACCTGCGCTTGCGCGCCATTTGGGGGGCGCTGGCGGCGGCGCTGCTCATTGGCTGCACCTTTGGTGGGCCCATCTCGTTTGCGTTGTTTTTCGCTGCCGTGCAGGCCGTTATCCTAAAGGAGTTTTACCGGATTATGCGGGCCCAAGGCTACCGGCCGGCTAGTTGGGCTGGGGGAGTGGCTGGGGTTGCGGTCTTTATTTCAGTTTTTTTGGTGTGTTTCTCCAATGCCATGTATTTGCATGGTGTGAAGGGGGAGTTTGCAGCCAGCAAATGGGCTCATTCGTTCGAGCAGTTTAGAACTGTTTTTTTACCCGGTACGGCTATTCTACTCTTCCTGCTGCCTGTTATTTTACTAGTGCGGGAGATGAAACTGTGGCCTCACCATGAGCAACCATTCGTGAATGTTGGTATCACCCTACTGGGGCTGGCTTATGTCAGCCTGCCTATGGCGCTGCTGAATACCCTGGCATTTGTGCGCAACGAGGGCTTTCACCCTGGCCGCGTGTTCTGCCTCATTCTCTTCATTTGGGCCGCGGACACCGGCGCCTATTTTGCCGGCAAAAACTTTGGTAGGCACAAGCTGGCGCCCAGCATCTCGCCCGGCAAAACCTGGGAGGGCTGGGCCGGCGGCGCGGCCCTGACCCTAGCCACGGGCTGGGCAGCGGGCTACTTTTTACCCGATATCCCCTTGGGCCACCGGCTGGTGGCGGCGGGCGTGGTGGCCGTGTTCGGCCCACTCGGCGACCTGGCCGAGTCGATGCTTAAGCGCAGTGCGGGGGTGAAGGACTCGGGCACCTTCTTGCCCGGCCACGGCGGCCTGCTCGACCGCTTCGACGCCTTTTTGCTGGTGTTGCCGGTGCTGGCCTTGCTACAAGTGCTGCTGGGCTAGCGGGCTGCTCCTGGCTGGGAAGTCGGGCCAAAAGGTATCGCCATGCGGATTTCCTGCTCCTCGCCGGTGGGATTGCTGAAGCGGGCAGTTTTCATTACTCGCAGGGCTTCTTCGTCGCAGCCATAGCCCAGGCCCCGCACTACCGAGGCGTGGCTGATAGTGCCATTGGGGGCCACGGTGGCCTGCAGCAGTACCTTGCCAGCGATGCCCCGCTGGCTGGCTTGGCTAGGGTAGCGCACTTGCCCAAATAGCTCTTCATTGCTGCCTATCAGCTCGGTACCGGTAGGGCGCTGCGCTAGGCTGCGTTGCTGCTCATTGCTAAGCATGTAGGCGCGGAGCGACGTTTCATGGCGGTTCGCTTGCTTGTTGAAGTACGCCAGCTTTTCGGCCAGCGTACTCACGAAATAGGTCCGTCGCTCGTCCTCCGTTACTCGGGTGGTATCTGTCAGCTGCAGGTATTCGCGGCCATCGCGAGTGTATCGCTGCGTGCCGTACCATTGCGGCTGGCCCAGGCTACGCTGGTAGCGGTCCCACGATTGGGCAATCAGCGTTTTGGTGGCCCGGTCGTGCGGGTTTAAGGCTAAGGATTTCTTAGCTAACTCGTTCGCCTTCAAATAGTCGCTGGCCGAGTCGGCGTGCTGTAGAATAAGGGCGGCATTATAATAGTCGCGCCCGGTACGCAGTTTCTGGCTAGCCAGTAGCTGGTGCACCTGCTGCTGGTGGGCGGCATCGTGGCTGCCTTCATCGGGCACGTTGTGCAGGCGGTCGTACTGGTCCTGTTCGGCCATTTGCTGCAAGTCGGCATTTGTGCGGCTGGCAGCGCATCCGCTAGCTAAAGCGCTAAGGGCGAGTAAGCCATAGAATAGTTTCATGGCAGCTAAGGTAAGCCCCCAGCCATTCCGTACAAAGAGCCTGGAAGGCGAGTTCTCGTTAAGCTGCGGACGCCGGGCGTACCTTTGTCGCGCTTTTTCGTAAGCGCACACATCCTTCTATCCCACCCACCCCTCACCCCATTACCTTCTCAGATGGCAGCCACCACTGTGTACAAAGAACCCGCCCCGCGGGTCGAGAATACTGAAAACCCGCTTGAGTCTATGATGTCGCGCTTCAACGTAGCGGCTGAAATCTTGGGACTCGACGATTCTACTTACGAGGTGCTGAAGGCGCCTGATAAGCAGGTAATCGTGCACTTGCCCGTGTCGATGGACGACGGTAAGGTGCGCGTTTTTGAAGGCTATCGCGTGGTGCACAACACTATTCTGGGCCCTAGCAAAGGCGGAATTCGCTACGACAAAAACGTAAATCTCGACGAGGTAAAGGCCCTAGCGGCCTGGATGACCTGGAAGTGCGCCGTGGTCGATATCCCCTACGGCGGCGCCAAGGGCGGCATCATCTGCGACCCTAGCACCATGAGCGCCGGCGAAATCGAGCGCCTCACCCGCGCCTATACCGTGTCGATGAAGGACGTATTCGGTCCCGACCGCGACATTCCGGCGCCCGACATGGGCACTGGCCCGCGCGAGATGGCTTGGATTATGGACGAATTCTCGAAGACGGTGGGCCAGACTGCCTCGGCCGTGGTTACGGGCAAGCCCCTGGTAATGGGCGGCTCATTGGGCCGCACCGAGGCCACCGGCCGCGGCGTGATGATTTCGTGCTTGGCCGCCATGAACAAGCTGGACATGAAAATCGAGGAAACCTCGGTCGCCATCCAGGGCTTCGGTAACGTAGGTTCGTGGACAGCCAAGCTGATGTTTGACAAAGGCTTGACCATCAAAGGGGTGTCTGATATTTCGGGTGCTTACTGGAATGACAACGGCATCAACATCGACGAAGCTATTGCCTATAAAAACGCCCACGGTGGCCGCCTCGAAGGTTTTGAAGGTGCCGACCCGATGGACCCTACCAAGCTGCTGACCTCGGCCGTCGACGTGCTCGTGCCCGCCGCCGTGGAGGACGTTATTACGGAGCACAATGCACCTTATATCCAGGCCAAACTGATTGTGGAAGGCGCCAACGGCCCTACTTCGGCCTCGGCCGACCCCATTATCTATGGCAAGGGCATTTCGGTAGTGCCCGACATCCTAGCCAACTCGGGCGGGGTAACGGTAAGCTATTTCGAGTGGGTGCAAAACAAGCAAGGCTTCAAGTGGAGCCTGGAAATGGTGACCGAGCGCGCCGACCGCATCATGACCGATGCCTTCGAGAAAGTGTACGCTACCAGCCAGAAATACAACTGCTCGCTCCGCATTGCTGCCTACGTAGTGGCCATCGACAAAGTAGCCCAGACCTACAAGTACCGTGGCGGCTACTAAACCCGACCGCAGATTTAACGGATTAAACAAATTTCGGGGATACGCCCGCTACGCGGGCTGACGCTGGTTTTCGTTAGTTTGTTTAAGGATAGTTACACGAATAAGTAGGAGGCGCGGGTCAGTTGGCCCGCGCCTTTCTATTTTTGAGGCGGCAAGGCACCGTAAGACGTTGCAAACTGTCTACCAACCAAGCTTACGCACGTAAGCGTAAGTATAAAACTACCCCATGCCCAGATAGCCAGCCCGCGCTGCGGGCGTATCCACGCAATCTGTTAAATCCGTTAAATCTGCGGTTCTGTGATTAAAATACATAAAGAAGGTCGCCGCATCTTGTTCGTGACGCTGCTGGTGCTGCTAGCCCTCAACCTCTTGCTAAGCCGCTACAATGGCCCGAATGTGGTGTTCAACCGCATTTTTGCGGGTGCCTCGGTGGTGGCGTTTTTGATGCTGCTTCAGTTCTTTCGCTCGCCTTTCCGGCGCTTGCTTACGCACGAAGACCTACTGCTAGCCCCCGCCGATGGCAAAGTAGTGGTAATCGAAGAAGTATTCGAAAGCGAGTATTTTGAGGATGCGCGCCGCCAGATTAGCGTGTTCATGTCGCCCATCAACGTGCACATCACCCGCAACCCAGTGTCGGGTATCGTCAAATATTTCAAGTATCACCCCGGCAAATACCTGCTGGCGTGGCATCCCAAGAGCAGCACCGACAACGAGCGCACCACCGTAGTGGTAGAAAGCGACGCTGGCCCACTCATCCTGTTTCGGCAAATTGCCGGAGCCATGGCCCGCCGCATTGTGTGGTATGTAAATGAGGGCGACGAGGTGAGCCAGGGCGAAGAGTTTGGCTTCATCAAGTTCGGCTCACGGGTCGATATCTACGTGCCCCTCGACGCGGATATCAAGGTCGAGCTAGGCCAGAAAGTAAAAGGCGGCGAAACAGTAATATGCCAGCTAAAAGGCTAGCCATTACGCATTAACGATACATAAGAAAGCCGGCTTCCCTAGTAGGGAGGCCGGCTTCTTTGTATCTAAGCTCAGTGGGCTAGCCAGGGTGCAGACCCATCAGCTGAAGCTTACTTCCGTTGCATTTGCTCCATTTGCTGTCGAATCTGCTGGGCCGTTTTCGGGTTCAGCATCAAAAAGGCTGTAAACAGCAGAAAGCACGCGCCCAGCGGCAACAGCCAGTTGCGGGGCTGAAACTGGTAGGTACCCACGTAGCGCGGCCAAAACCACCAGATATAAGCAATAATAATCGGCAGGTCAATGATGAACGTATAAGGCGTAAGCATCTGATGCTCAGAAAGCCAGCTCAATAATAAGCCCCGCCCTACGATGTAAATCAGCACAAACGCTGCCAGGCCAACAATAGCCTTGCCGCGCTTCATCATGCGCATATTAAGGGCTAGCAGCACGGCGCCCGCCACTACCGAAATCATGGCCGACATAACCACGATGCCCGCCGGCGAGTACAGGCGCGGCAATTCCTCTTCCTCGACTGCGGCCGGGGCCTGCGCCGCTGCGCGCGCCTGTTCCTGCACCACGGCCTCCAGGCTGGGGCGCAGGCTAGCGTCTTCGGGAGCAGGCTGACCACGGTGGCGCAGCTCGTCGAGGGCCGCTAGCACGGCCTCCTCCCGATACTGGGCGTGGCCCGTTACGTAGTCGCGCAGGGCAGCATCGGGCTTGAGGGCCATTTTGGCCGCGTAGTCTTCCATTAGAGTTGAATGAGAAATTCGGAATGAGGAAAGCAGAATCTACTGAATGGCAAATTCTCCTTGCTCCTTCCTCACGCTCAATTGTAAAATTTTTGAATAGCCGCACCCGCCCGGCGCACATCCTCAAACGAATTATAGAGCGGAACGGGTGCCAGGCGAATGACATTTGGCTCGCGCCAATCGGCAATAATGCCTTGGGCAGCCAAAAAGTCGAACAGCTCGCGCCCGCGCTCGTGCACCAGCAGCGAAAGCTGGCAGCCCCGCTGGGCTGGGTCGGCGGGGGTTATTATCTCAAGCTTGGTCTGCGGCAGGCCTAGCTGATGCAGCAAAAACTCGAGGTAGCCGGTGAGCTTTTCGCTCTTGGCGCGCAGCGCGGCTAGCCCCCCGGCGCGGTCAAATAGCTCGAGGTTGGCGCGGTGCACGGCCATGGGCAGCACCTGCCCGCACGAGAGCTGCCAGCCCGCCGCCCCGGCCGCCGGCCGGAAGCCCGGCTTCATCTCGAAGCGCTCCTGCGGGTCGTTGCCCCACCAGCCGGCCAGGCGCACCAGGTCGGGCCGGTGCGCAAAGCGCTCGTGAATAAACGCGCCCGACGTGCCGCCCGGCCCCGAGTTGAGGTACTTGTAGGTGCACCAGCAGGCAAAATCCACGTCCCAGTCGTGTAGGTGCAGTACCACGTTGCCGGCCGCGTGGGCCAAGTCGAAGCCCACCGTGGCGCCCACCGCGTGCCCGGCCCGCGTGATGGCCGCCATGTCGAACACCTGCCCGGTGTAGTAATTGATGCCACCAAAAATGACGGTGGCCAGCGAGTCGCCCAGTTCTGCAATCTTGGCCTCAATGTCGGCGGTGCGCAGTGTGTGCTCGCCGGGGCGGGGCGTCATTTCCACAATGGCGTCGGCCGGGTCGAGGCCGTGCAGGCGGGCCTGGCTTTCGAGGGCGTATTGGTCGGAGGGGAAGGCGCCGCCTTCCATCAGCACCTTGTAGCGGGTGGCAGTGGGCCGGTAAAACGACACCAGCAACAAGTGCAGGTTCACCGTCAACGTGTTCATAATAACCACTTCCAGCGGCTTGGCGCCCACCACGCGGGCGGCCGACTCGGCCAGGGTGTCCTGGTAGTACATCCAGGGCGACTCGCCGTGAAAATGGCCTTCTACGGCCTGCGTTTCCCACAACTTAAACTCGGCTTCCACGGCCGCGCGGGCGGCGCGGGGCAGTAGCCCCAGCGAGTTGCCGCAGAAGTAGGCGGTCGGCTGGCCATCGGGCCCGGGCGGAATGTGAAATTCTTGGCGAAATGGGGCTAGCGGGTCGGCCGCATCCTGGGCGGCGGCGAAGGCAGGAGAAGCGTCGTAGGTCATGCGGGCGGGAGGGGAGTGGGGAGCAGGAGTGGGCATTAGGCTGGCTATTTGAGCGGCAAAAGCGGCTTCACTTGCGCATACAGCAAGGCATCCAGCACCTGCTCATGTTTCGTAACCGCTTGCCGCAGCCGGCCCTCTAAGGTATAGCCGGCTTTTTCGAGCACGCGCGCCGAGGCGAGGTTAGGCGCATATACCGTGGCGTAGAGCCGTACTAAATCGAACTGCGCTAGGCCATACGTGCTCAGAGCCCGCACTGCTGCGGTGGCAATACCTTGGCCCCAGCACTGTCGGCCCAGCCAATAGCCGATTTCGGCGGAGCGCCGGCTTATATCCGGCTGAAAAAGCAGGCTGATACTGCCTGCCGCCTCACCATCTACCTCAATGGCTACGGTAAGCTCGGTCGAAGCCGGGTCCGTAACCAGGTTCAGATAATAGTGCGCATCGGCCAGGCTGTATGGATGCGGAAACACGTCGCGCAAGTAGCGGGCAACGTCCGCATCGTTGGCGTGGCGAGCCAGCACCTGCGCATCCGTCGGCTGCCAGGGGCGCAGCCGGGCATTCAGTCCGGGTAGCTCCAGCGTCGGGCGCAGCAAGGTGGGTGGCGTCGGCATAGGCGAATGCCAGGGTTACATTTTCTCAAAAACCATGGCTGTGCCCTGGCCCACGCCCACGCACATGGCCGCTAGGCCATAGCGCACGCCCTCGCGGCGCTGCATTTCGTGCACCAGCGTAGCAATGATGCGGGCACCGCTCGACCCCAGCGGGTGGCCCAGCGCAATGGAGCCACCGTTCACGTTGAGCTTGCTCACGTCCACGCCCAACTCGCGCACCACGGCCACGCTCTGCGAAGCGAAGGCCTCGTTTATTTCTAGCAGGTCCATGTCAGCTAGGGCTAGGCCGGCGCGCTCCAGCGCCTTGCGCGTGGCCGGCACCGGCCCCATGCCCATAATGGAGGGGTCAACGCCCGCCACGGCCGACGAAATAATCCGGGCCATCGGCTTGAGGTTGTAGCGCTTCAGCGCATCTTCGCTCACGAGCAGCACGGCGGCGGCGCCGTCATTGATACCCGCCGAGTTGCCGGCCGTCACGGTGCCGCCATCGGGCTGAAAGGCAGGCCGGAGAGTGGCGAGCTTTTCGAGCGTCGAAACGCGGGGTTGCTCGTCGGTGTCAAACAGGGCCGTGTCGCCCTTAGGCTGAGGCATGAAAACGGGCACAATTTCCCGGCGGAAGCGACCTTTTTCGGCGGCGCGGTGGTACTTGCGCTGGCTTTCGAAGGCAAAGGCGTCTTGGTCCTCGCGGCTCACGCCGTACTGCCGGGCCACGTTTTCGGCCGTGTCGCCCATGGTGTAGGGGTAGTGCTCGCGGGCTAGCCGCGCGTTCACAAAGCGCCAGCCCAGGGTGGTATCGTGGGCCGTGAAGTCGCGGGCAAACGCCGTGGCCGACTTCGCCATCACAAACGGCGCCCGGGTCATGCTCTCGGCGCCACCGGCCAAAAACACGTCGCCCTCGCCGCACTTGATGGCCCTCGCCGCATCCATTATGCTCTGCATACCGCTGGCGCAGAGGCGGTTCACGGTATTGCCGGGCACCGTCACGGGCAGGCCAGCCAGTAGCGCGGCCATGCGGGCCACGTTGCGGTTGTCCTCGCCGCTCTGGTTGGCGGCGCCCAGTATCACGTCCTCCACGGCGTTTTTGTCGAGGCTGGGGTTGCGGCGCAGCAGCTCGCGCAGTACGTGGGCCGCTAAATCGTCGGGGCGAACGCTGCTGAGCGAGCCGCCAAATTTTCCAATCGGGGTGCGCACGGCATCCACGATATACGCATTAGGCATTCCGAGAGTATCGTTGGGGCGAAGCGAGTCCGCCAGTTGAGGGCTAATTTTGGCCTGGCAACGCGCACTGGCGCGGGCCTTTTACACAACCGCAAAGATGATACAAAGAATTCAAAGCGTTTTTCTTTTGCTGCTGGCCTTGTCGATGCTCAGCCTGCTGGCGCTGCCGCTCTGGCACAAACTCGATGCCCTCACCCACCAAGAGCTGACTCTGACGGCCTTCAACTTTCAGGCCACCGGCCTCGGGCGCCCCACCACCGGTGCGCCCGTCTGGCTGATTGCCGGGCTAGCCCTGGCCTCGGCGGCCGTGGCGGTCTACGAGATTTTTCAATTTCGCAACCGCTTCACGCAGCTCAAGTTGGGTATGCTCAACCTGCTGCTGATTGTGGCCACGTTCGGGGCCATCTTCTACTTTTCCAATCAAGGCGAAGGCTTCCTGAATCCTAAGCTCGAAGGGAAGAACCTGCCGGCCTTCTACCTGCCGACCCTAGCGCTGATGCTCAACCTGTTGGCCAATCGCTTCATTCGGCGCGACGAGCAGCTGGTGCGCAATAGCTACGACCGCCTGCGCTAGCCGCTAGCCCCCACCAAACGCAAAAAGCCCCGGCTGCCATCTGGCGGCCGGGGTTTTTTGCGTTTGGTGTAAGGTTGGAAAGTGCGGGTGAAAGAGCCGGGCCGCAGAGGCGGCCGGGCGGGTTGGCTAGGGTAGCCAGGGGTGAAGAGGGGGGGGGGGCTAGCGGCGCTGCAAGCCCAGGTTATTGAGGATGGTGCTGGCGTCGGTCGAAAAGGTTAGTGCCGCCAGCACGCGGTTGAAGTTTTGCGGGTCGGAGAGGTGCCCGTAGCCAAACTCGGCCACCTGCCGCTGCGAGTCCGAGTAGGTCATGGTGCGCACCATCAGGGCCAGGTCGTCGGCCCGTACGTAGGAGCGCCCTACGGCTTGGTAAAAAAGCGGCAGCCGCTTATCGTCAAACGAACACTGCTTGAGCGCCTCCACCAGGCCGGCCACATCGCTGTTGATGGGCGGGTAGGCGCCCACACCCGGGTAAGCTGGCCCCGCCGGATAAGCGGGCGCTACGGGCGGGTAGCTAGGGCTGCTGGGGTAAGCCGGAGCCGCCGGGTAAGTCGGCCCTGGGGCGGGCGGGTAGCTGGCCTCGCTGGGTGGCGCATTGTAGGCTGCCTCGGGCGCCGGCTGGGCGTAGGTGCCCGCCTGGTCGGCATAGCCATAGCCGGGCAAGGCTGCCGTGCTCACCTGCCGCAGCTGCCAGCCAAAGCCGGGCCGCTGGGTCAGCACAAAGCTGGTTTCGAGGCCTTCCTCCAGCCACACGGTGGCTTGCACATGCTGGGCCCGACGGCTCCGGGCGGTGGCGGGAGCCAGGTCCAATTCTACCTGGTGCTGACCGGGGGCTAGGGTATCCAGGTGCACCGGCTGCGCTGACAAGCGCGTGAGCGGCTGGCCATCAAGCGTTAGGCTGAAAGCAAGGCCGCGCTCTACGCTGAAGTTGGCGATGGCTAGGGGTGCATCGGCGTAGCAGGCGGGCGCACCAGCCAACGAGAGCAGGCTAGCCAGGCAGGAAGTAAGGAGCGCTTTCATACGGTGGCGGGCGGGGCGGCCGGCAATGCTGCCCGGCTACCAATCCATTTCCAAACGCCGTGCCAGGCACAAAAAAACCTCCGGGTTGCGGAGGTTTTTTGTGTTTGGTACAGGGGCTAGCCCACCGCGATGAGCCTTATTTGTCGATGCGCGTCACCTTAAACTCGGTGCGGCGGTTGCGCTGATACTCTTCCTCAGTCTTGGCATCTTTCACAATGGGCCGGGTTTCGCCGTAGCCTTTGGCCGTGATGCGGCTGGCCGGCACGCCCTTGCTCACGATGTAGGCCACCGCCGACTCGGCGCGTCGCTGGCTGAGTTTCAGGTTGTAAGCATCCTTGCCGCGCTGGTCGGTGTGCGAGCTTAGCTCAATATTGATTTTGGGATTGTCGAGCAGCGTTTGCACCAGCGTATCGAGGCGCACGGCGGCGTCGGGGCGAATATTCGACTTGTCGTAGTCGTAGAAAATGTCCTTCACCTCGATGGCTTTGTTCACGATTATTTTATTCAGCGTGAGCGTCACGGGCAGGCGAATATCGTTTTGCTGCTGCGGCAGCGCGTCCTGGCTAGGGTAGCGGTCTACGGTGCTCACGCTGGCGCGCGCCGTGAAATAGCCCGGGCGGTCGGCAAACAAGCCGTAGGTCTGGGCCGAATCGAGCCGAGCCGAAAACTTACCATCAGGACCGGCCTGGATGTCCTGCTTCTGGCCGGTACCGCTCGTGATGGTCACCGTTTCGTTGGGCAGCGGCGTGGTAGTGCCAACCTTTTCATCGCGCCCCTGCACGGTGCCATCCACGTAGAAGGTCACGAGCTTGCGCGACTTTTTCTTAAAGGAATACAGGTCATCCGAGCCCTTCCCGCCGTCGCGGTTGGAGGAGAACACACCTACGCCGGGTGCCGTGAAGAAGGGGGCAAAATCGTCGCCCGCGCTGTTGAGGCCCGGCCCAAGGTTCACGGGCTTGCCGTTCTTCACCTGAAAAATATCGAGCTTGCCGTAACCCGGGTGCCCATCCGAGGAAAAAAACAACGTGCCATCGGGCGCCACGCCGGGAAAGTTGTCGTTGCCCACCGAATTGACGGGCTCGCCCAAGTTTTCGGCCGGCGAAAAGCGACCATTAGGCCCCAGCGTAGCCTTGAATAGGTCGTTGCCACCCAGCCCGCCCTTGCGCGCCGAGGCGAAGTAGAGCGTAGTGCCATCGGGGGCGAAGGCCGGGGCAAAGTCATCGGCCGTACGGTCGTTGATGTTAGCCAGGATGGGCTCGGTCCAGGCGCCGTTGCGGTAGTACGAAATCCACAAATCGACGCTACGGTAGCCCTTTTTCGAGCCGTCGTTCGAGCGGGCAAACACCATTGTTTTGCCGTCGGGCGTGTAGGTGGCGCTAGCTTGCAACTCCTTATCGTTGTTGAAGAGCGGCTCCAGCTTGCGCGGCGTGCCGCCGGTCATGGCCGTAGGGTCGTCAAACTTTTGAGCGTAAAGCGCCGTGTAGCGCTCGCCGTTGCCGGGGTAGGGCTTGCCGTCGCGGCCCGAGGCAAACACTAGCTCGCCGCTGTTAGGCATGCGGGCGGCCGAAAAATCAGAGTTGGGCGAGTTCACCGCATCGAGCGGTTTCACGTCGTAGCTGGGGGCTAGCCCAGCGAGGGCCTTGCTAGCGGTAGCGCTGGCCGCCTCGGCCTCCGCGCGCGGGGCCAGGGTGCGGTTGGCACCACTTTGGGCATAGGCCGTGAAGCGCGTGGCAGCTTCGTCAAATTTGCCGTTAGCCTTCAGCGACTCAGCGTATCGATAGCCTAGGTCAGCGCTGCGCGAGCCAGCGTCGAGTGCGGCCTTGTAGTAAGGCTCGGCCTGGTCGAGGCGATTGGAGAGGCGATAAGCTTCGCCGAGGCGAAAATTGGCCGAGGCCGCACTTTTAGGCTTGGCCGCCTCGGCTTTGTAGAGCGGAATCGCCGCCTCGTACTCGCCGCGCAGGAAGTGTTTGTCGGCCTTGCCCAGCTTGCCCGACGAGGCGCAGCCGCCAAGCGCGAGGGCTGGCCCGGCCGCCCCAATAAGCACAAATTTTCTAAAGGACGAGTATCGAATGAAGAACGCCATGCAGCCGGAAAGAGCGAAACTATTATTTTGCTAAGCAATAATACAACTGTTTCGGGTTGCGCATTAGTGCCCCATCGGGCGGCTAGGCCTTAAAATAGCTGGCTAGCCAAGTCTGCCCGGCCGGGGCCGGCCACTGCTCGTCCAATTGGGCTTTTGTAGTCAGCGTATTATTGAAATATAAGGTGTCGGGCTGCACCTCGCCAGCCGCCACGGCTGCCCGCAACTCGGGGCGCGTGAGCAGCCGCAACTCGCCGTGGTGTAGGAAAGCCATGCGCGACTTTTCGAGCAGCGATATCCCTAGCCGCTGCTCCAACTCCTGCACAAAGCGCACCGAGGAGTCGATAGAGCACCCGCTAGCCCCTGCCACCGCCTCATCGAGGCCAATTACCAAAAACTGCCGGTGCAGAAACTGCGCCGAGGCCGCCAGCTGCTGCCCGTGGCTCGTCCACTCTTCGGCAAAAGCGGCCAGGCGCGGCAGCAGCGGCATCAGTTCTTCCTCGGCCAGCGGGCGGCTAGCCTGGTAAATCCAGACGCGGGCGCGGGGCGGAAGGTGGTCAAAAGCAACATTCATGACCGCAGATTTAACGGATTAAACGGATTGGGCGGATACGCCCGCGGCGCGGGCTGGCTAGGCTGGCGCACAGCGGGCGTGCTGGTTACCTACTTGATGTTCGAGCGATGACAGCCTGTAAAAGTAGTCGTAGTAACAAAGAAAAGGGGTAAGCAACGCGCGGATACGCCCGCTGTGCGCTAGCCTAGCCAGCCCGCGCCGCGGGCGTATCCGTGCAATCCGTTTAATCTGCGGTCTAGGCGTTGATGCCTTCGGCGCTGGCTACCAGCTCGGCCAGGTCAAATACCTGGACGTTAGCTTCTTGTTCCTTGTTCTTGACGCCGTCGCTCATCATGGTCATGCAGAAGGGGCAACTCACGGCAATGATGGCGCCTTGCAGGCTGTGCTGGCTAGGGGCGGTGCGCTCGGTTTCGACACCGCGCAGGTTGTCGAGCGTCGCGGCCTGGCCGCTGAGGGTGGCTAGGGCCTCCTCGGTGCGCTCGATGTTGATGTCTTTTTTGCCGGGCTCGGGCTCTTTCCACATTTGGGCACCGCCGGCGCCGCAACACAGCCCATTGGCCTTGCTGCGCTTCATTTCGACGAGGTCAGCGTCGAGGGCGGCCAGCACGTCGCGCGGGGCTTCGTAGATGTTGTTGGCGCGGCCCAGGTAGCAGCTGTCGTGGAAGGTGACGCGGCGGCCCTTGAAGCTTTCGCCGCCCTGCACAGCCACTTTGCCTTCATTGATAAGCTGTTGCAGGTAGGTGCTGTGGTGAATCACCTCGTAATCACCCCCTAGCGCCGGGTACTCATTCTTAATCGTGTTGAAGCAGTGCGGGCAAGCCGTCACTATTTTTTTGATGCCGTAGCCGTTCATCGTCGTGATGTTTTGCATGGCCTGCATCTGAAACAGAAACTCGTTGCCAGCGCGCTTGGCGGGGTCGCCGGTGCAGCTTTCTTCGAGGCCCAGCACGGCGTAGTTGGTGCCCACGTGCTCCAAGATGCGGGCAAAGGCGCGCGTCACGCGCTTGTAGCGGTCATCGAAAGCACCGGCGCAGCCCACCCAAAACAGAATTTCGGGCGCTTTGCCCTCGGCCGCGAGGTCGGCCACGGTGGGCACGGTGAGCTGGCGCTTGGCGGGGGCGGCAGGGGAGGAGGTAGGAGTCATAGCGAAGAGAATACTACTGCTTATAAATCAAGATTATACCTTGGCCACGGTCTTCTCAGCCACGTACAGCTCGTCGGCCCAGTTGAGGCGGTCGGAGGGCGAAAAGGCCCACGGCGCGCCGTTGTTCTCTATGTTGGAGAACATGACGTTCAGTGAGTTGGGCGCGGCCGATTCTTCCAGCACCAGAAAGCGGCGCATCTCGATGATGCTCTCGAGCGGGTTGATGTTCACCGGGCAGCTTTCCACGCAAGCGTTGCAGGTGGTGCAGGCCCAGAGTTCTTCGGGCGTCACTTTGCCGCGCAGCAGCGTAGCTTCCAATAGGTTGGTAACAGGCTCGTGCTTAGCTTCTGCCCCGTACACATTAGGGTGGAAAATGAGCGGCGAGTTGTACTTCTCCTCCACCCGGTCGCGGGTGTCCATGATGATTTTGCGCGGTGAAAGCAGCTTACCCGTGAGATTGGCCGGGCACACCGAGGTGCAGCGTCCGCACTCGGTACACGAGTACGAGTTCAGGAGGGCCGTCCAAGGCAAATCTTCCACGTCCTTAGCGCCGAAGGGCGTGGGCGCCAGCGCCGAGCCGTCGGGGTTGGTGGCTGGGGCGGGCACTTCGTAGCTAGGGTCCATCATGGCCTTCACCTCATGAGTGATGCTCTCCACGTTGGAAAACTGGCCCTGCGGCACTATGCGCGAATACCACACATTCGGAAACGCCGTGATGATGTGGAAATGCTTGGAGCTAGGTAGGTAGTTGAGAAACAGAAGGATGCCAGTGATGTGAATCCACCAGCCCGCCCGCTCTAACACGTGCAGCGTGGTTTCACTGCTAGCCGGCAGCAGGTTAGCCAGGAAGTGGCTGACCGGAAAAGCACCCGGCAGGTCCTTGCCTTCAATTTGGTGTAGCTTGATGTCGGCCGAGTTCATGAAGAACAAGGCGAGCATCAGCGCGACTTCGATGTAAAGAATGATGTTGGCGTCGAGCTTGGGCCACATGCGTAGCTCGGGGCCCGTGAAGCGTTGCACCGGCGGGTTGTGATTGCGGCGCCACCAGAAGGCGGCCACCGCCACGATAACTAGCGCCGCTAGCACCTCATTCACGGCCATCAGGGCGTCATACACCGGCCCCAGGATGCTTAGAACACGATGCGTACCGAACAAGCCATCGATAATAATCTCAATGACCTCAATGTTGATGACCAGAAACCCCACGTATACCACTAGGTGCAACAAGGCGGGGGTCAGGCGCTTAAACATTTTCTGCTGGCCAAAAGCCACGAGCAGCGTCTTGTTGAGGCGCTCGCCGATGTGGCCGCTCATGTCGCGGTCGCGCCCGACGAGAATATTGGCCCTGATTTTTCGAACCTGCCAGGTAAACAAGCCGAACGCCGCCAGCAGTAGCAGCGCGAAAAGGATGGGTTGCAGCATAGACGGTAAAGGTAAGCCGACGGGGTGGGATGGGCCCGCAATTTAGTAGGCATGACGACTACTTTTCACGATTCGCACATTAACCGGTACTGAATGGAATTTTTTTCAGCGCTTTTCTTGCGTCGTAACGCATTTTTAGTACCTTTGCACTCCCAAGCCGCATAAACGAGGCGGGAAACGGCAACATAGCTCAGTTGGTAGAGCACAGCACTGAAAATGCTGGTGTCGTTGGTTCGATTCCAACTGTTGCCACAAAAAAGCCCTTGCAATGATTTGCAAGGGCTTTTTTATGCGTAAAAACACCAGTGCTAGCGCCCCCGGATAGAATCGAAGAGGTTGGTTTTGCGCTTGAAAAACACGTAGCGAATGGAAAATGCCGTGGGGAAACGCGCATAGTCGTCGCTGCCAAATTCCAGCGTGGGCTTAAAATCGAAGCTAACTACCACGGGCAGAAAGGCTATTTTGTATTCGACGCCCACTAGGCCATCAAGGCCGCTGAAACCGCCCGTGTCCTTGTTGTGGCCCAGGTGGCCGCCCGCTCCGAAGTAGTAATTGAGACTAGGCCCCAGAATGCCAAAATGGTACTCGCCCAGTACCGTGCCGCTGTACTCGCGCTCGCGCAGCCCGGCGATACCCTCAATTGTGACGCGTGAGGCGACGCGCTGCTGCAACGTGATGCCGTAGTTGCCACCGCCGAGGCGGGCACCTAGGGCAGTATTATACTTTTGGGCAGCAGTAGGTTGCCCCCATGCTAGTAACAAAAGCAAAAACCCGCTGAACTGAAAAAAACGTAACTGCATAAGAAATAAAAGCCGGGGTTTTTTGGAAGACACACAACTACGGTGCCAACGCTGAAATAACCATTGCTAGTGCTACCGCGGTCCCGCCACGTGTAAGATTCCGGCTTTTCCGGCTTTTATTCGAGGCCTAACGTTTGTTAGCCGGACCTTTGTATTGATATTTTTTCACCCACTACCCACTGCGTGTACCTGCATCACGTGGCTGCCTACCTACCGGCAGCCGTTGTTACCAACGAACATTTTACCCGCCTCAACGGCTTAGCTTCCGATTGGATAATTGAGCGCACCGGTATCCGGGAGCGGCGCAAGGCGGGCCCCGGTGAAAATGCCAATACTATGGCTATCGCGGCTACCCAGGCGCTGCTGGCCGAAACACCAGCCGTAGACCCCACTAGCATCGACCTGATAGTAGTAGGTACCTACACCCCGCACGACACTATTTACACCGCGGCGCACGCTGTGCAGCGGGCGCTGGGTATCAATGAGATACCGGTAGTGAGTATCTCCTCGGCCTGTTCATCGCTGCTCAATGCCGTCGAAATAGTGGAGGGGTATTTTGCTCTGGGCAAGGCTAGCCGGGCGCTGGTGGTGGTGACTGAGCACAACACGGCCTACAACAACGAGGAAGACACGATGGCGGGCCACCTCTGGGGCGACGGCGCGGCGGCGCTGCTCTTCACTAAGGAGGCACTGGCCCCCAGCGACCTGCGCGTGGTGCAAGTAATCACCGGTGGGGCGGCCCCCATGGGCAAGGCCGACGAGGCCGTAACCCTGAAGCCGGTTGATAAAGGTATTGTGATGCCTTTTGGCCGCGACGTGTTTCAGCAAGCGTGTACGTACATGGCGCGCATTACGCAGCAGCTGCTCGATGCGCACCACCTGACGGTGAATGAGTTGAATTACTTGATTCCGCACCAGGCCAACCTGCGTATCTCGGCCAATGTGGTGAAGCAGCTAGGCCTTGACCCAGCCCGGGCCGTCAATAATATCGAGCGCCTGGGCAACACGGGCTGCGCGGGGGCGGCCATCGGCCTAGCCGAAATATGGCCACGCATTGCGAGCGGCGACAACCTGATTGTGACTGTGTTTGGCGGCGGCTACTCCTACGGCGCCATGCTGCTAGCCAAGCAATAGCGTAGTCAAAAGAAGGGCTAGCGCGCCACGCAACGGCTACGAATTTCGAAGTGCTACGTAAGGTGCTGCCAGCCTAATTATCAACTTGTATGCTACCGTCTGCTGCCGCTTTCTTACCCGAAATCACATTTCAAACTAGCCGGGCCAGTGGGCCGGGCGGGCAAAATGTGAACAAAGTGGAGAGCCGCGTGGAACTGCGCTGGTCGTTGCAGGGCTCACAAGTGCTTACGGAGGAGCAGAAGCAACTCATTCTGGAGAAGCTAGCCGGGCAGCTTACCCAGGAGGGCTACCTGCTGGTAGTAGCGCAAGACGACCGCAGCCAGCTGCGCAATAAGGAGATAGCGCTGGGCCGCTTCCATGCTTTGCTGCAAAAAAGCGTGCGCCGCCCCAAGCCGCGCCGCGCTACCCGCCCTAGTGCCGGGGCCGTGCGCAAGCGCCTAGAAGGCAAGAAAATTCAAAGTGATAAAAAAGCGAACCGCCGCCGCTTAGAGTAGGGGCTACCTGGCTAGGGTGGGGGCTAGCTGCCAGGCGCCCGCGCGCTAAATGAACACGAGCCGCTCAAAACCAGCACCTAGTGGTTGTGAGCGGCCCGTGGAAATGTTCAGGAGAAAGGGGAAGGGTATTCAGCGTAGGTAGAAGCGGCTGTTGTACAGCTACTTTGCGGCTAAGAGCGGTGTGAGGCAGCGGAAGGTTTTCACAGTTCAGAAAAGCAATTAATGGTCCGGCATTCAGGTGCGTACAGGACTACTACAAAGGACTGCATTTACGATGAGGAATACTAGCGTAGAAACACCTGCATCTGAAAAGCAGGTATTTCTACGTAGTAGCGTCACGCTGCTGCGGGTCGAGCAGCCCATGCCGGGCGGCGTACACCACTAGGCCCGCTGAGTTGGGGGCACTGGTTTTTTCGAGCAGTTTCTGGCGGTGGCCTTCCACGGTGCGGCGGCTGATGAAAAGCTGCTCGGCAATATCGGCCGCCGTGCAGCCCTGGCAGATAAGGCGCAGGACTTCGTGCTCGCGGGTTGTGAGCTGCACCAAGTCAGGCTGTTTGGGGGCGGGGGTGCGCTCGGGGTGCTGCACGCCCCGGATGAGAGCCCGCGAAATGCGCGGCGTGAAGTGGAAGCCCGTTGTGACCACTTCTTCGATGGTAAGGCGCAGCTGGTCCTGGTCCACATCTTTGGGTAGGTAGCTGCGGGCACCCGCTTTCATCATTTGGGTGATGTACTTATCGGCCGAAAACATCGAGAGCACAATTATTTTCAAATCCGGAAACTCCAGTAGAAGCAGGCGGGCAGCCTCGGGGCCATCTATGTGCGGCATTTGCAGGTCGAGCAGCAGCACGTCGGGCACGCGCTGGCGGCAAATGGCCTGCAACTCGGGCAACTCGGCCGCTTCCCGCACCGACTCTACATAGGGCAGCGCCTGCAAGATGTAGCGCATTCCCTGCCGGAAAAGTTGGTGGTCATCGAGCAGAGCAATGTGGACGGGACCAGTAGGGGTAGGCATAGCTAGAATAGTAGAAGCAAGATGAGGGTGGGCTTATACTCAGGCAAAAACCGAGTTTTCCATCTCGATGAGCGTGCAGGTACCCTGGCCAGGGGCCGACTGCTGGCTAAGGCGGGCGCGCAGCATTTGCACGCGCACCTCGATGCTGCGCAGGCCCGCGCCACCCGACGCCGCCCGGGTGGTTTCGAGCGCGGCCACATCGAAGCCGCAGCCGTTGTCGGCTACCGTCAGCGTGAGGCGTGGGCCGCGCTGCCGCAGGTGCACTTGCAGCAGCGTGGCGCCCTGCGCGTGCTTCTGGGCATTATGAATCAACTCTTGGCAGATGCGGTATAGGGCCAGTTCCTGCTGCAAGGCCACCGGCCGCTGGTAGTCGATGGTGAGCTCCACATCCAGCGTGTTGGTTTCGCTGCACACGTCGGCTAGGTGCTGCAGGGCATCAGCTAGGCCAAAGCGGTCGAGCACGGCGGGGTAGAGGCTATGCGAAAGGCCCCGCACGTCGTGCACGGCATTGCCCAAAATCTCTTTCACCGTGAGGGTCAGGTTGGCAGCTTCATCGATAACCAGGCTTTCGAGGCGGCCCACCAGCAGCTTGGCCGTGGCTAGGGTCGAACCGATGCCATCGTGCAGGTCTCGGCCAATGCGCTCACGCTCAAGCTCCTGTGCCGCAATAACGGCCGATAGCAACTGCTGCTGGTACTCAGACTCGGTGGCGCGCAGTAGCAACTGCTGCTGCAGCAGCCGCTTCTGGTACACTACCACAAAGAGTACGAGGGTAACGGCTGACAAAAACATGAAGCTGATGCCACCTAGCAACAACTGACCAAACGCTAATTCTGGGGGCGAATCCATAGAGCCACAAGATAGCAACTATACAGTACGGCCAATAGCAAGGAGTGAATAGCCCAGATATTGAGGTTGAGCTCTTTGGAGTAGTGACTGAGGAGATAGTTGCTGAAAAGGTAGATTTGAGATTTGCCTAGATTATTGATGACCAGGCCAATCGAAACCCAAAACATAGGCTCCAAGTCGAGCCGGGTTATGCGTAGTTCTTGCAGCAGCTTGCGAAAGTAGAGGGCAACCAGGCCTAGCAGCAGCGAGCTTTCGACCAGTTGCAGCGCTGGTTTAAACCGGGCTACTTCGGGCTTAATTAAACCATCGAGTATGCAATACACCACGAATGCCCCCGCTACCCACGGCCGCACCCGCGAAAATTTGGGGTTGCGTAGCGTTTTATCATATACCAGCGCGAGCAGCCAAAGCTCACCGGCCGCAAAAAGAGGGTTTATAAACAGATTTGGTTTGTGATAAAAACGCAGGATGTTGCTGAGTATCTCCGTTGCTACTTCCAGCCCAACTAAAGCCATCAGGTAGCGCAGGTTAGTAGGTAGCTGGCGAAAACGCCAGCTACCTACTAACACCGCCAAGGCTAAGAAAATATAAGCAAATAGAGTTATGTTAGCAACCATAGAAAGCCCTCGCAGGAACCGTGCTTACGCAGCTAACAACATTATTTTCAATTACTAGCACCGTAGAGCAGGTGTAAAGTGACTCACCGACTACTATCAGCACGTCGGTGGGCAAGGCATCCCATTGTCCAGAATCGGGTCGTCTATGTCGTCAAAGCTGCTGCTAGGGTTGTCGACAGTGTTGAATGCGGCGCTCGTGCTGCTGCCAGACCGCTGCACTTGCAGGGCCAGGGCGAAAGTTTGGGCCAGCTGGTCGCCGCTGGTAAGCGGGTCGGGCTGGTAATAGTCGTGCAGCACGAAGTAGACTTTCAGCCAATTGTCATCCAGCGTTTCCAGCAGTAGAAACAGAGCTACAAACTCGTTGATTTCGTAAGTGTAGCCACGCATGGGGCCGTAGTGCGTGTCGAAATACTCGGGCTTAATGTGGAGTAGGTCATCTGCGGGCGGCGTGGCCGGCTCGCCATCAGTGGGCGGCAGGGCGGCTAGGTCCGTCCAGTTTTTGCGCCAGCGCTCGGCTAGCACGTGGTGCAGTTGGTTTTTGTGTACGGTAAGCTGGCCGGGGCGCTTGGGAGCCTGGAAGGAAGCTGTATCGGTATACAGCTTTTCGGGCACGTAATACGACGAAATGCGGGAATTGAGCGAGTCGGTGGCAAACAGCGCTATCGAAAACTGCGTAGTCTCCTCGCCCGATGCGGATTTGGTGGGCTGCACCAGGAAGCGCGCCTTGATGTGTACCGCGCCAATCGTGCCCACGAGCTTGGCAATTTGCTCAATGGAAAAGCCCAGGCCAGTCAGCTGCAAGCTGTTCTCCTCGAAAATATCCTGAAGCTCTTGGGGGTCGCGCCGGTTGATGACTTCAACCCATTTGGCGTTGTATCGGTCGTATAATTCCTGGTCAAGAATGCCAGGATACTGCGGGGCTTGGTCGGCCATGATAAAAGAAGAAAAGAGAGAAGATGAAGAATGAGGTGGGGGTGCTTACCACAAGCTGCTGAGCTAGCGCATAAAGGAACCTAAAAAAGCCCCTACGCACGTGCACAGGGGCTTTTCCTAGTAACTTTCTACCAATAAAAGCCGTGGTTTGTGAGTACAAAGAGACGGCTGACCAGGCGTAGGCTTCAGCGTATTTCTACGTAGTTTTAAAAACAGGTATTTATACGTGGTTGGCGCGGGCTACAACAGCGTGCCGCGCAGCATCACCAGGGCCACCGTGAAGTAGATGATGAGCCCCGTGACGTCGACGAGCGTAGCCACAAAGGGCGCCGACGACGTGGCCGGGTCGAGGCCTAGCCGCCGCAGTATCAGCGGCAACATGGAGCCCGCAATGCTCCCCCACAGCACGATGCCCACCAGGGCCACGCCCACCGTGAGAGCTACCATGAGCCAGTGCGGCCCATAAATAGGCGTGATGCTTTGCCAAATGGCGATGCGCCCAAAGCCCACGATACCCAGAATAATACCCAGCATGAGGCCGCCCGCCAGCTCGCGGCGCAACACGCGCCACCACTCGCCCAGCGTAAACTCGCCCAGCGCCATGGCCCGGATAATGAGCGAGGTAGCCTGCGAGCCCGAGTTGCCACCCGAGCTGATAATGAGCGGAATAAACTGCACCAACACGATAGCTTTTTGCAGTTCGCCCTCAAAAAACTGCATGGCCGAGGCCGTCAATAATTCGCCGAGGAACAGCACCACCAGCCAGCCAGCGCGCTTTTGTACCAGCTGCAAGAGCGGAATGGTGAGGTAAGGCTCGTCGAGCGCCTCCGAGCCACCGAATTTCTGAATGTCCTCGGTGTCTTCCTCTTCCCGAATGCTCAAAATATCGTCCAATGTCACGATGCCGAGCAAAATGCCCTGGTCGGGGCTCACCACGGGTAGGGCCACGCGGTCGTTGCGCCGAAACACGTCGATGGCCTCTTCCTGGTCTTGGGCCGCCGTAAGCTGCACAAAGCGGTGGTCCATGAGGTCGCGGACCCGAGTTGTAGGCGCAGCCAGCAAAAATTCGCGAATGCGAATGTCATCAATCAGCTTGCCCCGCGCATCGGTCACGTAGAGCATGTTCAGCGTTTCGGACTGCCCGCCGTGCTGGCGCACAAATTCGAGCACCTGCTGCACCGTCCAATTTTCGCGAATAGCGATGTAGTCGGGCGTCATCAGGCGGCCCACCGAGTACTCGGGGTAGCCCAGCAGCTGCAAAGTCACGCGGCGCTCGGGCTCCGAGAGGTTTTGCACCAGCTCGGCCACGAAGTTGGCCGGCAGAAACTCGAGCAGGGCTGTGCGGTCATCCGGCGACATCTCGTTGAGAATGTCGGTTACTTTGTCCTGGGCCAGGTTTTCGAGAAAATGCCGCTGCACCTCCAGGTCGAGGTACTCAAACACGGCGGTGGCTAGCTCGAGCGGCAGCAGCCGGAAAATAATGAGCTGCTCGCGCTCGTCCTCATTCTCAATCAGCGTAACCAGCTCGCTGGCCTGGAAGCCGCGTAAAAGCTTCTTAAGCTTAAAAAACTCGCCCTCCTGAATCAATGTCGTGATGTGGTCCACGGTTTCGGGCGCAGTCATAGGCAAGGCTTAAAAAAGGGGTGGTTGTTTCGCTAGGCAATGGGGGGTGGCAGGGCAAAATTACGCCCGTAGTTGCGCTAGGTTGGCAGCCTAGCCGGCATTTTTGGCGTACTTCGCTCCTGTATCTGCTTTTGATTGTCGTTTTGCCTACCCTTTCTCCTTCACCTGCCGGCACCGCGGCGCCCCAGGGCACCATTGTGGTGCTCGGCGGCGGCTACGACGACCCCACGCTGGCGCTGCTGGCCGGGCTGCTGCCCGTGCGCACGGCCCCCATCGAAATTCTGACCACCGCCACTGCCCACGACCCAGCCCGTACCCACGCCGCCTACGCCCGCGTGCTGCACAAGCTGGGCTGCCCCCACGTGCACCACTTGCAGGTAGATGAGGACCACCCCGCCGATGCGCCTGCCACGCTAGCCCGTCTGCGGGTGGCTAGCCTCGTGTTCCTCACCGGTGGCGACCAGGAGCGCCTTACCGAGCGGCTGCTGGGTACCGAATTTCTGGAGGTGCTGCGGCAGCGTTGCCAGCACGAAGCGGGCTTCATCTTGGCCGGCACCAGCGCGGGCGCCTCGGCGCTGGGCGGCCAAATGCTGGTGGCCGGCCGGGGCTGGCGCAGCCTGCTAGCCGGTGGCATCGAGCTGATACCGGGCCTAGCCATCTTGCCCCAGCTACTGATAGACCAGCACTTTGCTGAGCGTGCCCGCTACCCGCGCCTGCTGCACGCCATCCTGGCCTATCCCAACCTGCTAGGTCTGGGCCTGAGCGAGGAGACGGGCATCATCTTCCGCCCTAGCCAGCCGCCCGAAGTATTTGGCGATGAGGTAGTAGTGCTGGTAAATGGCCGCCAGCTCACGGCCAGCAACTACACCCGCCAAACGGCCGGCCAGCCCGTTGGCGGCCAGGGCTTCGTGGTGAGCTTGCTGGTGAAAGGCGACACGTTTGCCCTGCCGGCCTAGCCGGGCACCAAAACCCGATACTTTTGCGTTGGGTTGCCGGATATTTTTAGTACTCACTTCTCTGCCATGTCGTTGTTTCGTTCTCGGGCGCACGTGCTGGGGCTGCTAGCCCTGCTGGCCGTGGCCTGTACCCGCAAAACGGTTTCATTCAACTCACGGCCCGGCGACGGGGAGGTAACGGCCCTGGCCGCACCCGGCGACACGCTCACCACTACCGCCCGCAAGGGCGCGCCCAAGCTTAGCATAGCCGGTAAAAAAGCCGTGCTCACCAAAGCCGAGGAAAAGGCAGCCAAGGATGAAGAGAAAGCGGCCCAGCGCAAAAAGCCCATCAAGAAGAAAGTATTTCTGGGTGAGCGCATCAAGAAGGCCTTTGTAAAGTCGGGCCCCAAGGGCCGCAACCAGATTATTGAGGTATTCTACTACCTCAAAACCTTCAAGCAGCCCGACCCGATGGCGCCGGCCGTGTATTACTACAGCGCCAAGAAGCACAAAATCTACAAAGCCACCGGCGAGCTCGACGCCAGCACCGACAAGGTGCTGCATGGTATCTATAAGAAGACCCAAAATAACCAGGTGCTCGAAACCGGCTACTTTGCCAACGGCACCCGCCACCTACGCTGGGAAAAGTTTGACAATAAAGGCACGCTGCTTACCAAGACCCACTACGAAATGGGGTTCCCGCGCGATGCCAACATCAGCTACTACGACGCGGGCCGCACCATGCTGCGCGAGGTAGTGCCCTACGTAAATGGCAAGCTGGAAGGCGATTACGTGAAGTTTCGCAACGACGGCCGCCGCGAGTGGACCGGCCACTTTGAAAACGGCCACCGCGTGGGCGAATGGACCAATTTTGGCGACTACAAACGCTATCCGCACTACGTGTTTGCGTACGGCGAAAGCGGCTACGAGCCCGAAGTAGAGGAGCCCGAGCTGGTGCGCGAGTACAGCCGCGGCGGCTCCATCATCTTCGATAAAGAGAAAAACCTGGACAAACGCGGCGACGCCGACCCCGACGCTGCGCCCGTGAAGGATACCCGCCGCCCCGGCAGCCACGGCGTGCCCACGCCCCGCCCGCCCGTGCGCAAGGCCCAGGACCGCCGCCCCGGCTACCACCCACCAGTAGCCACGCCGCCCGCCGTGCCCGCCACGCCGGGCAATGCTGCTGCCCCAGCCGCTAGCCCCACCACGCAGCCCTAGTAAAAGGCGTCTTCGAACAGCTCCAGTCGCAGGCCGGTGGCTAGCTGCGTCACGGCCAGGATGTCGAAGCGAATGTCGCCCCGCCAGTCGAGCTCTTCTTGTAAGTGCGTAGCGGCCAGACGAAAGAGCTCTTTCTTGCGCGCCGACACGAAGGTTTCGGGCGGGCCGTACTGGCTGCCCGAGCGGGCCTTTACTTCGACAAATACCAGGAGTGCTATGCCTTGGCGCACTATTAGGTCCACTTCGGCGCGCTTGTAGCGGTAGCCCTGGGCTAGTATGTCGTAGCCTGCCTGCCGGTAAAAGTCAGCCGCCGCGGCTTCGCCGGCTTGCCCCAGTGCGTGCGCAGCATTTGCCATAACTAACTGGTTTTTTGAGAAGTAGCGAAGAAAATCCCCGCTGTGGCGGGCACCTGGCCGGGTGCTATCCTGGCCGGCCTGCAAGCTAAACCATCTGGCGCGAAGTAACTTTGCCCCGCTAGCTTATTCTTTTTCTGCTTCTTCCGATGGATATGTATTCGGCCTGCGCGGCCCCCGTTGCCTCGTCTGCCGAGGCCTTGCCAGTGGTGCCGCCGCTAGGGGCCGCTACCCAGCGCAGCATAGCGGTGCAGCGGCTAGGGCTGGTGCCCTACGTGCCTACCTGGGATTTGCAGGAAGCACTGCTAGCCGATACGCTCGCCATCAAAGTCCAAAACCGGTTGGCCGAAGCCGCTGGCCAGCCGCCGCAGCCCACGCCCAACCACCTGCTTTTCTGCCAGCATCCGCCCACCTACACGCTGGGTAAGAGCGGCAAGCCCGAGCACCTCTTGCTCGATGAGGAGGCCCTGGCGACGCACGGCGCCACGTTTCACCGCATCAATCGCGGGGGTGATATCACCTTTCACGGCCCTGGCCAGCTGGTTGCTTACCCGCTGCTCGACCTCGAAAACTTCCGGCCCGATATCCATTGGTATCTGCGGGCGCTGGAGGAGGCCGTTATGCAGACCCTGGCTACCTACAGGCTGAGTGCCGGGCGCATTGCCGGCCTCACCGGCGTGTGGCTAGGGTGGGAAGAAGGCGCCACCAACCCGCGCAAAATATGCGCGCTGGGCGTGCGGTGCAGCCGCTGGGTCACGCTCCACGGGCTAGCCCTTAATGTTAATACTGACCTCACTTATTTTGACTACATCGTGCCCTGCGGCATCACCGACAAGGCCGTGACCTCGCTGCAAGCCGAACTGGGCCACGCGGTGCCCATCGAGGAAGTGCAGGAGCGCCTGCTGGCCGCCTTGCTGGGGCAATTTGACGCCATAGTAGCCCAGCTGCCCGCCGCTAGCACTCTACCTACTCTATGAAACAAGACATTGCTTTTGACCCGGTAGCGGGTGTTTCGATTGCCATCGTACCCGATGCGGTCGCCGAGCCCGGCGCCGCTGGCATCACCGTCTGGACAGTGTACCTGCTCAACGCCAACGATACGCCGCTCGACACCGTGCTTATTGCGGCCGAAGGCTACGGCACCCAGCCCACGGGCGAGGCCGTGCGCACCTCCACGCTGCGCTACCACTTCGAGCAGGTAGGGCCGCAGTCGGCCACGCCGGTCGAATTGATTGACCCGGCCGTTTTCCACCTTACTAATCAGTACTGGGTGAGCTACTACCAGGAAGGCCGGATTTTTGATAAGAAATTTATCTTCGTGCCCGATTCGCTGGTATCCGATAACCTCAGCCCGCTAGCCCTGCTCGGTGGCCGGCCGGGCGTGCTGCACAGCTAGCGACAGCTAGCGCTCGGGGCCCGTGCGTAATACCCACGCCTTATTCCAGTACCTATTTGATAATGAATAATTTACTACAGCTTACAACGCCCGTTATCGGGGACCATTTCAGCATCTACCTAAGCTTAGCCGGCTTGTGGGCGCTGCTGGTAGCCATGTTTGCTGTGCCCTCCATCGTGCACATTGCCCACCTCAAAAACCTGCTCGATACGCCCAATGGGCGCACCGTGCACCAGTCGCTCACGCCGCGGCTAGGGGGGGTGGCGGTGTTTGCAGGTTTCATGTCGGCGCTCACCATTTTCGCGCCCCTCAACAATGGTGTGAAGGAATTGCTGGCGGGCTGCATCATCCTCTTCTTCGTGGGTCTGAAGGACGACCTGGTGACGATTTCAGTGGCCAAGAAGTTTGTGGGTCAGCTACTGGCCACCGGCGTTGTGATGATAATGGCCGATGTGCGCGTCACGAGTTTCCAGGGGATTTTAGGTATCTACGAGTTGCCGGTAGGCGTAAGCTATGCCTTCACGTTTGTTATGATTGTGGGCATCACCAACGCTATTAATCTCATCGATGGGCTTGATGGGCTAGCGGGTACCATTGTGCTCATTCTCACGGGTACGTTTGGGTATTATTTCTACCGCTATGGGGGGGCTTCTTTCAGCAACTACGCCTTCGTGGCAGTGTGCCTCATTGGGGGCATGCTGGGCTTTCTGCGCTATAACTTTCACAAGGCCAGCGTATTTATGGGCGATACTGGCTCGTTGGTATGTGGCTTTATCGTGTCGGTGCTGGCCATTCAGTTTATCGAGCTAGGCAGCCACACGGGCCAGCCTTTTGGCAACGCCGCGCCGTCTGTTACGCTTGGGGTGCTGTTTGTGCCGCTTTTCGACACCTTGCGCGTGTTTATCCTGCGTATGGCGGCGGGCCAATCGCCTTTTATCCCCGATAAAAACCATGTGCACCACCGCATTATGGCCATGGGCTTTCCTCAAATTAGTACGGTGCTGCTACTGGGCCTGCTCAACGTCGTGGTAATCCTGTTCGTTATCAACTTCTATTTTCTGGGTAATTTGCCCCTCATTGGTATCCTGGTGGGGTTTTCGGTGCTGCTTAGCGTATTCTTGGGGGTATACCACAGCCGGGCCGCGCGCCGGCAGGTAGCCTCTTCCTGACCTTGGCTGCCATTGCCGTATCTGTGCGCCGCTGGTACCCTAGCCGTTGTTTTGCGGGCCTGCTGCTCTGGCTTGTATTGGGGGTAGGGCTGTTGCCCACCCGCGCCGCTGAGTATCGTCCGTTGCCGCCGGCCCCGGCCGCCGGCCTGGCTACCGATGGCTGGCTGCTGCACGACGCCGCTGGCAACCGGCTCATTCTGTACCTGCCGGGCTACCACGCGCCGGCGCACGCCTACTACCAGTGGGTGCGGTTTCAGCCGCGCCAGCCCTTTGTGCTGTCTTTTTTGGCTGCGCCGGGCCTCAGCATTTTTCTTGATAACCAGCTGCAGTATACGGCTGCCCGGGCTGGGCGCTTTAGCCTCGACCTGGCGGCGGCCGTGCCGGCCGAGCGGTTAGGGCAGCCCCACCTGCTGGCCGTGTGGCAGGCCGATGGCTACCCAGCCCTGGGCTCTTTTAGTACCGAAGCCAGCACCCCGGTAGCCGCCGCAGTTATGCCCGCTGGCCCGGCTGCTTCGGCCTTTCGGGCGCAGTTACGCCTACCGCCGGGGCAGGGCACCAACGTGCTACTCCTCTTTTTGCTGCTAGTAGGCTTGCTCTACGGCGTGGTGCGTAGTGCGTACCCGGCGGGCCTAGCCCGCATTTTGCAAGTAAATGAGTTATTTGGCAGTTCTACCGAGCCCCAAAGCTTCCTCACGCGTCCTGCCTTTACGTGGCTCAATCTGGGGCTGGTGGCGCTTTTTTCGGTATCGTTAGCTCTGTTGCTTACGGCCCTGCACACCGATTTCAGCAGCTTGCCACTCTTTCAGCGCGTGTTCGATGTGCCAGAATCGGCCATTGTAGCGCGGGTGCTAGTCTATACTGGACTGATTATCACGTTTATATTCGGAAAGTACGTGCTGGTCGAACTGCTCAGCTACATATTCGACCTACGCCTGCTCGTCAACCTGCACTACCGCGAGTTTTTGCGCACCACGCTGCTGCTCGGCTTGCTGCTACCCGTCGTTCTTTTGCTCTACCTCGGACTGAACGCTCGCTGGCCGGCTGTTGTTGACTTAGCCAATGGCTGTGTGCTGCTGCTGCTCACGGTTACTGTGCTGCGCGTGGCCCGCACTCTGCACCAGCGCGCCTCCCTGCTTAATCTTCATTTGTTCGCTTACCTTTGTGCTACCGAAGTACTGCCCCTAGCAGTATTATTGAAACTCATCGTGTTTACGTACCCTGCTTAAGCAGTGCCGCGCCTATCTGGGCAAGGCTTACTTTTCTTCTATAGTTCTAGCGTTACCTTTTCTTTTTCTATGGCCGAGAGCGCAGCACAGCCGAGTATGGACCGGCACGCCCAGCCCATTCGTAGCATTCTGGTTACCCAGCCCAAACCTGCCAACGACGTTTCACCTTACTCCGTCTTAGCCGAGAAATACGGTATTCGCGTAGATTTCCGGGAGTTTATTGACGTGCAGGGAGTTCCTTATAAGGAGTTTCGCAAGGACAAAATCAATATTCTGGAGCATACGGCCGTCATCTTTACCAGCCGTAATGCTGTCGACCATTTCTTCCGCACTTGCCAAGAAGCTAAGTTGGAAATGCCGGCTGAAATGAAATATTTCTGTATTTCAGAACAAACGGCTAATTACCTGCAGAAGTACATTGTGTTGCGCAAGCGCAAGCTCTTCGTGGGCCTGCGCACGGCTGCCGACCTCTTCGAGGTTATCAAAAAGCACAAGGGGGAGAAGTTTCTCTATCCATGCTCGGATATTCGCAAGGATGACCTGCCCGAGTTCATGCGCGCCAACAATCTTAAATTTACGGAAGCCGTTATCTACCGCACCGTGGCTAGCGACTTGTCGGACCTAGCCGAGGTGAAATACGACTGCCTGGCGTTTTTCAGCCCCTCCGGCATCAGTTCGCTGTTCGTCAATTTTCCTGATTTCACCCAGGGCGGTACCCGCATTGCAGCCTTCGGCCCTACCACTGCCAAGGCAGTGCGCGATGCTGGTTTAATTCTTGATATTGAGGCGCCTATGCCCAATGCGCCGTCCATGACGGGGGCTATCGAAGCGTACATCCGGCAGCACGCCGCCCAATCGGGTATGGCCGTCGGCAAAGACAAGTCGGCCAGTCATTAACAGAGTCAGGGGCATAACCGGCCGATTTGCTGTTTTGGCTGGTCGTTTCTTTGCGAAGTGGGTAGCGCACTAGGGGCAATTATTAGTTACATTTGAACAAGGGGCTGCTAGCCAGCCTGCTACTTTCTCCTCCTTTTCCTATCTCCTTTCTTCGTTGCTCCCATGAAAGGTATTGTACTCGCTACGCTTCTGGCGATGGCGGCTGTGCCAGCCCTGGCGCAGCAGCAACCCCAATTTACACACTACGGCCTCAATGGCATGTACCTGAATCCGGCCTACGCCGGCATTAAGGGCCAAACGGAAGTCAATCTTATCGGGCGCTACCAGTACCTGAACCTGAGCAATACGCTGGGTGATGAGAATGGCTCACCACGCACGGGCATGCTGTCGGCCTCCGTACCTATTTTGCCTTTGCACGGCGGCGTAGGCCTAGCGGTATACTACGACCAGGCGGGCGTTTCGAAAGTCACCAATACGGCGCTCTCCTACTCGCAGCACGTGAAATTGGGCAGTGGCCAACTAGGCATTGGTATCCAGGGCACGTTCACGTATCTGAGTAAGGGTTCGTACCGCGCCATCGACCAAAACGACCCCTTCGTGCCCGAAAGCGGCTCTGACCACAAGTTCGACGCTGGCGCTGGCTTGTGGTACGAATCGCCCAAATTTTACGCGGGTCTGAGCGTAAATAATCTATTTCGCGCCACCTATATTTTGCAGAGCGCCATCCGCAATGCCAATGGCCAAATTATTGGCTACCAGAATACGTCGCAGTTTCTGGGCGAGAACCACGCGTATTTCACGGCCGGCTACAATATCGAAGCTTCCAGTAGCGTTACGGTCACGCCCATGGTACTGGTAAAATCCGTGTTACCAGGTAGCTACGACTCCGCCACTAAGTATGACAACCAACGCAACTACTCTTTTGAGGGTGGCGTGCGCGCTACGTTAAACGACCAGTTCTGGGCGGGCCTCAATTATCGCCACGAAGAATCGATATCTGGCTTACTCGGCTATGGGTTCGGTCCTGACAATCGCTATCGCCTCGGCTATGCTTTCGACTTCATTGCTTTCAACCAAGCTGCCCGTGCCTTTAGCTCTCACGAAATAATGCTTTCGTTGCGCTTGCCGAAGGCGATACCGCTCGTTCGCCCAGCCATCCGCACGCCTCGCTACAGCTTCTAGTTCATTTAAACCAACAATTGTCAAAGGTTTAGCGAAGAATTTAGTAGTCCTGATTGTACCTAACTTAGGATTTTAGGGTCATTAAACTAGTTTTTTGGTCTGCCGAACGAATTAGGCCCTTTGCGCGTCCAAACCATATTGCGCGGCTCCTTTGAGCAACGTAGATTTGCCAGTAATTACACAATTTGCCCCAATCGCAGCCTGATTATAAATTAGTTCTTTCCTCCTATTATGAAAAAATTTCTGGTATTACCCCTACTCGCCTTATCTGGGGTATTTCTAGGTGGCTGTTTTACTAAAAACTTCCAGGGCGACCTAGTAGGTACCGATGACCGGCCTATTTTTAACCCACAGGAAGTGCCTTTCGGTATGGTGCCTTGCCCCGGCGGAACCTTCCATATGGGCCAAACTGACCAGGATATCTCGGCTTCGATGGTAAACATGAACAAGCAGGTAACTATTGCTGGCTTTTACATGGATGAAACTGAAATCACGAATAATGAATATCGCCAGTTCGTGAACGCCATTATGACGGACTCGGTAGAAGCACTAGGGGAAGATTATATCAAAACCGAGCTTTATCCTGATACTACTGTTTGGGTGCGTGACTTTACCTATCACATGGGTGACCCACTCTTGGAATATTACTATTCTCACCCAGCCTTCGACGACTACCCCGTAGTTGGTGTCGATTGGTTTGCCGCTCGCTATTTCTGTAACTGGCGCACCAAGCTCAAGAACACAGTAGCCGAAGAAACTGGCGATGCTCCTTACCCCAACTTCCGCTTGCCCTCCGAGGCTGAGTGGGAGTACGCCGCTCGTGGTGGTCGTGAGGGCGCTACTTTCCCTTGGGGTGGCCCCTATGTGCGCAACACTAAAGGTTGCATGCTGGCTAACTTCAAACCCGGTCGCGGCGACTATGCTTCAGATGGTTACGCCTACACCTCAGAGGTAGGTTCGTATTTCCCCAACGACTTTGGCCTGTATGACATGGCTGGCAACGTGAGCGAGTGGTGCGACGATGCTTACATGGAAGCCTCTGTGCCAGTGGTATGGGACTTGAACCCCACGAACCCTGATGACAACGAGTCCCGCAAAGTAGTGCGTGGTGGTTCATGGAAAGACATTCAATATTTCCTCGAAACGGGTACCCGTAACTTCGAATACCAAGATTCGGCCCGCTCTTATATCGGCTTCCGCTGCTCCATGATTCAAATCGGCATGGGTACTAACCGGCGCCTCAATTAATCTGTTTACGTCCAATTCATTCTTTTTCTCTTTCTCTAAACGGAGCTACTATCGCTTCAAATCAACATGGCTGCTAAAGGAAATTTTCTGTACGACCAAGTGATGCCTAAAGTATATGGCATCGGTGCTGCTGTAGTTATTATTGGTGCGCTATTTAAAATTCTGCACTGGAAAGGTGCTGATATTATGCTAATGGTGGGCCTTGGTACCGAGGCTGTTATCTTCTTCTTAAGCGCATTTCAGCCTCACCAAGCCGATACTGATTGGTCGCTGGTGTACCCCGAGTTGAGCGAAGGCTACGACCCTTCGACCAATGATAACCGCTTCCGCGACAAAACTCCGGCCCCCAACGGCCTGACCGGCAAGCTGGACGACATGCTGAAAAACGCTAACGTTACTCCTGAAGCTCTCACCAACCTTGGCCAGGGCCTAAACCGCCTCAGCGCCACCACTGCGCAGCTAGGCCAGCTTGGCGATGCTACCAACGCTACCGACGAGTACACTCAGAAAGTGCGTACCGCTGCGCAGTCGCTCGATGGCATCAACAAGGCTTACTCTAACACAGTAGACGCAATTACGTCGCTTTCGAATGCCACTGGCGATGCCAAAGAGTACCACTTGCAAGTACAGAACGTGACCAAAAACCTTGGCGCCCTAAACGCGGTGTACGAAATGGAATTGCAGGATGCTAACACGCACCTTAAGTCGATGAACCAATTCTACGGCACACTGGGCAAAGCCATGGAGAACATGGTGCAGGCTGGCAAAGACACCGAGAACATGCAGGGCCAAGTGGCGGCCCTCACCGGCAACCTTACGTCGCTTAACCGTGTGTACGGCAACATGCTGAACGCCATGCGCGCTGGTGCCGCTAGCTAAGCGAGCTATTATTTAATCGCTTATTCTATCACAATTTAGTAATATCTCTAGCAGATGGCAGGCGGAAAAGAAACACCGCGGCAGAAGATGATTGGCATGATGTATCTCGTGCTAACCGCTCTGCTGGCGCTCCAGGTTAACTCAGCTATTCTGCTGAAATTTAAGTTTATTGACGACAGTCTAACTGACGTTAATGGTAAGACGGACAAAGCTGCTGAAGGCACTATTAAAGGCATTCAAGAAGCCGTAGCGAAAAACCGTAACCAGGCTGCCGACCAAGCAGTGTTAAAGCAAAGCGAAGAAATTCGCAGCAAGACCAAAGAAGTAGTCGCTTATCTAGCTGGTGTGCGCGATAAACTCGTGACGGCCACAGAAAACGACAAAGGCAAAAACGAGTACAAGAACATGAGCGCAGAGGATAAGGTGGCAATCACCATGCTCGGCGGTACCCGGAATGGCCTAGCCTACCCAATGCAGAAAACGCTCAATGAATATTCGTCTTACATTGGTCAATTTGTGCCCGGCGCGACGCCGCTAGCTCTTGATGCTAAAGTCGACCCGCGGGTAACTGACCCTGAGCAGAAGAATAAGAACTTCGCTGAGTTGAACTTCGAAAATACTCCTCTGGTAGCGGCCTTGGCCGTACTTAGCCAAAAGGAAACCGAAGTGCTGAAGTACGAAGCTGATGCTTTGCAAAAGCAGGCTGAAAAAGTTGGTGCCAAGACCATCGTATTCGACAAACTAGGCGCTTTTGCCTCGGCTGAGTCGAACACGGTAGCCGCTGGTACCAAGTACAAAGCCGAGTTGTTTTTAACGGCCGCTGCCAGTGGCTTGAAACAGAACATGACGTATAATGGCAGCGCACTAGCGGTTGACCCCAAGACCAACCACGGTAAAATTGAGTTTACGGCTCGTCCTGGCAGCTTTGATGCGTCGGGCAACGCTAAGGCTAACTGGACTGGTAGCATTCGCATCAACCAGAACGGCCGCGACACGACTTTCAAAGTGACGGTGCCTTACACTATCACCAAGCCGGTAATGCAGATTCAGTCGGCCTCGGTGCAGGCGTTGTACTACCGCTGCGGCAATAAGCTGAGCGTGCAGGTGCCGGCCCTCGGTGCCCAGTATCAGCCTAGCTTCTCGGCTTCGGGTGCTTCCGTTATCACCGGCCAAAAAGGCAATGTAACGCTGGTGCCAAATGCCCGCGAAGTGACGCTGAACGTGGCCAGCGGCGGCAACGCTATCGGCTCGCAGACCTTCAAAGTTCGCCCGATTCCGAACCCAACTATCAAATGCTACGCTGGTGGCAGCGAAGCCAATGTAAAGCAGGGAACTCCTGGTACCTCAATTCGGTCTGTGACCTTGCGTGCTATTCCTGACCCCGGTTTTGCTACCTTCCTTCCCGAAGATGCTCGCTACCGCGTGTCGCGCTTTACGGCTGTGCTAGCTCGTGGTAAGCGCCCAGTAATCGGCCCAAAGACCATTAATGGTGCGCAAGGTGATTTCAGTGATATGGTAAACGCCTACAAGGAAGGTGACCGTTTGTATATCGAGGTGCAGGGTGTGCAGCGCATGAACTTCCAGAACCAGACGGAGGATGTAACGATGTCCAGTTCGTTTAACATTCCGTTGCAATAAGGTAATTACGCAATTCGTTAGCTCTAAAAAATCTATTATGACTCGCTATTTCAAAGCATTGCCTTTCACCGCGGCGGCCCTGATGGTTTCGCTGGTGGGCCGGGCGCAAGAGCAGGCTACCACAACCGCAACCACGGGTGCCATTCGGCAGATTCCGGTTTCCGACCAGATGTTCCGCAAAACTATTTGGCGAGCTGTTGACCTGCGCGAAAAGCAAAACCGCCCGATGTTTTCGGATGGCAAAGAAATCAGCAAGGTCATTATGGAGGCCGTTAATCGCGGCGAGTTGCAAGCCTACAGAAACGACTCGGTAACATCGACGTTTTCACCGGCAGAAGTAAAGGGCAATATGTCCTATGCTATAGAAGCGCCTATTAGCCCCGATGCTGATGCGGGCGATTGGGGTAGCACACCAGCTCCGAAAGGCAAGAAGGCTGCTGCGCCAGCCAATGATGGCTGGGGCGCTCCGGTAGCTTCGACCCCGCCTGCGGGTGGCTCTAAGCAAGTAAAAGTGCTTGACAGAAACGGTAAGCCAGTGAAGAAGAACGGTAAGTACGTGTACAGAACCGTTCGCACCTCAACGGTAGCTGCTGCCCCGCCGCCCCCGCCCGCTACCACGGCTCCTTATCGTTATAAGGACCTCTACCAGATGGAGTTGACGGAGGAGATGATTTTCGATAAGAAGCGCTCGCGGATGTATCACCAGATTAAAACGGTGTCGCTGAAGCTACCTTCTACGCTGCCCGGCAACGCGGCTGGCTTGGAGAAGAATATCGCCACGTTCAAGTATTCGGACCTGGTAAAAGTATTTCGTAATAATCCGCAGCAAGCTATCTGGTTTAATGCGCAGAATGATGCGCAGCACAAAAACCTAGCCGATGCGTTTGAACTTTGGCTCTTCAACTCGTACATTACTAAAGTGTCGAACCCCTCGGGCGACGACCTGGCTAGCCAATATGGCAGCGAGCGTGAAGGCTTGCTAGCTGCTCAGCAAACGGCGGCTGACCTCGTAGAATATGAGTACAGTCTCTGGAGTTTCTAAGCTACGAAATAGATGCAAAAAAGGCCTGCGCTGCAAAGCGCGGGCCTTTTTTGCTTTTGCAGTAGGGCTCAATTTGCCTTCTGGGAAGTCAAACTAAAATCTACTCCACGCTACTTTCCTGTTGGTCAAAATAAGCGAGCAGTACTTTAGTTTTTGCTTTGCCTACTTCTGCCTCTAACTGAGCTTGAGTAAGCTCCTTAATCTTCTTGACGGACTTAAACTTGTTGAGCAGCTTGTCGGCCGTGATGGGGCCTAGCCCTTTGACATCAGTGAGTTCCGTTTTGAGGGTAGCCGCGTCGCGGGTGTTGCGGTGGAAGGTGATACCGAAGCGGTGTACTTCGTCGCGCATGCGCTGGAACAGGCGCAGGCTCTCGCTTTTCTTGTCGATGTAGAGGGGTAGCGGGTCATTAGGCACGTAGATTTCCTCCAAGCGCTTGGCGATGCCGATAATGGCCATCTGTCCCCATAGATTAAGGTCTTTGATAGCCTTCACGGCCATGCTGAGTTGACCTTTGCCGCCGTCTACTATCACGAGTTGAGGGAGGCTAGCGCCTTCGTCGACTAGGCGGCGGTAGCGGCGTGTTACTACCTCATACATAGTGTCAAAGTCGTTGGGGCCGACTACCGTTTTTACGTGGTAGTGGCGGTAGTCTTTCTTGCTGGGGCGGGCGTTGCGGAAACATACCATAGCCGATACCGGGTTATCGCCCTGAAAGTTGGAGTTGTCGAAGCACTCAATATGTTTAGGTAGCTCAGTTAGGCGCAAGTCTTTCTTAATCTGCTCCATGATGCGCACCTCATTCACGTCCTTGCTCTTCTCGTTCATGCTCTCCTTTTCCTTCCGGGCGTAGAGTACGTTCTTTAAGCTGAGCTCGAGCAGTTTGCGTTTGTCGCCGATTTGGGGCACGGTGAACGTGACGCCAGGCAGCGGCAGGCCTTCGACGGGCGTGTTAGTAAGGATTTCCTTGGCCTCACTTTCGAATTCCTGGCGTAGTTGCATGATAAGCGGGGCCAGAATTTCGGCGTCCGTTTCGTCTAGCTTCTTGGTCAGCTCCAGATTTTGGGTGAGGATGATGCTGCCGTTTATCACTTTGAAATAGTTGACGAAGGCCGACTTTTCATTGGAGGCGATGGCAAACACGTCGATATTAGTGAGCGTGGCGCTCACAATAGTGCTCTTGGTCTGGAAGTCGTCGAGCTTATCGAGCTTCTGCTTGAACTGGTGGGCTAGCTCGTACTGCATTTCCTGGGCGGCGGCTGTCATCTTCTCGCGGAAGTACTGCTTGGGTAGGCGCAGGTCGCCGCCCAGTATCTGGCGAATCTGTTGGATATACTGGTTATAGGCGGCCTCATCTTCCTTGGCCTCGCAGGGACCTTTGCAGTTGCCGATATGGTACTCCAGGCACACCTTAAACTTGCCGGCCGCCACGTTTTCGGGCGTTAAGTTGTACTTGCAGGTGCGCAGCGGGTACAGCGCCCGGATGAGTTCGAGCAGCACATTGAGGCCGCCCTGGTTGGCGTAGGGGCCAAAGTACTGGCCATCGCCGGGCTGCTTGTTGCGCGTCGGGATGAGGCGCGGAAAGCGCTCCTTGGTCAGCAGCAGGTAGGGGTAGGTTTTGCCATCCTTGAGTAGGATATTGTACTTGGGCTGGTGCTGCTTAATGAGGTTGTTTTCGAGCAAAAACGCATCCGACTCCGAATTCACTATGGTAAATTCGATGCGCTTAATGTTCTTGACTAGCTGCTGGGTCTTCTTGTTGTGGTCTTGCTTAGTGAAGTACGACGACACGCGCTTGCGCAAATCCACGGCCTTCCCCACGTAAATGATGCCCTCATCGTCGAAATAACGGTACACGCCCGGCTGGTGGGGCAGGCGGTTTATCTGTTCTTGTAGTTCGGGTTTGGCCGGCATGTTCGGGCAGATTAGTCGGGATGATACCGCAGCGGTGCGTAGTGAAAACGCGGAGGTGCGCTGAGGGATTATGGTAACAAAAATGGCCGACGAAAAGCGCCGGCCATTCCGATAATTTAGTGGTTAGCCATTGGTTAAATATCCTTATCATCCAAAGGGTCCAGCGTGGGCTGCACCATCTTTTGGTCGTTAGGGATGGTGTCGCGCTGGCCACCGTAGTACTTCGAGCAGTCGAGTTCGATAGTGAGCGGCGCGGCGGGGGCCGGGAAGGGACCGCGGTCAATATCGAGCGACTTATCGGCGTAGACCTTCTTCATGAAGATGCCGTAGAGCGGCAAGGCTAGCCGGGCGCCCTGGCCATAAGCGCCGGTGCGGAAGTGGATGCTGCGGTCCTCGCCGCCTATCCACATGCCACACACGAGGTTGGGCGTGATGCCCATAAACCAGGCATCGGAATAGTTGGAGGTAGTGCCCGTTTTGGCGCCAATCTGGTACGGGAAGTTGAAGCCCGTGTGCAGAATGGTGCTGGTGCCGCCCGGCTCAGTGGTGCTGGCTTGCAGCATGTTAGTCATCACGTAGGCCGTTTCTTCACTCAGCGCCTCCTTGGTGGGCGCCACGAAGCGGCGCAGTTCGTTGCCGTTCTTGTCCTCGATGCGCGTCACCATGATGGGGCCGGTCCAGACGCCCTTGTTCACGAAGGTGCCATAGGCGCCGCACAGTTCATAAATGCTGCAATCGGAGGCGCCGAAACCCACGGCTGGTACCGGGTCGATGGGTGAGGTAATACCTAGCCGCTTGGCGTAGGCCACTACCGTTTCGGGCCCCAGCTTATACACTAGCCAGGCCGTGATGGAGTTCATGGAGCGCGCCAGGGCCTGCCGGAGCGTGAAGCTGCGCCCCGAGAAGTTACCCTCGAAATTGTGGGGCGTGTAGGGCGGGCGGCCCGCCGCGCCGGGGAAAGTCGTGGCCACATCGGGCCGTGGGAAGCACGGCGAATAGCCCTGGTCAATGGCCGCCGTGTACACAATGGGCTTAAACGTGGAGCCTGGCTGACGCTTGCCCTGGCGCACGTGGTCAAACTTGAAAAACTTATAGTTGGGCCCACCTACCCAGGCTTTTACGTAGCCGTTGAGCGGGTTTACGGCCATAAAGCCAGCTTGCAGATAGCGCTTGTAGTAGGCTAGCGAGTCCATCGGCGACATCATTAGTTCGTGCTCACCCTGCCACGAAAACACTGTCATCTTGTACTTCTTGCGCAGGTAGTAGTTCACCGAGTCTTTGCGGCCCTCAAAGCGCGTCATCAGCGACTTATAGCGCTGGGTGCGGCGCATAGCCGTTTCCAGGAACTGCGGAATGACTTTGCCGTTTTCATCGCGCCAGGGCAATTGGCCCTTCCAGTGAGCCGAAAACCACTTCTGCTGCAAGGCCAGGTGCTCGGCCACCGCCTTCTCGGCATAGGTCTGCATGCGCGAATCGAGGGTGGTGTAGATTTTCAGGCCGTCGGCATACAGGTCGTGGTCGGTTTCCTTGGCCCAGGTTTGCAGGTACTTAGCCACTTCGGTGCGGAAGTAGGGGGCTAGCCCCTGCACGGGGCTTTCCACGCTGTAGTGCAGCACGATGGGCTTGGCCGTGTCTTTCACCATTTCGGCGGCCGAGAGGTAGCCGGCCTTGGTCATTTGCTGCAACACCCAGTTGCGGCGGCGCTTCGAGCGCACTGGGTGCAGAGCCGGGCTGAAGCGAGACGGCGCGTTCACGATACCCACCAAGGTCGCCGCCTCGGGGGTAGTCAGCAGCTTGGGGCTTTTGTTGAAGAACGTCTTGGCGGCCGTGTTGATGCCGAAGGCGTTGGAGCCATAATCCACGGTGTTGAGGTACATCCGCATTATTTCGCGCTTCGTGTAGTTGCGCTCGAGCCGAATGGCCAGCAGCCACTCCTTGGTTTTGGTGATGAGTAGCCCGAGCTTGCCGGGGCCATTGAGCGTGCCGTCGTTCAGATTGCTTTCCTCGCCGGGCCGGGTTTTGAAGAGCACCTTTGCTACCTGTTGGCTCAGGGTTGAGCCACCCCCGCTGCGCCCCAGCCCCGCCACGGCCCGCATAATACTCTTAAAATCGATGCCCGAGTGCTCCTCAAAGCGCACGTCTTCGGTAGCGATGAGGGCGTCGATGACATTCTGCGGCAAGTCCTTATACTCAACCGGTGTGCGGTTTTCGCGGAAGTACTTGCCCAGCAGCACACCATCGGCCGAGTAGATTTCGGAAGCCAGCTCGCTCTTGGGGTTTTCGAGCGTTTTGAGGTTGGGCATGCGCCCAAACAGGTTCATGAAGTTGATACTCACCGCCCCCACGTAGAGTAAAATGGCCAGCGTGCCTCCCGCAAACAGCACCCACATGGTGCGCGTAAATGCCTCGAAGCGCCCCTGGCGGACCGGTGGCGGCCCCCGGCGAACAGGTGAGGTAGGACGAGCCGGGGAGGAGGAGGAGCTAGGCATCTGGGAGAGTCGGAGGTAAAGAAATTAAGCGCCGGGAGCCGCGTGAGGCAGCAACCCTGCTTAATTCCCGGAAGGCCCTATTGGTAAACCTTCTGGTAAAATTGTTGATAGCCGGCCAGGTCGGCGCCCGTGTCTTGCAGCAGCGTCAAATTGGCCAGGCTGATAACGAGCGTTTGGTAGCCCTGGCCGCGCAGGCGGGCTAGCGGCGACTGCGGCCCGCGCAGCTTGGTAGCGTAGCTCTGGGCCACTTTTGAGCCCGGCAAAGACCGGACCACCACCATTTCTTGGTCGGCACCCAGCGGCTGGGCCGCCTGCACCGTCAGGTTACTGGCTCGGAAAAACTTGCCGTTATACGTCGTAAGCTGGCTAGCCAGGTCGGTGGCGGGCGCCGTGCCCTTGGGATAGACTAGCACTACGGCGTGCGCGGCGCTCAGCTGCGTGGCGTAGGCCACGGCCGGCGCTGCCGGCACGGCAGCGGCCGGGGTTGGTGCGGGCGTTGTCCCAGCCGGAGCCGAAGTGGGCGCTGACCCAGCGGGCGCCGACGCGGTGGGTGGCAAGGTCGCCGCGCTCGTCTTGCCCGAGGGCGAAGTGGTAGCTGGCGCGGCTTTTTCCTCCTTGCCGGGGGCTAGCCCGCTAGCTGGCGTAATGGGCTGAAGGCTGGCTTCCTTAGCGGGAGTAGCAGCTGCGTCGGAGGCTGCTGGAGCGATTGCCGACGCGGGCGCCACCAGCGGCGCGCTGGGCAACTCATCCTCGCCGTAAGCAATGCGCATGCGGTTTTCGACTTCACCCGGCCGGAACTGCGACGATAACAGCGGCTTCTCGGTCGAGGCTAGGGCACCATAAAGCTGCCCAGCCTCAGCCTTCTGGTAGGCGCCGGCTAGGGCTAGCGCTTGCGGCACTAGTGGGCTATCGGGGTAGTCTTTGGCAAACCGCTCTACCGATGCCTTCACTGCCACCGGCGGCTGCGTGCGGATAGCCAGCAGCAGCTTCAAGTACGCTACCCGGTCGGTGAGGTCGCTCTTGGGGTACTGCTTTTCGAGCCGCGCCACGGCCGCCTTCGACTTGGTAAAGCGCTGGTCCTTATACAGAATAAAAGCTGAGTCGAGCTTGGCGGCTACGGCATTGTGCAGCGCCCGCTCGTGCTCGCGGTACAGCGGGTCGGCGATGAGCTTGGCGTAGGTCGAGGTCGGAAACTCGCGCTGCAGGGCCGCCGCGTACTGCGCAGCTTTTGCGGGGTCGGGCAGGTCCTTGTAGTAGAGATACAGCAGGTAATCGGCATCGGGCGCGTGGGCGCCGCGCTGGTAGCGCTCCACTTGGCCGGCGTAGGTTTCGTAGCCGCGCTGTTTTTCCTTCAGCAATTCCTTGTAGATGCCGCCCAGCTCGTACATGGCCGCTTCTATCTGCTGGTCAGAAGTTTGCAGCTGGCCGGGCGTGGTAGGAATATTCTGGCGATACTGGGCTACCAGGGCGTTCTGCTCGGCCAGTGGGTCGATTGGGGCGGTGCCGTTGGCAGCGGTGGGGCTAGCCCCGAGGCCGCCGCTGCCGTTCACGCGGGTCTGGTCGTTGCCGGTGATGCTCACGGGCGCGCCGCCGTTCTGCGGGGCATTAGGCGAGCTGCTGGGGCTACTAATGGTGCGCCAGTTGTCTTGCAGCTTGCGGTCGCCCCAGGTGCGCAAGAAGTCGGCCCGCGCCGTGCCCAGCGAGGTCGCATTATCGAAGTACCAGGCCGCGCCCGAGGCCACGGCCGTGGTGGCATCAAACGCGTTGGGGTTGCTGATGTCGCGCTGGCTGCCGCTGAGCGAACTGGGCGTGGAGGTGATGCGGCTGGCATCGACCTGCTGCTTTTTGGCCAGGGCCTGCTGGGCGGCCATCGCCTTGGCTTGGGCCAGGCGTTTGGCTTCGAGCTCGGCGGCGGCGTAGGTGTTCAGGCGCTTGTCGAGCTCGGTGCCAGGCAGCTTGGCTAGGGCCTGCAGGCTATCCTGAGTTTCGATGATGGTATACTGCTTGGCAAACTCCGTCAGGATGTCGCCCCGCTCCTTCGTCTTGGCATACAGCGGATTATCCTTAGGCATGGCCTGCGTGGTGCTGTCGTAGTAGGCGGCGGCCAGGCGGTATTTCTGCAGGTTTTCGTAGTAGATGCGCCCGGCCAGCAGGTAGGTGTAGCCCTTCTGCGACTTGCTGGTAGTGGGCTGCCGGGCCGAGGTCCTCAGTAGGGCCAGCGCCTCGCCGTACTTCTTTTGGCGATAGGCTAGCCGGCCCATCTCGTAGTAAATCTTGTCGCGGTACTCCTTGTTCTTCGGGTCTTTCAGTAGCGCCGCGAAGTACTTATCCAGCCGCTCCTTGCTCTGCTGGTCGAGGTCCGACACCTGGCCTAGCAGCAGCTTGCTTTGAAAATCAAGCTCATACGGTGGGTTGTGCTTCAGAATATTATTCAGCTGCGCCGTGGCCTCCTTGTTCTGGCCCTGCGCTTGGTAGAGCTGCGCCAGAATGAAGCGCGTGCGCGAGCGCTCGTTTTTGGCCGGAATCAGCGGCACGGCCTTTTCCAATTGCGCAATGGCGAGCGCGGGCTCCTCAGACTGTAAATAATAATCGGCCCTGGCCAGAAACAGCTCGCGGGCATCCTTGGGCAAGCCCAACTCCTTGTCGAGTAGGTCGGATACGGCCTTAGCGTTGTCCAACTGCTTGGTTACCAAAAAGGAGCGCATCAAGCCAATCAGCGCCTCTTGCTTGCCAAACGGGTCGCGGCTGGTGCTGTTTACGTATTTAAACGTGAGGATGGCGTCGTCGAACTCCATCTTGTAGAAACGCGACCAGCCCACCAGCAGGTAGGCGTCGTCGGTCCAGTCGGAGCCCGCGCGGTGCTGAATCGGCAGCGAAGCCTTCTTGATAATGTCGTTTAGGTCGGGCCTGGTGGCGCGCACCGTGCCGCTATCCAGGGTGGGGTAGAGGGGCAGCACGCGGTTGTAGTCGTCGTTGCGGCCCTTGTACAGGGTGGCTTCGGTGGCCCACAGCTTCTCGCGGGCCAGGAAAAAGCCGTTGTCGCGGGCGGCCACGTTGTTGAGCGCGTGGCTGAACACCGACTTATCGGAGGCGCAGCCCGCCGCGCTCAAACCCAGCCCGGCCAGCAGCCAAAACCGGAAGTATTTCAGGGAAATAGCGATTTTCAACGTTGAAAGCTGGTCTGGTAAGTAGGTCGCAACGCCCGCGGCGCCCCAAATTGTTCGGCGGGCCCAGCCCTAACGGCCGGCAACCCGTAAAATTACGCCCCGCCCGGCCGAAACCCGCGCCGCGCCTCACGCCTTCCTCACCCGCCCACCCCAGCCTTCGCATGGCCACTAATTCTCCACTCCCGCCGCCCGATGATTCGGCCCGCAATAACTCTGCCCTGGCCAAGTACGGCAGCATTGCCGTGCAAATGATTGCCATCATCGGCCTCAGCACCTGGGCTGGTATCTGGCTCGATGGCCACTTCCAAACCAAGATGCCCTGGTACACTATCGGCCTCACCCTCACGGGAATATTCGGGGCGCTGTACCAGGTTATTCGCAGCGCTAGCAGCGATTGATAGCCAGGGAAAAGAGCAGGGCAGAAAACTTTTTTAACTCAATTGATGTAGGTACATTAATTGCAACGTAGCTTTGATGCGTCGCAGTTCTCACCTTCATCTGTTTTGCTATGCGCTCACACTTCTTTCCCGCCGCCGACCGCGGTCTCAAGGATATTGGTTGGCTGAAAAGCCACCTCACGTTCAGCTTCGGCCCCTACGCCAACCCCGAGCGCAACGGCTTCGGGCTGCTCAAGGTGTTCAACGACGACTACGTGGCACCCGGCAAGGGCTTCGGCCTGCACGCTCACGCCAACATGGAAATCATCTCGGTGCTGCTGGCCGGCACAATGAACCACAAGGACTCACTCGGGTATTCGGAAGTCATTCCGGCCGGCGGCGTGCAAATAATGAGCGCCGGCTCGGGCCTACGCCACGAAGAGTATAACGTGGGCGACGATGAGGTCAACTTCCTGCAAATCTGGATTGAGCCCAAGCTTCAGAACGTGACGCCGCGCTACCAGCGCCGCCAGTTTCCGGAGGCTAGCCGTGCCAACCGCCTCACCACCATCGTGAGCAACGAGGAGGGCACCGCCCACTGCTGGATAAATCAGAACGCTAAGCTCTCGCTAGGCTACTACCCCGATGCCCAGAGTGTTGATTATCAATTTGCTCCTGCTAATAAGCAACTTTACGTCTTCGTCATCAGCGGCGAAGTGACGGTGGCCGGCCAAAAGCTAGCCCAGCGCGACGCGCTAGGCCTCTGGGAAACGGACGGCACGGTGCACCTGGAGTGTGGCGCCGACGCGCGCTTTCTGCTGATTGAAACGCCTATTAATCACTAAGCTGCCACGCTTTTTCTGCAATTTTCTTTTGCGCCCTTCGTGGCGAAAACATCATGGAAAACCAACTCTTAGGTCTGCACCACATCACGGCCATCGCTGGCAACGCCCAGCGCAATTTCAACTTCTACACCAAGACGCTCGGGCTGCGCTTTCTGAAGAAAACTGTCAATTTCGACGACCCCGGCACCTACCACCTGTACTACGGCGACGAGCGCGGCTCGGCGGGCACTATCCTCACGTTTTTCCCCTGGGAAAATATGCAGCCCGGCCGCCGCGGCCCCGGCCAGGCCACCGAAATCGGCTACGCGGTACCCGCTGGCAGTCTTGATTTCTGGATGAAGCGCTTTGACAGCCAGGGCGTAACCTACAATAAGCCCGCCGAGAAATTTGGCGAGCGCTACCTCACCTTCCTCGACCCCGACGGCCTGAAGCTGGAGCTGACTGAAGTGGCCGATGACCCCCGCACGCCCTGGACCACCGCCGAGGTGAGCGCTGAGGTTGCCACCCGCGGCTTCCACCACATCACGCTCACCCTGAGCGACATCAAGGCCACAGCCGCCGTGCTCACCGATGTGTTCGGCTACAAGTTGGTGGCCCAGCACGTCAACCGCTTCCGCTACGCCACCGATATCCTGGGCACTGCCAACATTGTGGAGTTGGTAGCTGCTCCCGGCGAGGGGCGCGGCCAGGTAGCCGCCGGCTCGGTGCACCACGTAGCCTTCCGGGTGAAGGACGATGCTAGCCAGCTGTATTTCCGCGACTTGCTGCTTAAAAAAGGCTTCCAGGTGACGCCCCAGATTGACCGGCAGTACTTCCACGCCATGTACTTCCGCGAGCCGGGCGGGGTGCTGTTTGAGGTCGCCACCGACAACCCCGGCTTCATGGTCGATGAGCCGCTGGCCGAACTCGGTACCCACCTGATGCTGCCCGCTCAGCACGAAGGCAAGCGCGCCGCCATCGAAGCTCACCTGCCCGTATTAGCGTAGTTATGAGCCCGAACGCTGCGGCTTTTCAGCCCCTCACCTACATCTACCAACCCGCGCCCACGCC
>JBPBQJ010000039.1:0-184527 GCA_050954765.1 Janthinobacterium lividum | reverse complement strand
AGTCGCCTCAAACAGTTCCGCCGTCTAGCCACGCGCTACGACAAAACGGCCAGCAGCTTCCTGGGAATGGTCCATTTCATCTCTGCGCTGTTATGGCTCCGATAATTGTCCGTACAACCTAGCAAAAAAGCCAACCCTAACCGGGTTGGCTTTTTGCTTTTAACGCGGACTTTCAGTCGGCAAATATCTCAACTGAACTAGTAGCCATTTGCGGACTAAAAGCCCGCGCTACTTAGCCGGTGATGGCCCGGAAAAGCAGGAACAGCCCGCCGGCCAGCACCATCGTCACGGGCAGGGTAAGCACCCAGGCCAGCACGATGCTGCGCACCATCTGAGGGTTCAGGTTCTTGATGCCGCGGTTGGCCACCATGCTGCCCGCGATGCTGGAAGTCAGCACGTGGGTAGTGGAGGTGGGCAGGCCTAGCCAGGTGTTGCTACCAATCATGGCGGCGGCCACCAGCTCCGAGCTGGCACCTTGGGCATAGGTAAGGTGCTCTTTGCCGATGCGCTCGCCGATGGTCTTCACGATGCGCTGCCAGCCGATGGTAGTGCCCAGCGCGAGCGACAGCGACACCATCAGCAGCACCTGCCAGGGGGCGTAGTCGGTGAAGGTTTTCATGGTGTCCACGGCCTTGGTGTAGCTCTCGCGCTCGGCGGTGCTGAGGCTCACCTGCTCGGAATTGACGAGCTTTTTGCCACGGTTGGCGAGCAGCAGAATGTCGCGCCGAATCTCGAAGCGCGCTTCTTTGGGCAGGTCTTCAACTTTGGTTTTGCCGGTGAATACGCGGTCGAGGTCGGTGGTTTGGGCACGCACTTCGGTCAGCAGCTTCTGGTCGGCGGCACTCAGTTCGGCCGGGTTCAGGCGGTTGATAACGTACTCGACCTTGGTGAGCGACTCGCGCAAATCGAGCGGGTTTTTGCTGCTATCGAGGGCAAAGTGAATGGGCACGATGCCAATCAGAATCAGCATAATGAGGCCCACGCCCTTCTGGCCGTCGTTGGAGCCGTGGAAAAAGCTCACCAGCGTGCACGTTGTAATCAGCGTGAGGCGAATGAAGAGGGGCGGGGGGCGGCGCTTGCGGGGCTCCTTAAAGATGGCCTTGCTGGGCGAAAACCGTTTGAGCAGGAACATCATGATGATGGTGAGCGTGAAACCCAGGATGGGGCTCAGCAGCAGGGCTAGCCCGCTTTCGCCAGCCTTGCTCCAGTTCACGGCCGCACCCTTGCCGCCGGGCAGCAGCGAAAATGCGACCCCCACGCCCAAGATGGAGCCGATGAGCGCGTGCGACGACGACGACGGGATGCCATAATACCAGGTGCCGACGTTCCAGATAATAGCCGCCACAATGAGCGCGCCCACCATGGCAATGCCGTGGTACACGTTCTGGTCCACGAGGCTTTCGACGGGCAGCAGGTACACAATGCCCATGGCCACGCCGATACCGCCGGCGAACACGCCGATGAAATTCCAGAAAGCCGACCACACTACGGCCACCCAGGGACGCAGCGTGTTGGTGTAGATAACGGTGGCCACGGCATTGGCCGTATCGTGAAAGCCGTTGACAAATTCAAACGCGCAGGCGGCCAGCAAACAAACGGCCAGCAGCAGCAATACATGGGGTTCGAGTCCGAACATAAAAAGGAGCCGGAATGGAAAACCGGCCCGCAAAATTAACCCGGCATGAAGCTAGCGGCGTGTTACCTAATCATTACCGCAGATTTAACGGATGAAACGGATTGCGTGGATACGCCCGCTGCCGCGGGCTGACTATGCGGGTGGGCAATGAGTTACTTTATTTGTGGGGCACGGAGCTGGTAGCCCAAGTACGTAGCGCAAAGGCGCCCCAGTACCTACGCGCATAGTCAGCTTGCGCAGCAAGCGTATCCGCGCAATCTGTTAAAGCAGTTGAATCTGCGGTCTTGGAGCGGCGGTTAGGTAGGGGGTTTATCTTTGCGGCTTATGAGCAAGCCCGCCTCCCCTGCACCGACTGCTGAAAACACGCAGCTAAAGGATATTGTCGCCCACGCCAAGGAATACGGCTTTGTGTTCCAGTCTTCCGAAATCTATGACGGCCTGGCCGCCGTGTACGACTACGGCCCCAACGGCGTGGAGCTTAAGAATAACTTGAAGCGCCTGTGGTGGGAGGCCATGACCCAGCTGCACGGCAACGTGGTGGGCATCGACGCGGCCATTTTCATGGCGCCCCAAACCTGGGAGGCTAGCGGTCACGTGGCGGGCTTCAACGACCCGCTCATCGACAACCTCGACAGCAAGAAGCGCTACCGCGCCGACGTGCTGCTCGAAGAAAAAGCCGCCGAGTACGAAAAAGCCGGCGACCCCGCCCGCGGCGCGGCGCTCACGGCCGAAATGGGCCGCCTACTCACCGCCAACGACCTGGCCGGCGTGCGCCAGCTCATCCTCGACGAGAAAATTAAGTGCCCCGTATCGGGCACCGGCAACTGGACCGAAGTGCGCCAGTTCAACCTGATGTTCTCGACCCAGGGCTCGGCCGTGGACTCGGAGGCGCCGCCCGTGTACCTGCGCCCTGAAACGGCGCAAGGCATCTTCGTCAACTTTCTGAATGTGCAGAAGTCGGCGCGGATGAAAATCCCGTTTGGTATCGCCCAAATTGGCAAGGCGTTCCGCAACGAGATTGTGGCCCGGCAGTTCATTTTCCGGATGCGCGAATTTGAGCAGATGGAGATGCAATTCTTCGTGCGCCCCGGCACCGAAGGCGAGTGGTACGACACCTGGAAGGCTAGCCGCCGCCGCTTCCACGAGGCGCTGGGCCTGCCGGCCGAGAAGCTGCGCTTCCACGACCACGACAAGCTGGCCCACTACGCCAAGGCGGCCGTGGACATCGAGTACGAGTTCCCCTTCGGCTTCAAAGAGATGGAGGGCATCCACTCGCGTGGCGACTTCGACCTGACCCAGCACCAGAATCTGAGCCGCAAAAAGCAGCAGTACTTCGACAACGACATCGACGAAAGCACCGGCAAGCCCTACGGCAACTACGTGCCCTACGTGGTCGAAACCTCGGTGGGCGCCGACCGGCTGTTCCTGGCCACGCTCTGCCAGGCCTTCCAGGAAGAGACGATTACCGAAGGCGAGGGCGACGCCCAAACCACCAAGCAGCGCACGCTGCTGAAGCTGCACCCGGCGGTGGCGCCCATCAAGGCCGCCATCTTCCCGCTGGTGCGCAAAGATGGGATGCCCGAAAAAGCCCAGCAAATTTTCGACGATTTGCGCTTCGATTTTCGCCTGGTAATCGAGGACAAGGACGCCATCGGCAAGCGCTACACGCGCCAGGACCTAATCGGCACGCCTTTTTGTATTGTCGTGGACGGCCAAACCCTCGAAGACGACACCGTGACGGTGCGCCACCGCGATACCCGCGAGCAAACCCGGATGCCCATCAGCGCGTTGCGGGCCTACATCGGCGAAGCTGTGAGCTTTAAAACGGTGTTTGCGAAGCTGTAGCTTCCACGCACCGCGCTAGGGCCAGGCGGTTGTCCAACCTAAAATTTTAAGCTTATGTGGGGACATATCGCCCTTTCTATCATCAAGTACCGTCGTATTTTGCTGATACTTATTGCCATTTCGACCCTGGGCATGGCCTGGGTGGCGAAAGACGTGCAGATGACCTACGACTTTGCCCAGGTGGTGAGCCCGAAGGACCCCGACATGGTGTACTTCCAGCAGTTCAAAAAGACCTTCGGCGAGGATGGCAACATCCTGGTGCTGGGCATGCAGGACAGCGCCGTGTACAAGCTCCCGCAGTTTCGGCTCTACGACCAGCTCGCCAACGAGCTGGTGAAGGTGCCGGGCGTGTCGGGCGTGCTGGGCCTGCCCAAGCTGATTCAGATTCAGAAGGATACCATTAATAACAGCTTCGTCACGGCGCCCGTTTTTGCGCGGCCGCCCACCAGTCAGGCGCAGCTCGACTCGCTGATGCGCGTCGTGAACAGCATCGAGTTTTACCAGGGCCAGGTGATTGCGCCGCGCACCGGCGCCACGCTGCTAGCCGTGACGCTCGACCCCAAGTGGCTGAACTCGGACCGCCGCAAGGAGGTGATGAACAACATCTTGGACCTGAGTGCTAAGTTTGAGAAGGACTCTAAAATCAAGCTGCACTACGCCGGCCTGCCCTACGTGCGCTCCACGATGACGAGCAAAGTATCGAGCGAAATGAAGTTTTTCGCCGGGCTCATGGTGGTGGTGATGGCCATCATCCTGTACATCTTTTTCCGCACGTGGTCGGCGGTGGTGGTGCCGCTGCTGGTAGTAGTGATTGTCATGATATGGTGCATCGCCACTATCGTGCTGCTCGGGTTTAAAATCAACCTGCTCACGGGCCTGATACCGTCTATCCTAGTGGTTATCAGTGTGCCCAACTGCACTTACCTGCTCTCTCGATACCACTACGACTACCGCAAATCGGGCAACCAGATACTGGCCATGACGCGCGTTATTCGCAAAATCGGCCTCATCACGCTGGTGAATAACACGACCACGGCCATCGGCTTTTTCGTGTTCACCTTCACCGATATTGCCATTCTCTATCAGTTCGGGCTAGTGGCGACGATTAACATTTTTATCGCCTTTATCATCAGCTTCATCATGATTCCGGCGGTGTTTACCTACCTGCCCGGCCCCACCGATAAGCAGCTGGAGCATCTCGATTCGAAGCCGCTGGTGGGCATTATCCATTTCCTCGATTTCATCGTGCTGCGGCGCCGGCGCACTATTTACATCACGGCGGCGGTGCTGGTGGGGCTGGCCTCCATTGGCATTTCGCGTATCGAAGCGGTGTCGTTTATGGTGGATGACTTGCCCAAGCAAAGCTCCGTAAACGAGGATTTGAGCTTCTTCGAAGCGCGTTTTGGTGGGGTGATGCCGTTGGAATTTGTGGTGGATACCAAGCAGCCCAAAGGCCTGTTGAAGCTGCCCAACTTGCAGAAAATCGACCAGTTTGATAAGTTTTTGCAAGCCCAACCGGAGCTGTCCACGCCCCTCAGCATGGTCACGTTTTTGAAGGCAGCCAAGCAGGCGTTCTACAACGGTAACCCGGACTTTTACAAGCTGCCGGATAAGGACGACAAAAACTTCATACTGAGCTACTTGGCTAACTCGCAGGGCAAGGGTGCCAACTCAACCAGCAAGCTGCTCAAAACCTTCGTGGACAGCACGCAGCAGCGGGCTCGCATCAGCGTGAAAATCGCCGATATCGGTTCGCACAAGCTGGATACGCTGGTGAGCAAGCGCATTGACCCGGCCATCAAGCGCATTTTTGCGGGCACCGATATGGTGGTGCGCCGCACGGGCACGACGGTGATTTTCACGAAGGGTAACGAGTACGTTATCGGTACCTTGGGCGAGAGCCTGATGTGGGCCTTTGGGCTGGTGGCGCTGGTAGTGTTGCTGCTGTTTCACTCGGTGCGTACTATCTTCTACGCCTTGATACCCAATATTTTAACCTTGACGCTGACGGCCGGCGTAATGGGTTATTTCGGCATCGCGCTGAAGCCAGCTACGGCGCTGATTTACGTGATAGCCCTGGGTATCGACGGTGACAACTCGATTCACCTGCTAGCCAAGTTCCGGCAGGAGATGGCCGTAACGGGCAAGAGCGTGAGCGAGGCCATTACCAACACCCTAAGCGAGGCCGGGTCGAGCATGTTCTACACCAGCATTGTGCTCTTTATCGGCTTTAGTATCTATGGTTTCAGCGAGTTTGGCGGCACCAAGGCCCTAGGGGTGCTCATGGGCGCGTCGCTGCTCATTACCAATTTCTCGAACCTGGTTTTCCTGCCGGCGCTGCTCGTTACGTTTGAGCGCGGCGGCAGCTGGCACACGCCCAAAGCGGCCCTAGTGCACCACTACGACGAGAACTACCACGAGGAAGACGACGACATTGACCAAAATCTGCAACGCCTGAGCGTAGAGCGCACGCCGGTAAAAACGAATTAATTACTTGTTGAATAACGATTGTGATGCTGAGCATGACGAACGAAAAAAGCTACCAGCTACCAGCTGCTAGCTAACAGCTTAAAAAAATGACTTATCCCGAATACAAGCAGCCGCTCGACTACGCCCAGCTCGCCACCGATGTGCGCGCTAGCTGGGACGCCAACGGCATCTTCGAGAAGAGCGTGAACAGCCGCGAGGGCCAGCCCACGTTCGTGTTTTACGAGGGCCCGCCCTCGGCCAATGGCCAGCCTGGCATCCACCACGTGATGGCGCGGGCGGTGAAGGACATCTTCTGCCGCTACCAGACGCAACTTGGCAAGCAGGTGCCCCGCAAGGGCGGCTGGGATACCCACGGCCTGCCCATCGAGCTACAAGTTGAGAAGGAGCTGGGCATCACAAAGGAGGATATCGGCCACAAAATCAGCGTCGAAGACTACAACCAGCGCTGCCGCGAAACCGTGATGCGCTTCAAGGCGCAGTGGGACGAGCTGACCCAGCAAATGGGTTACTGGGTGGACCTCGACGACCCTTACATCACCTTCGAGCCCGAGTACATCGAGAGCTGCTGGGCGCTGCTCAAGAAGCTCTACGACAAGGGTTTCCTCTACAAAGGCTACACCATTCAGCCCTACTCGCCGGCCGCCGGTACCGGCCTCAGCTCGCACGAGCTGAACCAGCCCGGCACGTACAAGGACGTGAAAGACACGACCATCGTGGCCCAGTTTAAGGTGGTGCGCGATGACGTTTCGGAGAAGCTGTTTGAAGCTGTAGAAGAAGGTGTCAAAGTGTTTGTTTTGGCTTGGACAACTACACCTTGGACTCTTCCTGCTAATACTGGCTTAGCAGTGGGTAATAACATCGACTATGTACTAGCTACTACCGAGAACCCTTATACTCATGAGATGATTGCCATTGTAGTTGCCAAGGCTCTACTTGGCAAGTTGGTTACGGTTCCTAATGTAGGAGCACTTGCAAAGCAACTTGAAAAAGACCCGCTTGTCTTAAATCCTCTAGAACAAGCAATTGCTACAGTCGAAGGAATCAAACCCAAAGTATTAGGCGAGTTTAAAGGCCGAGAACTAGTCGGCATTCACTACGAACGCCTGTTCAATACCGAGGCCGGATTCCCACAATTCGAAGGAGAAGAAAATGGCTTTCGCGTCATCCCCGGCGACTTCGTAACGACGGAGGATGGCACGGGTATCGTACACATCTCGCCCACGTTTGGCGCCGATGACTTCCGGGTAGCGCAGCTCAACGGCATCCCCGCGCTGATGGTGGCCGATGACCAGGGCAAGCTAGGCCCCATCGTGGACCGCACGGGCCGCTACGTGGCCCAAATGGGTGAGTTTGGCGGCCGCTGGGTGAAGAACTACGACGGCCACGACCAGAGCGGTGCCGACTATAAAACGCTGGACGAGAGCATCGCCATCCGAATGCGGACCAACGGCACGGCCTTCAAAACCGAGAAGTACGAGCACACCTACCCGCACTGCTGGCGCACCGACAAGCCGGTCTTGTACTACCCGCTCGACTCGTGGTTTATCAAAACCACGGCCGTGAAAGACCGGCTCATCGAGCTCAACAAAACCATCAACTGGAAGCCCGAAAGCACCGGCACCGGCCGCTTCGGCAACTGGCTCGAAAACCTGGTGGATTGGAACCTCAGCCGCTCGCGCTACTGGGGCACGCCGTTGCCCATCTGGCGCACCCAGGACCGCACTGAGGAAATCTGCATCGGCAGTATCGCCGAGCTAAAGGCGGAGATTGACAAGGCCGTAGCGGCCGAAGTCATGACCCACAACCCCTACGCCAACGGCGAGAAAATCGACCTGCACCGCCCTTACGTCGATGATATTTTCCTGGTTTCGCCCAGCGGCCAGCCCATGTACCGCGAGCCCGACCTCATCGACGTGTGGTTTGATTCGGGCGCGGTGCCGTATGCGCAGTGGCACTACCCGTTTGAAAACCAGGAGAAATTCGCCAAGAATTTCCCTGCCGATTTCATTGCCGAAGGCGTGGACCAAACGCGTGGTTGGTTCTTCACGTTGCACGCGCTGGCCGTGATGCTGGAAGACTCGGTAGCTTTTAAGAACGTGATTGCCAATGGCTTGGTGCTGGACAAAAACGGCAACAAGATGAGCAAGCGCCTCGGCAACGCCGTGGACCCATTTGCGACCATCGCGCAGTACGGCCCCGACGCCACGCGCTGGTACATGATTGCCAATTCCTCGCCCTGGGATAACCTCAAGTTCGACCAGGCTGGTATCGTGGAGGCGCAACGCAAGTTCTTCGGCACGCTCTTCAATACGTACTCATTCTTTGCGCTTTACGCGAATCTGGATGGCTTCAAGGTCGGGGCTAGCCCCGTGCCCGTGGCCGAGCGCACCGAGCTCGACCGCTGGATTCTGAGCAAGTTGCAGAGCCTACTGGCCGAAGTACGCGGCCATTTCGACAGCTACGACCCCACGAAAGCCGCCCGCGCCATTCAGGATTTCGTGACCGACCAGCTCTCCAACTGGTACGTGCGCCTCTCGCGCCGCCGCTTCTGGAAAGGCGAGCTAACGACCGATAAGCAAGCCGCTTACGAAACGCTGCACGAGTGCCTCAGCACCGTGGCGCAGCTCATGGCGCCCATCGCGCCGTTCTTCGCCGACTGGCTCTACGGCAACCTCACCAAAGGCCAGGACGCCGCTGAATCGGTGCACCTGACCTATCTGGCCGAGGCCGATACGTCGCTCATCGACAAGGCGTTGGAAGAGCGAATGGAGTTAGCCCAGCGCATCAGCTCGCTCACGCACTCACTGCGCAAGAAATCGGTGCTGAAGGTGCGTCAGCCCTTGCAGCGCATCCTGGTGCCGGTGCTAAATAGCTCTACCAAAGAGCAGGTTGGCAAGGTGGAAGACCTGATTTGCGCTGAGGTAAACGTGAAGCACGTGGAGTTTTTGGACGACACGAGCGGCGTGCTGGTGAAGTCGGTGAAGCCCAATTTCAAGCGCCTTGGCCAGGTCTACGGCCCGCGCTTGAAGGCAGTGGGTGCCCGCATCCAAACGCTGAGCAGCGACGAGTTGAGCCAACTCGAAAAGCAAGGCGAGCTAGCGGTAGAAGTGGAGGGCGAAACCCTCACGCTACACCTCGATGAAGTTGAAATCCGCACCCAGGACCTGCCCGGCTGGCTGGTCGCTACTGACGGCCCGCTCACGGTGGCGCTCGACGTGACGCTCACCGAAGAGTTGCGCCAGGAAGGCCTAGCCCGTGAGCTGGTCAACCGCCTCCAGAACCTGCGCAAAGATTCGGGCCTCGAAGTGCAGGACCGCATTAGCGTGCACCTGGCCGATAGCGCGCCGGCCGAGCTACAAGCTGCTGTGGCGGCTTTCGGCGGCTATATCCGGGAAGAAGTGCAGGCCCTGCGCCTCGACTTTGTGCCCGAAGTAGCCGGTGGCGCGGTGCTGGAGTTTGACGACTTCTCGGTGCCCGCCAAAGTAGACGTAGTAACTGCCTGATTGTGAGCTATCCGGCTGCGCCTGAAAACGCGGCCGGGTTTTCCCACGCACAACGCCTTGCCCAAGCCGTTTTTAAAGGTAATGAAACCTCATAATTCGGTATAAAACAGTACAAAGTAATCATAGTTTCACCTGTGCCGAACGATTTGCCCGTAGATACCTATTCCCAGCCTCAGCGCCTGCCGGCGCGGCGCGGCAGCGTGCTACCTTTCTTCCTGCTGGCGCTGTTTGTGATTGTGCTAGACCAAATTTCTAAATATTTGGTGCACAAGCATATGCAGCCAGGCTTACCAGGTGAAATTCCGCTCATTGGCAATTGGCTGAAGCTGCATTACACGCTGAACCCCGGCATGGCCTTCGGCGTCGAGCTGCTGCCGCCGCCCTATGGTAAAGTGGTACTCACGGCCTTCCGGCTGCTGGCGGCGGGTGGCATCAGCTACTACATTGTGCGGCTGTGGCGGCAGCGGGCGGCAGCGGGCTTCATTGCCTGCATGGCGCTCATTCTGGGTGGGGCCGTGGGTAACGTGATTGACTCGCTGTTCTACGGCGTTATTTATCACAATGCGCCGTTTGGCTCGCCTACGCCGTGGTTTTTCGGGCAGGTTATCGACATGATTTACGTTGATATCTACGAAGGATTTACGCCCGCTTCCTGGCCGATTTTTGGAGGCAAATACCTGTCGCTGTGGCCCATTTTCAACCTTGCTGACTCGTCTATCTTCATTGGCGTGGCGCTTATCCTGCTTTTCCAGGGACGCTTCTTCGCCCAAACCGAGCAAAACACGGCCCTAGCGGCCGCTGGGCCGCCAACTTCGGAACCTGCCTAGTAAACTTGCGGCGCGGATTTCTTCCGCGCCGTTTTTGTTGTTGCCCATGCCTTTACTCACCGTCGAGAACCTGACCGTCGATTTTCAGTCGCAGCGCGGCAGCACCCGCGCCGTGGCTGGTGTGTCGTTTGCGGTGAATAGGGGAGAGGTAGTGGCGATAGTAGGCGAGTCGGGCTCGGGCAAGTCGGTGACCTCGCTAGCCCTACTCGGCTTGCTGGCCAAGCCCGCCGCCCGCCTCGCGAGCGGCACGGCGCGCTTCGAGTCGGAGAAGCTAGGGGAGGTTGACTTGCTGCAGCTCACCGAGCCGCAGTTGCAGCAAGTGCGGGGCAACGACATCAGCATGATTTTTCAGGAGCCCATGACCTCCCTGAACCCAGTGCTGACCTGTGGCTACCAAGTAGTAGAAGCGCTATTGCTGCATACTAACCTCAGTAAGCAGGCGGCGGAGGCGCGCACCATCGAGCTATTCACCGAGGCGCAGCTGCCGCGACCGGCGCAAATCTTCAAAGCCTACCCGCACGAGATAAGCGGCGGCCAGAAGCAGCGCGTGATGATTGCAATGGCTATGGCCTGCCACCCGGCGCTGCTTATTGCCGACGAGCCCACTACGGCGCTCGACGTGACGGTGCAGGCGCGCATCCTGCAACTCATCCGCGACCTGCGGCGCGAGTACGGCACAGCGGTGCTCTTCATCACCCACGACTTGGGCGTGGTAGCTGAGATTGCCGACCGCATCCTGGTGATGTACCGCGGCCGGGTGGTGGAGCAGGGCACAGTACTCGATATTTTTACCAAGCCGCAGCACCCCTACACGCAGGGCCTGCTAGCCTGCCGCCCGCACCTGTCGATTGGCAAAGCCCGGTTACCGGTGGTGGCCGACTTCATGCAGGTCGACGCGGCGGGTAATCTCGTGGCGCGGGCTAGCGGGGTGGGGCAGGAGCCTATGAAAGTGCCCTTCGCGGAGTTACGGCCTAATTCTGACACTTCCAAAACGTTCCCCGTGGAACAAATACGTTCCACGGCCGTGAAACCGCTGCTGCAAGTCGAAGAAATGCGCGTCTACTTTCCCATTCGCAAAGGGTTTTTTTCGCGCACTACTGACTTCGTGAAAGCAGTAGATGACGTCAGCTTTACCATCTACCCTGGCGAAACGGTGGGCTTGGTGGGCGAGTCGGGCTGCGGCAAGACCACGCTCGGCCGGGCGCTGCTGCGCCTCACGGAACCAACGGCCGGCCGCATCCTGTTTGAAGGCACGGACCTAGCTGCGCTACCAGCCGGCGAATTGCGCCACCGGCGGCGCGAGTTTCAACTCGTCTTTCAGGACCCTTACGCGGCCCTGAACCCAATGCTCACGGTGGGTGAGGCCATTCTGGAGCCGTTGCGGGTGCATGGAGTGGGCGGCAGCCGTGCCGAGCAAAAGGCCCGGGTGCGTGAGTTGCTGCGCACCGTGGGCTTGAGCGAAGATGCGGAGCAGCGCTACCCGCACGAGTTCAGCGGCGGGCAGCGGCAGCGGATTTGCATTGCGCGGGCGCTGGCGTTGCGGCCCAAGCTCATCGTGTGCGACGAGTCGGTGTCGGCGCTCGACGTGAGTGTGCAGGCGCAGGTGCTCAATTTGCTCAACGACCTCAAGCGCGAGCTGGGCATCACGTACCTCTTCATCACGCACGACCTGTCGGTGGCCCGCTTCATGAGCGACCGCCTGCTGGTGATGAGCCAGGGGAAAATCGTGGAAAGCGGCCCGGCAGCCGAGGTCTACGCTAGCCCCCAGCATCCGTACACCCAGCAGCTGCTGGCCGCGATTCCGAGCGATGACCCGACGCGTATTGCAGCTAGGGTAGCGTAGGGTGCGGGGCTAGCTACCGCCTACCATAGGCGGCCGTAGTTTCTGACCACCGACCAAAAACAACCAGTACTAATTTGCCGCCGTTCAACGGTGGGCGGGGGCTAGCCCCGCACCTTACATCTTCACCCTCGCGTCGCCTTCGTCAATCTTACTCAAGCTGTCTGGCGGCCGTCTTATTTACCCATGAAAAACCCCAAAGACCCCGCCGCCCCCCGCGCCCCCCGCGCGAAGGCAGCCCCCGTCGCAAAGGCGACCCCTACCAACAAACTCACGGCGGCGGCAGCCAGCATTGACCAGGAAGTAGTGTACCGCCAGTTCGCCGACAACCCCGGCAAGGTGCTGGCCTACCGCCAGCTTTCGCGCCGGCTAGGCATCACGACCAAAGACCAGCGCGAAGAGCTATTTGCGCATCTCAAAGAGTTGAAGCAAAACGGCCGCCTGGAACTGCTACAAAACGACGAATACCGGCTAGCCAGCCCCACTGACCTACAAATGGCGGCTAGTGTCGCTAAGGGCCGGAAAGCTACTAAAAAGGATGCTCCGGCTGCCGCTACTGCCCCAGCGTTGGAAGAGCAGTTTGGCCAGGACCCCATTGTGCACCGCCGCCGCTCGGCGGGCTTCGACCACCCCGGCGACGGGCCCGACCGACCGCACCGCGACCCCAATACTGTTATCGGCACGGTATCGCTGGCCACGCCGCGCTTTGCTTTTGTGGTCCGCGAGGATGGCGAGGGCGACGATATTCGCGTCTTCACCGACCAGCTGCGCTATGCCCTGGATGGCGACCTGGTGCGGGTGCGCCTGCGCGGCATCCGCGACGGGCGGGTGACCGGCGACGTGGTGGAGGTGCTCAAGCGCACGCGCTCTGAAGTAGTAGGGCGCCTGCAGGTGCAGGGCTCCATCGGCTTCGTGAAGCCCGACAACCGCAAGGCGTACTTCGACGTGATGGTGCCGCCGCAGGAGCTGGGCGAGTCGCGCAACGGCGACAAGGTGCTGGTGCGCATCACCGAGTTTCCGGAGCACGAGGGGCAGGGCCGCAATCCGGTCGGCACCATCATCCGCAATTTCGGCGCGGCTGGCCAGAACGAGGCCGAGATAAACGCCATCATGGCCGAGTTCGGCCTGCCGTTTGAGTTTCCGAGTGCGGTAGAGGAGGAGGCTGATGCCATTCCGACGACCATTACGAAGGAGGAAATTGCCAAGCGCCGCGACTTCCGCGACATCCTTACGTTCACCATTGACCCGGCCGATGCCAAGGACTTCGACGATGCCTTAAGCCTGCGCACGCTCGATAACGGCAACTACGAAGTGGGCGTGCATATCGCCGACGTGACGCACTACGTGCGCCTCGGCACCGAGCTGGAGCGCGAGGGTAAGAGCCGCGCCACTTCGGTGTATCTGGTAGACCGCGTGATTCCGATGCTACCCGAAAACCTCTCGAACGGCCTCTGCTCGCTGCGGCCGAATGAGGACAAGCTGACCTTCTCAGCCGTGTTCGAGCTCGACGCCAAGGGTAAGATTGTGGATGAGTGGTTTGGCAAAACTGTCATTCACTCTGACCGTCGCTTCAGCTACGAGGACGCGCAGGAGCGCATCGAAACCGGCGAGGGCGACCTGGCCGAAGAAGTGAACCTGCTCAACCGGCTCGCCAAAATGCTCTCGGCCGAGCGCTTCCGCAAGGGCGCCATCTCGTTCGAGACGCAGGAGGTGAAGTTCAAGCTGGGCGAGGACGGCAAGCCGCTCGGCGTGTACGTGAAGGAGCGCAAGGACGCGCACAAGCTCATTGAGGAGTTCATGCTACTCGCCAACAAGAAGGTGGCCGAGTACGTGTTCGGGCTCAAAAAAACCAAGCCGCGCTTCACAATGGTGTACCGCACCCACGACGCGCCCGACCCCGACCGCCTCGAAAATTTTGCGCTCTTTGCCCAGAAATTCGGCCACAACCTGAACTTGAGTAACCCCAAAAAAGTCAGCACCGAGCTCAACAAGCTCAGCACCGACGTGGTGGGCCGGCCCGAGCAAAACGTGATTCAGGGGCTAGCCATTCGCTCGATGTCAAAGGCCATTTACAGCACCGAGCCGCTGGGGCACTTCGGCCTAGCGTTTGCGCACTACTCGCACTTCACTTCGCCCATCCGCCGCTACCCCGACATGATGGCCCATCGCCTGCTCGAGCATTACCTCGAGGGCGGCAAGAACGTGCCCGTGGAGCCGGTAGAAGAGGAGTGCAAGCACTCGTCGGCGCGCGAGAAGCTAGCGGCCAATGCCGAGCGCGCCAGCATCAAGTACAAGCAGGTCGAGTACATCGGCGCGCACATTGGCGAGCAGTTTACGGGCGTGGTATCGGGCCTCACCGAGCGCGGCATCTACGTCGAGATTGAGGAAAACAAGTGCGAAGGCATGGTGCGCATCTCCGACATTCCGGGCGACACCTTCGAGCTGGACAAGGACAACTACCGCCTGGTAGGGCGCGGCTCGAAGCGCATCATCCAGTTTGGCGACGAGCTGCAAGTCGTCATCACCTCGGCCAACCTGCTCGACCGCACCATCGACATGGAGCTGGTCGACGACCGCCCCGAGCACATCAAGCAGCGCGAGCGTGCCGAGCGTGAGGCCGGCCGCGCCAGCCGTGGCGGGGGCTATCGCGGCGACAAAGGCGGCAAGGGCGGCAGCCCGCGCGGCGGCAACGGCAGCAGCGGTGGACGCAGCGACAAGAGCGGCAAGCGCCGCCGCTAGCCCTGCTTCTTTGTCATCCTGAGCAAAGCGAAGGACCTTATCACGTTGGGGAAGGTGTGGGTAAAGCCCAGGCGCTCCAACTGTGATAAGGTCCTTCGCTTTGCTCAGGATGACCAATAGGCCACTGCCACTACCCCTACCTTTGCGCCCGTGCAAACCGACCTTTCCAACCTCCTCCAGCAGGCTTTAAAAGAGCTTGACTACGGCCAGCAGCCGCCCACGCTCTATGACCCCATTCGCTACATCATGGGACTAGGCGGCAAGCGCCTGCGGCCCCTGCTGACGTTGCTCGGCGGCCAGCTCTTCACCGAGGCGCTAACCCCGCTGGTGAAGCCCGCGCTGGCCACCGAGGTCTTCCACAACTTCACGCTACTCCACGACGACCTCATGGACCAGGCTCCGCTGCGGCGCGGCCAGCCCACGGTGCACGAGAAATGGAATGCCAACGTGGCCATCCTCTCGGGCGACGTGATGCTGGTGCGGGCCTACGAGCTGCTCTTCGAAAACGTGCCTCTGGCAGTGCTGCCCCAGGTGCTGCGGCGCTTCTCCCAAACCGCCGCCGAGGTGTGCGAGGGCCAGCAATGGGACATGAATTTCGAAACCGAAACTACCGTCACCATCCCGCAGTACCTCGACATGATTCGGCTGAAAACGGCCGTGTTGCTAGGCTTCGCCCTGGAGCTAGGCGCTGTGCTGGCCGGGGCTAGTGCCGACGATGCCGAGCACCTGCGGCAGTTCGGCACCGATATCGGGCTAGCCTTCCAGCTGCGCGACGACCTGCTCGATGTGTATGGCGACGCCGCCACCTTCGGCAAGCGGGTGGGGGGCGACATCATTTCCGACAAGAAAACCTTCCTGCTTCTTACCGCCCAGGCGCAGGCCAATGCCGCCCAGCAAATCGCGCTAGGGCAGCACATCGGCCAGCCCGTGGCCGATGCTGAGGCCAAGGTGGCGGCCGTGCGCAGCGTGTACGACGAGCTCACTATCCGCCCCCAAACCGAGGTGCTCATCAACCAATACTTCGAGAATGCGCTGCTGCATCTGAACCGGGTGAGCGCCGACGCGGCCCGCAAAGAGCCGTTGCGGCAACTGGCCTTGCAACTGCTAGAGCGCGAATCGTAGGCCCGTAGCGCGGACTTCATAGTCCGCGGCCATCGCCATTTCTAGCCGCTCATTCGTGGACTACAACGTCCGCGCTACTTCCCCTTTCCTATGCTCAATCCCGTTCTTATTCTCATTGGCCTCACGGTTGCCATCTCCGCCTACGCCTGGTCCAACCGCGACCTGATGGAGGCCTGGATTATGGAGCCCTACGTGATGGCCCGCAACGGGCAGTGGTACCGCCTGCTCACTTCCGGCTTCCTGCACGCCGACTGGAGCCACCTCCTGTTCAATATGTTTGCCTTCTACTCCTTCAGCCCCATCGTGCTCAGCACGCTGGCCCAGGGCTACGGCGTGGGGGCGGGGCTAGGGTTGTTTCTGCTGCTCTACCTGGGCGGCATTATCGTGTCTGACTTACCGACCTATTTCAAGCACCGCGACGACCGGGGCTACCGTAGCCTGGGCGCATCGGGCGGCGTGGCCTCGGTGCTGTTTGCCAGCATCCTGCTTTTTCCGGTTAATACGAACGGGGGCGGTATCATCATTTTTCCGCTTCCCTTCCCCATTCAACCCTTCCTGTTTGGCTTCCTGTACTTGGCGTATTCCTACTACATGGGCCGCCGCCGGGGCGACAATGTCAACCACGACGCCCACTTCTACGGGTCGCTCTACGGGGTTTTGCTCATTGCAGCCCTGGTACCAGGCGTAGTGCCGCACTTTGTTCAGCAGGTGTCCAATTACATTACTAAATAAGTGAATTACTGGTTATTAGAAGCGTAATCCTGACTTTTTTCGCTGACTTGCGTAAACGGCCAACACCCTCATCCTTCTTCCAACTCTTCTTCACAATGACGCGCTTTCTTTCTACCCTTGCCGCCCGTCTGTCGCCGGCCGCCCTCCTGCCGCTTTTGCTGCTGTTTGTCACCAGCTGCGGTCGCTACAACTACGGTGCCGACGGCTCGCAGTCACTCAGCATTGCCGGTGTTATCTATCTTATCCTCGCCATCTATGCCTTGGTAAGTTTGCTCAAGCAAGACTGGTCGCTGGGCAAGAAACTTGTTTGGGGTGCCATTATCTGGTTCTTCCCCATCGGCGGCTCCATCATTTACTTGCTGTTCTCCGGCCGTCGAGGCTAGTCCTGCACCGCCTATCAAACAAAAAACCCTTAGCCAATCCGGCTAAGGGTTTTTTGTTGAGCGAAGGTTGTCGGCGCCCGACCGCTACTTCAGCAGCCGAGACTTTTCGAGCCGAGCCACGTGCTGCGCCAGCTCACCAGCGTTGGTAATCTGTTTGGCCTGCCAGTGCCCATCAGGTTGCTTCAGCAGCTTCACTTCTACTACCATCGTAGTGTCGTAGCGCGGCTGCGTAAACTCCAATCCAACCAGCGCCTCGTTGCCCTTATCGGTCGAATATTTCACGCCCTTAAACTTGCTGTCGGGGCTCACTACGCGCCCTGCTAGGCCCAAGAAGGACAGATTAACCAGCCGCTGGGGAGCAGCCGCCTGCGCAGCTTCCAGCGAGCCGGTTTCCACGTAGCGCTGCACCTCGCTATGGGCCGCTTTGGCTAGCTGCGGTTTCAGCAGGCGTAGGCTGCCGCGCAGGGCTAGCCCCCCGCCGGGCACCAGCGCTGTGAGCACGCTGCTTTGGCTAGCTACATCATCTACCAAGTGGCCTGTGAGGGCATCCACGTCCACGTAGCGCTCGAAAGCAGCTACATCGTGGGTTTGGGTGGCCGCCGCCGCCTGCAACAGCGCATACTCTGGCCCCTTCTTGAGGGAGTTGTAGTAGTAGTAACCGCCAGCCACCACGGCCAGCAGAACAACGAACAATAAAATGCGCTTCATCAGAAAGGACGCGAAGGGAATGGTAGGGAGGGGCAATAGCGCCTAGTGAACCACAAAGAAAAGCGCCCGGTTGCCTCGCCGCCGCTTGCTTGCGTACAAGCGCGCTATGCTACCTCTCACTACTCCGTCGGTGCCCCACCGGCCCGAAGTCCACGGCCACCGCGGCTGCCGTGGCCTCCTCCCCGAAAACACGCTGCCAGCCTTTCTGCACGCCCTTGCGCTGGGCGTAGACGTGCTGGAAATGGATGTCATTATCTCGGCCGACCAGCAGGTGGTCGTGTCGCACGAGCCCTGGCTAAGCGCCCGGCTAGGGCGTGGCCCCGCTGGCGAGCGCATTGTACCGAGCCAGGAGCGCAGCCATAATCTCTACCAACTGCCCTACGCCACTATCCGAAGCTGCGTGGTGGGCGAGTGGCCGCACCCCAACTTCCCGGCGCAGTTGGCTAGCCCCAGCTACCGCCCGCTGCTGCGCGAAGTGCTGCAAGCCACCAAGGCCGCTTGCCAACGCCTGGGTCGCCCGCCTGTGGGCTACTCCATTGAGGTGAAGAGCACCCCGGCGGGCGACAATACTTTTCACCCGGCCCCCGAAGCTTTCACCGAACTGGTACTCGCCGAAATTCATGCCGCCACCGTGCAGCCGCGCACCACGCTGCTCAGCTTCGACCCGCGCATTTTACAAGTAGCCCGACAGGTGGCGCCCACCCAGCGGCTGTGCCTGCTCAGCGAAATCGATGTGCCCGTCGCTAGCCTCTTCGAGCAGCTGGGCTTCGTGCCCGAGGTGTTCGGTCCCGACTACCACCTACTGTCGCGGGGTAGGGTAGAGGCCCTGGCAGTAGCTTACCCCAACCTGTGCCTGGTGCCCTGGACAGTGAACCGCGAAACTGACCTACGCCTGCTGCTGGAGTGGGGGGTGGCTGGCATCACTACCGATTACCCCGACCGTCTGCTAAGTCTATTGTCACCTGCCTAGCCAATACACTTTTCGTTACGACCCTGGCTTTTCAGGCGAATAGTTACACGATACAGGTGGTGCCTTTGCTGTTCTTGTAACACCAATCTTTTTTCACCCTCTGTGTTACACCACCTGGTTTGCTTGTAATTTGTTGATAAGCAATTTGGTTTGTAACACTGCTCGGAACATATTTGCATACGTAATCTGTAACACCAAAGCTTTATGGCTCATCAGGGCGAAATACTGCAGGAAGCCATTAAAAGCAGCGGCATTTCTGTCACGCGTATCGTGGAAGAACTTGGTATTACACGACCTACGATTTATCGTAAGTTTAAAGAAGATACACTAGATGCTAATTTTGTAAAGCACGTTGGGCAAATAATTGGTTACGATTTCTCCCAGGACTTTACAATTCCGCAGCAATCAACATTACCATTTGTAACACCAATTGTCCGCCAATCGATTACAAATAATGTTACACCACGTGTAACAAACCCGGTGAAACCCGATTCTGATGCTGCTAGCCAGCTTTTAGCCCTCCAAGCCAAATACATTACGCTGCTGGAAGCCTACAATGAGCTGCTGTTGAAGGTGTACGGGCAGCGATAACAAAAATGTTCCACGTGAAACAATTTTGTAGTGTCCGACACCGCCTGGCAATACGCTTGGTGCGCCAAAGGTCATTGTGAGGGGATGGGTAGGTATTGAAGGTGCCGTCAACCGTGTTACTACTACTCTTGCGTCTGTAACTGGCCGCAACTGCTACATAACAAAAACCAGCTGTTAGTTGAATAGAGGCAGTTTCCCCCACTGGCTTAATTCGCCGGACTACAGGAAAATTACTTCCGTAACTACTTGGGTGCCGACCTCCGCATTGAGCATTTCGAGCACGCGGGTCTTAGCCATCACGAGCTCGTGCTTGAGCGGAGCCGAGGTAAGGCGCACGAAAAGCTTACCCTTGCTCACATAAACTTCCTTGGTTTTGAGGGCAACCGCTTTGCCCATTACCCGCTCCCAGCTCGATACTACGGTTACCTCATTCAACTTGCCGCCGAGGCGGTAGGCACGTACCAACGCCTCGAGCCCTTCCTTCAACGGCATGATGTCGGCCCGACGAGCGGTAGGAGAGAGGCTAGGCTTTTTCACAAAAAATGGTTGGACAGGTACGCGAATACCAGTGTCAAAACTGGTTGCGTTCCTTCTTCAAAAGTACGCCCGCTTGGCCGATAATCGGGGCCAAATCAGAGGGGCGTTACGGTACCAGCCCGCACCTCAAATCGCTGAATTGCGCCGCCCACACCGGCCAGCGCCTGGTTGGTGCGCGCCAGGTTGGTATCGGTCAGGAATACCTGCCCGAAGGTTTGGTCAGCCACTAGCTCGAGTAGCCGAGCAATGCGCTTGTCGTCGAGGCGGTCAAAAATGTCGTCGAGCAGCAGCAGCGGTTTGGCGGCGGCTAGCCCGGCGAGCTGCGGACGGGCTGCCAGCATTTCAAACTGCGCTAGCTTAAGGGCGATAGCGTAGGACTTCTGCTGACCCTGCGAGGCGTAGCTTTTCACGGGTAGCCCATCCATGAGAAACACAAAGTCATCCCGGTGGGGGCCAGTGGTGCTACGCTGCAACGCCAAGTCGCGGCGCTCGTTGGCCAGTAGCAGATGGCGGAAATTCTGGCCAGGCAGCTGGCTCTTGTATTCGAGCAATACCTCCTCCCGGCCGTCGGCTAGTTGGGCATAGTGCTGCTGGAAGACCGGCACGAATTGCGTGAGAAAGCCGGCGCGCAGGGCCGAGAGGCTTTCGCCCAGTGGGGCTAGCTGGTCGTCGAGCGCTTGCAGATACAGTGTGTCGAAGCCATGGCTGCCGCCGCCTTGCTTCAGCGTAGCATTGCGTTGGCGTAGCAGGCCATTGTACTGCAGGAGTAACTCTAGAAATTCATGGTCGAGTTGCGACTGCAGACTGTCGAAATAGCGTCGCCGTTCCTCGCTGCCCTCACGAATAAGGTCGGTATCGTAGGGCGAAATGAGCACCGCCGGGTAACGCCCGATGTGGTCGGCTAGCCGGTCGTAGGGCTGCTTGTTATGAGTAATAGTTTTCTTTTGCCCTACCCGCAGGCTGACCTGGATGGTCTCAGGCTGGTCGGAAGCCAGACCACTGAATTTCCCCTTTACCACGAAGAAGTCAGCACCCTGCTTAATGCTTTGGGCATCGGCGCTGGCAAAAGCGCTCTTGGTAAGTGCCAGGTAATAGATGGCGTCGAGCAGGTTGGTCTTGCCACTCCCGTTGTCGCCGATGAAGCAATTGATGCCGGGGCAAAAAGCCAGTGTGGCCTCGTCGTAGTTCTTAAAAAACAACAGGTGAAGTTGGTCAAGCGTCATTCGGGGCGGGGGGGTGAGAGTACGGTTGGTATTACGTAATTTCGCCCTCCCAACGCGAAATTATATACCCCGAATTATGGCGGAGTCGAAAGTAAAGGATGCGCCGAAAAGTGGCGCAAACGGCAGCAAGAACGGCAGCGATACCAACGGCCAAACGCCGAAGGTGGTTGACGCCGCTACGGGTGTCGAGACAGCAAAGCAACCCTCGGTAGAGGAATTGCCGGCTGCTCATGAGGGTGGTAACCCCAGCGATGAGCCGGTGGCTACGTCGCCTGCTCAACCAGAATTTCCGAAGGAGACCTACCTCACCTGGTATGAGCAAATGCAGCTCATGCGCAAGTTTGAGGAGAAGGCGGGGCAACTTTATGGACAGCAAAAAATCAAAGGCTTTTGCCACCTCTACATTGGCCAGGAGGCTTGCGTAGCGGGTGCCGTATCGGCCCTGCAGAAAGGTGACAAGTATATCACGGCCTACCGTGACCACGCTCATCCGCTAGCCCTGGGTACTTCGCCCAATGCCATTATGGCCGAGCTGTTTGCCAAGGCTACCGGCTGCTCGAAGGGCAAAGGTGGTTCGATGCACATGTTCGATAAGGAAGTTGGTTTTGTGGGCGGCCACGGCATTGTGGGCGGTCAGATTCCAATGGGCGCTGGTCTTGCATTTGCTGAGAAATACAACAAGACTGGTAAGCTCTGCATCTGTTATATGGGTGACGGAGCCGTGCGGCAGGGCGCCCTGCACGAAGCCTTTAATATGGCTATGTTGTGGAAATTGCCGGTAATCTTTGTGGTAGAGAATAATGGCTACGCCATGGGCACGGCCGTGCAGCGTAGCTCCAACGTAACGGAGCTGCACATCATCGCCGATGGCTACCAGATGCCCAACGAGCCGGTGAATGCTATGAACGTGGAAGATGTGCACCACGCTGTGGCCCGCGCCGCCGAGCGCGCCCGTAGCGGCGAAGGCCCGACCTTCCTGGAGTTCAAGACCTACCGCTACAAGGGCCACTCGATGAGCGACCCGGCCAAATATCGCACCAAGGAAGAGGTGGAAGAGTATCGCCACCGCGATACTATCGAGGCCGTGCGCCACACCATTCTGACCAACAACATGGCGACTGAGGAAGAACTCGCCGCTATCGACGAGCGCATCAAGGCGCAGGTACAGGAGTCAGTAGAGTTTGCTGAAAACTCGCCTTACCCCACGCCCGATGAGTTGTTCAAGGACGTGTACGTGCAGAACGACTACCCGTATATTCACGATTAGTTTCACCCCTTAACCCGGCCCCTCGCCTTTGCGGCCGGGTGGCCCCGGGCGGCGCTACTCGCCTGTGAGCAGCGCCGCCGAGCTACCTATCCTGATGTCTAAGATTCCTTATACCGGCAAAACGCCGGGTGCCCGCCAGCCCGTTCGCCCCACGTCGACCGACCCGCTAGCCCCGGCCCAAGAAGCATACACTACCGAGAACCCCATGCTCGAAGACCCCGACGCCCTGGCTGCCCGCCTGGCCGAGTCGGAGGACTTTGTGCGTCGCAACCGCAACCTGCTCATTGGCGTGCTGGTAGCGGTAGTAGCGGTAGTGGCCGGTGTATTTGGCTACAACTACTGGCGCACCGAGCAGAACACGCTGGCGCAAAATGCCATGTACAAAGCCGTGGACTACTGGGAAGCCGACTCGCTGAACAAGGCGACCAAAGGCGATGGCAAGCACCCGGGCCTGGCCAAGGTGGCTAGCGAGTACAGCGGTACCAAAGCCGGGAACCTAGCCAACTTCTACGCTGGCGTAGCCGCGCTGAAAGAAGGCAAATTTCAGGATGCCTACAATTCCCTCGACAAGTTCAGCTCGACCGACTACCTGGTGCAGTCGCGTGCCTACGCCCTCATGGGCGATGCCAAGCTAGAACTGAACCAGCCGAAGGAAGCCGCTGAGCTCTACGCCAAGGCTGCCGACCACAACGCCAACGATTTCTTTTCGCCCGGCTACGTGCTCAAGCAAGGCATTGCCCTCGAAACGGCTAAGGACAACGCTGGCGCTACTAAAGCCTACGACCGCATCCTGAACGACTACGCGGCCTCGCAGGAGGCTAGCGAAGCACGGCAGCGCAAAGCGGCCATCGCTCAGTAGGCAGCCTTGCCAAACCATTTCCGCCAACGGCGCTTTCCTACTGCGGAAAGCGCCGTTGCTTTTTAGCAGCGCATCCCGCGCTCGCCGCCTCAACTAATCCTAGCAAGAAAGCACGGCTAGCCAGCTTGCGTAGCAAGCGTATCCGCGCAATCTGTTTCATCCGTTAAACCTGCGATTAATGGCAACCGCCTTACAAAACCTGAGCACTTACGACAGTAGCAACTTCATCGACATTAGTGAAAAGCGCTTTGGCTTGGTCGTGGCTGAGTGGAACCGCGAACTCACCGATACCCTCAGCACCGGTGCCTACGACACCCTGCTCAAGCACGGAGCGAAGGCTGAGAACATCTTCCGCAATACCGTGCCCGGCAGCTTCGAACTCACGCTAGGGGCACAATTTTTGGCGCAGCACGAGGAGATAGACGCCGTCATCTGCCTGGGGGTCGTTATCAAGGGTGACACCAAGCACGACGACTATATCTGCCACGCTGTGGCGCAGGGTATAACCACGGTAGGATTAAAGTACAACAAACCTGTAATATTTGGGCTGGTGACGACCAATACCCTGGAGCAGGCTTGGGACCGCGCCGGTGGCCGCCACGGCAACAAGGGCGTGGAGGCCGCCACGGCCGCCATCCAAATGCTCGGATTCTGAAGGAATAAGAAAGCTGGCGAAGCAAAGCCGTGGAAACTAATTACCTTTGCCCCGCGAAACTCAGCCCCGCGCGCAAACCGCTAAGGCAAAGCCAGCGATGTTGCCAAACTTTTTAGTTGGGCAGGGCGTTGGAATTGGCCCGGCCGCGCTGCTTAGTGGCTCACACACATTATCTTTTACTTGCTTTTCGATGACCGAGGAAAACCTCCGCTACTCGCGGGAAGACTTAGCCGAGTTTGACCAGATTATTCAGGATAAGCTTACGGCCGCCCGTAAGGAGCTGTCCTTTATCAAGGAAACGCTGACCCGCAACAACGAGTCGGGCACCGACACCACGGCCGCATCGCTGAAGGTATTGGAAGATGGCGCTGAAACCGCCGAAAAAGAAAGCCTGAACCAGCTGGCCTCGCGCCAGATGAAGTTTATCCAGCAGCTCGAAAACGCGCAAACGCGCATCAAGAACGGTACCTACGGCGTGTGCATCGGCACCGGCAAGCTCATTCCGAAAGAGCGCCTGCGGGCCGTGCCCCACACCCAGCACTCGATTGAGGCCAAGCTGGCCCGGCGCGACTAAGCGCGGCCACGGCCATTGGCCCGGACCCGTACCCGGCGCTTCGGCGGCGGCTTGCGGGTCCGGGCTTTTTTTTACCGACTGCCACCCGGGCAGATACTAGCACTCACCAGCGCCGGCGGCGCGGGACTATAAGCCAGCAATTAGATTAAATTACTTACAGAGATGGGCAAGCAACATTCAGACGAAAGGCCGGCGCGGCGCGGCAACGACTCACGCAGCAGCGATTCGCGCGGTAATGACTCGCGCGGCGGCTACCAGCCCCGGAGCGGCAACGGCGGCAGCAATTATAAAGGCAGCCGCCCCGACGGGCGCGGCGAAGGCTATTCGCCCGCCCGCCCCACGTTTGGGCAGGGTGGCGGCACTAAGTTTGGCGGGCGCCCTAGCGGTGGCACTGGCGGCAGCTTCGGCAAGCCGGCCTACGGCGAGAAGCGCAGCTTCGGTGGCGACCGCCCCGAGCGCGGCGGCAATAGTGGTGGCGAAAAACGCAGTTTTGGCGGCGAGCGCAATGCCGGCGCTTTTGGTGAGAAGCGTTCGTTTGGTGGCGAGCGCAATGCCGGCGCTTTCGGCGACAAGCGTAGCTTCGGTGGCGAGCGGACGCCGGGCGCCTTTGGCGAAAAGCGCACGCCCGGTGCGTTTGGTGAGAAGCGGAGCTTCGGTAGCGACCGCGGCGGCGCGGGCAAGCTTAGCGGTGACCGCGGCAACTCGAGCTATGGCGAGAAGCGCAGCTTCGGCGGCGACCGCCCCGAGCGCAGCAACTTTGGTGGCGGTGACCGCGATGCGCGTCCTCCCCGTCGCTTCGAGCAGAATGCTGAAGGCGAGCCCCGCAGCCGCGAGGAGCGCGGTGACCGCCCGGCCTACCCGCCCAAGCCTATTTGGCAGGGCCAGCCGGTGCGCTACGAAGGCAAACCGACCGTGCCCCGCGGCACTACTGGCGAGCGCAACCGCAAATTCATCAAGCGTAACCCCGACGGCACGCCCGCGGAGGAAACCAACGCCCGCCCGGCCTACACCGGCCGCGACGAGCGCCGCTCGTTTGAGGAAGGCGGTAACCGTGACGAGCGCCCGGCCCGCCGCGAGTTCACGCCCCGCCCCGATGGTGACGACCGTCGCAGCAGCTACGGCGACCGCCGCCCGGCTAGCGGCGACCGTCCCGAGCGTAGCAGCTACGGCAGCCGCGATGAGCGCCCGGCCACGCCCGGCGCCTTCGGCAAGCCGCGCAGCTACGGCGAGCGGCCTGCTAACACCAGCAGCGGTACCTTTCGCGAGCGCCGTGAGGCTATGCGCGAAGCCCAGAGCGGCCCGCGCCGCGGCACTGGCTACGGCGCCAAGAGCGGGACTAGCGACGCAGTGGGCCAAGCGCCCGACTACAAAAACCTCAAGCACTACGAAAACGACAAGACGCGCGGTAATAAGCGCCGGGCCAGCGAAGAAGACTTCGGCAACGAAGAGCTGCGCCTGAACCGCTACATCGCCAACGCGGGCATCTGCTCGCGCCGCGAGGCCGATTCACTGATTGCCTCCGGCGAAATTCGGGTGAATGGCGAGGTTATCACCGAGATGGGCTACAAAGTGCAGCCTACCGACACGGTGCAGTACGGCAAAACCAACCTCAACCGCGAGAAGGTGGTGTATGTGCTGCTCAACAAGCCCAAGGACTTCCTCACAACTACTGACGACCCCGAGGGCCGCAAAACGGTGATGTCGCTGGTGGCCACGGCCTCGAAGGAGCGCATTTTTCCGGTGGGTCGCCTCGACCGCAACACCACGGGCCTGCTGCTTTTCACCAACGATGGCGAGGTGGCGCAGAAGCTTTCGCACCCGTCGCACAAGAATAAGAAAATCTACCAGGCTGAGCTCGACAAGCCCCTAACGGCCGAGCACCTGGCCCAGATTGCGGCCGGTCTGGAGCTGGAAGATGGCAAGGCCGAGGTGGATGACGTGGCCGTAGTGGCCGGCAACCCGCACTTCGTGGGCATCGAGCTGCACGTGGGCCGCAACCGCATTGTGCGCCGCATTTTCGAGCACCTTGGCTACGACGTGGTGGCCCTCGACCGCGTGCAGTACGCAGGCCTCACCAAGAAGGACCTGCCCCGCGGCAAGTGGCGCTTCCTGAGCGAGCAGGAAGTTATCCGCCTGAAGTATTTCATGTAAGTACTAGTGGCTTACTCAAAACCGTCATGCTGAGCTTGCCGAAGCATCTTGGTCGCATCGTTGGAATTAGTACCCCCAGCGACAAGACTAAGATGCTTCGATAAGCTCAGCATGACGGTTTTTCTTTTGGAAGAATAATCGAATGACCACCCTAGCCCTTGACCTCGGCAATACGGCGCTGAAATACGGCGTATTCGGGCCTACCGGCCTGCGCGAAAGCGGTGTGCTGGCCGGCCCGGTGCACCTAGCCGAACTGTGGCAGCGCACGCAGCCCGCACACGCCATTTTGGCCTCGGTAGCCAAGGAGGCCGATACACAGCCCTGGCTGGCTGCCCTGGCCGCAGCCGACGGCCTGCGCCGGATTCTGCCGTTTCGGCCCGGTTTCACGCCCGTGCCGGTGCGCAATGCCTACGCCACGCCCCACACGTTGGGCGCCGACCGCCTGGCCGCCGTGGTGGGCGCCGCTAGCCTGCGGCCGGGGCAGGATACCCTGGTAATCGACGCCGGCACGGCCCTGAAGCTGGACCTGCTGACGGCCGACGGTACCTACCACGGCGGTAGCATTGCGCCGGGCTTGCGGATGCGTTTGCAGGCGCTGCACACGTTTACGGGCCGGCTGCCGTTGCTGGAGCTGCCGGCCGTGGAGGAGGCGGTGCAACTAATCGGCGACTCCACGGCCTCTTGCCTGCTGAGTGGGGTGCTGCGCGGCACGGCCGCCGAGGTGCGCGGGCTAGTGGCTGAGTACCAGCAACGCTACCCTAAGCTGGGGCTGCTGCTCACGGGCGGCGACGCGCCATACCTGGTGGCAGCGCTAGCCCCGCTGGCTAGCCCTATCTTTGTGGTGCCAGAACTGGTGCTACTTGGCCTGGATAAGATTTTACGCTATAATGTTGACAACTAAAAAACTATCCGGGGCCCTGCTGACGGCCGCTGCTACCTTGCTCGCCGGCTCGGCCCTGGGGCAGGGGCTCGGCAACTCACCCTACTCGCGCTACGGCCTGGGCGATGCCAACGGCAACTACGGCGGTGTGCGCCAGCTGGGCATGGGCGGCACCGGCCTGGCCGCTCCTAACACGGGCAATGTCAACGAGTTGAACCCGGCCCTGCTCGTGTACGCGCCCCGCACCACGTGGGAGGCGGCCTTTACGGCGCAGGCCAAAACCATTCGCAACAGCGCGGCCTCCAACCGCTCGGGTACCGGCACGCTGGGCTACCTGGCCCTAGCCGTGCCCCTGAACAAGCGCTGGGGTGCGGCCATCGGCCTGAAGCCCTACAGTACTGTCGATTACCAGGCGGCCAACGTGGGCTCGGTCAATGGTGACCCCACGGGCATTGCGGCGCGGCAGTACCAGGGTACGGGCGGCCTTAGCGAAGCTTACCTGGCTACCGGCATTCACGTGCTGCGCGACCTCAATATCGGGGGTAGTGCGTCGTATTTGTTCGGTACCATCACGCAGAGCGTGGGCACGGCCATTTACCCCTTTGGCACCTACGACCCCCAAACGCGCCTGCCCCTCACCACCAACCGCCAGCAGGTGGTAGATAATGAGCAGCTGCGCTACTCCGACTTCCTGTTTCGGGCGTCGGCGCACTACCGCCATCAGTTCGGCAAAGACTTCAACCTCAATCTGGCCGCCGTCCAAACCTTCGAAGGCTACCTGCAAGCCAACCGCCAGCGCACCACCGAGCAGCAAGATGCCAACGGCGCCCTGGTAGCCGGCACCAACACCGTGCAGCTCTCCGACGACAGCGGCACCATCACGGTGCCGATGCAAACGCAGGTGGGGCTAGCCCTCGACAACGGCCGCAACTGGAGCTTCAGCCTCGATGGCGGCTACCAGCAGTGGTCGCAGTTCCGCACGTTCAGCATTGTGTCGTCGGAAGGCCTGAGCAACACCTGGCGGGTGGCCACGGGCGGCGAGTTTACGCCCGACCCGGGCTCGGTCGAGCACTACTTTCAGCGCGTAACGTATCGCGCCGGCCTCAGCGTGGCCCAGATGCCGTATGCCCCGCTCGGCACCCGCCTCTACGACCGCGCCGTGCACTGGGGCTTCTCGTTTCCGCTGCCTACCGCCACCGCCCTCGAGTCGACGGTTATCAGCCTGGCCTTCCTGTATGGGGTGCGCGGCAACACCGACTACCTCTACGGCAGCAGCGGCAGCAGCAACGTACAAGAAACGTACGTGCGCATGCAGGTGGGCGCCACCCTCAGCAACCGGTGGTTTATCAAGCGCCGCTTGCAATAGGCATGCGCGGGCTACACCATCGGCGGGGGGCTAGCCTCGCGGCTGCCGTGCTGCTGGCAGGGCTAGCCACCGCCTGCCAGCCCAAGGAGAAAGAGGCGCCCCGCGTGATTTACAACGGCCCGCTGATGGAAACTGAGAACGTGGTGACGTTGCTCAGCGACTCGGCGCGGCTGAAAATTCGCCTTACGGCGCCCGTCGAGCAGGTGTTTGAGAACAGTGACCGGCTGTATCCGAAAAGCGCGACCGTTACGTTTTATGACAAGGCGGGTAAGCTGGTTATCAACACGTTGGTGGCCAAGTGGGTGAAGTACGACAACGCCAAGCAGCTCTACATTATGCGCGGCGCGGTGAAGGTGGCCAACGTGCCCCAGCAGCAAACGCTCGACACCGAAGAGCTGTTCTACAACCAAAGCCTGCGCAAAATCTACACCGACAGCGCCATGTTTGTGCGCGTACAAACGCCTACCGAGGTGCTCACCGGCAACGGCCTCACCGCCAACCAGGATTTTTCGCGCTACGGCATTCACCAGCCCAAGGGCGTGTTTAGCCTGGCCGAGGCCCAGCGCCTGGGCAAATAACTACGCTATTGCTATGAAATTCGACAAGTCTTTGCTGCGCACCGTGCTTTTCTCGCTAGGGGTGGTGGCCTTCGTAATCGGGGTGTACCAGACCATTGTGGAGAAGGACTTGCAGAGCAACTACTGGATATTCATGATTTCGCTGGCCTGCTGGCTGCCCCTCAACTACTGGCGCCAGCAGGAGGCCCGCCGCGCCAAAGAAGCCGAGGTGGCCCAGCAGGTGGCCGCCCTCAACAAGCCCGCCAAGAAAAATAAGAAGCGCCGCTAAGCTCACCCGGACCGGTTTTGGCGCGCACCCGCTAGGCAGTAGCTTGAAAGTTTGGGCGATTCATGGTTATTTTGCGCCTCTTTTGTGTGGATAGTTGATTGTTAATTGCTAGCCTTTGCAAAATCAACAACCAACCGCAGCACTCAACTTTTGAATTAATGGCTCTAATTAACACGATACGGGAAAAGTCGGGGGTGGCCGTGGGCGCCGTCGCCGTCGGGATGCTGCTCTTTATTGTGGGCGGCGACCTGGTAGGAGGGAAGAACCGCCTGTTTGGCCGCGATGGCAACGTAGTGGGCGAGGTCAACGGCGAGAAAATTGAGCTGCCCGAATTCACCGCTGCCCTCGAGCAAGCCAAGCAAAACTTTGCCAACCAGCAGGGTCGCCAGCCTGACGAGCAAGCCACCGGCTACCTGCGCGACCAAACCTGGAACCAGCTGCTCTACCGCCGCGCCTTCCAGCCCGAGCTCGAGAAGCTGGGCCTGGCCGTGGGCGATGAAGAGGCCGTGGACATGGTGCAGGGCGACAACCCCAACCCCGCCATCAAGCAAGCCTTCACCGACCCCAAAACGGGGCAGTTTGACCGCGCCCGCCTCATCGAGTACCTCAAAAACCTCGACAAGCTGCCGCCCGATGCCCAGACCGCGTTTCGCAACTTCGAAACCAGCCTGCGCGACTTCGACCGCCCGGTGAACAAGTACAACGCCCTGCTCAAAAACTCGGTGTACGTGACCTCGGCCGAGGCCAAGCTATTTGACCAGGCCCAGAACTCGAAGGCGAATTTCCGCTACCTGTTCGTGCCCTACACCAGCGTGTCGGACTCGGCCTTCAAGCCCACCGATGCGCAGCTGCAAGACTACCTCGACCGCCACAAGGCCCGCTACAAAGTGGAAGACGGCCGCAGCATCGAGTACATCGTGGTGCCCGAGTCGGCCACCAAGGAGGACAGCGCTGCCCTGCGCACCAGCGTGGCCGGGCTAGCCCAGCAGTTCCGCACCGCCCCCAACGACTCGCTGTTTGTGCGCGCCAACTCCGACCAGCCCTACAACCACGCGTACGTGTCGCCGCCCGACCTGCCCGAGCAGCTCCGCAAGCAGCTGCCGCTGAAAACGGGTGAGGTATATGGCCCTTACGTGGAAGGCAGCACCCTAGCCATCTACAAGATAACGGGCGCCAAGGCCGGCACCAAGCCCGCCGCCCGCGCCAGCCACATCCTCATCAAGGCCGATGCCCAGATGACGCCGGAAGCTAAAGCCGCCGCCAAAAAGCAGGCCCAGGACATTCTGAATAAAATTAAGGCGGGCGCCGACTTCGGCGCGATGGCCCGGCAGTTTGGCACCGATGGCACCAAGGACCAAGGCGGCGACCTCGGCTGGTTTGAGGAAGGCCGCATGGTGCCGGCGTTTAGCAAGGCCGTGTTTGCGGCCACTAGCCCCGGCCTGCTGCCCACCCTCGTGGAAACCAACTTTGGCTACCACATCATCAAGGTAACGGCCCCCAAAACCAACCAGACCTACCAGGTAGCCGCCATCGTGAAGGCCGTGCAGCCCAGCGACGCCACCCGCGAAGCCGCCTACGCCCGCGCCGAAAAGCTGCAATCGGAGGCCACGACCCTCGATGCTTTCCGCGCCCTGCCCACCAAAGACAAGACCCTGCAAAAGCAGGAAGCCAAGTTTGTGAGCCGCGACGCCCAGACAGTAGGCAACCTGCCCGGCTCGCGCGAAATCGTGCGCTGGGCCTTTGGCAGCAGCCCCGACGCTAGCGACACCAAAGTGGGCGACGTGCGCAAGTTTGACATCGGCGACCAGCACATCATCGCCGCCGTGGTTGATAGTCGCGCCAAAGGCACGGCCACCATCGAGAGCATTCGCCCCGAGTTGACCGCTGCCGTGCGCAATGAGCTGAAAGCTAAGGAGATAATGGGTAAGCTGGCCGGCAAAACCGGCTCGCTCGAAGACCTGGCCAAGGCCGCTGGCAACGGCGCCGTGGTGCAAAGCGCCGAGGGCGTGGCCCAGAGCCAAGGCACTATTCCCAGCGTTGGCTTCGAGCCCGACGCCGTGGGCCGCGCTTTTGCGCTGAAGCCGGGCCAGAAATCGGCGCCCATTCAGGGCGAGCAGGGCGTGCTGGTGGTGGAAGCTACTACGCTGTTTCCGGCTACCCCTAGCGACGTGAAAGTGGTGCGTCAGCAGTTGGTGCAGCAGCGCCAGCAGCGTCAGGATGGCCTCATCTACGAAGCCATCAAGGGCCAGGCTAAAGTGAAAGACAACCGCTCGAAGTTCTTCTAGGACCCTAGCGCCGAAATTAGGAAAGGCTGCTCCAACCAGGGCAGCCTTCTTTTTTGTGCGTAAGTTGGACCAGGGCTAGCCCTGGGGCGTTGAACAAACCCGGCGCCCGCTGGCGTTGCCCGTTTGTGAAATCGGTATCTCGTATGCGCTATTCGTTGTTGCTTTTGCCCGCCAGCTGGCTAGCCCTGTCTTCTCCGCTGCACGCCCAGGCCCCGGGCCAGGGCGGCCCAGCCCGGCAGGGCGCCTGGGCGCCCATCGACGCGCCCACCCTGGCCCGCGAGTATGCTAGCCGGGGCGAGTACGAAAAAGCCGCCTTTCTCTTCGATAAGCTCAAGAGCGACGAGCAGCTAGCCCCCGCCGTACTGCCCGACTACGTGGCCACGCTGCAAGCCCTGAAGCGCTACAAAGACGCCGAGAAGCTGCTGAAAAAAGCCATCAAGCAGCACCCCGAGGAAGGCACATATGGTGTGACGCTGGGCGTCCTATACGCAGCAACCGGCGATGCGGCCGCGGCCGACAAGCAGTATCAGCGCGTGCTCAGCCAGCTCGCGCCGGCGCAGGTGGCGCCGGTGGCGGCCGAGTTTACCAAGCGCCAGCTGCCGGCCTGGGTCGAGCGCACCTACCTGCGCGGCCGCGAGCTAGCCCACAACAACACCGAGTACGCCCCGCAGCTCATCCAGTTCTACACCCAAACCGAGGAGCAGGACAAGCTGCTGGCTGAAACCCTGCACCTCGTGGAGCGCGACGAGCAGCAGCTGCCCTTCGTGCGCAACATGCTGCAAAATGCGCTGCGCGATGAAAAGGACTTCGACGCGCTGGAGAAAATCTTGCTCACCAAAGTGCAGGCGCAGCCCGACCAGAATGCCTACAGCGAACTGCTGCTGTGGCTGCAGGTGCAGCGCCACGACTTTGTGGGCGCGCTGGTGCAGGCGCGGGCCATCGACCGGCGCACCCAGGCCCAGGGTACGCGCGTGCTGCTGCTGGCCGGCATTGCGCAACGCAACCGCGACTACGCCACGGCCATTGCGGCCTGCGAGTACGTGGCGCGCGAGTACCGCACCGGCCCCAACTACGGGCTAGCCCGCCAGCTGCTGCTGCAGGCCCGCGAGGCCCAGGTGCGCGACACCTACCCCGTGAACCCCGCCCAGGTGCAGGCCCTCGCCACCGACTACGACAAGCTGCTCGCCGAGCTGGGCCGCACGCCCGAGGCGGCCCCCGTGATGCGCCAGCTCGCCAACCTCTACATCTTTCAGCTCGATAACAAGCCCAAGGCGATGGCGCTGCTGCAAGAAGTGGTGGCCATGCCCCGCGCCTCGGCCGACGTGGTGGACGAGGCCAAAACGACCCTCGGCGACCTGTACCTGCTGAAGGGCGAGCCCTGGGAAGCCACCCTGCTCTATTCGCAGGTCGAGAAGGCGCACCCCGAGGCGCCGCTGGGCTACGAGGCCAAGCTGCGCAACGCCCGCCTGAGTTACTTCGCCGGCGACTTCAAGCTGGCGCAGAGCCACTTGGATATTCTCAAAGAAGCCACTACTCGCGAAATTGCCAACGATGCTATGCGGCTCTCGCTGCTCATCCAGGAAAGCACCGTGGAAGACACCCTGGGGCTAGCCCTCAAGGACTACGCGGCCGTGGAGCAGCTGGTGTTTCAGAACAAGATTCCGCAGGCCGAGGCGGGCCTTGATGGGCTGCTGCGCAAGTACCCCGGCCACGCCCTGCAGGACGATGCCCTGCTGCTGAAGGCTCGCCTGCAGCGCCGCACCGGCGACTACGCCGCCGCCGTAGCCACCCTAGCCCAGATTACGAGCAACCCCAAATACGACGTGCTCAGCGACGACGCGCTGTTTCTGACGGCCGAAATCCAGGACGAAAACCTGAAGGATAAAGCCCAGGCCCAGACCCTCTACCAGCAGCTCCTCACCAAGTATCCCGGCAGCATCTACGAGGCCGAGGCCCGCAAGCGCTTCCGCCGCCTCCGCGGCGATGCGGTGCAGTAGGCATAGGCAAGGGTGCTTCACGTAAGAATTTATTTCGAATGGCGAACGCTTATCACACCATTTAACCGCTCGTTTACAAAACGTGATAAGGCGCTTGGCTAGCCAGCCGCCAGGGGCGGTGCCGAGCGAAAAGGTTGAAAATAGTGGGCATAAATTGCTGGCAGCAAAGGTAGGCTCGACCTGCTAGGCTTGGAATAGGCTAGCGATGATGGTCGCCTCCGCAGGAGCCCTCCGCCGCTTATCTTGCCTGCTTATCGCTACCTCATGGCCCAGCTGTCGAGAAGTTCTGACTTACTTCAACCGAAACAGCACTTTGTCCTGCTCGATGGAATGAGGGGAGTAGCCGCCTTGGCGGTGGTCCTTTTCCATTTCATGGAATGGGTTTACCCGGACTCCAGCAAGAATTTTATCGGGTACGGCTTCTTGGCCGTGGACTTCTTCTTCTGCTTGTCGGGCTTTGTCATCGGGTATGCCTACGACGACCGCCTGGGCAGCATGGGCGTGTGGGCGTTCTTCAAAGCCCGCTTGATTCGGCTGCATCCGCTGGTGGTCTTGGGCTCGCTGTTGGGTCTAGCAGCTTTGCTCTTCGACCCCTTAGAAGCTTACCCAGCCGAATATGGGCTGGGCACACTTCTGCAGGCATTCGGGTGCTCCGTCTTACTGATTCCGTTTCCGGTGCTGAAGAATCGGTCGTTCAACCTGTTCGGACTCAATGCGCCTGCGTGGTCCTTGTTCTGGGAATACGTCGCCAATGTTGTCTACGCCCTGCTGCTCTACAAGCTCGCGCGGCGCTACCTGGCCGCCCTGACCATAGTGGCCGCGGCTATGCTTTGTCTGGTTAGCTACCGGGCCGGCAACCTGTTGGGCGGCTGGGCCGGCGAGAATTTTTGGGACGGTGGGGCGCGCATTGCCTATTCCTTCTGCGCCGGCCTCTTACTCTACCGCTCCAACTGGGTGCTCAAAAACGGCCTCGGCTTTAGTGGGCTGGCTAGCCTCTTGGCGCTGGCCTTCTTCATGCCCCATGTTACCTGGAGCTGGGCGGCCGAGGCGCTAGTCGTCCTCGGCTATTTTCCCTTTCTGGTCGCGTTGGGGGCCGGCGCGAGCGATAGCTTGTCAGCGGGGATGAAAAAGTGCTGTACGTTCTTGGGGAGTATCTCGTACCCCCTCTACATGACCCATTATGCCGCTATCTGGCTGTTTGGACATTATTACACGCGCTACAAACCCGGCCCAACCGAGCTGTTGCTGGTTGTGTCACTAGGAATTGCCCTACTGGTCGGCATCGCCTACGCCGCGATGGTGCGCTATGATACCCCGGTTCGAAGGTACCTAAGTAGCAAAAAGTAGCGGTGACAGACTGAGCCTTGGCTGCGCGCCAGGCCTGCCATCAACACACGCACACAGCGTCAGGCATGTTGCGCGGCTGTGCCTGCCAATCCCGCTAGCCTACCCAAAAAACACGAACATCAACCCCAGGGCCAGAATGAACACCACGTACATCAGGCCATCGGACAAAATATACTGGCGGTAGCGCTGGTAAAACTCGCGGAGGCGGCGCATAACAAACGGGGAAGGAGTCCGGCGAAGGTACGGCGGCTAATTTTTGTGTACTTTTGGGGCTATCTCTGTTCGAAATATTTATGGCTGTTATACCTCTTAAACGCTGGAATATCGCGCCTCAACCCGACCCGGCGGCGGTGGCCGGGCTAGGGCAGGCGCTGCGCGTGAGCCCAGTACTGGCCCGCCTGCTGCTGCAGCGCGGCATCGACACGCCCGCCGCGGCCCACGATTTTTTTGAGCCCGACCTGGCCAAGCTAGCCTCGCCCTGGCTGATGTGCGACATGGACCGTGCCGTGGCCCGCCTGCACCGCGCCCTCGAAGCCGGCGAAAAGATACTGGTGCTGGGCGACTACGATGTGGATGGAATCACGTCGGTAGCGCTAGTAATCAGCTTCTTGCGTCCCTGGTCGAAAGCCTCGACACCCCCGAGGAGCAGAGCCGCTTCCAGCCCTACATCCCCGACCGGCACCGCGAAGGCTACGGCATCTCGATGCAGGCCGTGGACTATGCGCACCAGCAAGGCTTTAGCTTGGTTATTGCCCTCGACTGCGGCGTAAAGGCTGTGGAGCAGGTGGTGTACGCCAACACGTTAGGCCTCGATTTTGTCATCTGCGACCACCACCTGCCCGGCGATGAGCTGCCGCCCGCCGTGGCCGTGCTCGACCCCAAGCGCCTCGATTGCAGCTACCCGTACCCCGAGTTGTCGGGCTGCGGCGTGGGCTTCAAGCTGCTGCAAGCCTACACAGAAAAATACAACCTGCCGCTAGCCCCGCTCTACGCGCAGCTCGACCTCGTGACGGTGAGCATCGCGGCCGATGTGGTGCCCATCACCGGCGAAAATCGCATTCTGGCCGCCCACGGCCTGCGCCGCTTCAACGTGACGCAGGCGGCAGCTTTTGCCCACCCGCAGCCCTCGGCCCTGGCCTCGGCCGACACCCTTGATGGCCCCGCCCCGCTAGCCCCCCTGCCCGCCGAAGCGACTAGCGAGGGCCTGCGCCCCGGCCTGGCCGCCCTGCACGAGCTAGCCACGCCCCGCCAGGGACCGCTGAGCCTCAGCTCGTTGGTGTTTGGCTTTGCACCGCGCATCAATGCGGCCGGGCGCATGGGCGACGCCCACCGCGCCGTGAATATGCTGCTGGCCTCGACCCAGCAGGAGGCCCGCTACACCGCCGAGGTGGTCGACCATATGAACCAGGAGCGCCGCCTCTCCGACGCGCGGACCACCCAGGAGGCGCTGGCCCTCATTGCCGAAGACCCGGAGGGCGCCACCTCGCCCGCCACGGTGCTCTACCAGCCGCACTGGCCGCAGGGCGTGCTGGGCATTGTGGCCTCGCGCTGCCTCGACCAGTACTATCGCCCCACCGTCATCCTCACCGAGCGCGAGGGGCTAGCCACGGGCTCGGCCCGCTCGGTGGCGGGCTTCGACGTGCACGAGGTGCTGGAGGCTTGCGCGCCGCTGTTACGGCAGTTTGGCGGCCACAAGGCGGCGGCGGGGCTAGCCCTGCCCATCGAGAACGTGCCGGCGTTCAAGGAGCAGTTTATGCGCGAAGTAGCCGCCCGCCTGCCGGTGGGCCAGCTACCAGTACGCCCCGTTGAGATTGATGCCGAGCTGGATTTTACGCAGCTTACCGAAGACTTTTTGCAGCAGCTGGCTCGCCTCGAGCCGTTTGGGCCGGGCAACCCGGCGCCCATTTTTGCCAGCCACGGCGTGCGGCCGGTGCCCGGCTCGGTGCGGCCGGTGGGTCAGGCCGGCCACCTCAAAATCAGGCTGATGCAGCCCGGCCAGTCGCCGGGCATGGTGCTGGAGGGCATCGGGTTTGGGCTAGGGCACTACCTGCCGCGCCTGCTCGAAAACCCCGATGCGCTCATCAGCGTGTGCTACACCTTGGAAATGAACGATTTCCGGGGCCAGCGCACGTTGCAGCTGCGGCTGCTCGACCTGCGCTGGGAATAGATATAACTGGGTAGCGACAAACGACTAGTGACTAATTGAGTGAATAGCGCATCTCTGCCGCGCCGTTTCCGTTCGATTAGTCACCAGTCGTTTGTCATTAGTCACTACAATTTTGCGCTACGTCTCGCTAGACCTTGAAATGAGCGGCTCCGACCCACTGCGCCACCAGATACTGGAGCTGGCGGCCGTGGTCGAAGATACCCGCCGCACCGCCACTACGCCGCTGGCCGAGTTGCCGGCCTTCCGCCGCGCCCTGCGCTACCGCGAACTCACGGGCACGCCCGGCGCGCTAGCCCTCAATGCCCGCTTGCTAGTAGAGCTGGCCGACAAGAGCAAGGCCGCCGCGCCCGACATCTGCCGGCCCGAGGAAGTTCTTCCGCAATTGCGTGAATTTCTGCTGGCCAACGGCTTCAAACCTGATAAAAAAGACTGCGTGAGCATTACGCTGGCTGGCAAAAACGTGGGCACGTTTGACCTGCTTTTTCTGCGCGAGCTGCCCGGCTGGGGCACCCTAGTGCGGGCCGAGCCCGCCGTGCTCGACCCGGCCGCGTTTTACCTCAACTGGCACAAAGACTCGCGCCTGCCTTCCATGCTCATTTGCCAGGCGCGCTTCGGCGATGCCGCGCCCCACGTAGCCCACGAGGCCCTGGCCGATGCGCTAGAAGTAGTGCGCCTGCTGCGACCATTCTACGAGCGGCCGTTCTACAAAGAAGTGACTGGTGCCGGGCAGTAGCCAGTACTAATATTACTTTCGGCCTCAAATCAGTCTGCCGTTTACTGCATGGAAAACTTAGCTGAACCGGAACGCCCTAACTCAGATTCGACGCTGGGGCGCTTTGCGCTCGTTAATGGCCTGTTGCTAGGCCTGGTGGCATTGCTAATGCTAGCGGCTGGGCGGGAAGAAGGCTATCTGGGTGGTCTTGGAGAGGTGCTGGCCATCTTCGGGCTAATGGGGCTGGGCACCTTACTAAACCTAGTGTTGGCGGGTACTACCAAGGGAAGCCGCGTGGGCTACTTGCTTATGGCCGCTTTATACGGGGCCGTTTTCTTTTATCTGGGGTATGCATTCGCCCACATGGGGAAATTGAACCCCGGTGGTTGATGGCTTTTTTTGTAGAATAAAAATGCCCTTTTGCTAAGCTTTGCAAAAGGGCATTTTTGTCAAGAAATCACTGGCTGGCTACTCATCAAGCGCACTACCAACTGCCGCTAGCCCCGCCGCCACCGCTACTGCCGCCGCCGAAGCCACCAAAGCCGCCACCTCCGCCGCCGAAGCCTCCGCCTCCGCCGCCAAACACGCCACGGCCACCCGAAAAGTCGCCGAAGATGATGGGCGGCACAAAGCCGCCGCCGCGCCCGCCCCGGCCGCCACCCCCGCGCGAGCGCAGGATAAAGAACAGCACAAGTACGCCGATAATTATCCAGAAGCCCGGCCCCGAGCCCGAGCGGTCGCGGCGGCCCTGGCGACGCTGGGCATCGGCGGGGTCAGCCTTGTACTCGCCCTTGGCTAGGGCAATGAGCTGGTCGGTGCCCCGGTCGAGGCCCGCGTAGTATTGGTTTTCCTTGAAAGCGGGCACCAGCGTGTTGCTGATGATGCGCTTGGCCAGGGCGTCGGGCACGGCGCCCTCGAGGCCGTAGCCGGTCTGAATGCGGGCCAGGTGTTCCTCCTTGGCCACCAGCACCAAGATGCCGTTATTCTGACCTTTGCGGCCGATGCCCCAGGTTTCGTACAGCTTCTGAGCGTAGTCGGCAATGTCGTTGCCATCGAGCGAGGGCACGGTCACCACCGCAATCTGCGACGACGTGCTGTCGTCATAGGCCACCAGCTTTTGCTCGAGCGTCGCCGTTTCCTGGGGCTGCATGAGCCCGGCCAGGTCGTTGACCAAGCGCGGCGGGTCGGGGCGTGGGGGCACGTTTTGGGCCTGCGCGGCCAGGGTCAGGCCTAGCCACAAGGCCAGCAGCCACGCCCAGCCGGCGGGGTTGCGCAGCCGAAAAGTAAGGGCGTTTTTCATCGGCTAGGGGTAGGGGAGGAGGCGTCGTCGCCGTAAGAAATAGTGTCGTCCAGCTCGTTTACATCGGTGGCCGCGTGGTAGGGGAAAAGCTCCCGCAACTGCTCGCCCACCAGCCGGATGCCGCGCTCGAGGCCGGTCACGTACTGTTCTTGCCGAAAATGGCCCACCACAGTTTCTTTCACATCTTCCCAAAAATCGTCGGGCACCGAGGAGTTGATGCCCGCATCGCCCACCACGGCAAACTGCCGCGTTTGCCAGGCCAGGTAAAACAGCACCCCGTTGCGCAGCTTGGTGTGGTGCATTTTGAGCTCGGCAAACACCTGCGCGGCCCGGTCGAGCGGCTCGGGCGTGGGGCATTTTTCTTCCAGGTGCAGCCGAATTTCGCCCGACGTGCGCAGCTCGGCCGCCTTAATGGCGGCCACCAGCGTCTCTTCCTGGGCGGGGGTGAGGGGGTGGGTCATGAGATGGAAATACAGACTAGTTGCAAAACAGTAGAACGTCATGCTGAGCTTACCGAAACATCTCTACCGCGCCGTTCCAACGAAGCGAGCGAGATGCTGCGCGGGGCTCAGCATGACGTTCTTAAGGGGCTAGCCAGGGCTTACTTAGCGCCGGCCGGGGTGTTGCCCCCTGCCGATGCGCCGCCCATGTCGCCAAAGTCAACCTTGGGCGCGTCCTTGGCCGAGGCGTCGGCCTCGAAATAGCCCTTGGCCGGGAAGCCAAACATGCCGGCAAACAGGTTGTTCGGGAACGAGCGCGTAAAGGTATTGTAGTCGTTTACGCTGCCGTTGAACTTGTTGCGCTCTACGTTGATGCGGTTTTCGGTGCCCTCAATCTGGGCTTGCAGCTCTTGAAAGTTGGCATTGGCTTTCAGCTCGGGGTAGTTCTCGCTCACGGCCAGCAGGCGGCCTAGCCCCTGGCTGAGCTGGCTTTGGGCTTCCTGGAATTTCTGGATGTTTTCGGGCGTCAGCTGGTCGGCATTCAGCTGCACGCTGGTAGCCTTGGCGCGGGCATTGATGACACCTTCGAGAGTTGATTTCTCGAAATTGGCGGCACCCTTCACCGTGTTCACCAGGTTGGGAATGAGGTCAGAGCGACGCTGGTAGGCGCTCTGTACGTTGGCCCACTGGCCTTTAACGGCCTGGTCGCGCTGCACCATGCCGTTGTAGCCGCACGACGATTGCGAGAGCAACGTCACCATAGCGGCGAAGTAGAGAAGAAGGCGTTTCATGAGGTGAAGGGTTTCTAAGTGCTGGTTTCTAGCTTTGAGGCCCAGCGGTGAGAAAGAAAAGAACCGGGCGGCCCTAAACCAGTGCCTAGCGGCGGCGGTTATGGTGCCCGACCGGCGCAAAGTACGCAGTCGACCCGCAACGGTTGTACGGTTCTGTTTTTCCTGCCTTTGCCCCTCTAGTCCATGAAAGCTGTTATTCCCGTTGCCGGCATCGGCTCGCGCCTGCGGCCGCACACCCACACCCAGCCCAAAAGCCTGGTGCCGGTGGCCGGCAATACCATTCTGGGCCACATCGTCGACCGCCTGCGCGGGGCGGGCTTCACCGACTTTGTGTTCATCATCGGCTACCTCGGCGATAAGATTGAGGAGTACGTGCGCCGCCACTACCCCGAGCTCACCGTCACCTTCGTGGTGCAGGAGCCGCGCGAGGGCCTGGGCCACGCCCTGTGGCTAGCCCGCGAAACCTTTCGGCACGACCCCGACGGCGTGCTCATCCTGCTCGGCGATACCATCGTGGATGTGGACCTGCCCGCCCTGCTGGCCCAGCCCGGCACGGTGCTCGCCATCAAGGAAGTGAAAACGCCCAGCCTCTTTGGCCTGGTCGAAACCAACGCCGCCGGCCAGGTCAGCCGCGTGGTCGAGAAGCCGCGCATTCCAAAGTCGAACTACGCCCTAGTGGGCCTCTATAAGATTGCCAACGCCGAGCGGCTAGCCCAGGCGCTGGAGTGGCTCATCAGCACCGGCCGCCGCACCCACGAGGAGTATCAGCTCACCGATGCCCTCATGCACCTCATCGAGGAAGGCGAGCCCATGACGACCGCCGCCGTCGACAACTGGTTTGACTGCGGCCGCAAGGAAACCCTGCTCGAAGCCAACGCCCGCCTGCTCGACCAGCCCGAGTTCCGCAATGTGCGCGCCTACCCCGAGTTTCCGGATACGGTCATTATTCCGCCCGTCAGCATCGGCGTCGATTGCCGCATCGAGCACGCCATTATTGGTCCCAATGTGGCCATTGGCGACCGCACCATCATTCGGCATACTATTGTCAGCGACAGCATCATCGGCTCGTATTCCGAGCTCAGCTCGGCCGTGATGAGCGACTGCATCGTGGGCTCCGACGCCTCGTTCCGGGGGCTGAATCACAGCCTCAACCTGGGCGATAACACCGAAATCGACTACAGCCAGGCTAGGCAGTAGCACCAAAAAACGCTTGTCATTGCGAGCGAAGCGCGGCAATCGCACCTAAACAAATTGTTCGGATGTGATTGCCGCGCTTTGCTCGCAACGACAAGCGTGCTGGAATGGCTGTCCCGGTAGTTAATCCACCACCACGTTATCAATTAGCCGCACGCCACCCAAGTGGGCGGCCACGCACAGCACCACGGCCCGGCCGGCTGCGTAGTAGGCTAGCGGCTGCAACGTCTGCGCGTCAGCTACTTCAAAATATTCGGCGGTAAATTGTGGCTCCTGGGTTAGCGTGGCTAGGGCCCGGGCTTGTACCTGGGCAGGCGCCAGGCCCTGCCGCACCTGGCTGGCCGCCTGCGTTAGTACTTGGTATAGGTGCGGCGCCACGGCCCGCGCCTCGGGGCTGAGGCGGCGATTGCGCGACGACATGGCTAGCCCATCGGCCTCGCGCACGGTGGGCGCCACCACCAGCTCCAGGTCAAACGACAAGTCGGCGATAAGCTGCCGCACAATGGCCACCTGCTGAAAATCTTTCTGCCCAAAGTAGGCTTGGTGGGGCCTAGCCAAGTGAAAAAGCTTGCTCACCACCGTAGCCACGCCGTTGAAGTGGCCAGGTCGGTGGGCGCCTTCCATCACCCGCTCCAGGGCCCCAAAGTCGAAGCGCAGCACGGTGGGCTGCGGGTACATTTCCTCTACCGGGGGCATGAAGAGCGCTGTGCAACCGGCGCCGGCTAGCATAGCCGTGTCTTGCTCGGGCAGGCGCGGGTAGAGGCGCAGGTCGTCAGGATTATTAAACTGGGTGGGGTTGACGAAGATGCTGGCGACTACATCGTCGCAGGCGGTGGCCGCCGCTTGCACCAGTTGCAGGTGGCCGTCGTGCAGGGCGCCCATGGTGGGCACCAGCCCCAGGCGGCGGCCGGCGCGCCGGCTAGCCTCCGCAAAGGATTGCAGGTCGGCGGCGGTAGTAAAAACGTGCATTAAACTAAGCAATAAGGCAATAGGGCTGAACGAATTTTGTTGAAAATTCGCGAAAAAATGCGTAATTTTGTAGAGGCAATCTATGCCTCGTTCTCAAATCCTTTAGTTCACAAGCTATGTCGAAGTTGCGCATCCTGTACGCGGCCACCGAAATTGACCCCTTCCTCCAGACTACGAAGGTAGCGGAGCTGCTGCGCCGCCTGCCGGCCGGCATGCAGGAGGCGGGCGCCGAAATCCGGATTTTTGTGCCTCGCTTCGGCATCATCAATGAGCGTAAGAATCGCCTGCACGAAGTGGTGCGCCTCTCGGGCATCAACATTGCGGTGGGCGACGACGAGAAGCCGCTGGTAATTAAGGTAGCCTCCATTCCGACCGCGAAGCTACAGGTTTATTTTATCGACAACGAGGATTACTTCCACCGCAAGTCGGCTTTGGTCGACAAAAACGACAAGTTTTACCTCGACAACGACGAGCGCGCCATCTTTTTCTGCAAGGGCGTGCTCGAAACGGTGAAGAAGCTCGGCTGGTCGCCCGACATCGTGCATTGCAACGACTGGATGACCTCGCTCATCCCGCTCTACCTCAAAACGACGTACAAAAAAGACCCGGTATTCAAGGATGCCAAGTCAGTTTTCACGGTGTATAACAACGAGTTTCTGGACAAATTTGAGGGTAACCTGGTCGATAAGGCCAAGATGCTCGACATTGATGACCAAATGCTGACCTCGCTTAAATCGGCTGATTTCTCGGGCTTCGTGAAGCTAGGCATGGAGTACGCCGATACAGTAGTGCGCTCGGATGAGGACTTTTCGGATAACTTGAATGGTCTTTTCAAGGAGTATGCTTCGCACAGCCGCCTCAGCCAGGTAGCGGGCGACGAAAACCTGCTCTCCTCGTATCAGGCGCTCTACAACGAGCTAGCCAACTAGGCGGCTGAGTTAAGTACTTGTTCTTAACTTTGCATTATCCCGTACCGGCCGCTGGCCTCGCTTTGGGCGGAGCTGGCGGCCGGTACTGTTTTTATCCAGTGCCCGGCGGCTAGCCGCCGTTTGGCTGAAAAATTGCTTGTGCCCGGCGCTTGGTCCTTCAAGTTAGGCCGTGGGCTATTATTTAGTTTCATCTACTTTTACTCTTCCTGCACATGTGCGGTATCGTTGCTTATCTGGGTCATCGTGAGGCCTGTCCTATCATTCTCAAGGGATTGCGTCGCCTCGAATACCGGGGCTACGACTCGGCTGGCGTGGCCTTACTCAACGGCAACCTGAGTATTTATAAGAAGAAAGGCAAAGTCGCTGAGCTGGAAAATTTTCTCGCCGATAAGAATACGCACGCTACCGTGGGCATGGGCCACACCCGCTGGGCTACCCACGGCGAGCCCAACGATGTGAATGCGCACCCACATTACTCTAGTTCGGAGCGCATTGCCATTATCCACAATGGTATTATCGAAAACTATGCGGCGCTAAAAATCCACTTGGAAAAGCAGGGCCACGTATTCCACTCCGATACCGATACAGAGGTATTCGTCAATCTCATTGAGGATATTCAAACCAATAACGACTGCACGCTGGAAGAGGCCGTGCGCCTGGCTCTGCACGAAGTAGTGGGTGCCTACGCCATTGTGGTACTGAGCAAGGATGAACCCAATCAGCTCATCGCCGCCCGCAAGGGCTCGCCGCTGGTTATTGGCATCGGCGAAGGTGAGTTTTTTGTGGCTTCGGATGCCACGCCCATCATCGAGTATACCAACGAGGTAGTGTACGTCAACGACTACGAGCTGGCCGTTATCAAGGATGGCCAGTTAGCCATCCGCTCGCGCGAAGACGTGGCGCAGACGCCCTACATTCAGCGCCTCGAGCTGGAGCTCGATAGCATTGAAAAAGGTGGCTACGAGCACTTTATGCTCAAGGAAATTTTTGAGCAGCCGCGCTCTATCCTCGACTCCATGCGCGGGCGTCTTGAGCTAGGAGGCAGCCACCTCAACATGGCGGGCTTCCGGGCTTACGAACAGAAGTTTGTGAATGCCCAGCGCATCATCATCGTGGCCTGCGGCACCTCGTGGCACGCCGGCCTCGTGGCCGAGTACCTCATTGAGGACCTGGCGCGCATTCCGGTCGAGGTAGAGTACGCCTCGGAATTTCGCTACCGCAACCCCGTTATCTCGGAGCGCGACATCGTAATCGCCATCTCGCAGAGCGGCGAAACGGCCGATACCCTAGCCGCCCTAGAGCTGGCTAAGAGCAAAGGGGCTACCATCTTCGGCATTTGCAACGTGGTGGGTAGCAGCATTGCCCGTGCCACCGATGCCGGTGCGTACACCCACGCCGGCCCCGAAATTGGCGTAGCTTCGACCAAAGCTTTCACGGCCCAGGTAACGGTGCTGACGTTGCTGGCTATGTGCATAGGCCAGCGCCGCGGCACGCTCTCCGACACCAAGCTGCGCGAACTCACCACCGAGCTACACAACATTCCGACTAAAGTGGAGAAGGCGCTGAAGCTCGACGCCGAGATTCAGGTAATTGCCGAAACGTTTAAGGACGTGCCCAACTTCCTGTACCTGGGTCGGGGCTATAATTTCCCAGTGGCTTTGGAAGGCGCGCTCAAGCTCAAAGAAATCAGCTATATCCACGCCGAGGGCTACCCGGCCGCCGAGATGAAGCACGGCCCCATCGCCCTCATCGACGAGAGCATGCCGGTGGTGGTTATCGCCACCAAAGACAGCTCGTACGAGAAGGTAGTGAGTAACATCCAGGAGGTGAAAGCCCGCAAGGGCCGCATCATTGCCGTGGTAACCGAAGGCGACACGACCATTCCGGCCATGGCCGAGTTTGTGATTGAAGTGCCCGCTACCTCGGAAGTGCTGATGCCGCTGGTATCGGTTATTCCGCTGCAGCTGCTGAGCTACCACATTGCCGTGCTGCGCGGCTGCAACGTAGACCAGCCCCGCAACCTCGCCAAGTCGGTGACGGTAGAATAAGCGCCCTTTGGCTCGCTGAAAACGTAGAAGCCGCCCCTAGCCGGGGCGGCTTCTTGCGTTACTTTGGCTTTCTAAAATCATTCTTTTCTCTCCTCATGCCCCACCAGATTATCCTCACCGACCAGGCACCCGCGCCCATCGGCCCTTACTCGCAAGCCGTGAAAGCCGGCAATACCGTCTACGTATCGGGCCAGATACCGCTGAGCGCGGCCGGTCAGCTTGTGGGCGACGGCGACGTAGCCGCCCAAACCCACCAAGTGTTACAAAACCTAACGGCCGTGCTGCGGGCTGCTGGGCTAGCCCTCACCGATGTGGTAAAGTGCTCCATCTTCGTAAAAGACTTGGGCAACTTCGCTGCTATCAACCAGATATACGGCACGTACTTCGACGAAGCTACGGCCCCGGCCCGCGAAACGGTGGAAGTAGCCCGCCTGCCGCGCGATGTGGAGGTGGAAATCTCCTGCATCGCGGTAGCACAGTAAGTGAATGAGTGAGTTGGGGAGGGCGCGAATGACTGGTTGCAATTGCCGGTTCATGCACACATTCGCTCCTTCCCCAACTCACTCATTACGCTTGGCCGTACCTTTGTAGTATTATGAGTGAAAGACCTGTCCGGGTGCGCTTTGCACCTTCGCCCACCGGGCCGCTGCACATTGGCGGCGTGCGCACGGCGCTATACAACTACCTGCTGGCCCGCAAGCTGGGCGGCACCATGATTCTGCGCATCGAGGATACCGACCAGAACCGGTTTGTGCCCGGCGCCGAAGACTACATCCGCGAGAGCCTCGAATGGGTAGGCATCGAGCTCGATGAAAGCCCCTGGAAGGGCGGCCCCCACGCGCCCTACCGCCAGAGCGAGCGCAAGCCCATGTACCGCGAATATGCTGACCAGCTTATCCGCGATGGCTACGCCTACTATGCCTTCGACACGCCCGAGGAGCTCGACGCCATGCGCGAGCGCCTGCAAGCCGCCAAGGTGCCCAACCCGCAGTACAACAGCATCACGCGCGCCCAGATGCGCAACTCGCTTACCCTGCCCGAGGATGAGGTCAAGGCCCTGCTCGAGAACAACACGCCCTACGTCATCCGCCTCAAGGTGCCGCGCAAGGAAGAAATCCGCTTCCAGGACATGATTCGCGGCTGGGTAGTCGTGCATTCGAGCGCCGTGGACGACAAGGTGCTGATGAAGTCGGACGGCATGCCGACCTATCACCTGGCCAACATCGTGGACGACCATCTGATGGACATCTCCCACGTGATTCGGGGTGAGGAATGGCTGCCGAGCGCGCCGCTGCACGTGCTGCTCTACCGCTACCTGGGCTGGGAAAAGACCATGCCGCAGTTTGCCCACCTGCCGCTCCTGCTCAAGCCCGACGGCACCGGCAAGCTCAGCAAGCGCGACGGCGACCGGCTAGGCTTCCCGGTGTTTGCCCTGGAGTGGCGCGGCACCGATGCCGAAACCGGCGAGCCGACCCTCAGCAAAGGCTACCGCGAGGAAGGTTACTTGCCCGAGGCGCTAGTCAACTTCCTGGCCTTCTTGGGTTGGAACCCCGGCACGGCGCAGGAGATTTTCTCGATGGACGAGCTCATCCAGGCTTTCTCGATGGACCGCGTGAGCAAGTCGCCCGCCAAGTTTGACCAGAACAAGGTGAAGTGGTTCAACGAGCATTACCTGCGCGCCAAGTCTGATGCCGAGCTGGCGCCGTACCTGCTGGAAGCCGCCGCCGCGCACGGCGTGGCCTGCGACCCGGCCAAGGCCGAGCAAATCGTGGCCGTGATGAAGGAGCGCGTGAGCTTTCCGCAGGAGTTCTGGCAGGAAGCCCGGTACTTCTTCGAAGCGCCCACCGAATACGACCAAACGGTCGTCAGCAAAAAGTGGAATCCGCAGGTGAGCACCGCTCTGGCCGCCTACGCCGAGGCCCTGCCCGCTAGCTCGGAGCCCAGCGCCAACGCCGAGGTGCTGAAGGCCCTCTTCCACCAAACAATGGATGCCCAGGGCCTCAAGCCCGGCCAGGTGCTGCAAGCCCTGCGCGTGGCCGCCACGGGTGCCGCCGCCGGCCCCGACCTGTTCGAGGCGCTAGCCATCCTGGGCACGGGCGAAGTAGCCCAGCGCCTGCGCACCGCCGTAGAGCGGCTTGGCTAGCTTCCTGTCTGCTACCAAAGCTCAGAGCCCCTGATTGCATAATCAGGGGCTTTTTTTGGGCGTTGCCTAGGTTACGTTGAGTGGCTTGGCGGCGAGGTACAGCGCGCCTCAAAGCTTGGTGAGAAGTAGGATTTCAGCGGGGTGAAATAATTGGTTTGGTTTAAGTGAGGAAGGCGCTAACTTCGTTGATAGAAGCCATTTACAGCTTCTATTAGCATTATTTTCTCCAATTCCTCCTTTTATTTCATGAGAAGATTCTATCCCAAACAACTGGTAACTTTCCTAGCTGCGGCTTTTTCGGCTGCGCCCCTGCTAGCCTCCGCGGCGCCTTTTACGCCGGGCAATATTGTGGTGGCGCGCGTGGGCACTGGCGCAACGGCTCTTTCGGCGGCGGCGGCGGCGGTATTTCTAGACGAATACACGCCCAGCGGCACGCTGGTGCAATCGGTGGCGCTGCCTACGGCCACGGGCGTCAACAACCGCATTCTGACGGCCACGGGCAACGCTACAACCGAGCTCAGCCTAACGCGCTCGGCCGATGGCCACTACCTGGTGCTGGCTGGCTACGGCGCCGCGCCGGGCACGCCCGCAATAGCCAGTACGGCCGCAACCAACGTAACCCGCGTGATTGGCCTGATTGGAGCTGACGGCAGCGTCGATACCAGCACCAGTACCGGCAGCGCCTTCGATGGGGCCAGCATTCGGGCGGCGGCCACGGCCGATGGCACCAGCTTTTACAGTGTAGGGAGTGCTGGGGGCGTGCAATACCAGGCCTTTGGCAGCTACGCTACCACGCCGCTCACGACGGCCGTTACCGACCTTCGCAGCATCAACGTAGTGGGAGGCAACCTCTACGTATCGGCCAACACGGACCCCTACGTGGGCCTGAGCCAAGTGGCCACGGGCCTGCCTACTACCCCCGACCAGGCGGTGACGGCCCTGCCGGGCTTTCCCGGCGCTACCGTAGGGGCTAGCCCCGGTAGCTTTTACCTGGCCGACCTCAGTGCCACGGTGCCCGGCGTAGACGTAGCGTACGTGGCCGACGACCGCGCTACCGGCGGTGGCATCCAGAAATGGAGCTTAGTGAGCGGCAGCTGGGTGCTGAATGGCACGATAGCCAGCACCACCAGTGCGGTAGTGCGCGGCATGAGTGGCCGGGCCACCGGCACATCGGTTGCCTTGGCGGCCACCAGCAATACGGGCTTGTTCTTCCTGACTGATAACACGGGCTACAACACGGCGCCCACCCAGCTAGCCTTGCCCACGGCCCTAGCCACGGCAGGTAGCAACCGGGCTTTCCGGGGTATTGCCTTTGCCCCGGTGGCGGCGGCCCCCACCATTGCCAGCTTCACGCCGGTTTCGGGCGGCGTCGGCACCACGGTTACCATCACGGGTACCAACCTAACGGGGGCTACGGATGTGCGCGTGGGTGCGCTCAGCGTCACGGACTACACGGTGGTATCGGCTACCGCTATCACGTTTGTGGTGCCCACGCTTATTGGCAGCCTGAACGGGCCGATAACGGTGGTAACGCCCGGCGGCACAGCCACCAGCACGACCAATTTCAGCCTCGTGCTGGCTACCCTGGCTAGCCAGGCCCTACCCGAGCTGCGTGTGTATCCTAACCCCGCCACCGACTACGTGCAGCTCGACCTGCCGCAGGCCTCCGCCCTCACCGTGAGCCTGCGCGACCTGCTGGGCCGCCAAGTGCTGGCCCCGGTGCTGCTGCAAGCGCACCAGCCGCTACGCCTGCCGGCCAGCCTGGCCGCCGGGGTGTACTTGCTCGAAATTGAGCAAGGCACGACCAAAGCCGTGCGCCGCATCGAGAAAAAATAGGTGCCCGCCCTGCCGGCTAGCCCCGTCCCCACTGAAAAGCCCCGCTCGGAGTATTCCGGGCGGGGCTTTTCAGTGGAGACGCTGATGCTGAAACTATGGGGGCAAAGCTTACTTTCTAAACTTGCTTCGAGAGAGGAAGGCTACTCACCAGCTGGGTTCTCCTCCGTAGGGCTAGCCCTATGGAGGAGTTGAGGACGCCTTGGGGCCGTGCCCTGCCCTACCAGCTTGAATGATTGAGAACAGCCCTAGCGCTGCTTATAAAGAGCTTTCGCGCTGCCACCGGTGTTGGCTTCGGCTAGCAGGCGCGCAGCGGCTGCCGCTACCCCCAGCCGGGCCCGTGCTTATGAAAAAGCCCCGACTGCGCAGGGCAGCCGGGGCTTTTTAAGCAGGCGCAGGAAGGTTAGTTCACCACGACTTTGGTGGTCAGCTTCAGGCCATCGGCCGTTTGCCAGGTGGCAATGTAAATGCCGCTGGCCAGCGGCTGGGCCGGCTCAATGGTGGTTTCTACGGTGCCGGCGGTGGCTACTTTCGTCAGCACCAGGCGGCCCACATTGTCAAACAGCTGCACCGTGCCGCCGGTGGCCGCTAGGTTGGTCGTCAGCAGCTGGAAGCGTTGGCCCGCCGAGGGGTTAGGGTAGGCCACGAGGGCCGGGGCCGCGGCCTGCCCGTCGAAGCGCACGGATACCACTGGCGAGTAGGCCACAGTGCCATCTAGGTCTACCTGGCGCAGGCGGTAGTAGCTGAGCCCAGCCAGGGGCAGGGCATCGAGGCTGGTGTAGTCGGTGCGGCGGAGGCTGTTGCCCTGCGCAGCTACTTTCTCTACATCGGCAAACGTGCGGCCGTCGGCCGAGCGCTGCACCACGAAGTAGGCACTGTTCTTTTCCGAAGCCGTAGCCCAGGCCGTGCGCACGGCTGTGCCCTGGCGAGTAGCCGTGAAGCTCAGCAGCTGCACCGGCAGCGGGGCGCGGCCAGTCAGCGGGTTTTGCTGGAAGTTGGTCGAGGCCACAGCGTAGAACGAGTTGGCATCGATAGTAGTCTGCGAGGCCGCCGAGATGGTGTAGCCGCGCGGTGAGTCGGGCGAGAATACGCCGGCGCCACCCGTCGAGAACCAGGTGCCATTCGGGCCGTCCGACTGGGCCACACGCACGTTACCGGGCACCGAGATTAACTCGTCAGTTTCGTCAGTATTAAAGCTCAGTTGCACGATAGTGCCACTAGCGGTCGTCCCATTGGGTACGCTGATGGTGCCCGACTGCAGCTGAATGCGGTAGTAGCGGTTGGCCGAGATGTTGGACAGGGCATTGTCAAGCGGACCATTCGGCTGTTTATTGAAAATCTCAACCAGTACCACGGGGCTAGTTGAAGGCCCCTGCGGCGTGAGCGTAACCGGGCGGTAGCGCCCGCCCAGGCCCACCGGGAACGTGCGGATGTTGGCCGCTGCGTCGGGCAGGGCCATCGAGAGGCGGCCCGACACGTAAGTGGTGGGGCTAGCCCCCACAATGGGCTGCACGTCAACGTTGGTGAGTGCCAGCGTGCTACTTATCCCCGTCGAGATAAGGCCCTCGCGCATGGTCAGCACGTCGGCCACAGTCATCGTGGTGTTCGTGTTGAAGAGTAGGTTGGCGTTGCCCACTTTCTGCACATCGTAGAACGTGGTGTTGCCCGAAAACAGCCGGTTGGCATCGGCCGTAATGAACTGTACTAGGCTCGTGCCCGCGTCGAAGTTGCCGCTGTTGGCAAAGTTGCCGTAGAGCGAGGTAGTGCTGGCATTGGCCCGGAAAGAACCCGTGTTGGTAAAGTTGCCGGCCAGGCGCAGCAGCGAAGCCGCCTGATACGTGCCACCGTTGGCAAAATTGCCGTTGGCTACCACGCCGCCGCTAGCCGCCGTAAAGGTGCCGCCACTCGCGTTGTTGAAATCGCCGTTTACCGTAAGCTTGCCCAGGCCCGCCAGGTAGCTCTTGCTGTTGGTAAAGGTGGTGCCCACGGTGAGGTTGCCGGCGCCGCCCTTAGCGCTGTAGGTGCCGCTGTTGCTGAAAGCCGTGCCCACTACCACATCGCCGGTGCCGTTGGTGAGAGTGCCGCTGTTGCTGAGCGTCGTACCAATGCTGGTGAGGCCCGCGCCCAGGGTGAGGGTGCCGCCGTTGGCGAGGAAAGCGCCGGTGGTCAGGTTGCCGTCGTTGAGGTTGAACGTGCCATTGAGCGTAGCACCGCCCGTGGCCGAGGTCAGCGTAATGTTTTGGCTGGTGGGATTATCCACGGTAGTGCTCGCAGCCAGGGCCAGCGCGCCGTTGATGGTCAGGTCGAGGTTGCTCAGCTGCTTGCTGTTGCCGCCCGAGAAGGTCAAGTTGTTGTAGGTATCGCGGGCGGGCAGCTGCACGGCGCCGCTGTAATCTACTGTGCCGCCGTTGGCCGCTACGAAGGCTGCGTAGTTGCCGGCCGGGAACAGGGCCGAGCCAATGCGCACGGTACCGGTACCCCGCACGGTATTGAAGTTATTGGCGCCATTGGTGCCCAGGTCCAGCGTGCCTTGCAGCAGCAGGTTGGCGGCGCCCAGGCCGGGGGCCACCGACGTGATGAGGTGCCCGCTGCTGATAACTACTGGGTTGGCTAGGGTGGGGTAGGCGTTGAAGCCCGGGGCCGGGTCGCTGCCGTCGGCGTTGTTGGTCCAGGCCGAGGCGGTGGTCCACACGGCGCCGCCGGGCTGGCCCGCGGTGCTGTTGCGGCTATAGAACGTGGGTACTACCCCAAACTCGCTGGCATCGCCCGCCGTGTAGTCGCCGTCGATGGTGCGCGTGGTGGGGGCGTAGCCAGGGTTGCTGAGGGTGTTGGCAGCTGCATTCACGGTGCTGGCAGTAATGCCACCCACCGGCGTCCAGGCGCCATTGAAGAAGCGGCCCAGCGTGTAGAGGTTCTCGTTGCCCAGCACGTCGTTGTCGCCGTAGGTAAACTGCTGGTCTACCGTGGGGGCGCTCAAGGTGCTGGTTACTTTCCAGTAGAACGTGATTTTGTTGGTGCCGCTGCCAGTGGTAGACGGGTGAGCCAGGTCAATGGGCTGCACCGTAAGCGTACCGGCGGTGGCGTTGTTCGTCACGTTCATGGCAACGGGCGTGTACTTGTCGGCGGCGCCTAGCGGGAAAGTGAAGCTGAGGGCGCCAGCAGGGTAGCTTTTGCGTACCCCCAGGTCGGCCACAATGCCGTTGGTGCGGATAAAGCGCGCGGCGCTGAAGCCGGTTACGGCACCCGCGCTAGGGTTGCTCAGCCACAGCAGGTTCGAGCCGATGGTGAATACGCCGTTGCTCATGGTCAGTACTTTGGTAATTTCCTGATTAGCCGTGGTGGTAGCGCCCGTGCTGTTGTTCAGCGTCAGGTTGCCGAAGCGGCCAGTACCGTTACCGCCCACGCTCTGGTTGGTGCTGCCGGCTAGTAGCAGCTTGCCCGTGCCGGTGCCAGCGCTGGTGTGCGTGGCCGAGTTTAGCACATCGCCCAGCGCCGTGATGGTGCGGTCGTTGTCGTTGAGCGTGCCCTTGGCTAGGGTCAGCGTACCCGCCACTTGGGCGTTGCCGCCGAGTTGCAGCGTACCGCTGGTTTGCGGCGTGTTCAGCGTGAGGCTGCCAAAGGTGGTCAGGTTGGCGGCCGTGCCCGTGAGCAGCTGGGTAGCTACCCCCCCGGTGAAGGTCGTGAGCTGCGTCGTTGTCATCGGCTGGAAGCCGCCGGTGTTCAGGGCAGGGTCAGCCGAGGTATTGTTGTTGACAAGGTTTTGGGCGATGTTCAGCCCGATGCCGTTGGCGTTGAAGGCGGAGTAGTCGTTGCCGATAGTGAGCGAGCCCTTCAGCGTGAGCGGAATCACGCCCGTAAGCAGGCCGGTGTTGGTGCTGCCGCTGTTGCCAGTGGCCACTTGCAGGTCGTAGAGCGGTACCGTCGAGCTCACGCTGATGGTCACGTTGCTATTGATGGACGCGGTATTGCCGAGCACTACTGTGCCGCCGGTTACCACCGTCGAGTCGGGCGCCAGGTACAGGTCGGCCGTCAGGATGGGACTTTTCTGGTTCGAGCGGTGCAGGTTCAGCGAGCCCGCGCTCATGCGAAAAATGCTGCCGGTGCCCTGCACCTCAAACAAGCCGCGCTCGTTGTTCTGAACCGCCGTAGCACCCTGGCCGTCGATGTCGATGGTGCCGCCGCTCTGGTCAAAGCGCAGCGCGCCGTCAAGGTTAGACACCGTGCGCCGAATCTGGCCGTTCACGTACAGGTTGCCGCCGGTGATGGTGATGCCCGGCGCGCCAGCGCTGGCATACTCCAGGTCGTTGCCGAGGCCGGCCGCGGTTCCTACGTTCAACCGGCCTTGCAACACCTTCAGTTGCCCCGCCAGTCGCAGGTCGGAGGTAGCCGAGTAAGGCGTATTGGCATCCTTATAAGCCGTGGTGTTGGTAGCCACTGTAACGGTAGCCCCCGAGGCGTCTACCGTCAGGCCCACGTTATCGGTAATGAGGTAGGACGAGGCAGCATCATGGATTGCCAGCGTGCCATTTGGCTTAGCGTAGCGCAGCGTGCCGTTGGTGAGCGTAAGCCAGCCACTGGTAGGCGTGGTAAGTGCGCCGGTGCCGTCGAGGTTGAGCAGGGCCGTGCGGCCTAGCCCTTTGTTCATGGTGAGGGTGTAGAGGTCGGTCGAGTCGCCAGTGCTGGTCAGGTAGGTATTCTGGCTGCCAAGGAAGGTGAGGCCCACTTGGCCCGTGCCGACTTTAAAGTCCAGTTTGCCGTTATTGACGAGCGAGCCGCCTACGGAAAGCGCGTGCGTAATGGCCGCGTTGTTGGCCACATTAAACCGTGCGCCGTTTTCTACCCGCACGTCGGTATCAACGGTGAGGGTACGGGCGGTGGTTTTTTGCAGGCGGAAGGTGCCGCCCTGTATCGCTAGTAGAGAATCGATACGCAGGTTGCCGGCAGTGCCACTGCTCACCAGGGCCGTGCCAGGAAAGGTCGTGCTGCCGTTGGCCACGCCGGTTTTCAGCTGGGCATACACGCGCAGGTCCTGGTTGGGCAGCGCGATGGTTTGGCCGCTGGCGGCATTCAGCCACAGGTTGCGGTACTGGTTCAGCGTGAGCGAGCCGCCGTTCGAGGTAGCCGGCACCGCGAAGCTGGTGCTGGTGGAATAATATTCTACCGTGCCACCGCCATACTGGATAAACGAACCAAAGTCGCCGCCGGGGAAGGTGGCCGTAGCAGTCGACGAACTCACGCGCAAGCGGCCTGAACCCCCAATTTTAGCATCGGGCAACGCCCCAAAGTTGTGGTCGGTCGTGCTAGCCACGTCCATAGTCGAGCCGCGGTCAATAACGAGCGAGCCCGACTTGGCGGTGTTAGCCGTCACGTTTACGGTGTGGTAAACGCCGCTAGCGGCCGCGCCGATAAAAACGGGGTTGCCCGCGCCGGGCACAACACCCGTGCCAGCGGCCGTTTTGGTGGTGCCACCGTTGGTGCTCGTATTCCAGGTCGTGTTGGCGTTCCAGGCGCCGCTGGTGCGGCTGTAGAAGGAGGTAATAGTGCCGAAGGCACCCGACTCGCCGGCCGTGAACTCGCCGTCGAACTGGCCGTTCGACCGGAACCGGATGGTAGAGTTGGCAGTGCCACCGGTACCGAAGGAAATCAAGTTAGTCCCGCTGGTAGTCCAGGCTACCGGCGTGTAGCGCCCCGGAACGTAGTTGGTATAAGTGCCGGCGCCGCTGGCGTCCGCATTGTTCATCGTAAAGCTCAGGTTGATGCCGTTAGAAGGCAGCGTCGAGAAGCCCGCGCTCCGCACCTTCCAGTAGTAGGGCAGGGTATTGGCAGTGGTTGTGAAGGGGTTGCGCGTGTTGGTCGGGCTCACGCTTACCTGGCCATACTTATCCAGTGATACGGCCGAGTTCAGCTGAATGCTGGCCTCCATGTACCGGGCGCCCACGCCCACTGGAAACCTAACCGTGGCGTTACCGCCATAGGTTTTTTGCAGGCCCAAATCGCTCTGGTTGCCCGCGGTCTGAATCATGCACTTGGACGAGAACGCCGTGGTGGTAGTAAGCGCGTCCTGGTCCACATTAGTGAGGGCTAGCCGGTTGGCCCCAATGTACACGATGGCATCGTTCAGGAACGTCATGTAGTTAGCCACGGCCATGTTGGCCGTGAACTGCACCGCTACCGGGCGCGGCGTAGCCGTGCTCGACGAAGTAGTGGTGTTCGAAATATTGAGGTTGCCAAAAACGCCGGTGCCGTCGCCGGTCACCGTTTGCAGCGAAGTGCCAGCCAGCGTGATGCCGCCCTGGCCACCGCCGCTGGTGTGCGAGGCCGAGTTGATGAGGCCGCCCAGCACGTTGATGGTCTTGCCCCCGTCGTTGAGCACCCCACTCAGCAGCGCCAGCGTAGTGCCCGCCGGGGTGTAGTACGCCGCAATCGTGCCCCCTAGCGTGAGCGTGCCGGCCGACTTGTTGATGGTCCAGTTATTGAACGTAGCCCGGCCACTCGTGGTGCCAATGATGCCGTTGTTGACCAGTAGTTGGTCTTGCCCCCCGCTGAATGTCGTCGTGTTCGCGCCCGGCAGGTAGGTAGCACCCGAGTTAATGGTGAGCGTACCCTGGATGTTAACATTTTGGCCGTTGGCGTCAAACGTGGTGGGGTTGGTGCCGTCGAGGTAAAAATCGTTCAGCACCGTTAGGGGCTGAATAGCCGTATTGGCGCCGGTCATGGCCGTCAGAGCCGATATAATGGCTTTGCTTGTGCCACCCGCGACAGGCTTACTTATGGTGAGGTTCCATAAGGGAGCCGTGGTCAGGATTTTAGCATTGGTGTTGGTGTTAGGTAGCACTACTTCAATAGTGCCGCCCGTCACGATGGCATTGTTAGGGTCGATACCAATATGAAAGGCGCCATCAACAGTGCTATTGGGGTTCTGCACCCGAATGGTACCCCCCGTCATCCGAAATGACTGCGTGGGGTAAGGCATGGAAAAGCGCGAATAGCCGGCCTCAACTGCTGAATTAGTATTGGAGCCCCGACAGTCGACCAAGCCGCCCGTAATGACAAACGAGCCGCGAGGGCTAATGCCATCAACCAGGACGGATGGGCGAAACTTCTGTACGTTCAGCGTGCCGCTGCCTTCCACCAGTACGTGCGCATCTTCCCGCAAGGCGGTAGAGTAGGGGGTGAGGCTTTCAAAAACTCCGGCACTCACGCGCAACCCACCATAAATAGTGGTTCCGAGCGCTTTATTGATGATAGTTGCCCCATTCACCCAAAGGGTTGGGCTGGTACTGGACGAACCTATCTCGTAGTAGCCGCTGCCAGCTACGCCGTTGCCAGCAACTGTGCCAATATGAATGCTGGGCAGGTAAATGTTGTTGCCAAACTTAGCTACGCCATTTATCAAAATAAGCAAGCGGCCGTCGCCCACTTGGTTGAGCGTCAAGTTACTGGCCGAGGCGCCGCCGGGGGCTACCGTAGCCGTTACGTTCAGCAGCACCTGGCTGTCAATGCCTTTGTTTACTTGCAGGCTGCTGAGGGCAGTGGGGCCATTACAAGCGAAGTTGGCATCCGTGGCCCCCGTAAAGTTGAGCAGGGCTACCTGGGTATCATTGGCTGTGCCGTTGTGTAGGTTTACCGTGCCGTTGTTAACGAAGCTCCCGCTCACATTGAGCACGTGCGTGCCCGTAACGGTCGATACCCCTAGCACGGTGCCTGCGCCGACCGTAATGTTACCCAGAATGTTGAGTGTCCGATTACTACTCCCCGTTTTGCCTAGGTTTAGCGTCACGCCCCCATTGGCGTTGGTACGTGTCAGCGTCAGGCTGCCGCTCAGGGTCAGGTCGTTATCGAGTTGCGCTACATAGGCCGTGGCCGTGGTATTGAGCAGGCGCAGATTGTTGTAGAGGTTGGATGCCGGCTTGGGCAGGGTAGACGAGGCCGACCAATCATAAAACTCCACGGTACCCGTGCTCGGGTCGTCGAAGTTATTGGTCGTAATAGTGGGGAAGTACGCGGTGCCGATACGCAGCACGCCTTGCCCCGATAAACTGCTTAGCGAGGGAAGCGTGTAGGTTTTCAAATCCAGCACGCCACCGCGCTGCACCGTAACGTTGAGCCCGGTAATGGTGCTGGCAACGTTAGCGTTGAGAGTCACCACGAAGCTGTTGGTCACTACCACGTTGTCGTTGGCCTTCGGCACCCGCTGGTTGATGGCAGTCGAGCCCGTGGGGTCGGTAGTCCAGATGTTCTGGTCTGTCCAGTTACCGGTGGTGCCACCCCCGTTAAATGTGTACAAAGTGTTCTGGCCCATTGCCAGCCCACTCCAAAAAAAGGCTAATAATCCAAGTAGGAATGCTCTCATTGAGAAAAGGATTAATGTAAGAAAAGAGATGAAGTGTGTTTGCCTGTGTTTTTATAAAGTAGCCATAGCCTATCAAATAACAAAGTTCATGCATGGCGACTAAGCAGAAAAACTTGACTTTTTATAGGGCTTTTAAATCCTGATTTTGTCTACTTTAAGCGCATTTTACTAAAAAAAATGCAAAATAAAAGCGGATATCTACAGCTGTTTTTCGTTGTATTTTTTTAAGATAAATTTATTCGTCCTTTTCCAAATGTTGATACATGCCGTTGCCATCGAGGGGTTTGCCAGTCGAACATGGAGTAGCCAGCGTAGTATCCGCAGGACGCTTGCGAAGTGGCATAGCGGGCGAGCGCTGCCCAGCTAGAGCCGGGGGCAGCCAAATCCTTGCCTCAGGCCTTATCGTATGCAGCTAGGCGCCCCTGGCTGCTGAGTGCGCATCTGTGTCAGTATTTCTTTCGTTCCTGAACTTTTATGGCTAAGAAACCCACCAAACCCAAGCAAAAAGCTCCCGAGCCGGAGAAAAAAGCCCGGGTGCACAAAGAGCTCGATGGCTTCGAAATCGGCGTAAATCCGCTCGGGGAAATCACCTCTAACTATTCTATAGAGGAGATAAATAAGTTTCTGGGTCGCCACGTGCGCGACAAAAAAATAGTGCACCGCGAAGGTCAGTTTGGCGAAGAGGCACAGGCTAAAACTGCCGCCGAGGCCGCCCGGCTAGCCCGCGAAGACGCCGAAAATTTCCCTCTGGCCGAGGGCCAGGAAGAAGAACCCGAAGAAACCGACGAAGACTTTATGAAGCGCACTAGCCGCGAGGCCAAGCGCAAAAAAAGCGTGGGCAATGAAGCCGATGAGGCGGCCGAAACTCGCCGCGAATTGCCAGAATAAGCGATGAGTGCACACTAGCCGCCGCGCTACATTTGTGCCTCACCCAACTCCTTCTTACCCGTGCGCTCCCACGACGTTGATTACCGCATCCTTGGCTCCGATATTCAGGTGCTCGAAATAGAACTCGACCCCCAGGAAACCGTTATCGCCGAGGCTGGCGCCATGGTGTACATGGACGAGGCCATCGCGTTTGAAACCAAGATGGGCGACGGCTCCTCGGCCGACCAGAGCATTCTAGGTAAGCTTTTTTCGGCGGGCACGCGGCTTGTTACCGGCGAGAGTCTGTTTCTCACCCACTTCACCCACCGCGGTAGCTATGGCAAAAGCCGGGTAGCCTTTTCGGCCCCTTATCCAGGCACCATCATTCCCGTTGACTTGAGTACTCTGCCCCAGGGGCTCATTGTGCAGAAGGACGGCTTTTTGGCTGCCGCGCGGGGCACCCAAATCAGCTTGCACTTCAATCAGAAATTTGGGGCTGGCCTGTTTGGCGGCGAGGGCTTTATTTTACAAAAGCTGACCGGTGATGGCAAAGCATTTGTGCACGCCGGGGGCACCATTATTGAGAAGCGGCTGCACAACGAGCTGCTACGCGTGGATACTGGCTGCGTGGTGGCTTTCGAGCCAGGTATCGATTTTAGCGTGGCGCGGGCGGGTGGCCTCAAGTCGATGATATTTGGTGGCGAGGGCTTGTTGCTAGCCACCCTGCGCGGCACCGGTCGCGTCTGGATTCAGTCGATGCCCATCAAAAAGCTCGTGCAGGCCCTAGCACCCTGGGGCGGCAATGCCCGTAAGGAAAGCGGCACGGCTCTCGGCGGCATTTTTGGTAGTTTGCTCGATGAGTAAATAGCTCGGCACTACTGGCCGCTGCCCGCCACATGGAAAACAATTACTCCCAGCGTCACAACTAGGGCCAATATCAGTACGCCCACCAAAATCAGGGTGCGCCGTGTAGTAGCGCCAGTGGCAGCTAACTGCTTGGCTCCGTTGAAGGAAGAGCGGCGGTAGGAGTGGGAGGGGGTAGAAGAGCGGCGGGAGGAGCTAATGTGCGGAGAAGCCATCGTAGCAACGGGGGAAGACGCAGTAAAGGAGAAGAATTATAATAAAGCGAAGGGAGAAGGCAAAAGTACGGAACAGGGTGCCGCGCGGATTAGTGAATCCAGCTAATTACTTAATTATTCGTTCACTATCAGTTTCTAAATGACGAACTAAGCTTAGCGGTAGCCGAGCCAGCACAACACATCGGCAGTAGCTACCATCTGCGATTAATCTTATTCTGGCAGCTGCGGCTGCCTGCACTCTATGGAAATAGCGTTTGCCCCCAACTATCTGCTGCCCTTGCCACCGGGCCACCGCTTTCCCATGCTGAAATATGAGCTGCTACCCGAGCAGCTCCTGCACGAGGGTACAACCACGGTCAGCGACTTCTTCGTTCCCACGCCGCCGCCACTGGCCGATGTACTGCGCACGCACGAAGCCGATTATGTACACCGGCTGCTCCACGGCCAGCTCACGCGGCAGGAGGAGCGGGCCAGCGGCTTTCCGTGGAGCCCCGCCCTGGCCGACCGCGAAATGACGCTGCTGGGGGGCACTATCGGCTGCGCGCAGCGGGTGCTGGCTAGCGGAGGCGTGGCCCTCAACATTGCGGGGGGCACGCACCACGCCTTTGCAGGGCGGCCCGAGGGGTTTTGCCTGCTCAACGACCAAGCCGTGGCGGCCAACTGGCTGCTGGCCCACGAGCCGGCTAGAGTGCGTCAGATTCTTATCATCGACCTCGATGTGCACCAAGGCAACGGCACGGCGGCCATCTTCCGAAACGAGCCGCGGGTGTTCACATTTTCGATGCACGGGGCGCGCAATTTTCCGGGGCACAAGGAAATCTCGGACCTCGACTTAGCCCTGCCCGATGGCCTCGGTGATGCCGAGTACCTGGCCCGGCTGGCCGATGTGCTGCCGCGGCTGCTCGACGAGCAGGTGCGGCCCGACTTCGTGTTCTACCTCAGCGGCGTCGACGTGCTGGCCACCGACAAGCTGGGCCACCTGGCCCTGACCCGCGAAGGCTGCCGCCGCCGCGACGAGCTGGTGCTAGGGGCCTGCTACCGGCGCGGCCTGCCGGTGGTAGTGTGCATGGGCGGCGGCTACTCCGAAAAAATAGCCGACATTGTGGAAGCCCACGCCAATACCTACCGCGTGGCCGCTAGCCTCTGGGACTAACGCAAAAAGCCCCGCGCCGAGGAGGGCGCGGGGCTTTTTTATATAAATAGAGCGGGTAAGTCCGCGCTGGTACTAGTAGTTACTCTGGTTCGAAGGGCGGTTTGGGTCGTTGTCCGTGCCGCTGAACGTCTTAGAGAACCAGTCTTTAATTTCGTCGATGGCGTGGCCAGTCTTCTGCTGAATTTGGCCAAACCACTCGTCCTGCTTGCCTTCATCGTACGCCATGTCGTCGTCGGTCAGCTGGCCCCACTTCTGCTTGGCAGCACCTTTGATTTCGTTCCAGTTGCCACGAGCACGCAGCTCGGTGTCGTCGCCGATGTTATTGTTGTTAACGTCCATGATTGAAAAAGGAAATGGTGGGAGTGTGGAGCTTATACGGCGGTGCCCAGCGCAGGGTTAGCCCAGTGATGGCGCCGTGCAGAAAATAGCTTAAGCTGCACTGTATAGCTTCCTATTCATTAGTCACCAAAGCCACAAGTAGCAATACCAATCCAACTACGATTGCTACTGACCCCAAGGCCATCAGGAACACGCCGAAGAGGGCACCTATTAGATTGGTACTGATGCCAGCCCCGATTAACACCCCTAGCAGCCCTATCCCTAGCAAGCACAGTGCCGCCACCAAGGTGCCCGAGGCGCCAGTGGTGCCAGCGTGGTGAGCAGCGTTGTGCGGGCGGGGCCGGGTGGCCGCTAGCTTATCTAGGCGTTTGGCTACGAGTTTAGTAGCTAGGAAGCGCGGCCAGGCTAGCCGGCGGCCGCCGGCTAGCCTGGCCACTGGTGGCCGGCGCTTATTGCCCCGTTGCTGCAAAGCCGACCCGGGTGAGCGTGGGCTAGCGGCGGCCGGTAGCGAGTCGGCGCGCGCTGCGGCTGGGGGCACCGCTGGCATCGGCACGGAGGGGGCCGGCTGCTCGGTAGCCAGGTAGGCGTGCGGGCCAGGGCTGAACACATACGTGGCCCGGCTGCACGACGAAAGCGTGCCCAAAACCAAACCCACCAGCCAAACGAACCTGAAGACTGGCCCAGTGATGCAACAAGAGCAGCGCGTAGTAGCCGAAGCCAGTGAACGTAAAAAAGGAACCATGGGCTAGGGGGTGGTTGGAAACAGAAGGTTCCCAAAACTACCGGCTACCCCTAGCTAGGAAAAGACGAATTTAAATTATGACAGACAGCAAGAAGGAGGTTGGTTGCCTTTCAATAGGTTATAAATCAATATATTGAAGGGATGGTCAAAGGACTTTGAGAAAGCCTGCGTGCGAGATAAAGGCGCATCCCGTAGTTTTAAGCGCGAAGAACCTGCTTTCGCGCCCTCTTAATGGATGACCTGCGCCTGACGCTCCAAACCCTGGCCCCCGACGACCGCCGCGACCTCGCCCAGTTTATGCAGTGGCAGCGCCGCCGCACGGCCGGCCGCCAGGATGTGCGCCTGCTCGAACTGCTGCTGCACCCCAAGGAGTACGACTCGGAGGTGCTCATCAAAAAGCTTTATCCCGAGGAACCTAACCCGGTGGCTTATTATGCGTTGCGCAAGCGCTTGTTCAAGCAGCTCACCGATTTTCTGCTCCTGCGCCAGCGCCAGCACGATGCCACGGCCGCCACGCCCGTGCGCGGTCACCTCACCCTAGCGCAGTACTTGTTCGACGCCGGCGTGCCGCGCCTGGCCTGGACCATGCTGCGCAAAGCCGAAAAGCTCGCCCTCGATACCGAGCAATACGAGCCCCTGAACGCCGTCTACAACGTGCAGATTCAGTACGCCCACTCGCCCCACGCCGAGCCGCTGGCCACCATCATCGAGCGCCGCCACCGCAACAAAAAAGCCGCCGATGAGGACGAGCGCGCCGGCATTGCCGATGCGCTGCTGCGCCAGCGCCTGCGCCAGGCCCGCCTGCACGGCCGCGGCGCCGTGCCGGTCGATGAACTGGTGCGCAACGTGCTGCAAGAGTACGACTTGCAGGAAGCTTTTGCCCGCTCGCCCTCGCTGCTCACGCGCTTGCTCAGCATTGCGCGCCACGCCATGCTGGTGCGCGGCGACTTTGCCAATTTTGCGCCCTTCATCGAGCGCTGCTACCGCCTCATGGAGCGCCGCCACGGCTTTGCGCCGGCCCACCGCGGCCACCAGCTGCGGCTGCTCTACATGCTGGCCCACGCCCTGTACCGCGCCCGGCGCTTTGCCGAGTCGGTGGCCTACCTCGAGCAGGGGCTAGCGGTGCTGGCCGCCGCGCCCAGCCGGCAGTTTGCCGAGGTGGGGCCGCGCTTCACGTTTTTGCTGGCGGCAAATTATGCGTTTCTGAATCGTAACCGCGACAGCATCAAGCTCTTGGAGGATGCGCTGAAAGCCAAGCCTGCGCTACTGCCCGCCGACCAGCTCACGGCGCGCCTGCAGCTCACCTTCCATTATTTTGCCGAAGGCAAGTTCTCGAAGGCCAGCCAGACGCTCATCAGCCTCGACCGCACCGACCACTGGCTGGAGCAGAACATGGGCCTGGAGTGGCTGCTGAACCACAACATCGGCGAGCTGCTCATTCAGCTGGAGCTCGGTAACCCCGACGTGGCCCTAGTGCGCCTGCGGGCCATTGAGCGGCGCCTGCACGAGCAGTTTCCGGCTACCGCGGCCACGGCCGACGCGCCCGCCGTGCCGCTCGGCGGCCCCTACCACGCCGTGGTGCGCTACCTCGAGCTGGTGCACGAAATCATCGACGACCCGGCCGTGGCTACCACGCCCGCCTTTGCCCAGCGCGTGGCCACTATGCCCGCTTTCTTGTCGCAGGAGAAAGAGGACTTGCAGATAATCAGCTTCTTTGCCTGGCTGCGGGCGCGGGTGCTGGGCCGGCCCTACTACGAGGTGCTGCTGCAAGTGGCGCGTTAGGGCTAGCCCCCGGTTAGCTGGTTGATATCCTTCACTTCCAGCACTTTCTTGGGCGCGCCGTGCTCGGCGGTGTGCAGCAGGGCCAGCCCTACTTCGCGCAGGGTGCTGCCATAGTTGAATAGCCGGGCCAGTGGCACCAGCCAGCTAAACCAGCGGTACACTGGGCGCACGTGCCGCTGGCCGGGCACGGGCTTCATGCCGGCCGGCCGAAACATGTAGGCCGCCCGAAAAGGCAGGGCTAGCAGGTCGTTTTCGGTGCGGCTTTTCACCCGCGCCCACATAAGCTGCCCGCCCGTGCCGGCCCCCGAGATGTAGCAGAACGTAGCCCGCGGCGAGTGGCGCAGCAGCGTTTGGGCAAAGTGCAGGGTCAGGTCGTGCGTGGCGTGCGTGTACGTGGCTTCCTGCATGCCCACCGACGACACACCCGCGCAGAAAAAACAGGCCGTGTAGCCTGCTAGCTCCTTTTCCACGGCCGCAAGGTCGAAAAAGTCGGGCACTAGCAGCTCGCACAGCTTGGGGTGCGTGTGCCCGCTAGGCCGCCGGCTGATGGAGAGCACCGCCGCCACATTGGGCTGGGCCAGGCAGGTGAGGAGCACGCCTTCGCCGACCATGCCGGTGGCGCCGGTGAGAATGATGCGTTGGGACATAGAGCAAGAACGAAAAAACTGCCCCAGCAGACGTGGCAAGATGGCTAATGCGTTAGCCTGAAAATTATTTTTGCCACTGCGGTAGTTTGCTTGTAATAAATAGCTGGCTTGCAGAGTACTCTTGGGTGAGCAAGCCACTGGCTTTCAGCGGCCCGCCGATACCTTCACCCCCTAGCGCCTGTCTTTTATGCTTCGTTCAGTACTTACTATCGCCCTGGCGTTAGCGCTCGGCGGCCGGGCCGGGGCCCAGACTGCCCCGGCCACCCAAACCTTTCAGGCCTACTGCACCCAGCAGAGCGGCGAAATACAGCAACTAGTAGCCGCCAAGCAGTACCCGCAGGCGCTGGCCAAGTACGCCGAGTGGCACCGCGCCTACGACCAACTCGACCCGACTACCCGGCAGAATTTTGCAAGCCTGCCCGCTAACCTCTACTACAACGAGGCGTGCTACCACTCGCTGGCCAAGGACCGGGCCGGGGCTTTGGTAGCCTTTCGCCAAGCCGTGGGCGCGGGCTACAAGGACTACGCCCACACCCTCGTCGATACCGACCTCGACTACGTGCGGGCCGATAAGGACTTCAAGCAGCAGCTAGCCCTGATGCGCACCCGGGGCGACTACCGCTATATTTTGCAGCACGCCCAGGGCTACGCGGCGCAGCCCGCGTCTCCGCTGCCGGCCTTCACCTACCAGGCGGCCACCGAGCCGCAGCTTGTGGGGCTGCGGCGGCAGTACAAGCTCGACTCGATAGCCGGCAAGGGCAGCGATGTCTCGCAGGTTATCAACCTCATGCACTGGGTGCACGACCGTATTCAGCACGATGGCCAGCACGGCAACCCGGCCTCGCGTAATGCGCAGGATTTGTTAGCCGTGTGCCAACAGGAAAACCGCGGCCTCAACTGCCGGGGGCTAGCCACGGTGCTCAACGAAACCTACCTGGCCATGGGCTTCCAGTCGCGCTTCGTGGGCTGCCTGCCCAAGGACAGCACCGATGTGGATAGCCACGTCATCAACAGCGTGTACGTGCCCAGCCAGCACAAATGGCTCTACCTGGACCCCACCCAGGATGCCTACGTGACGAACGAGCAGGGCCAACTCCTAAGCGTAGCCGAGGTGCGCGAGCGCCTCATCAGCGGCCAGCCGCTGCTGCTGAACCCCACGGCCAACTGGAACCACAAGGTATCGGCCACCCGACAGGAATACCTGGAGCGGTACATGGCCAAAAACCTGTATCAGTTGGAGCGACCCATCGAGAGCCGCCGCGACCTCGAAACCCGCCGCCCCGGCGAGGTGACCCACTACGTGCGCCTGGTGCCCGTTGAGGCCTTTGACCCCAAGCACGCCACCCGCACCTGGAAGGGCAAGGACATCACCATTATCACGCACTACACCACCGATTCCGATGCTTTCTGGCAGCTGGCGCCGCCGGTAACGGGGCCTACTGCTCAGGGCGCGCGATAGCCAAGAAGTAAAAAGACCGTCGTGCTGAGCTTGCCGAAGCATTTCTCCCGAACGACACCCTAGCGGTGCGGGAGAGGTGCTTCGGCAAGCTCAGCACGACGGTCTTGTGGGCTCTTATGGGATTAGGCACAGAAAGCGCGCTACAGCTCCTTGCGCAGCCTGGCCACCGGAATGTTGAGCTGCTCGCGGTACTTGGCCACCGTGCGGCGGGCAATATTGTAGCCGCGGGCGTTCAGCATTTTTTCCAGTTTGTCGTCGCTCAGCGGGTGGTCTTTTTTCTCGTTGCCGATGAGGTCGCGCAGGATGCTTTTCACCTCGCGGCTGCTGGCGTCCTCGCCCGAGTCGGTGGCGATGCCTTCGGAGAAGAAAAACTTGAGCGGGTAGATGCCGTGCTCGGTCTGGATGCTCTTCGAGTTGGCCACGCGGCTCACCGTCGAGATGTCCATGCCGATGGTTTGGGCAATGTCCTTGAGAATCATGGGCCGTAGCTTCGAATCGTCGCCCGTCACAAAGAACTCGCGCTGGCGCTCTACGATGGCCGACATGGTGCGCAGCAGCGTGTTCTGGCGCTGCCGGATGGCGTCGATAAACCACTTAGCCGAATCGAGCTTTTGTTTCACAAAGCTCACGGCCTCCTTCATTTTCTGGTCCTTCTTAGCTGCTTTGTCATAGGTCTGCAGCATTTCGCGGTAGTCGCGGCTCACGCGCAGCTCGGGGGCGTTGCGGGCGTTCAGGGTCAGGTTCAGCTCGCCGTTGTCGTTGGTGAGGATGAAGTCGGGCATGAGGTACTGCGCGCCGCCGGCGCTGCCCTTGCCGCCGCTCACCGGGCCACTGCCGCCGGGCTTGGGGTTCAGCCGCAGAATGACCGCCACGGCTTCCTTCAGCTCGTCGTCCTCCAGGTCGAGGCGCTGCTGAATGCGCTGGTAGTGCTTCTTGGTAAACTCCTCAAACGTCTCGGTCAGAATGCGTTCGGCGTTCTGGGTGGCCTCGTCCTGGGGCCGGCGCTCGAGCTGCAAAAGCAGGCACTCGGGCAGGTCGCGGGCGGCGATACCCGGCGGGTCGAACTGCTGCACCACGTGCAGCACCCGCTCAATCTCGGCCTCGCTAGCCTCGATATTCTGGCTGAAGGCCAAATCGTTGGCAATGGCCGCCAGGTCGCGCCGGATGTAGCCGTCGCTGTCAATCGAGCCAATGAGCTGCTCGCCGATGGCCTGGCCCAGCTCGTCGAGCTGGGCAAAGTGCAGCTGGTCGAGCAGCGAGTCTTGCAGCGAGCCGCTGGTGTCGGCCAGGGGCATGTCGCGCTCTTCCTCGTCGCCGGGGCCATCGCCCTGCATTTTATAGCCCGCTATCTCGTCGTCGTTGACGTAGTCGCTGATGTCGATGTCGTGGTTGTCATTGTCGATGCCCAGCGCTTCGACCTCGGCGGCGGGCTCGGGGCGCTCGTCGGCGTAGTCGTCGGGGCCGGGGCCGTCGTCGCTAGCCTCGGTGGGGCCGCTAAAGTCCTCATCCAGCGTGTTATCGTCGCTGTCGAGCGAGTCATTGGGGTCGTCGGCGGGTGCTTCGTCGGCTTCGTTGTCGTCACGCTCGTCGGCATCTTCGCTGTCACCTTCTTCCAGCGCCGGGTTTACCTCCATTTCCTCCTTGATGCGGGTCTCCAGCTCGGCCGTCGGAATTTGCAGCAGCTTGATAAACTGAATCTGCTGAGGCGAAAGGCGCTGCGAAAGAAGCTGCTTTAAATCAAGGCGTTGCATAGAGGAGAGCGAGAATAAAACGCGGAGTCGGGCGGCCAGTAAAGAATAACCATACGCAGCCGGCGCGGCGGCGGACGTAGCCTGATACTGGCAATTCCCGGCTGGGGTTAGTCGGGGCTAGCCCGGCAAGGGCTTTACCTTTACGGACTCAAGCGTTTTTCGCTTTTTGTTTTTAGCCAGCGCAAACTGCGTGAAAACCTGCCGGGTAACGAAAAACGAAAAACCAACCACGAAAAATCAACCCCATGCCTGCCGACCAGCTCCGCCGCACCCGCATCCAAGACCTGCTGCAAAGTACTGACCTCAATCGCGAAGTTCTCGTCAAAGGGTGGGTTCGCTCGCGCCGGGGCAACAAATACGTGCAGTTTATCGCCCTCAACGACGGCTCGGGGCTAGCCACGCTGCAAGTAGTAGCCGATGCCGAGAAGTTTCCCGAGGAAAGCCTGAAGGAAATTACCACCGGTGCTTGCATTGCGGTGCGCGGCCAGCTGGTGCCTAGCCAGGGCAAAGGCCAATCGTCTGAGATTCAGGCCACCGAGCTAACCGTGCTCGGCACCGCCGACCCCGAGGCCTACCCGCTGCAAAAGAAAGCCACCTCGCTCGAGCACCTGCGCGAAATCGCCCACCTGCGCCCCCGCACCAACACGTTTGGGGCGGTGCTGCGCATCCGGCACGCGCTGGCGTTTGCCATCCACGACTACTTCAACAAGAACGGCTTTTTCTACGTCCACACGCCCATCATCACCGGCTCCGATGCCGAGGGCGCGGGCCAGATGTTCCGGGTGACGACCCTACCCCCCGAGCACCCGCCGCGCACCGACGACGGCTCGGTCGATTTCGGCCAGGATTTCTTCGGCAAGCAAACTAACCTTACCGTGAGCGGCCAGCTCGAAGGCGAGCTGGCCGCCATGGCGCTGGGCAGCGTGTATACCTTCGGCCCCACCTTCCGGGCCGAAAACTCGAACACCGCCCGCCACCTCGCCGAGTTCTGGATGATAGAGCCCGAAGTGGCCTTCAACGACCTCACCGACAACATGGACCTGGCCGAGGACTTCCTCCAGAGCCTGGTGCGCTACGCCCTAGAGCATTGCGCCGCCGACCTGCAATTCCTGAACGACACCTACGACAAGGAGCTGCTGGGCCGCCTCACCTTCGTGACCGACAACGCTTTCCAGCGCCTCACTTATACCGAGGCGGTGGAGATTCTGAAATCGGCCAAGAAAAAATTTGAATTCCCGGTAGACTGGGGCACCGACTTGCAGAGCGAGCACGAGCGCTACCTCGTGGAAAAGCACTTCCAGAAGCCGGTTATCCTCACCAACTACCCCAAGGAAATCAAGGCCTTCTACATGAAGCTCGATGAGGATGGCCGCACCGTGCGCGCCATGGACGTGCTCTTCCCCGGCATCGGTGAAATCATCGGCGGCTCGCAGCGCGAGGAGGACCTGGCCAAGCTCGAAGCCCGCATGGCCGAAATGCACGTGCCCACCGACGAGCTCTGGTGGTACCTCGACACGCGCCGCTTCGGCACCGCGCCGCACGCTGGCTTCGGGCTAGGGTTCGAGCGCTTGGTGCTGTTCGTGACGGGCATGACCAACATCCGCGACGTGATTCCCTTCCCGCGCTTCCCAAAGAACGCCGAGTTTTAGGGCTAGCCGATACTAAACTAGGAACGTGTTTGGTAATCCAAATGAACCGCCATGCTTCGGCAAGCTCAGCATGACGGTTCGGGGCAGGTTAAGCAAAATCTAAGCATGCTTTTAAAGTAGGAAAAGCCGGTAGCTGCGCGCAGCTACCGGCTTTGTGCGTTTTTGCTAGTTGGTGCCGGGTGGCACTTTGGCATCCTATATAGCGGCGGGCGGTTACCTTGCTTTGTCAACTCTTTTGAGCAAGCGGCTAGCCCCATGAAACACCTTTTCTTAGCCAGCGCGCTGCTGGCCCTACCCAGCGCGGCCCGCAGCCAAACCCTGCAAAACGGCAGCTTCGAAACTCCGCAGCCTGGCAACCGCCAGCTGCCAGCCGACTGGGTCATTGCTGCCGCGCCTGGGTACTCGCTAGGGCTCGATAGCACGGTGGCCCACGGCGGGCGGCGGGCCCTGCACCTAGCCAGCGCTACCGATGCGCCCCAGGGTTTTCAGGCCTTCCGGCAGTCGGTGGCCGTGCAGGTGGCGCGTCCCACCATCCTGCGTCTGCAAGCCACCGTCAAAACCACCGAGGCCAACAACGTAGCTCTGCTGTGCCAGTACTGGGACGATACAAAGATGGTGGGCCTGACCAACTCGCTGATGCAGGGCGCCCCGCCCACCGGCCCCGGCGAGTGGCGCACCCTCGACATCAGCCTGCTGGTGCAGCCCACCATGCGGCGCGTGGTGGTAGGTGGCTTTTACAACGGTAAAGGCCAGGCCTGGTTTGATGACGTGCAGCTGAGCGCCGCCAATTTCTACCCCGAAACTGCCCCCTCGGCCGCCGTGCAGGCCTACATCAAGCAGGTGGTGATGCTAGCCAGCGCGCACTCGCTGGTGCGCGACTCTATCGACTGGCCCGCCGCCCAGCGCGACATGCTGGCCATGGCCCATGGCATGCAAACCACCGCCGAGAGCTACCCCGTTTTCACCTACCTGTTGAGCTTGCTGCGCCAGCACGGCGACCACCACAGCCAGTTCCGGGCGCCGGCCGTGGTGCGGGCCGACCGGGCGCCGGCTACCTCAACCATTGTCAAAGCTACCCCCGAGCCCACCGCCCGCTACCTCGGCGACGGCCTGGCCTATGTGGCCGTACCCAGCTTCAGCCCCCTCGACGCTGAGCGCCAGCTAGCATTCGCTACGCATATTCAACAGCTTATCCGCCAACTCGATACCGAGCACCCGATTACGGGCTGGGTCGTGGACCTGCGCGGCAATGGCGGCGGCAATATGTACCCCATGCTGGCCGGCCTGGGGCCGCTCACCGGCCCCGGCGAGCTGGGCTACTTCGTGACCGGCCACCGAGAAGAGCCATTTGGCTACCGCGATGGCGAGGCGTATTCGCGGAAGCCCGGCCGCGGGGTGCGCGTGCCGCAGCCTTACACCCTGCGCCAGCCGGCCAGCCCGGTGGCAGTGCTCATTGGCCCGCGCACGGCCAGCAGCGGCGAAATAACGGCCCAGGCCTTCATGGGCCGGCCCGCCACGCGCATATTTGGCCAACCATCGATGGGCCTGACTACGGCCAATCGGCTGTTCTCCTTGTCCGACGGCGCGGAGCTCAACTTGGCCACATCGGCCGAAGCCGACCGCACCCACCGCCAGCACCTCGGCCCGCTCGTGCCCGACGAGGCCGTACCCGCCGAGCCTGCTAGCCCCGATGCCGCCGTGCAGGCCGCCCGCACCTGGCTGCGGCAGCAGGTGCCGGCCAGTAAATCATAATACCGCCCACTTTAACCCGGCGCGGGGCGCCTGCGTTGTAGCCAAAAGCCTCCTCACGCCTCGCCATGCTCCCCGAAATCGACCTCACCGACACCGCTAGCCTACCCGAAGGTGCGCTCAAAACCTTCGCTACCCCCCACGATGGCCCCCAAGTATTGCTGACCCGGCAGCAGGGCCAGGTGCACGCCTTCGCCCCAAACTGCCCGCACTACGGCGCCCCGCTGGAGAAGGGTAAGGTGTTGAACGGCAGGCTTATATGCCCCTGGCACCACGCCTGCTTCAAGCTGGACAGTGGCCACCTCTGCGAGCCGCCCGCCCTCGACGACCTGCCCACCTACACCGTGCGCGAGGCCGACGGCCGCATTCTGGTGCAGGTGCCCGCCAGCCCACCCGCCAGCACCGACAAGCCCGACGCCACGCCCACCGCCGAGGTGGGCGGCACCCCGCTAGCCCCGGCCAGTGCGCCGGCTGATGCCCGTACCTTCGTCATCGTGGGGGGCGGCGCGGCTGGCGAGTTTGCGGCCCAAACGCTGCGCCGCGAAGGCTTCGCGGGCCGCGTGGTGCTGGTGTCGGCTGAGGAAAAACCTTACGACCGCACCAAACTCAGCAAAGCCTACCTGGCCGGCAAGGCCCAGCCCGAAACCATGCCGCTGCGCACGGCCGATTTTTACGCGCAGCAAAAGATTGAGCTGCTGACGAATACCCGCGCCACCGGCCTCGACCTGGCTAGCCGCCAAGTGCAGCTCGAAGCCCAGCCCCCGCTGCCCTACGACCAGCTGCTGCTAGCCCCCGGCGCCACGCCCAACCTGCTGCCCAAGCTGCCCGGCCACGACCTGGCCGGCGTGCTGCCGCTGCGCACCCAGGCCGACGCCGACCGGGTGCTAGCCGCCGCCAAAGACGCTAAGCAAGTGGTGATTATCGGCAGCAGCTTCATCGGGATGGAGGCGGCGAGCAGCCTCACCAGTGAAACCCGGCAGGTGACGGTAATTGCCCAGGAGCAGGTGCCCTTCGAGCGCGTGCTGGGACCCGAAATCGGGGCTATGTTCCAGAAGCTGCATGAAAGCAAGGGCGTCAAATTTGAGGTCGAAGCCGAAGTAACGGCCCTGCTGGGCGAGGACGGCTACGTAACCGGCGTGCAGCTGAAAAGCGGCCACACCGTGCCCGCCGACGCGGTGGTGCTGGGCGTGGGTGTGCGCCCGGCCACCGAGTTTTTGAAGGAAGCTTTTACCCTGGAAAAAGACGGTGGGCTAGCCGTCGATGCCTTCTTGCAAGCCGCCGACAATGTATATGCGGCCGGCGACATCGCCCGTTTTCCGCTAGCCCCCACTGGCCAGCCCACCCGCATCGAGCACTGGCGCGTGGCCCAGCAGCACGGCCAGGCGGCGGCCCGCAATATGTTGGGCCAGCGACAAGCGTTCACGGCGGCGCCCTTTTTCTGGACGCAGCAGTATGGCAAAAGCCTGCGCTACGCCGGCCACGCCGAGCGCTGGGACGAGATTATCTACCAAGGCGACGTGGCCCAGCAGGATTTCCTGGCCTTCTACGTGCTCGAAAACCGCCTTGTGGCCGCCGCCGGTATGAACCACGATGCCGACATGATTTACATTGCCGAGCTGCTGGGTACGGGCGCCCTACCCGCCCCGGCCGCCGTGCGCGCCGGCGTAGACTGGGCTAGCCTGGCCGCCGCGGGCCAGAGTAAAACGCAGTAAGCTAGAATTTCAAGTGTAAAAAGGCGCCGTTCTCAGTGGGAACAGCGCCTTTTTTGTCGCAGTGCAGCGGCCTGACCTTGCGCGCAAGGGCTACTCGCGCTCCTTATTAAATAGCGTGTACGCCTTCTGATACATATTATCGGCAAAGTGGGGGTCGCTGCCTTCCTCCCAGGTAGCGTTGCGGGCTAGCGTTTCCTTGAGCTTTTCGATGTGGGCCCGGTCGGCGTCCGTGAGGGGGTGGTACAGGTCGTAGAGGCGGTTGATGAAGCCGTCGTAAAGCAGGTTGTGCTCCGTTACGAGCAGCATGATAAACTGCCGCGATTCAATCTGCTGGCGAAAATCCAGCTGGTTCAGGTTCTCGCCCGTCCTGGCGGAGTTGTCGCTGAACAGAAAAATGGTTTCTTCCACCCCCCAGTAGCGAGAATCCGGGGAAAAAATGGTTTGCATGTAGGGGTTGAACTGCATGAGGGCCGCCCCAAAGCTGTCGCCCGACACCAGCAGATTGGGCCGCTGCTCGCCCGGCTGCAAGGCACTGAACACAATGCGCGGGTAGGCCATCGGGTAGTGCTGGTAGGGCCGCAGCAGGTTCAGCGGGTTGCTCAGGTCGCCATCGGTACTGCGCATCGTATCGCGGCTGACCTGCACGGGGCCTTCGCGCCGGAAATTGAGGAGGTTGAACGAGCCGAGCTGCTCCATGCGCCGAAACAGGGTGTCGGCGGCCAGGGTCGAGGCGTAGCCGCTCCAGTGCGTGCCTCCTTTCGGAAACAAAGGGTAGCGGGTCGTATCCTTCCAGCGCTCAAACAACTGGCAGAAATCCAGTACGTTAATGTTGTTCGCCCGCATCTCCCGGATAAATACCTCGTAGTTGGAGTGCGGTTGTTTTTGCTGGCTCAAGTACGCAGGCAGGTCTTCGGGCTGGTAGCGCGCTTTGTTGGGCGCCATCATGAACAGGAACGGGATGCCGCGCTGGGCTAGGGCCTGCTGCACGCTCCGCATCCGGTGCACGCGGTGGCGAATCTCGGCTTCTCCCAAAAAATCCTTGCCCAAGTAGCTGTTCACCGGGCCGGGCTGAAAAAGCACATTGTCGCGGCCGATAACCAGCTCGCTGGAGCGCGCCACGCCGAGCAGCGAAAAAGACAGTTGGTTGCGCAGGCGCACCAGCCAGGGCCGAAACCCAAGGCGGTCCTCCAGGTAACGCTCCAGCTTGGCCTGGTACTCGCCGGCGGTCAGGCTCTCGGCGGTTAGCTCGGGGTGCTCGGCGGTGATGTAGGCCCCCCCTAGCGCGGGCTCGGCCAGCCAGTGAAACTTGGCCTGGAGCGCCGGAGCAATGAATAATAGGAGCAGCAGGAAAAGGAGTACGTGCTTCATGAGCGATACACTGGCTGATGATTCTGCCGGCCGGTTCGGCGAAAGCGCTAGAACCGGAAGTAAATGAACGGGTTGAAAGTGCTGCCGATGATGTAGCTCGTGCTCAGCACAAAGAGCAGCGCGGTAGCCAGGCTCAGGGCCAGGGTGCCCGGCAGGCGCCAGCCGTTGGCGGCCAAAACAGTTGTTTCCCAGCGCTCTACGCGCGGCAGGGCCGCCATAAACGAGAAGCAGGTGGCTAGCCCCAGCGTCACCCACAGCTCCAGGCTGAAGTAGGGCAGGGGCCCCCAGGCGCCCCCAAACATGGCGCCGATGTAGGCCCCCGCCCCCGCTAGGGTCTCGGCCCGAAACAGCACCCAGCCCACCACGGTAATCAGGAAGGTGGGCACGATGCTCAGTGGGCCCAGGTGCCGGTAGAGGCGCAGCAAAAAGAGGCGGTCGAGAATCAGCCAGAGGCCGTGGTAGGTGCCCCAGGCAATGAACGTCCAGGCCGCCCCGTGCCAGAAACCGGAGAGGATAAAGACGGTCCAGAGGTTGACGTAGAGCCGGCTGGGCTTGACCCGGTTGCCCCCGAGCGGAATGTAGAGGTAGTCGCGCATCCAGCGCCCCAGCGTGATGTGCCAGCGCTGCCAAAACTCGGTGATGGAGCGCGCGATATACGGGTTGTTGAAGTTTTCGGGAAACTGAAAGCCCAGCATCCGCCCCAGCCCGATGGCCATATCGGAGTAGCCCGAGAAGTCGAAGTATATCTGAAAGGTATACGCCAGCGCCCCTAGCCAGGCGAGCGGCACGGTAAGCGTCTGGGGGGCTAGGCGAAAGATGGCATCGGCCTGCTCGCCGAGTACGTTGGCAATCAGCACTTTCTTGGCTAGCCCGCTCACAAAGCGAAACAGGCCGGCCAGCTTCTCGTCGACCGTGTTGAAGGGCTGGCGTCCCTGGGCCGGCAGCTGCCCGGCTATTTCGTGAAAGCGCACAATGGGCCCGGCTATCATCTTGGGAAAGAGCATGATGTAGAGCAGGAAGTCCCAGAACGAGCGCATCGGCTTGTTCACGCCCCGGTACACGTCGATGGTGTAGGTCAGCTTCTCGAAGGTGAAAAACGAGATGCCGATGGGCAGCACAATCTTTTCCCAGCGTAGCGCGGGCCCGCCCAGGTAGGCCCCCACCGCGCTGGCATTGTCGAGAAAGAAATTGGCATACTTAAAGTAAAACAGCATGCCGACATTGAGCAGGATGCTGATAACCAAGAAAATGCGCTGCTTTCGGCGTTCCGGCGTAGCCGCCATACTTCGGATGAGGAAGAAGTTGACGACCACCGAGCCCAGGAAGAGCGCCAGAAAATTGAGCCCACCCCAGGCATAGAACAGGAGGCTAGCCACCAGCGCCACCGGGTTCTTGAAACGAACGGGGGCTAGCCAGTAAATGCCCAGAAAGATGGGCAAAAAATAAAACAGAAACAGGGTACTGCTGAAGACCATACGCCAAAAAAAAAGCTGCCCCGGCCGGGGCAGCTTCAAAACTACGTACAGAAAGGCTGCGGGCTAGCGGCGGCCCCGGCCACCGCCTTCGCCACCGCGCTGCCCGCCGCCCCCACCGGGGCTGGTGGGCTGGCCACCTCCGCCGGGGTTGCCCCCGCCAAAGCCGCCTCGGCCGCCGCCTGGGTTGGTGGGCTGGCCGCCACCGCCGCCCGGGTTGCCGCCCCCAGGAAAGCCGCCGCCGGGGCGCCCGCCCCCACCGGGGTTCCCCCCGCCAGGGAAACCGCCCCCGGGGTTGCCGCCGCCACCGGGCCGGCCGCCATAACCACCCCCGCCGGGGTTGCCCCCACCAGGTATGCCACCAGGGTTACCGCCGCCGGGGCGGCCACCATAGCCACCACCAGGGTTGCCGCCACCAGGTATACCACCGCCGGGGTTACCACCACCGCCGGGGCGGCCGCCGTAACCGCCGCCGGGATTGCCCCCAGGGCTCGGGTTGCCGCCGTAGCCTCCGCCGGGCCGGCCGCCACCCGGGTTGTTGGGGTTGCCACCGTAGCCGCCACCGGGCCGGCCAGGGCCCGGGTTGCCGTAGCCGGGGCGGCCGCCGTTGCGGTCACGGCCCCCACCATAGCCGCCCCGGTCGTAGCCATACACGCGGCCCGCGCCGTAGTCGTGGCCGTTGTAGCGGCCTCCGCCGCCGTAGCCGCCGCCCCGGTACACGGTCACGTACTGCGGGTAGCGCTGGCGGTAGGTGCTGATATACAGCCAGGGCTGCGCCCCAACGTAGCTAACCGGTACTGGGTGAAAGTAGTAGGGGTCGTAACCGTCGAGATAGGGCACCTGCACCCACTGCTGGCCATCAAACACGATGTAGATGCCGTTGTAGATGTCGTAGTAGCCATCAATCTCCGGAATGTAGTAGTACTGCGTGCCCTGCGGCACGGCCGGCCCCCAGGCCGGCACGCCAATATTGACACCCACGCTTATCTGCGCCTGCGCGGCAGTGGGGGCAGCAAACGCTAAGCCAGTGCCCAGCGCGAAAGCAAGAAAACGAAGGCGGGAGTTCATGGTCAGAGAAAAAAGGAATTGATACGGAAGTTGAATGCAAGTAAGGTGCCGGAAATTGGCCCTCGCCAGCAACTTGGCCGGCTATGCGAGCAGCGCCGCTAAAAAGAAGCTAGCCAAGCAGATACTAGGCTCCTTGGCTACCCAAAAGCCCCGTCCGAAGGGCGGAGCCGGCCGGGCTGCCTGCGCGCTGGGCTAGCGCACTACCCGGCGCTCGACCACGCGGCCCCGGCGATTGACGCGCTCGACCACCACGGGGCGACGTACCGGCTGCCGCTGCACCACTACCTGGCGGCGCACTGGCTGCCGCTGCACTACCACGGGGCGGTAGTAGCGGGCGTGGTGGTCGTTGTACTGCTGCCAGGGCTGGCGGCCCCGGTAGTCGACTACCACCGGGTGAAAGCTGGCTGGGTTGTAGCCCTGCACGGCGGCTACCGGCGTCCAGCGGCCGTTGCGCTGCACAATGTAGTTGCGGGCCGACAGGTCGTAGTAGCCATCAATTTCAGGCACGTAGTAGTACTGGGCGCCGGCCGGGGCGGCTGGCCCCCAGGTTGGGTGGCCAAACTGGGCGTTGATATTTACTTGGGCGTGGGCGGCGGGGCTAGCCAGCGCGGCAAAGGCACCAACTACAAAAGCGAACAACTGCGAACGGAATTTCATGGCGGTGAGAAAGAAAAAGGTGAAAAGGAAAATGCTAATCAGGATACTCTTACTTAGGCAAAAGGGGTGCCCGAATACCGGGCCACTCGATGAGCGCACCTATTTCGTGGACCAACTCTGCACCTCTGCCGACTAGTCCGTTTGCCCCCGGCCAGAGCCAAAAAAAGCGCCCTTGCGAGCGCTCTTTTCAACACATAGCTGGCTTCGGCGTCAGCCTAGTCACGGTCATGGCCTTTGCCGTGCCCTTTGCCGTGGCCACGGTCGTCGTGGTCATGCTTATCGTATTGGTAGCCTTTGCCATATAGCTTTTTGGCCTGGCCGGGAGGCAGGCCGTGGGGGTTGCCGCCGCGGTTATAGGTCCAGGGCGAGTCGCCGCGGTAGTCGATATACTGCGGGTGGAAGTTGCGCGAATCGTAGCCTTCCAGGCGCTCGTAGCGGTTCCACTTGCCATTGCGCTGCACGAGGTAGCGGCGGGCCGGCACGTCGTAGTAGGCGTTGGCTTCCGGAATGTAGTAGTACTGCGCATTGGAAGGCGCGCCTACCACCACCGGCGGGGCCGTGTTGATGTTGACATTAATCTGAGCGTGGGCGGGGGCGGCGGCCAGGGCCAGCGCGCTCAACGCGGCCAGCGAAGCAGTTTTTTGAAGGAAGTTCATGGGAGAGAAGAAGGAGTGAGGCCTACTCCTTGGCAAGGACGGTGCCAAGTGCCAAATCTGAGCAGGCCAGCTTATACGCAGCCATGTAGTTTTTGGCTTTGCGGAAAAGGCAGCAGCGCGCATTCGGCGAGTTGATGGGCGTGTATGGCTGGACAAATTCCCAGCCCGCTACCGTTAGGACGCTCAGTTGCTCATTGATAAGCTGGGCATTTTGACTGGTAAGCTTCTTGTATCCCTCCGCGCTGAATACGTTGCCGTATTTCAGGGCCGGAAAGCGCAAAAAACTGAACATTACGTAAGAGAAAAAAGGGGGAGGCCGCTGCCACTGGCCGCTAGCCCGGTAAAGAAAGGGAAATCGACCCGCACCATTCGCCGGCTAAGCTTGTTGGTCTCAGTCGGCCCTTGGCTAGGGCGGGGGCAAAAGCGTAGCTTTTGCCTATCCCTCGGCCAGTCATTCCCGTACCTTTGCTCGTTCTTCCTACTTGCCCGCATGGCCAAAAAAACGGTTACCGCTCCCGTTGCTTCCGCTCCGAAACCACCCAAGGCCGCGCCTAAAAAAGCGGCCAAATCAGCCGCTCCGGCCGCCGAAATCCTGACCGATGCGTCGGCCGATGCTCTGGTCGAAGTAGCTGAGCCGCAGGCCCCCGATGTGCACCACGACCTGCCCGTGGGCCGCCAGCCTGCGCCCGCCGGCCTAGCCGTGGCCGAGGCGCACCAAACGCCCGCTAGCCTGCCACCCCCGTCCGAAGGCCCGTTGCTAGGCGCCGCCGCCGAGGCACCCTACATCGAGGTGTACGGCGCCCGCGAGCACAACCTCAAAAACGTGAGCGTGCGCATTCCGCGCGGCAAGCTGGTGGTTTTCACCGGTATCTCAGGCTCGGGCAAATCGTCGCTAGCCTTCGACACTATTTATGCCGAGGGCCAGCGGCGGTACATGGAAACGTTTTCGGCCTACGCCCGCTCCTTTATGGGCGGGCTGGAGCGACCCAACGTGGATAAGATTGAAGGGCTGTCGCCGGTAATCTCGATTGAGCAGAAAACCACCTCGCGCAACCCGCGCTCCACGGTGGGTACCATTACCGAGATTTACGACTTCCTGCGCCTGCTCTATGCGCGTACGGCTGAGGCGTTTAGCTACGCCACGGGCAAGAAGATGATTCGGCAGAGCGACGACCAGATTATCAACTACATTCTGCGGCACTTCGACGGCAAAAAGCTGGTGGTGCTGGCGCCGGTGGTGAAGGGTCGCAAGGGTCACTACCGCGAAGATTTTCAGAAGATTGCCAAGCTGGGTTTCACCAAGGTGCGCGTCGATGGCGAGCTGCTCGACATCACGCCCAAAATGCAGGTCGACCGCTACAAGATTCACGATATCGAAATCGTAATCGACCGGCTCGTGGTGAAAGAGGAGGACCGGTTCCGCCTCAGCGGTTCGGTGCAGAATGCCATGACCCACGGCAAGGGCACCCTGCTGGTGCTCGACCCCGACGCCAAAAAGGCCGCGCCGCAGTTCTTCTCGCGCTTCCTGATGGACCCCGAAACGGGCATCGCCTACGACGACCCGGCGCCTAACACGTTCAGCTTCAACTCGCCCTACGGCGCGTGCCCGCACTGCGCCGGCATGGGCGAGGTGCAGCAGATAACTGAGGAAACCGTGATACCCGACCCCAAGCTGAGCATCAGCCGCGGGGCCATCGCGCCGCTCGGCGAGTACCGCGACATCTGGATTTTTCAGCAGCTGCAGCTTATTCTCAAAAAGCACAAGGCTAGCCTGAATACGCCCATCGAAAAGCTCGATGCGGAGTTGCTCAAACGCTTGCTGCACGGCATCACCCAAGACGATGCCGATGATGCCAAAGCCGTTTATACCGAGCCGTTTGAGGGTATCATTCCCTTCCTGCGCCGGCAGATGGAGTCGGATTCGGACAGCATTCGGGAGTGGATTCAGCAGTACACCCAGGCCCAGACCTGCCCGGTGTGCGACGGCTACCGCCTGAAGAAAGAAAGCCTGCACTTTAAGCTGGCCGATAAGCACATCGGCGAGCTATCGGTGATGGATATCAACGAGCTTTCGTCTTGGTTTGTGGACGTGGAGGAGCGCCTGAGCGACCGCCAGAACCTCATTGCCCGCGAGTTGCTCAAAGAAATCCGCAAGCGCATTGGCTTTTTGCTCGAAGTGGGGCTCGACTACCTTAGCCTGCACCGCTCGGTGCGCACGCTCAGCGGCGGCGAAAGCCAGCGCATCCGGCTAGCTACCCAGATTGGCACCCAGCTTGTGGGCGTGCTCTACATCATGGACGAGCCGAGCATTGGCCTGCACCAGCGCGACAACGAGCGGCTAATCAAAGCCTTGCAGCACCTGCGCGACATTGGCAACTCGGTGATTGTGGTAGAGCACGACAAAGACATGATTATGCACGCCGACCACGTGCTCGACATTGGCCCCGGCGCGGGTATCCACGGCGGCCACATCGTGGCCGAGGGCACACCCGAAGCTATTTTCAACTCGGGCTCGCTCACTTCCGATTACCTCAGCGGCAAGCGCAACATTGAGCTGCGCAAGAAAAAGCGCGAGGGCGAAGGCAGTTTCCTGGTGCTGAAAGGCGCCAAAGGTCACAACCTCAAGAATGTCACGGCTAAGTTTCCGCTCGGCAAGCTCATCGCCGTTACGGGCGTGTCGGGCTCGGGCAAGTCGTCGCTCATCCACGATACGCTGTACCCCATTCTGAACCAGCACTTCTTCAACGCCCACCGCGAGCCGCTAGCCTACGGTAGCCTCGAAGGCTTAGAATTGATTGACAAGGTGATTGAGGTGGACCAGTCGCCCATTGGCCGCACGCCGCGCTCGAACCCAGCCACTTACACCGGCGTGTTTACCGAAATCCGGCAGCTGTTTGCCGAGATGGCGGAGGCTAAAATCCGGGGCTACGGGCCAGGCCGGTTCTCCTTCAACGTGAAGGGCGGGCGCTGCGAAACCTGCGAGGGCGCCGGCATCCGCACCATCGAGATGAACTTCTTGCCCGACGTGCACGTGCCCTGCGAAACTTGCAAAGGCCGCCGCTACAACCGCGAAACCTTGGAAGTGCGCTTCAAGGGCAAATCCATCACCGACATTCTCGACATGACGGTGGAAAAAGCGGTGGAGTTCTTCGAGTTTCAGCCGCGCATCCTGCGCAAAATCAAGACCCTAGCCGATGTGGGGCTAGGGTACCTCACGCTGGGCCAGCAGGCCACCACGCTCTCGGGCGGCGAGGCACAGCGGGTGAAGCTAGCCACGGAGCTCAGCAAAAAGGACACCGGCAAGACCTTCTACATTCTCGATGAGCCCACCACCGGCCTGCACTTCGAAGACATTCGCCACCTGGCCGACGTGCTGCACAAGCTCGCCGATAAGGGCAACACCGTGCTCATCATCGAGCACAACCTGGACCTCATAAAGGTGGCCGACCACGTTATCGACATCGGCCCCGAGGGCGGTGCGGGCGGCGGCAGCATCGTGGCGCAGGGCACGCCCGAGCAGGTGGCCAAGAGTGGCAAAGGCCACACCAGCCGCTTCCTGGCCGAGGAGCTCAAGACGAGCGTGTACGCCTAGACTGACGAATGGCGCAGATTTTAAGTAGTAGTTGCTGTTACCAATGCAGTGCTGGTTATGACGACTGAAGAATTCGTGCAAGGGTTTTACCGAGAAAAGCAAAGTCTTCTACAGTTCTATCTCAACCGGCTTTCCCAAGCCGATGAGGGCTTGGCAGCGCAGCACGTTACGCTACGAGATGGCCAGCAGCTAGCAGTAGTTGAGTTACTTGATAATGTGTTAACTAACGCCTTTTATAGTACGCTGCTTGGCTTAGAGGGTAGCGCCTCTATTGGCGGCACCCAAACTCGCTATGAGTTGGGTGACTCCAATGGCAATTCGCTCAATAATGGCGACTTGGGTGGCTACGCATGGCAGTATTTTCAGAACGACGGTAACGAGCCTGATTAGGCTTAGTAAAATAACGAGTTACTCCCCATCGAATAGTGTGGAGCTAGCTAGGCCAAAAGCCAAAAGGCCGGCTAGCTACCCGGAGGTAGCTAGCCGGCCTTTTAGTAAAAGCGGGCAAGCTAACGGCTAGTTATAGCCGGGATTTTGGGGCAGCTTCCAGGTCTGAGCGTCGTTCAGCGAAATGGGCAGCAGCGGCGTCGGATTCACGGACGCTTCGGTGGCCACGTGCGACATGGCCCTAGCCCGCACTTCGGGTATTAGGGTGGCCATGTAGCGGCCCGTGCGAATGAGGTCCCAGAGGCGCAGCGACTCTTCGCCAAACTCGACCCGGCGCTCGTGCCAGATGGCATTCAGCAGGGCCGTGCCCGAGAGGCCCACCAAATCGGGCAGGGTGCCGGCGGGGGCGTTGGTGGGGTCGTAGCTCAGCGAACCCAGCGTGGTGCCCGGCGGGCGGGTCGATACGCGGGCGCGGGCGCGCACCTGGTTCACCAAAGTCACGGCTTCGGCCGGCCGGCTAAGCTGGGCAGCGGCTTCGGCCTTCATCAGCAGGATGTCGGCGTAGCGCATTTTGCGGATGTTCTGCGGGCCCGACTCCGGGGCGTTGGGGGCGATGATGGCCGCCTTGCGGTTGAAGTAGCCCGTGGCATTGGCCGTGAGGTCGACGGGGTTGAGGATGCCCAGCACGATGTCGTTGTTCTTGATAACCGTGACTTCGCGGCGCGGGTCGTTGGCCTCAAACTCATCGACCAAATTCTGGGTAGGGTTGTTGAAGCCGTAGCCAAACGTCTTGCGGTTGTTCTGAAAGATGTTGCTGGTCGTGCCTATCGAGATGGGGCCGTAGCCGTTGTTGTCCGATGCAAACTGAATCTCGAACAGCGACTCGCTGCTGTTCTCGCCAATGTCCTGGTGAATGGCCGCGTAGTTGGCCAGCAGGCTGTACTGGGTCGAGCTGATGATGGTACTCGTGAGGTCGTACACCTCCTGCCAGGTGTGGTTGTTGCCATTTACGGTGCCCAACTGATACATGATGGCGCGGGCCAGGTAGCCGTTGGCGGCGCCCTTGGTAGCCCGGCCCAGGTCGGCGCCCGCGTAGGCGTTCTTCTCGGGCAGCAGGGCGGCAGCGGCCTTCAGGTCCTTCTCGATGAAGGCGTAGGTTTGGGCGATGCTGGCGCGCGACACGTTGGGCGCCTCGGTGGGCGTTACGCTCTTCTCAAACAGCGGCACGCCGCCGAAACCCTTCACCAGGTTGAAGTAGAAATACGCCCGCAGAAACAGCGCCTCGCCCTTCAGGCGCGCCTTCAGGGCCGCATCAATAGTGCCGGCGTCGATGTTGTTAATCACCGTATTAGCCCGCGCAATACCCGTGAAACTGTGCACCCACAGCGTGGTAACGGGCGGGTTGGAGGGCGGAATGTTCCAGGTTTTAAGCTCAATCAAGGACAGGAAGTCGCTGGCCGAGCTACCGCCTTTTTCGGAGTCGTCGCTCATCAGGTCCCCAAACATCCATTCGTAGGTCTGGGCCACGTACTGCCCGGCGGGGTCGCCCCACTTGGGGCCCTGGTCCCAGGCGGCCACGTCGTACACGGCATTAATGGCCTGCACGGCATTGGTGGGGTCCTTGAACAGGTTGTCCTGGGTGGTGGTGCCGAGGGGCTCTTTATCCAGAAAGCTTTTGCAGCCCGGAGCGAGGGCGGTCGTTAGCAGCAGGCCGAGCAAGGCGGCGGCGCGGGTGGGTTTCATATAGAGGGGTGGGAAATAGCGGGTTAGAACTGCACGTTGAAGCCCAGGCGGTAGGTGCGCGCCTGCGGGTAGTTGCCGTAGTCCACGCCGTAGGCTAGCGGGTTGTTGTAGAAAGCCGAGGTCGATATCTCGGGGTCGTAGCCGGTGTACTTCGTGATGGTGAACACATTATCGACCGAGGCAAACACCCGGGCGCCGCGCACCTGCACCTTGCCCAGGAACGCCTGGGGCAGCGTGTAGCCCAGCTCCATGTTGCGGGCGCGCAGGTAGCTGGCGTCCTCCACGTAGCGGCTGCTGAAGCGGTCGTTGCCGTTGGTGTCGGTCGAGGTCACGCGGGGCTGGTCGCTGTTGGGGTTGCTGGGCGTCCAGCGGTCCAGGCGGCTCGCGTAGAAGTTGCTCCACACGCCCACAAAGTCGGCCGACTTGTTCAGGTTGAAGGCGCCGCCGTTCACGGCTTCAGCTCCTTGCACCCCGTAGAGCAGCACCTTAAAATCGAAGCCCGCGTAGCTCAGGTTCAGCGAGCCGCCGTAGCTGAAGCTCGGCGTGCCGCTGCCCAGGTAGGTGTTGTCGGAGGCCGTAATTACGCCGTCGCCATTCACGTCCTGGTAGCGCACGTCGCCGGGCTTGGCGCCGGGCTGCACGAGTGTGCCGGCGGCGTTTTTGTAGCCGTCGATTTCGCCCTGGTTGTGAAACACGCCCTGGGCCTGCAAGCCGTAGAAGTACGCTACTTCGTGGCCCACGTCGGTGAGGGTGGTGTTGCCGATTTGGGTGAGCACGTTGCCGCTGGCAATGGCGTTGCCGCCGCCCAGGCTGGTTACTACGTTGCTGATTTTCGTGAAGTTAAGCCCCACGTTGTATTGCAGCTTGCCGATGGTATTGCGGTAGCTCAGGGCCAGCTCCAGGCCGCGGTTGCGCAGGGCACCCACGTTGGCGCTGGCGGGGGCCTGGCCCACGTAGTCGGGCAGCGGCAGCAGGGCAATCATATCCTGGGTGCGACGCTCAAAGTAGTCGGCCGTAAAGGTCAACTGGCTGTTGAAAAACTCAGCGTCGAGGCCCACGTCGGTCGTGATGGCCGTTTCCCACTTCAGATTGGGGTTGTTAATCTGGGTGATGGCTAGCCCCGGCGCGGGCACGCCGTTGAAAACGTAGGTCTGGTTGTTGTTCGCCACCGAGGCGTAGCCGTAGTTGGGGGCGGCGTTCTGGTTGCCCACCTGGCCGTAGCTAGCCCGCAGCTTCAGCACCGACAGGTAGCTGACGTTCTTCAGAAATTCCTCGTTGGAGACGTTCCAGGCGGCGCCCACCGACGGGAACGTGCCCGTGCGCACCGGCCCCAAGAACTTGGAAGTCTGGTCGAAGCGCAGCGTACCCGTGAGCAGGTAGCGGTCGCGGAAGTTGTAGTTGGCCCGGCCGAAATACGAGAACAAGCTGCCGTCGTACTGCGAGCTGCGCACCACGTTGCCGGTGCTGCGCGAGGCCGACGCGTATTGCAGCGAGGCATCGAGCGGCACGTTGTAGGCCGTGATGGAAATGCCGTTGCCGTAGCCACGCTGCGCCTCCTGGCCCAACGTGAATGATAAGTTGCTGTTATCCCCAAACGTTTTGTTGTAGTTGAAGTAGTTCGACCACACCCACGAAACGTTCTCGTTGCGCGTCTCAATGAGCGCGCTCTGGGCCCGCTGGTCTACCGGCCCGATGTAGTACTGCGGCTGGTAGAGCTTGGGGTGGTTGTTGTAGTAGTTGATGCCAAAGGTGGAGCGGAACGACAGGTTTTTGAGCAGCGAAATGTCGAGGTAGCTGCTGGTAAACAGGTTGTTATTCTGCGCCTTGTTGTACTTCTGCTCGTCGAGGTAGCGCGGCACGTTCAGCGCATTGCGCGTGATAACGTCGTCGTTGTAGGTGCCGTTGGGGCCAAATGGGTTGAGAACCGGGTTGGTTTGCAGGGCGTATTGCAGCACCAGGTAGGGCTGCGAGCCGCCCTGGCCATCGCCGGCGCCCGTCTGGTTGTTGTTGGTAAACGTAGCCGCCACGCCCGCCTTAATGCGCTTGGTGAGCACAATGTCGTCGTTCACCCGAACCACGAACTTGCGAAAGCCTGAATTCTGAATAATCCCGTTTTGCTGGAAGTAGCTGCCGCTCACCAGGTAGCGGTTCTGCTCGGTGCCGCCCGAGGCCGACAGGCTGTAGTTGGTAATCAGCCCCTTCTGCGTTACCAAGTCTTGGTAATTAATGCCTTCGGCGTTGGTGGCAATGGCGTTTTGCAGCTGCGGGGCGTAGTCGGGCAGCGCCTTGCCGGCGTTGGTGAAGGCCTCCGTCACGAGCGTCGCGTACTGGGCGGCGTTGGTGAGGGGCAGGATGCGCCGGATTTGCTGAAAGCCGGTGTAGCCCGACAGGTTGAACTGCGTGTCGCCCGCCTTGCCGTGCTTGGTGGTGATGAGCACCACGCCATTGGCCCCGCGCGAGCCGTAGATGGCCGTGGCCGAGGCATCCTTCAAAATCTCCGTCGACTCAATATCAGCCGGCAGCAAAAAGCCGATGTCACTGGTCTGGATGCCGTCCACCACGTACAGCGGGTCACTGTTGTTGATGGTGCCCACGCCCCGCACCCGAATGCGGGTGCCCGAGCCCGGCTGCCCGCTGTTGGAGGTCACCTCCACGCCGGCCACGCGGCCTTGCAGGGCCTGTACGGGGTCAGAAGTAGCTACCTGCGTCAGCTGCGCGCTGTTTACCGAGGCCACGGCGCCGGTCAGGTCACTTTTGCGGGCCGTGCCGTAGCCGATAACTACCACGTCGTTCAGGCTCTGCGCGCTTTCGGCTAGGGTCACGGTGAGGCCGCTGGCCGCGCCGGTCACGGGTACTTCCTGCTTGGTGTAGCCCACGAAGCTGAACACCAGCACGCTGTTTTCAGGCGCCTGAATGGTGAAGCTGCCATCGGCCCCGGTGCTCGTGCCGTTGGACGTGCCTTTCACCAGCACCGTTACGCCGGGCAGGCCGGCGCCTTTGCCATCGACTACCTTGCCGGCAACCGGCACCGCCTGCACCGCTAGGGTCGCATTGCCCGCCGCAGCCGCCGAGGCAGACTTGGCCGGCAGCCGCAGCACAATGCGGTCCTGGTTTATCTCGTACTCGATTTTGAGCGGCGCAAAAATCTCGTCGAGCACCGTGGCCAGGGGTTCGTTTTGGGCGCGTACCGATACCTTGCGTTCGGCGCCCACCAGCTGCTGGCTGTACACAAAGCGAATGTTGGCCTGCTTCGCCAACTGACTGAGAATCGCCTTGATAGACTGGCTTTCGGCCTGCACCGTTACGGTGCGCTCCAGTACCGTTTGGGCGGTGCGCCCGTGCGCCAGCGCGGGGCTAGCCTCGAGGCACACTACTACCGCTGGCAAGAGTAGGCACCGCAGCAACGGCCGCAGCGGCGGGGAAAACTGTAGTTGGTTTTTCATGAATATGGGTGGGATTAAATGGAAAAGAATCAGGAAATTTATCGGCCTCGCTAGCCCCTCAAGAGGCTAGTAAGCAGCGGATTTGCCAGCCTAAAGCCGGGCCGCCTCGGGCGAAAGGCCAACCCCGGCGCTTCGAAAATCCGGGGGCAGCCGAGTAGGCTCATTTAGGCTGGCACCCGGTACTGTGGATGATAATCTGGGCATCGGCCAGGGTGTAGTAGGCCCCCAGCGACTTGCACAGCAAGCCCAGCTTCTCAAACAGCGGCTCGTCGTAGAACGTGATGCTGACGGTGCAGCTGGCTAGCTTGGCTTTATCATACTCAATGTCAACGCCGTAGGCTTTCTCCAGCGCCGTGAGTACTTCCGCCACCGGGCGCTCCTCAAACTCGAACGCCTGCGGCTCCAGCACCACGGGCTTATCTACCAGCTCCTTCTTGAGGTGGCGCTGGGTGGCCGAGTACACCACCTGCTGATTGGGGAGCAGCAGCACGCCGGCCGCGGCCGGGCTAGCGGGCGTGGCATCGAGCCGGGCCGTGCGGCGGTCCTGCACGGCCACCCGGCCTTCGCGCACGGCCACGGAGGTTTCTTTGCTATCGGCGTAGGCCTTCACCCGGAAGCTGGTGCCTAGCACCGTGGTTACCAAATGGTTGGTGAAGACCAGAAACGGCCGCGCCGGATTTTTGCTGACCTTAAAGAAGGCCTCCCCCGTGAGGTGTACGTCGCGCCGGGGCCCCGCAAATGCCGTGGCGTAGCGCAGGCTGCTGCCGGGGTGCAGCGCAATGGCGCTGCCATCGGGCAGCTGAAAATGCTCAACGGCGTGGGTCGTGTTGGCGTGGCGCGTCCAGCCGAGGGCCGAGGTGGCGGCCGTGGGCTGGGGCTGCGCATGCCGATGCGCCGCGTAGGGCAGCACACCCAGCCCCGCCGCCAGCAGCAGCATCGCGGCCGCCCGCTGAAAATGAGGCGTTTGCCAGAAGGCGGCCAGCCCAGCCCGCCGCCCGCGGGTAGTTGGCTGGGCTAGCCGCCCGGCCCCGCTGCGCAACAGGCGCTGCCAGATAACCTCCTCGACCGCCGCCTGGCTAGGCATCCGCTGGGCCCGGCCTTCGGCTTCGTCGAGGCGGTCGTACCACTGCTCGACCAGCACTCGCTCTTGGGGCGTGCAACGGCCATCGAGGTAGCGCTGGAGTACTAAGTGAAATTCGGCTTCCGTCACGAGCAGCGGGTTGTTAGGCAGGCTTCTACTGAGGAAGTCAGCCAACCGGCCGCGAACCCTAAACGGGGTTAGCCTTTTTCTTGAAAAGCTGGGCGATGGGCAGCTTTTTTATTGGCAAGCCGTTGAGAATCTGCGGGCTTACCTGCCGAAAAAAAATAAGCGCCGGCAGCACAATCAGCAAGAAATCGCGCAGGTAGCCGCGCAAAAGCTTGAGCGACTTGGTCAAATGGTATTCGACCGCCTTCTCGGATAGGTTTATCCGCGTCGAAATCTCAGGCACGGTGCAGTGCTCGAGCCGGCTGAGCTGAAATACCTCCCGCGATTTTTCGGGTAGCCGGCGCACCCCCGCCAGGAGCGCCGAAGTCAAGTCGCTGAGGGCTAGTGAGTTTTCGGTGCTCATATCGGTTTCGGGCTGGCTGATGCGGCAGTACAGGTCGTAGCCCGCGCGCAGCTTCTGCGTTTTGATGTGGTTGATAACGCGGTAGCGCACCATCGAAAACAGGTAGGGCTCGAGCCGCTCCACTTGCAGGCTCGCGCGCCGGCTCCAGAGGTCGGCAAACAGGTCTTGCACAAGCTCTTCGGCCGCTTCGGAGTTCTTTAGCTTGCCGCAGGCCACGGTGAGGAGCCGGTAGCAGTAGCGCTGGTAAATTTCCGCAAAAGCGCCTTCTTCATCGGCGCGCATTGCCTCGAGCAAGGCAGCATCCGGGTAGGCAGCATAAGGGCGAAAGGCAGCGGGTTGCACGGCGTAAACTACTTAATACTGGATAGGGGCCCTAGCTGCCGGCTGCCCGCGTCAAGTGGCTGGCTAGCAAGCAAAAGCGATGATAAAAACAGGGAAAGGCGCGGGCTTGCTGGGTGCTGAGCCTACGGGTGGTACTGCTTTGGTTAGGGGGGTAGTGGGCCAAAAGCACTACCGCCCTGGGGCAGCAGGCTAGCCAGTAGCTAATCGTGACTTGACTACAGGCACCCACAACATGCGCATGCGGGCCGCCCGCAAAGTGCAGTGCGCGGCTTCGGCAATTGGGCGCTAGGCGTCGTATTGTCTGACAATCGTTGCCCAAGTACTAGGCTGATAATCAGTGAACAGGCCGAGTGGCTGGCAGAGCGTGGGGCTAGGGCCCACAACAAACTATGGCACGCTGCATAAAAAGATAACTAGAATAGGGTGGGGAAAAGGAAGCCAGTGAGACGCGTGAACCGTTAGGAACGTCGCTCAAGCCTAGGATAAAAGTAAAACGGGAAACGCTGGGGTAACTAGCTGTTTTATAAATAAATGAGTAATTTATTTTCGCAAACGTTTGTGATAGGCGATAAAACTAAAATTTTAGTAAAAGGGGTTTGGCTAGCACTTTATTGGGAACTTATTTCAAAATATAGGGCGCGGCGGCTAAGCCGAAAAATAGCCAATCGGCGCCTGTACCAGGTAGGTTTCGGGCTACCTAGCGCAAGCGCGCCAACCCAAAAAATGCAGCAGACGACCACCCTAGCGGGAGTGTCCCAAGGTGGATGATACCCTTACGATGCAGGGCAGCGCGCTAGCAGCTAGCGGACGAGTTTCTGAATGAGCGCGCCCACGGCCTGTACCCACGGCCGGGGCGCTTTTTCAGAAGTAATTACTTGACTTTGAGCCGGCTCAATCGCTCGTAGCGGATGCTGAGCTTGCGATGACGGCGGCTGTGCAGCAGGCCCAAAATGGGGAAAGCTACGGCTGGCACCATGCGCAGCAGCCAGGGCTGCACAAAGAAGGACAGCGCAATGCTGAATAAGAACACCAAGGGCGAAGTCAGCGGCCGAAACAAGTCTAGGTCGGGGTGCGCGTGCTCGTGGGCTAGGGTGAGGCCGTGGGCGCGGTTGCGCAGGTAGGTTTGCATGCGCACCTGCATGAGGCCCACCACAATGATATTAATGCTGTACACTATCCAGGGCGTGCGCAGCAGGCTATACTCGCTTTGGTAGGCCGTGGTGAAGGGCATGAGCACGATGCCGAGCAGGAAAAACAGATTTATCCAGATGAGGCTGGTATCGAGGCGGCGCACAAACCGAAAAATGCGGTGGTGCGCCACCCAGTAAACCGCAATGACGAAGAAGCTGATAAAGAAGCCGATAAACTTCGGAATAAGCCGCAGCAAGCCCTGCACCGCGTCGGCCTCGGTGGCGTGGTGCAGCTCGGGCACCCGTATCTCAATGACCAGCAGCGTGATGGCGATGGCAAACACCGCATCGGTAAACAGGATAAGCCGCTCGAGCTGAAATTCGGTGCGGTCGTGGTGGTCGAGAGCAGTATCGGAATGGGATGCCATAGAAGCCGGGCTGAATGCGCGGCCAAAGTAAGCCGCTAGCCCCCCGTTGGCCCAAACCGCTCGGTCAGAATCTGTTCGGGCGGCAGGCCAGCCGCCTGCAAGCCGTTGGCCACGCTTTCGACCAGGCCCGTGGGCCCGCACACGAAGGCCTGCGGCGGCGCGGCGCCAAACCCCGCTACCACCTCGGCTAGCATCGCCGCGTCGATACGGCGCTGGTAGCCCGCCCAGCCGGGCGGCGCCTGGCGCGTATAGTCGAGCAGCAGTGCGAAGCTCGGGTCGGCCTGCGCCATTGCCTCTAGTTCAGCCCGGTAGATGACTTCCTCGGGCGTGCGCACGCTGAAGAGCAGCACGGCCGGTGTGCGCACCCCTAACCGCTGCCGGTGGCGCAGCATGGCCATGAGCGGCACCACGCCCGAGCCGCCGCCCACCAGCAGCAACGGCGGCGCGCTAGCCTCGCCGCGCCACACAAAGTAGCCGCCGATGGGGCCACGCACCTCCAGCTCGTCGCCCACGGCCACGCCCTCGTTGAGGTAGCCCGACACCTCGCCGTCGGTGATGATTTCGACGGTCAGCTCAATCTCACCGGCTTGCTCGGGCGGCGAGGCGATGGAGTAGCTGCGCTCGGCCTGGTAGCCGCCGTCGGCGGTGAGGCGCAGGTCGTAGTGCTGGCCAGCGAGGTGGGGCGTCCAGCTGGGTAGGCTCAGGGTGAAGGACTTGGCGTGCGGCGTTTCCTGCTTGATGTTTTTGACGGTGGCTAGCTGCCAGGCTACGCGGCTCATAGGCGGATGGCGGTGGGGCTAGCCTGGTCGTCGTCATCGTCGCGGTAGCGCTGCTCCTTCCACGGGTCGCCGTACATGCTGTAGCCGCCGCGCTCCCAAAAGCCGGGCTCGTCCTGGGCTGTGAAGCGCAGGCCCTGCACCCATTTGGCGCTTTTCCAGAAGTAGAGGTGCGGCACTACCAGGCGCGCCGGGCCGCCGTGCTCGGGCGTTAGCGGCTGGCCATCATACACCAGGCCCACGAAAGCTTTGCCGCCCAGCAGGTCGGCCAGGGGCAGGTTGGTGGTGTAGCCGCCGTAGCTGAACTCGGTGACGAACTGCGCCTCGGGCTTCAGCTTCACGTGTTCGAGCAGGGTGTCCACGCTCACGCCGCGCCAGTGGGTGTCGAATTTCGACCACTTCGTGACGCAGTGAATGTCGGGGTTGAAGTCCTGCATGGGTAGCTTGTTGAACTCCTCCCAGCTCCACTTCACCGGCTCTTCCACCAGCCCTTCGAGCCGAAACTCCCAGTTGGCGAGGTTGATGCGGGGCGTGGGGCCGGCCGTGAGCACCGGAAAATCGGTGGTTTCGTACTGGCCGGGCGGCAACGGATGGCTGCTCTGGCGCTTGGGCTGAAAGCCCTTGTTGGTGAAAAAGCCCATGTTGAAAGGAAGTAAGAAAGGCGGGTGCGGCTGAATAACTTACGGGGCGGTAAAAAGTGAGTTGGCTGGCTCACTTTTTACCGCCCCGTAAGTTATTCCTGCGGTTCGTTAAACTCGTCCGGCTCGTCAAATTCGTCGTCTGCGTCTTCGTCTACTGCCACCTCTACTTCCACGCCTCCCACCACAACCAGGCGGGTTTTGAAGCGGGCGTACAGCGCGTGCAGGCCCAGCAGCAGCAGGCCCACGAAGATGAAGACCACGGCGCGCGTCACGGTGCCGCTCCGGCTCAGGTCAACCAGCAGCAGCCGCCCCAGCGTGGCGGCCATGCCGGCCAGGGCCACATAGCGCATATCCTGCCGACGCAGCAGCAGGCTGGCGCTGAACACGGCCACCACTTCCAGCATCAGCAGCACGGTGAGTACCGAGCGGTCGAAGGACTGGATGAAGAACAGGGCCAGCGCCCCAAAGGCCGGGTACAGCAGCGCGGCCTCGAGCTGGCGGCGCGAGGGCTGGGATAGCCAGTTCCAAAAGGGCGCCAGGCCCGCCAAGGGCGCGTTGCCGATGCGCAACGCCAGGCCCGCGTAGCCAAACAGCAGCGCCACGGTGCTGGCCGCTACCCAGCGCTCGGTGCCCTGCAGCTGCTCGAGGCCCAGGTAGCGCAGGCAAAACACGCCGACCGACAGCGCCGCCAGCCAGAAATACAGTCGCCCATATACCCCTAGCCGCCGCAGGCGCAGCGGGAGGCGGGGCAGCAACGCACAGATAATCAGCGCAAAACTTACCCACACCAACCCTAGCCAGGCCGCCTGCACGTGGTGCGCCAGCGTGAGCGTGCCAAAGAGCAACGCCGCCTCGGGCAGCCCCGGGTGCAGCCTGCGCCACGAGGCATACACTGGCGCCGAATCTGGCCGCCGGGCCAGGGCCAGCGCGCTCAGCACCCCAAAAAATGCGGCCGCCGTGAAGTACTCCACTGGCTGGTGCAGCCAGGTTTCGGTGCCGGTCAGCAGGCGCAGGTGCACCAGTAGGCTAGCCAGCAGCAGCCCGTAGCTGAGGTGCAGCAGGTAGCGGTCGGGCTGGCCGGCGCGGGCCACGGCGATGGCATCGGGCAGGGTGCGCCGCCAGGCCTGCGCCCCGGCAAAGGCCGCGCCCGCCAGGGCGAGCAGGCCGAGCATCAGGTAGGCGAGGTGGGCCGAAGGCACGCTAGCGAGCAGCGCCACCACCAAGTGCCCGCCCAAAAAATACAGCCACGGCCAGCGCACAAACCGCGCCCCCGCTGGCCACCACGAGGTAACCAGGCCCGCCACGGGCACGGCCAACGTGGGCAACAGATACAGCAGCACCTGGCTAGCCCCGCGCGCCGGCCGGCCCGCCACCAGCGCCTCGAACGCGTGGGGCAGCACGTGGGCCCATTGCAGCCCTACGTAGCCGACGGCCGCCAGCACCAGCCCCGCCCACAGCCCCGGCACCATCAGGCGCTGGCGCAGGTACAGCAAAGCGCCGAGAATGCCGACCATCGCCCAGCCCGCCCAGCTGTGGCTGTACTCTAGCGCGCCCGCACCCAGCAGCAGCCAACCCGTAGCGATGCTCAGGATGGGTAGCCGGTGGCCGCCCAAGGCGGGCAGCTGGCCATACTCCTCGCCCGTGGGGGCAAACGCCAGCCGCCGCAGCTGGTAGCCCAGCGTAAGCACGGCCGCGCCCAGCAGCAGCCCGGCCTGCGCGAGGGGTGCTAGGGTGCCCGGCGCCGTGGTGCGCACCAGTATCGGCAGCAGCCCGGCCTGTAGTATCAGCAGGTAAGTCTGAATGTGGAGTAGGCCTTCCTCGTCGCGCCGGGCCAGCAGCAGCGCCGCCAGCAGGTTTTCGGCGTACAGCACCACCAGCACGCCGGGCCAGGTGAGGCCCGCCTGGTGCAGCCCCACCACCGCTACCGTCATAAAAAGCTGGGCCAGTACCAACTGCTGCCGGCGCACCCAGCGGGGCGCCCAGCCGCGGCGGTGCACCCAGTAGGCCAGCCCCAGGGCCGTCAGGGCCAGCGTCGGCAGCAGCCCCAGCGCCCGCGTATCTGACCACCGGAACAGCACCTGCCCGAGCAGCAGGCCCGCCCCGGCTTGCAGAAAGCCCGCTAGCCCGGCAAAGCTGTTCAGCCAGCCGCGCACGGTAGTAGCGTAGGGGCTCGGCTCGTTAGCCACGGTTTTGGATAAGAATTGCCGGTAGGTAAGCTGCAAAAAGGCGAGGCTGCCCCAGCCCGCCAGCGCCAGCAGCAGAGCGTCGCGGTAGAGCAGCGCCGGCACATTGAGGCCTTGCTTGGCGCTGGCCACCAGCAGCAAGCCCGCACCTGTGAGCAGCGCCTCGGCCATAGCGGCGCGGTGCAGCAGCGTGTCGCGCCGGGCGAGCAACAGGGTCACCAGCAGGGTTTCGGCGAAGAGCAGCGTAAAAATAACCGACCAGCCCACGTGGGCTTCGTGCAGGCCCACTAGCGCCAGCACCAGGAAGAACTGCGTGAGTACCAGCTGTTGCCGCTGCAGCCAGGCCGGGGCTAGCCCATTGGTGCGCACCCAGTAGGCCAGCGCCAGCGCGGCCCCCGCTAGCCCCAGCAGGGCCCCCAAGAGCAGCGCCACCGGCGCGTGCGCCCAGCCAAAAAGCACCCGCGCCAGCAGTAGCCCGGTGCCCACTTGCAGTAGCCCGGCCAGCCCGGCAAAGCCATTCAGCAAGCGGCCGAGCGGCCGCGAAAAGACGCTGGCTAGGTCCGAGTCGGCGCTGGTCCAGCCCTTGGGCAGGAGCTGTTTGCAGGTGACTTGCACAAAGGCGATGCTCGTCCAGCCGGCCAGCGCGAGCAGGATGGCATCGCGGTAGAGCTGCGGCGGCGGACTGCTGTCGAGGTGCGTGGCGGCCAGCAACAGCAGGCTGGCGCCCACGGCCAGCGCGCCCAGCATGGCGGCGCGGTGCAGCAGGCCATCGCGCCGGGCCAGCAGCAGCACGGCCACCAGCGTTTCGAGGTAAAGAACGAGCAGGACGCCCGGCCAAATCAGCCCCAGTTCGTGCAGTCCAAAAATGGCCGTCACGATAAACAATTGCCCCAGCACCACTTGCTGGCGCCGTACCCAGGCTGGCACGCGCCCCGCCGCTTGCACCCAGTAGGCCAGCGCCAGCGTGCTGCCCGCCACTGCCACCAGGGCCCCGAGCAGCAGCCCCACCGGAGCAGCGTGCCAGCCAAAGAGCGCCCGGGCCAGCAAGGTGCCGGTGCCCACTTGCAGCAGGCCCGCCAGGCCGGCCAGGCTCCCTAGCCAGGTGGGGTGCGCCTCGGGGTTGGAAACCAGCGCCGTGGGCAGCGCCCCCGCGGGCCGCCGGGCCGGCTGCACGCCCAGCAGCAGCGGAAATTTGAGGGTCAGCTGCACCAAGGCTAGCCCGGCCCAGCTGGCCAATGCCAGCACCAGCGCCTCGCGGTAGAGGGCCGGGGGCTGGCCGTGGGCCAGGTGCCGGCTGGCCGCTAGGAGCAGGCTGGTGCCGGTGAGCAACGCCTCGGCCAGGGCCGCGCGGTACACGAGCTGGTGCAGCAGGTCGGCCTCGTCGCGGCCGGCGAGCAGGAGCACAACCAGTAGGTTTTCGGCAAAAAACAGCAGCAGCACTACCGACCAAACTAGGCCTACTTCGTGCAGCCCAAACAGGGCTAGCCCCACAAAAACCTGGGCCAGCACCAGCTGCTGCCACCGCACCCAGCCGGGCGCCAGCGTGCCCCGGCGCAGCCACGTGGCCAGCGCCACCGCGCTGCCCGCCAGGACCACCAGCGCCCCCATGAGCAGGGCTAGCGGGGCCGGCGCTCCGCCAAACAAGACCCTCGCCACCAGCAGGCCCGCCCCGAGTTGCAGCAGCCCGCCCAGCCCAGCAAAGGCGCTCAGCCAGCGGCGGTATGGCTCGGCTGCAAGCTCATTAGTTGATGCAGTAGGTTCATTAATAGAGAATTGCGATAAGAAATGCTTGAACGCCAACTGCGCAAAAGCCACACTGCCCCAGCCGGCCAGCCCTAGCAAAAGCGCATCGCGGTAGCTGGTGGCGGGGGGCGCGTGCAGGTGGCCGGCCGTGGCCAGCAGCAGGGCCAGCCCGCTGAGCAGGGCGCTGCCCATCGCGAAGCGGTGCAGCAGGGCGTCGCGCTTGGTCAGCAGCAGTACGGCACCCAGGTTTTCGGCGAAGAGCAGCAGCAGGATAACCGGCCAGCTCAGGTGCGCTTCGTGCAGGCCCACCACGGCGAGCACCGCGAACAGCTGCCCCAGTACCAGCTGCTGGCGCCGCACCCAATCGGGCGCACGACCCGCCGCCTGCACCCAGGCCGCTAGCCCCACCGAAGTGCCCGCCAGCGCCGCTAGCCCCACCAGCAGCCAGGCCACCGGCACGCCCGGCCAGGCAAACAGCGCCCGCGCCAGCAGCAGGCCCGTGCCGGCTTGCAGCGCGCCCGCCACGCCCGCAAACGCGCTCAATAAAGCGCGGTGCGAAACCGCCGCTCCTGCCTTGGCCGCCGCCCGGCCGGTGCCTATGTTCGCCCAATTTTCATTGTCAAATAGCTGTTTAACAATCAGTAAAGGCTGTTTGAAAATTACTTGCACAAAGGCTAGCCCGGCCCAGCCCGCCAGGGCCAGCACCAGGGCATCGCGGTAGAGCGTGGCGGGTGCGGCATCGAGCGCCCGGTTACCAGTGAAAAGTAGCAGGCCAGCACCCGCCAGCAGTGCGCCGCCCAGGGCCACGCGGTACACGAGCGCCTCGCGCTGCCGGGCCATAATGAGGGCCACCAGCAGGGTTTCGAGCAGCATAAAGAGCAGGACGACCGGCGGCGTGGCGTGCCAGCCTTGCAGCGAAAGCGCCGTGGCTAGCCCCAGAATGAGCGAGATGATGGTATCGGTCTGAAACAGCCAGCCGATGCCCAGCCGCTTGGCCTGCCGCCCGGCCCAGAATGTGAGCCCGGCCCCCAGCGCCAGCGGCACCGTCTTCCAAACCGAGCCCGTGCTGTAGAAGTACATATTCACGCCCAGGCAGGTCCAGTTCAGCAGGTGCGAGGCAAAGAGCAGCGGCTCGAACCGGCGCTCGGCGTACACGCGGCGGTACTGCACCACAGCCGCGGCGCCGCCCACCAGCAGTACCAGCGCCATTGCGGCCAGCCGCGTGCCGCCCGCAATAATAGGTAGCTGCTGATGCCAATACAAGTGAAACGCGAAGAAGCTGGCGATGCTGAGTAGCAGCTGATACCGCCACTGCTGGCGGTAGGTGATGGCAATGCTGAAGGCCGTAACGCCCGCCGCGGCCCCCAGCGTAAGGGGCGTGGGCGGCAGCACCGCCAGGGCCACCAAACTCAGCACGCCGTGCAGGGTCGCTACCTCTTGGCGACTGGCGCGCCAGGCCAGGTACAGGTTGGCGCTCACCCCGGCCAGCAGCAGCAAGTAGTCGAAGGGCGGCGTGACCCACATCAGGCCCGGAATACTGACCGCGCCCACGCAGGCAAACAGGAAAATGGCCGCCGCGCTGCTGAGCAGCCAGGCATTCAGCTTGGTGGCAAACTCCTTCTGGCGCAGCGCGAACCGCACACCCAGCAGCCCGCCCGCAAAGGCGCAAATCAGCAGAAAGCGCAGCGGCGGCGCCACCCGCAGGGCTGCGTAAATCCCCAGAAACCCGACGCCCGTCACGAGCACCACGGCGCCCAGAATACCGGTCCAGTTTTCGAGCAGCACCGTGGAGGCGCGCTCCCAGAAGGTGGGGCCACTGCGCACCGCCTTGGGCCGCAGCGCGGGTCTGGCGGGCGGCAGCGGCGACCGGGGCGGCGCCAGGCGCGGCCGCGGCGCCGGGGTCGGCGTGGCAATCGGCTCCGGCTCTGGCTCGTGCGCGGGGGCCTGGGCTGGCTCCTCCGGGGCGGGCGCGGTTTCCGCGGCTGGCTCTTGCCCTGTTGCGGGTTCGGTGGCTAGGGTGCTTTCCGCGGCTGGCGCCTGTATTCCGTCGGGCTCAGTAGCTCGGTCGCTTTCCGCGGCGGGGGCTACTTCAGTGGGCAGCTCAGCCTCGGCGGGCTGGGTTAGCTCGGCTTCGCCAAGCAGCTCCGAGGCTGTTGGCTGCGCTGGCGTGGCTTCGTCAACTAGCTCCGTTTCTACTGCTGGCGCTGGCTCCTCCGCTACTTCAAAAGCTGCCGTTGGGGCCTGCTCTTCCGTTAAAAGCAGCGCGGTTTCCTCTTCGTTCGCCGCTTCGGGCAAGGCGACTGATTCCGATTCGGTCACCTGGGCGGCGGGCGCTTGCTCGGCTTCGGCAGGCGCTAGCTCTTCGGTTTCTTGTGCGGGGGCTAGCGCCATTTCCGGCGCTGTTTCGGCGGGCGCCGCCGGTTGCTCGGCAGGTGTTGCTGGTGCCGCTGCTACGGGCTCGGGCGCTGCCGGTGCCGGGCTAGCCCAGGCGGCGGAGAAATCGGCCCACTGCGCGGGAGTCGACGCCCCGGTAGCCACGTTGGGCCGGGCTAGCAGGAACTCTTCGCGTAGCGCGAGCAGCTGGCTGCGCAGCTCCTCGACTTCGCCCTGCAACCGGTGCTGCTGAGCCCGGTGCTGGCCCAAATCAGCTTCTAATTCTTTGAGCCGAAGTGGGTTATCCCAACTTCGGGCGATGAAAATGAGGGCAATAAGGAGCCCTACCACGATAAGAACCATGGGCGTTGGGGGGAAAGGGTAAAAATTGGCCAAAACGGCCACACAGTCAGCCCGGTACCACCCAGGTTCGGATAGCAAATGTATGCGAAAAGCCGGAATTATGTACGATGCCCGAATTTCATACGAAAAAAAAGCCGCCCCGAACTAATCGGGGCGGCTGGCAGCAGGGGGCGCTAGGCCCGCTACTCGTACACAAACCGAACCTCTTGCTTTATTTCCGGGTTCAGGCTCAAGGCCACCGGGCAGGTGTGCGCGGTACGCTCCATCAGGGCCCGGTCGCGCTCATTGAGGCTAGCGGGCATGTGCAGCTCCACGTTGAGCTGGGCAATGCGGCGCGGCGGCTCCTGGCTCATTATTTTTTCCATTTTGAAGGAAGCACCCACCAGGTCTACCTGGTGGCGCTCGGCCACAATAGCCATCGTGGTGAGAATGCAGGTGCCCAGGGCGGTGCCCACGAGGTCGGTCGGCGAAAACGCTTCGCCGCGCCCGTGGTTATCAACCGGGGCATCGGTTTGGATGATAGTACCCGAAGCGGTGTGCGTAGCTTCGGTGCGCAGCTGGCCCTCGTAGCGGGCGGTGGCGGTGGTGTGGGGCGTGCTCATACCACAAAGCTACCCTAGCCGCGTTAGCGAAACGCCGGGTGGTAAAACCCCTGCCGGCAGGTATTTTTGACTTCTCTATGAACAAGACGTACGTCATCGCCGCCGGTTGCCTGGCGCTCGCCCTAACCGCGCCGCGGCCCGCTGCCGCGCAGGATACCCGCCCGGCCCGGCCCGCCCGCTCGGCCGGGCGGGCGGCCCCCAGCACCACACCCGCGCCCGTGGGCCCCACGCTCCAGGCCGCCCCCGCCCAGGCCATGCCGTCCGACGAGCAGTCGTACCGCCGCGAAACGGTGTTTGGCCTCAATTTCAATACCCAGGGCGGCCTCATCGGCGGTGCCAACGTGCGCATTGCGCGCGTGCTCGACGAGCGTTGGCTGCGCTTCTGGAGCCTGGAGGGCGTCTCGTTCAAAAACCCCAAGGAGGAGAGCGTGACCAACCCCTACACCGGGGGCAGCTACAAGCGCTTCAAGGCCAACTACGCGTTTGCGCTGCGGCCCTCCATCGGCATTCAGCGCATCCTGTTTCGCAAGGCGGCCGATGCCGGCGTGCAGGTCAACGGCCTGCTGAGCGCCGGCCCCTCGCTGGCGCTGCTGATGCCCTACTACGTGAGCTTCGACCAGACGGCCGCCCGCAATGGCTCGGCTCCCAGCACCAGCGATGTTATTGTGGATGAGGCCTATGACCCCAATAAGCACGGCGGCGTTTCCGAAAACTACATCTTCGACCGGGCGCCGCTATTCAGCGGCATCGGCCAAACCAAGGTGGTGCCGGGCGTGCACCTGCGCGGCGGCCTCAGCTTCGAGTACGGCCGCTACCGCGATGCCGTGGCCGGCGCCGAAGTGGGTTTCTTGCTCGAGGCCTACACCAAGCGCCTGCTCATGCTGAACCCGCCCGCCCCCAACGACCCCAATAGCCTGAACCGACAGTTCTTCCCGTCGGTTTATCTCACGCTCTACATCGGGCACCGAAGCTAGTGGCTGCTGCCTCGCCCGGCCGCTAGGGCTTAACTTTATACTATGGATACGATGCTGCTCTCCCTGCCCATTATTCAGGCCGAACCACTTGCGCCCCCCGCGCCGGCCCGCCCGCGCAAGCCCGACTGGCTGCGCGTGAAGCTGCCCATCGGCCCCGACTACGCCGCCGTGCGCAAGCTGGTAGATGAGCACAAGCTGCATACCATCTGCGAATCAGGCAATTGCCCCAATATGGGCGAGTGCTGGGGCGCGGGCACCGCCACCTTTATGATACTCGGCAACGTGTGCACGCGCTCGTGCTCGTTTTGCGCCGTGGCTACCGGCCGCCCCAGCGAGCTCGACCTCGACGAGCCCCGCCGCGTGGCCGAAGCCATCAGCCTCATGAAGGTGAAGCACGCCGTTATTACCTCCGTGAATCGCGATGAGCTGAAGGACCGCGGCGCCAGCGTGTGGCGCGATACGGTGGTGTTTACCAAGGAGCTGAGCCCCGAAACGACCATCGAAACCCTGATACCCGACGTGAAGGCCAACTGGGCGGCGCTCGACGTGATGATTTCGGGCGGCCAGGAAGTGATTTCGCACAATATGGAAACGGTGGGTAGCCTCTACCGCCTCGTGCGCCCCCAGGGCAAGTACGACCGCAGCCTGGAGCAAATCCGCCGCACCAAGCTACAGGGCCATCGCACCAAATCGGGCATTATGCTGGGCCTGGGCGAAAAGCAGGACGAAGTGCACCAGGCCATGGACGACCTCGTGGCCAACGGCCTCGATATTCTCACGCTGGGCCAGTACCTGCAGCCCACCAAGCGCCACCTCGAAGTAGCCGAGTTCATTCACCCCGACACCTTCGCCGCCTACCGCGAAGAAGGCCTGCGCCGGGGCCTCAAATACGTAGAAAGTGGCCCGCTGGTGCGCAGCAGCTACCACGCCGAGCGCCACGTAAATGTGCCGATTTAATTGCCGCTAGGGTAGTTGTCGACGGAATAGGTTTGTATCGGGTGCGGCGATTATTTACCTTCGCCGCGTGCTGAATTGGTTTAAACTTACCGGCCGCCTACGGCGGCGGGCTTTTCTCTGGCGGGTGCCAGCCCTCTACATAGTGGCTTTCGGTTGCTACGGGCTGCCAGTGCTTGCCGAAACTAAGTTTAACAGCGTGGCTACCTATTGGCAGCACATCTCACTACTGGCAATACTAGGCTGCTTCTACCTGGTTGTTGCGCAGAGTGTCAAGCGCTTGCACGATATAGATTTGCGCGGCTGGTGGCTGCTCTTATCGCTGGTGCCGATGGCCAACCTGGTGATAGGAAGCGGAATGCAGTTCATCGCCGGTACGCAAGGACCCAATCGCTTTGGTCCGGACCCCAAGCGCAAGTGAGCGTTTTTAAACACGAAAAGCTCCACTCGGTAGTGGAGCTTTTCGTGTTTAAAAATGCTGCTGAGGCCTAGTAGCCTAGCGCACGGCCGAAGGGCGGCGGTCGTCGGTGGGCGGGTAATTGCCCAGCACGCTGTTCACGATGCGGTAGGTTTCGGTTTCCGAGATGCTGTTTTGGTCAAGCTGGGCCTGGCCGGTGCCGCGCCAAGCAAGCTCTTTGCGGCGGGCATCCACAATGTCGATGATGACCGTGCCGGCTTTGTAGTTGTAGGCGCGGCCACCGCCGTAGGGGTAGCCACCAAAGCCGCCGTAGCCGTAGCCACCGTAGCCATAGCCGTAGGGGCTATAGGGGTAGCCGCCCGCCACCTGCTGCTTGTTTTCGACGCGCACGCTGTAGGCCACGTACACATCGGGGCTAGCGTTGCTGGCTACTTCGGTCAGGCCCTTGGCAGTTAGGTCTTTGGTTACGGCGTCGCGGATGCGCTGGTCCGTAAACGACTCGTAGCCGCGAGCGGGGCCGCCTTCGGTATCGTTGGCCTGCTTAGGGTACCAGGACCAGGTTTTATAGGCGCGAAAATTGACGGCGTGGTCGAAATCGCTGGTCGCGGCCACGTTGGCCGAGGTAGCGCAGGAAGCGACGCCGAAGGTCAGCGCCAGGCCCGTGACCGCCAAGGCGACCGGACGGGCCAAAAGATGCGTGATGCGGTTCATAAGGCTAAAAATTAATGGGATAGTCCACAGATGCGGAGGTGCTGAGTTAACGCTAGCTGCTGGGGCAATGTTCCAAAAAAAGGTAGGCTAGCCGACTAGTTTGCTTAGCCAATCGCCCAGTACGCCAAACGCCCGGCCGAGTCGCTTTCGCGTGCTCAGCCGGGCGCTTTTTGGTGTAGCGCGGACTTTTAGTCCGCGAGTACTTTCAGCTCACTCGCGGACTAAAAGTCCGCGCTACTGCATTAGTACGACGGGCCTTTGTCCGTCGCAACCAAGGCTTCCTGCTCGTCGGCGTACTCCTCCAGCGGCGTGCAGCTGCAAATGAGGTTGCGGTCGCCGTAGGCCGAGTCGATGCGCGACACGGTGGGCCAGAACTTGGCGTTGCGCACGTACGGCAGCGGGTACACGGCCTGCTCGCGCGAGTAGGGGCGCGTCCAGTCGTGCACGAGCACCGTGGCGGCGGTGTGGGGCGCGTGCTTGAGCACGTTTTCCTTGGCGTCGGCGCGGCCTTCTTCTACCTCCGTGATTTCCTTGCGGATGGCAATCATGGCGTCGCAGAAGCGGTCGAGCTCCTCCTTGCTCTCGCTTTCGGTCGGCTCAATCATAAGCGTGCCGGCTACCGGGAAGCTCACCGTAGGCGCGTGGAAACCGTAGTCCATCAGGCGCTTGGCGATGTCTTCCACCTCGATACCGGCCTTTTTGAAGTGGCGGCAATCGAGAATCATCTCGTGGGCGCAGCGGCCCTGCGCGCCGGTGTAGAGCACCGGGTAGTGCGCTTCGAGGCGAGCCTTGATGTAGTTGGCATTCAGAATAGCCAGCTCGGTGGCGCGGGTGATGCCATCGCCGCCCATCATCGAAATGTAGGCGTAGGAGATGGGCAGGATGCTAGCCGAGCCGTACGGCGCGGCCGACACGGCGCCGCTGCTGCGGCCCTCTACCGGCACTACCACGTGGCCGGGCAGGTACGGAATGAGGTCGGCTACCACGCCGATGGGGCCCACGCCGGGGCCGCCGCCGCCGTGCGGAATGCAGAACGTTTTGTGCAGGTTGAGGTGGCACACGTCGGCGCCGATGCTGGCCGGCGAGGTGAGGCCCACCTGGGCGTTCATGTTGGCGCCGTCCATGTACACGCGGCCGCCGGCCTGGTGAATGAGCTCGCAGATTTCGATAATCGTCTCCTCGTACACGCCGTGCGTGCTGGGGTAGGTCACCATGAGGCACGAGAGGCGGTCGGCGTGCTGGGCGATTTTGGCGCGCAGGTCGTCCATGTCCACGTTGCCGTCTTCGGTGCTTTTTACCACCACTACCTGCATACCGGCCATCACGGCCGAGGCGGGGTTGGTGCCATGGGCCGAGGCCGGGATAAGCGCCACCGTGCGGTGCGTGTCGCCGCGGCCCTCGTGGTAGCCCCGGATGGCCAGCAGGCCGGCGTACTCGCCCTGCGCGCCCGAGTTGGGCTGCAGGCTCACGGCCGCGAAGCCGGTCACCTCGCACAACCAGGCTTGCAGGTCGCGGATAATTTGCTGGTAGCCCACCGTCTGGTCGGCCGGGGCGAAGGGGTGGAGTTGGCCGATTTCGGGCCAGGTCACGGGTATCATTTCGGCCGTGGCGTTGAGCTTCATGGTGCACGAGCCTAGCGGAATCATACTGTGGGCGAGGCTCAAGTCCTTGTTTTCGAGCTGCTTCATGTAGCGCAGCAGCTCGTGCTCGGCGTGGTGCGTGTTGAAGACCGGGTGCGTGAGGTACTCGCTGGTGCGCTGCAGGCTTTCGGGCCAGGTCAGCGTCAGCTCGGCCTCGGCGGTGGGGGCGGCCGTGGTGGCTACCTCTTTGCCCAACACTTTGGCGAAAATGTCCACGATGTCGCGCACGTCGTCGATTTCCACGTTCTGGTGCAGCGAAATGCCCACTAGCGTCTCCTCGTAGTAGCGGAAATTGATGCCCGCGGCTTCAGCTTCCGTCTTCAGCGCCTGTTGCAGCTCGTGGCTTTCGAGGCGCAGGCTCAGGGTGTCGAAGTAGTGGCTGTTCAGCTGCTCAACCCCTAGCGCCTTCAGCTCGGCTTCCAAAATTTGGGCAAACAGGTGCGTGTTCACGGCAAACTGCCGGATGCCTTTCGGGCCGTGGTACACGGCAAACATGCCGGCCAGCACGCTCAGCAGCACCTGCGCGGTGCAGATGTTGGAGGTCGCTTTCTCGCGGCGAATGTGCTGCTCGCGGGTTTGCAGGGCCATGCGGTAGGCTTTGTTGCCGGCCGCGTCCACGCTCTGCCCGATAATGCGGCCCGGGATAACGCGCTTAAACTGGTCCTTGCACGAGAAAAAGCCCGCGTGCGGCCCGCCAAAGCCCATCGGCACGCCGAAGCGCTGCGACGAGCCCACCACCACATCGGCGCCCAGCTCGCCGGGCGAAGTCAGCAGCGTGAGGGCCAGCAGGTCGGCCGCCATCACTACGAACAGGTTGTTGGCCTGCGCTTTGGCGATAAATTCGGTGTAGTCAAAAATCGTCCCGTTGGCGCCGGGATACTGCACCATCACGCCGAAGAAGGCCTCGTCGCTCACGTCGGCCGTGCGGTGGTCGCCAATTACCAGCTCGATGCCGAGCGGCGTGGCGCGGGTGCGCAGCACATCAATCGTTTGGGGCAAAACCTGCTCCGACACGAAGAACTTGGTGGCGTTCTTTTTCTTGGTTTGCGAGTGCAGCATGTGCAGCGCCTCGGCGGCAGCGGTGGCCTCGTCGAGCAAGCTGGCGTTGGCGATGGGCAGGCCGGTGAGGTCGATTATCAGGGTCTGATAATTGATGAGCGCTTCGAGGCGGCCCTGGGCAATCTCGGCCTGGTAGGGCGTGTAGGCGGTGTACCAGCCGGGGTTTTCGAGGATGTTGCGCTGAATAACGGGCGGCAGCGTGGTGTCGTGATACCCGAGGCCGATGTAGCTCTTATACACCTTGTTCTGACCGGCAATCTGCTTGAAGCGCTTCAAAAACTGGCGCTCGGTGAGGGCCGGCGGCAGGGCCAGCGCCCGGGGCAGGCGAATGGCGGCGGGCACCGTTTCGGCGATGAGCTGGGCCAGGTCGGCGGCCCCAACGGCGTCCAGCATAGCTTGCTGGCTAGCTTGGTCGGGCGCGTTGTGGCGGGTTTCAAACACGTCGGCGGGCTTGAATCTAAACGACATAAACGTGGGCTGGAGAAGGGGAGGAGAAGGCAACTTTTTCCTTAACAAAGGTACGCCCGGTTTGGTCGGGCTAGGGGTGTACTTTTGGCGCTTAGTGCTCATCATTAGTCAAAATAGACCCTCGTGCGCATCTGGCGTCCGCTTGCCGAAGCTTCTCTATTATTCCATCCAGGCTGCTCGCTGAAGCGATAGAAAGGCTTTGGCAAGCGGACGCCAGATGCGCATGAGGGTCCTTATTAGCCGTTCTATTTCCATGCCCCTGCCCACCCTCATTGGCCTGCTGCGCGAAGGCCGCACCCCGCCCGACCGCCGCGTGGCCCTCACCCCCAAAAAATGCGTCGAGCTACAAGACACTTACCCTGGCTTGCGGGTGCGGGTGCAGCCTAGCCCACACCGCGCCTTTGCCGACCAGGAGTACCGCGACCTCGGCATCGAGGTGCGCGACGAGATGGCGACCTGCGACGTGCTACTGGGGGTAAAGGAAGTGCCCGTGGCCTGGCTACTGCCCGGCAAAACGTACTGCTTTTTCTCGCACACCATTAAGAAGCAGCCCGCCAACCGACAGCTATTGCAAACTGTTCTGCGCGAGAATATTACGCTCATCGACTACGAGCTGCTGACCAATGCGGCCGGCGAGCGCGTGGTGGCCTTCGGGCACTGGGCCGGCATTGTGGGGGCGTATAACGGGCTGCTGACCTACGGCCGCAAGCACGGCCTGTTTCAGCTCAAGCCGGCCTGGCAGTGTGTGGATATGGAGGACATGCAGGAAGAATTTTTCAAGGTGAAGCGCCTGCCGGCCATCAAGATAGCCGTGACGGGCTCGGGCCGCGTAGCCCAGGGTGCGGTGGAGGTGCTGGGCCGCATGGGCATCCGGCGGGTGAGCGTGTACGACTACCTCTACCTCAGTTTCAGCGAGCCGGTGTATGCACAGCTGCGCAGCTCCGACTACAACCGCCGCCGCGACGGCCGGGTGTGGGACACGGCCAACTTTCACCAGGAGCCCGCGGCCTACGAGTCCACGTTCAGCAACTTTCTGCCCGTGACGGATTTGCTCATCGCCTGCGCCTACTGGGACCCGGCCGCCCCACGTTTGTTTAGCGAGGAAGACACGCGAAGTACTGATTTCAAGCTTGATACGATTGCCGATGTCACCTGCGACGTGAATGGCTCCATTCCGCTCACCAAGCGCAGCACCACCATCGAGGAGCCAGCCTTCGACTACGACCCCGCCACTGGCGGGCTAGCCCCGGCCTACTCGGGTCCGCGCACCATCACGGTGATGGCCGTGGACAACCTGCCCTGCGAGCTGCCGCGCAACGCCAGCCGCGACTTCGGCCGGCAATTGCTCGACCAGTTTTTTCCGCACCTACTGGGGGGCGATGCGGCGGGTGTGGTGGCCAGGGCCACCATTGCCAGCGAAGGCCAGCTGCGGCCACGCTACACCTACCTAGCTGACTACGTGGCCTGAGCCAACCCGATTATTTGTGCCGGGTAGTGTCGGCGTGGCTGATGGCCGAGCTGTCGGCTAGCGGTAGCGCCGCGGGTACGGGGCTGCTGCTACCCCCGGCCAGCAACGACACCTGCCCATCGGTGCCGATTTTGCGCACCGAGCTCGTGCCCGTATCGGTTACGTACACAATGCCCGCGGGCCCCGCGGCTAGGCCTGCCGGAAAATTAAAGCCCTCGGCTACCAATGATACCTGCCCGGCTGGGCTCACCCGCCGAATATTATTGCCATAGGTATTGGCCACGAGCAGGGCGCCGGTGGGCTCCACAGCTAGGCCCCGGGGGTGGTTGAAATTGGCAGCCAGCACCGTAACGTGCCCGTCGGGGTCTATTTGGCGCACGGTGTTATTGCCGGTGTCGGCCACGTACACCAGGCCCTGCGCGCTCACCGCAATGCCGGCCGGCTTGTTGAGGCCCTTGGCCAGGGTAGCGCGGGCGCCCTGCGGGCTTATCTTCTGCACGGTGCCGCTGCCTGGCTCGCTGCCCGAGTCGGCCACGTACACGTTGCCGGCCGCATCAACAGCCACGGCGGCCGGAAATATCAACTCTCGGTTGTGCGCCAGGGTACTTATTTCGCCAGTCGGGCTCACCTGCACAATGCTATGGCTGCCCGCATCGGCTATGTACACCGTGCCGGTAGTGCTCACGGCTATGCCCGTGGGGTAGGCCAGGGTGCCAGTATTGAAGGGCGTGGCTTCGCCGGCACTATCTACCTTGTGCACCAAGCCGTTGTCGGTATCGACCACGTATAGCATGCCCGCCGCATCGATAGCGACGCCATCGGGAAAACCAAACGAAACGGCCGGAGTAACTGGCCTACTGGCAGTTAGGAATACTGCCACCAGCAGGCCGCCACATAGTGCTGGGGTTTTCATAGATAGGAAAGCGTGCGAAGTATTTGCCCAAAGGTAAAGGCGTTCTCCCGATAATCTGCTATTATTTACCACTTTAGTGCCAGTTGGGCGCGTTCGCTATCCGGCCGCCACCTTTGTGGCTATGAACCTGACCACCCGGGCCACTGCCCTCGAGCTGATGGACGACCTGACGTTGGCCAGCGAGGAGCTGCGCCAAAACCTCGACGAGCTCGAAACCATTAACACCTGGCTAGGGGGCTACCGGCCGGTGCTGGCGGCGCTGGCGCGGCTGCAACCGAGCTTCCCGGCGGGGCGCCCGCTACGCCTGGCCGACCTGGGCAGCGGCGGCGGCGACACCCTGCGCCACGTGGCGCGCTGGGCCCGGCGGCGGCGCGTGCCCCTGGCGGCCGAGGGCATCGACGCCAACGAGTTTATGCTGGCCTACGCCGCCGCCAAAAGCGCGGCGTATCCCGAAATCAGCTACCGGCAGTTCGATATTTTTTCGGCCGAGTTTGCGGCCCGGCCCTACGATGTGCTCACGGCTAGCCTCTTCTGCCACCACTTCACCGATACCGAGCTGGTGGCGCTGCTGCGCGGCTGGCACCGGCAGGCGGGGCTAGCCATGATTATCAATGACCTGCACCGCCACCCGCTGGCCTACTACAGCATCAAATATTTGACGAAGCTGCTCGGCGGCTCGCGCCTGGTGCAGCACGATGCGCCGCTGTCGGTAGCCCGCGCCTTTTCGCGCCAAGACTGGGTGCGGCTGCTGGCCGCGGCGGGCATCACGCAGTATGAGCTGCGCTGGTGCTGGGCGTTTCGGTGGCAGGTGGTTATCTATGCGGAAGGTTTGCCTGTAATAAATTAATGAACATCAATTCGTTTGCTACCTGGGCGCTCTTGTGGTTATGTATGGGCTGCGGACAGCGCCAACCGTCGTCCGAAGCACCAACAGCCCCCATACAGCCTACTGCGCCCATAGTGGCCTCTGCATCAACCCCTAAACCATCGGCATATGAGTCGCCCACCCAATTTCCGGCCTCCTTACTCTATGAAATCTTTGCGGCCCGGGCCGATACGGTGCTGCACCTGCCTGGGCACTCTTACCGCCTAAGCTGGCAAGTGCGCCTCGATACCCTGCGGCCATTGACCCACGTAACGCCGCCCGACCCGGCCAAGTATTTTGCGGGCGATACTAGCCGGGGCTTTCAAGGATACTACACGGTAGAAGTGCGCGACTCGCTAGGCCATCGGCTAGGCCGCCATACCTTCACCAAGGCCGATTTTTACCCGGCCGTGGGTCCCGAACTGGCTATCAGCAGCGGGGTAGAGCTGCCCCGGCTGCTGGGCTACAGCGCGCCGCTGGGCGGGCTGGTTTATACAGTGGCCTTCGCGGCACCCGGCACCGACTGGTACGGCGAGGCGGTGCTGGTGCTCGCGCCTGGCGGGCAGGTGCGCTACCTGGGCCCTGGTGCGGATGGAGGCCCCGAATTAGCGGTAACGCTAGCTGCTGATAGTCGCACCCTTTTGACAGGAAGTGAGATACGGCACGCTGGCCGCCCGCCAATCCCGCTGGCGCGCGCCGGGGCCGAATTGCGCGGTGCTCAGCTGCTCAACGACACGCTAGCCCTGCTTATCTACGAGCCGGGCCGGTCGCGCCCCCGCCCCAATGAGATGCCTTCTTTCGACGCTAGCCCCGCCCAACTGCGCCAGTCCAACGCATTTGTGCGCGATGTGCGCAACGGCCGCGAGATAAGTCACTTCCGCTACGATGGCTTCTACGAGGAGCTAGGTTATATTGTGCCCGCGCACCTAGTGGCCCAAGCTAAGGCAATTTACCTGCTCGATGCTGATAAAGGACTTTACGTGTTGCCTCTGCGTCAGCCAGCCACCGGCCGATGGTTGCTCTTTTCTTCTCTTTCCCATGCGGTGGGTCCACCCAAAACGGGTGAGGTCAGCTTTGTAATGACCGGGGCAACGCAACACTACCGATTTGTGGTCGATACAGCCCAAGTGACCAAAGTGCGCTATCAAATGCTGAAAGAGTAACGTGCTTACGCCTAGTTTTCAGGCTGTACATGCCACTGCCAGGCTTGGCTCTTGAACTACTAATACTTAATCCGTAGCGCCCGCTACTATCTCCAGCAGCATGGCCTCCATCGTGAGGCCCGGCCCGAAGGCGCAGCTGAGCACGGGCGCGCCCGCGTCGGCGGGGCTAGCGGCGGCCAGCAGCTCGCGCAGCACAAACAGCACCGTGGCCGACGACATGTTGCCGTAGTCGCGCAGTACCTGGTAGGCGTAGCGGTTGTCGTCCTTGCTCAGGCCCAGCGCCTGCTCGATGGCCTCCAGAATTTTGCGGCCGCCGGGGTGCAGGGCAAAGTGCCGGATGTCTTCGCGGCGCACCGGCAAGTCCTGCAATAAGTCGGCCGTGAGCTGCCCGATGCCCCGCTCGATGAGCGCCGGCACGTAGCCCGAGAGCGTCATTTCGAAGCCAAAGTCGCCGATGTGCCAGGCCATGTCTTGCACGCCCTCGGGGGCTAGCCCGCAGTGGAAGGCGCGCAGCGCCAAGCTGGGCGCCGGGCCGGGTAGCGGCTGGCCCAGCACCAGGCAGGCCGCCGCGCCATCGCCAAACAGCGCGTTGCTCACCAAGTGGTCGGGCTCGTGGCTTTTTTGAAAGTGCAGGGTGCACAGCTCTACGCTCACTACCAGCACCCTAGCGGCGGGGTCGGCGCGCACCATGCTATCGGCCAGGCGCAGGGCGTTCACGGCCGCGTAGCAACCCATAAAGTTGACGCAGGTGCGGCGCACCGAGGCGGGCAGGCCCAGGGCCGCTACCAGTTCAATATCGAGGCCCGGCGCATACATGCCCGTGCAGCTCACCGTGATGAGGTGCGTGAGGCTAGCGGCGCCCACGCCCGGCGCCTGCGCCAGGGTGCTTTGCACGGCGGCCAGGGCTAGCGGCAGGGCCTCGCGCCGGTAGGCGGCCATGCGCTGGCTCACGCTCGGGAAAGGCTCTAGGCCCGGCGTGTTGGGAAAAAAGTCGTAGTCGCCGTGGGCCCGGCCGTAGTCGGCCAGCACCGAGTAGCGGTGCCCAATGCCCGACACGCGGTACAACGCCTGCAGCTTGCGCCGGCCGCCCGCATCCAGCTCCAGCGCCCCGGCCATAAAATCGGCAATGACGGGCTGGGCGAGGCGGTGGGGTGGGGTAGCGGTGCCGATGGCACCCAAGTAGCTGGGCATTAGGTTTTTAAATTATGAAGTATGAATTAGGAGTTATGAATTGGAGCTGTGAAGCGCGAGCTGCTAATTACGTAATGGCGGCTGGTTTGGCGGCAGCGAGCGGGTTTTTGCCCGTTTTTTGGGGGTCTTTGCTAGTTGCGATAAAATTGTATCCGGGCAAGCTATTGGCTGATAACAGGTTGGGCGAATAAAAAACCGTCTGTCTTATAAGCAACTTAAAACGCGCGGCCGTGGGTCTGGCGCATGAGAGCCCGCACGGCGGCGGGCCAGTGGCGCAGGCCGCCCACCACCAGCTCGCTCAGCACTGGCCCGCCAAACAGGCCCTGCACCGCTCGCCCCACCCGCAGCCGCGTGCCAAACTGCCGCTGCCAGGCTTGGGCGTAGGCCGCCTCCAGCGCCGCGCGCGGCAGCTCGCCGCTCAGGAACCGGCTGGCCAGCGGGGCAGCCAGCGCGGCACCGTGCAGCGCCATAGCCATGCCATTGCCGCAGAGTGGCGTGATAAGGCCCGCCGCGTCGCCCACCATCAGCAGGTGCTGCTCTACGGGCAGCTTGGGGGCAAAGGAAATTTCGTTGATAACTTCGGGCTGGGCGTAGAGGCGCTCGGCGTGGCGGAGGATATCGGCCAGGTGCGGGTTGCGGGCCAGTACCTCGCCCTCGAGCGCGGCAATGGAGCCGCCGCTCGCCTTGAGATTGGCGCGCGTGGTGAGGTAGCAAAAGCACAGCTTATCGCCTTCGATAGCCGAAATGCCCGCGTAGCCATCCCGAAAATTGTGCAGCTCAATGACATCGCGCGCAAAGCCAGGCAGCCGTAGGTGATGCTTCACGCCCAGGTAGGGTGAGCGCTGGCTGAAAAACGAGCGCCCGAGCTGCCGGTCGAGGGTGCTGCGCTTGCCGTAGGTGCCCAGCACGAGGCTAGCCACCAGCTGGCGGCCGTCGGTCAAGGCCACCAGGTGTTGGTCGGCCTCAGCCTCAAAGGTTACGTCGGCCACGGTAGCGAAGATAAACTCGACGCCCGCCGCCACCGCCCGCTGGTACAAGAAGTCGTCGAGCACGTAGCGGCTCACCCCAAAGCCACCCAGGTCGAGGGGGCTAGCCAGCGCGCGCCCGGCCGGCGACGACAGCCGAAACTGCCCGATGGCCGCCGGGGCCAGCGCCGCGGGGTCGGCCCCCAGCCGGCGCAGGTAGGGCAGCACCTCGTTGCTCACGTACTCGCCGCACACCCGGTGAAAGGGGTAGCGCCGCCGCTCTACCACCACCACGCGGTGGCCGCGCCTGGCTAGGTCGAGGGCGGCGGCCAGGCCCGCTAGCCCGCCACCCAGCACCAAGGCCGGTAAATTATTTTTAGCAAGAAAAACCACTGATTAACCGGTCAAAAATCCGGCTGCGAATAATTAAGCGTATAGTAATAAGCTGGGAGCTGTAGTTTTGCGAAACCAAAAGACAAGTTCGTCGTTAACTTTCATCCCACCCGGCTACTGTGTTCTGGTTGACTATATTATGAAACAACCCTTACTATTTGGATTACTCTGGCTCGCTAGCATTGGCGTTTGCACTGGCAGCCCCGCGGCCGCCCAAACCACTACCGGTAGTAGCACGCACCAAACCATTGCGCGCCCTGCCCTCGACGATAAGGCCCTAGTGGTATACCCCAACCCTAGCACGGGTATTGTGCACCTTACCATCAGTGGCCTCGAAGGCCGTCGGGTAGAGGTCAGCGTGCTCAACGTTATCGGCACAGTACTCTATCGCGAAACCCTGACTGAGCTCAACGAACGCTATACCAAGACGCTAGACCTGAGCCGCTTTGCCAACGGCTTGTACTACGTAAAGCTGGAAGCCGATAATTCGAGCCAGCTGTGCAAGCTCGTTATTCGCTAGGGCTGAGACGCGGGCCCGGCCCGCTTACTATTTGTTATTGCTAAACCGCTTAACAGAAAAAGCAGCCAGGAGGCTGCTTTTTCTGTTTTTCAGGCTTGGGGCCAAAGCACTTAGCGCGCCAGAGCGGGCTCGGGGCTTACCATGTTGCGCACGCGGCGGGCCGTATCGATAGCCAGAAAAGCAGTAGCTGCGATGAGGGCAAAAAATAAATACCACATAGTCGTAGGGAAAAGCAAATGAGGATAAAAAGAAACACCCGGGCGCTAACCCTAGGTCACAACACCTTAACCTAAATCGCCGAGGTAGGGTTACATTAAAATTCGGGCATTTCGCAGGGCTAGCCTACGGCAGCTGCAGGTGCCCGCTCTGGATGAGGCGGTAGAGCGTGGAGCGGCCCACGCGCAGACGGCTGGCAGCGGCCACCACGTCGCCGTTCAAGGCGGTGAGACTGTCTTGCATGATGGCCAGCGTTTGCTCGCGCAACGACGGAAAAACCAGGGTAGTGCTGCTGCGCGACACCGTTGCCACGGGCGGCGCGGGCACCGACCGAAACGGAATGTCGGCTACCCCAATCTGCTCGCCGTCGACTAGCACGGCGGCGAGCTCCACCACGGCTTTGAGTTCGCGCACGTTGCCGGGGTAGGCGTAGGCGAGTAAGTGCTGCCGCGCCTCGGGGCTGAATGGCCGTGGGGGCAGCTTGTTGAGCTGGCTGAAGGCGCGCACAAAGGCCTCGGCCAGCAGCAAGATATCCTGGCCGCGCCGGCGCAGTGGAGGCAGCTCGATGGGTAGCCCGAGCAGACGGTAGTACAGGTCTTCGCGAAAGCGGCCGGCCTCTACCTCGGCCGTTAGGTTGCGGTGGGTAGCCACCACCAGGCGCACATCGAAGGGCACGGGCTGGCTGCCGCCCACGCGCGTCACGGCCCGCTCTTGCAGCACGCGCAGCAGCTTGGCTTGCAGCATCAGCTCAAGGTCGGCAATCTCATCCAGAAACAGCGTGCCGCCATTGGCCTCCTCAAAGCGGCCCACACGCCGGCTAGCGGCGCCGGTAAAAGCCCCCTTCTCGTGGCCAAACAACTCGCTCTCGAGCAGCTCGCGCGGAATGGCGGCCATGTTAAGCGCCACAAATGGTTGCCCCGCCCGGTCAGACTGGTTATGGATGGCCTGTGCCACCAGCTCCTTACCCGTGCCCGTTTCGCCGCTCACCGATACCGTGATGGTGGTGCGCGCCGCTTTCGCAATCAGCTCGCGCACTTGCTGCATGCTAGGGTGCTGGCCCAGCAGCAGGCCAACCCCAGCCTCGACCGTCGTTGGGGCGCTGGGCGCGGCGGGCTGGCGGGTCGCGGCCAGTGCTTGCCACAGCCGCTCGGGGCTGTGCATGTCTTTCACCAGGTACCCGCTGATGCCCTGACCTAGCAAATCGGCTTCCGCCTCAGCGTCGGCTTCATTGGCTAGCACATAAAAGTGCGCCTGGGGCAGCCGCTCGCGCAGCTTGCGCATCAGGCGTCGGGGCAGGCCCTCCTGGCCATCACTGTCGAGTACGAGGGCGTTGGGCAGCGCAGTGGCCGCCGACCGGTAGGCGAGCGCCAGAGCCACCGTAGCAAAGCGCCGCACCAAGTGGTCAGGGTTCAGGCTGAGTCGATGGCAAAGGCGCATCATATAGTGGCTATCGGCCCCAATAACCCAGATGTGGTAATGCGAGGAAGCTTTCATGAGGAAGGAAAGGAGCACCTATACGAGTATAGGCGGTGTAAAAGAGCAAGTTTTTACTGGTAAAGTTATAGAATGGGCTGCGTCGGCTAGTAATTTAGAAATCGTGTAAAATTCCGCCTAAAATTCTGAATTTGCGCTAAATACGTAGTGGTAATTTGGGACGAATTCCTTTTTTCATAGTGTATTCATTTCAGTTTGGGACAAAATTAGAACGAATAATTTACTACATATTATTGAAAAACAATAAGTTAGAGAATTGGCAGTTTTGTTGAATTATAGGGGAAGTGATAACAAACTACTCTGCCTCATCATGCAAGTTCTTGAAAAAATCAAATTTAGTCGCGTAGCGGCTAGTGCCCTAAAAAGCCTGTTGATGCCACTGCTTTTGCTGGTGACGCTGGGTGCACAGGGGGCAGCCTTTTACTCTACAGGGGCACCCATCGACTTTACCCCCAAGCGCACTTGCTTCGGTGCGTGCACTCCCGGAGTGACGACTGAGGTAACAACTCCTGTGGGAATCGCGGCCATTTCGGCGACGGCCTATTTGCCTATCCTCACTTCTACCACTATCCGCTACCAGCTTAACGGCACCGCGCTGACTGGCTATCGGGGCGGCCTAGTGCTCTCGCCCAACGGCGGGCTGGTCAACCTAAACTTACTCGGAAATGTAACCATTCGCACGTATCTGAGCACTAGCACTAGCCCGATGCCTACCAAGGTGCAGGATGAAATGCTGGTAGATGCTAAGGTGCTGGGCGCCCGGATAGCTGCGGGCAATGGCTACCCAGTGCAACTAGAGCTGATTTCGACGGCTCCTTTCAACCAGGTAGAGATAGTATTTGGCCCGTCGGTGAGCCTAGGGGCTGCTATCAACATTCATTACGCTTACGGCGTAGGCCCCAACACGGCTACCCAGATTATGGGTCTCACTTCCAACTCCAGCACTACCACGCCGGGCCAGGTCAGCACCAGCGGCGACTGCGCCGAAAAGGTAGCTAATCCCAGTTTTGCTGTAGATAATGACAAAACCAATTACGCTACCTTCAGCAGCCTGGCCTCGGTGTTTTGCACGGCCCGCCTTACGGTGGGGCTCGATGGCACGGCCCCCAGCAACTACAAAGCTGGCTTTGTTATAGGCCAGGACAATAACCTGCTTGATGCAAGCGTGTTAAGCTCATTGGTTATCAAAACCTACAGGAATGGCGTGTTGCAGGAAACGGGGTCGGGTAGCACGTTGCTAGGCCTGAGCGTGCTACCTGATAGCAAGTCGTTGGTTACGTTTCAGGCTACTAAGTCGTTCGATGCCGTTTCTATCGAGCGTAGCGATGCTGTGGCCTTGCTCGACGATTTGCGCCTCTACTACGGCGTGGGTGTAGCCTCGACTACCCCGCCGCAAACTATTTCGAGCTTCGCTAACCCGGCTGGCCACTACCAGTCATTTTCGAATGGCGTAGTATGTGTGAACTGCGGGGTAACTGCGCCTGCAAACGCCGCGGGCAGCCCGAACTCGAAGGCTACCATCAGCACCACCGCTGGCGTAGCTAGCTCCTCGGGTTTGCAACTAGACCTCAACGGTACCGGAAACGCGGGGAACCGCGCCGGTATGGTGCTGGGTAATAACAGCCTGCTCGACCTAGCCGCCCTAGACCGCGTTAAGATACTGACTTACGATGCCGCTGGCAATGTTCTGGAGACGGCCAATGGCTCGTCGCTCATCAACCTGAGCGTGCTGCCCGATGGCCGCCGGACGGTGAGCTTTAACACGACGAAGGATTTTGCCAAAGTAGGTATCGTCATCAACGACGTGCTAGGGGTTGGTACCACCACCGATGTCTACTACGCGTTCTCCGATAGCTCGAATGGCTCGCTCGCCATCGTGGCGCCCACTGGTCCGCTGCCGGTAACGCTCACCAGCTTTACGGCTCGGCGGCAGTCGGCCGGCGCTACTATCAGCTGGGCTACTGCTTCTGAGAGTAACAGCGCTCGCTTCGTGGTGGAGCGGTCGACAGACCTGGTGGCCGGCTTCAGCGCCATTGGCGAAGTAGCCGCCGCTGGCACTGCCAACACGCCCCGTACCTACACTTTGCAAGACCCAGCAGCGGCCACCCTCTCGGGTACGTTGTACTATCGCCTGCGTCAAGTTGACCTCGATGGGAGCGCCCACCTGTCGACGGTAGTAGTGCTAACCGCCCGCGCAGCTACCGCCGCCTTCGCGCTCTACCCTAACCCTGCCACGGCCAGCCAGCAGGTGACCCTCGACGGAGCCGTAGCCGCCGGCTATTCGGTGAGCCTCTACTCCAGCATGGGCCAACTGCTAAGCACCCGCGTGGTGAGCAGCGAGGCTACTACGACACCATTGGCTGTATCCACGAGCGGCCTAGCCGCTGGTATCTACTACGTGGTGCTGCGCGATGCGACCGGCCAGTTGCTTACTACGCAGCGCTTGCAAGTAGCTGGTCAATAAACCACTCTCACCACTCTCTTCTGCAAAAAGTACCTAAAAGGGCCCCGTCGCTACGTAAGCGGCGGGGCCCTTTGGCTTTAAGGCTGCGCGGGAGGGCTAGCCGGCTAGCTCGACCCAGGCGGGGCAGTGGTCCGAGTGCACGACATCGGGCCAGAGGCCGGCCCCGCGCAGGCGCGGCAGCAGCGCCTGGTCGAGCAGCAGGTGGTCGAGGCGCCAGCCCACGTTGCGGGCCCGCGAGCCGGCCCGGTAGCTCCACCACGAGTAGTGGCCCGGTGCCTCGGGGTGCAGGTGCCGAAACGAATCGGCAAAGCCATCGGCCAGCAGGTCGCGGAACCACTGCCGCTCCTCGGGCGTGTAGCCGGGGCTCTGCTGGTTGGCCTTGGGGTTGTGCAGGTCGATGGGCGTCTGGCAACAGTTAAAATCGCCCCCAATAACGAGTGGGGGCACCGTGGCATCGGCCCGCAGGCTAGCCACGTAGCTCCGAAACCAGTGCAGCCACGCCACCTTAAACGCCTGCCGCGCCGGCCCACTCGTGCCCGAGGGCATGTAAGTGTTGAGCACCGACACGCCCGCAAAGTCGAGCCGCAGCACCCGGCCCTCGTCGTCATACAAGTCATTGCCGCAGCCCGTAACCACCGCTAGGGGCTCCGGGCGGCTGAAGGTGGCCACGCCGCTGTAGCCGGGCTTTTGGGCGGGGTGCAGGTAGGCGCGGTAGCCCAGCGCGGCTAGCCCGCTCACGTCGAGCGGGGCGGTGCCGGCCTTTATTTCCTGCACGCACAGCACATCGGGCTCGGTAGCGGCCACCCAGTCGAGCAGCCCCTTGCCCAGCGCCGAGCGCAGGCCGTTGAGGTTATACGAAACAATTTTCAAAGACTAACTCCTTGGCTTACTGCTCGTCGTCGAGCGTGTCAAAATACTCCAGGATGTGCCATTTCAGCATCCGCTCCTGCTCCTTGAGGTTAGCAAACGGCACCGGGTTGATAAGCCGGTAGTGCGGCCAGCCCTCGGCATCGACATGGTCCAGCGCGTAGTGTCCGCTGAGACTGAAGAGCTTGCAGGTAGCAATGTGCATGAGGTCCTGCTTTTGCTCCTTGGTAAACTCGGCCACGCCCTGCCCCAGCTCCTGCACGCCAATGAGCAGCAGCAGCGCATTGAGGTCGGGCCGGCGGCCAAAGCGCTCGGCCAGGTCGGCTTGTAGCTCGTCCCAGCGCTGGTTGAACCCGGCTTCGCTTTCGCCGGTATCGGCTTGGTTACTAGTGCTCATGGGGCGGGTGGCTAGCCGATGAGTGGCCGCCGGGGCCGGCCAGGGCCGCTTCGGCGCGCAGCACTTCCCAGTACTCCACGGCGCGGCGGAAGTGCGGAATGACGATGCTGCCCCCAATGAGGTTGGCAATCGAGAACACTTCGAACACCTCCTCATCGCTCAGGCCCTCCTCGTGGCACTTGCCGAGGTGGTACTTCACGCAGTCGTCGCAGCGCAGCACCAACGAGCAGGCTAGGCCCAGCATCTCCTTGGTTTTGACATCAATAGCGCCGGCGGCGTAAGTGTTGGTATCGAGGTTGAAGAACCGCTTGATAACCTTGTTGTCGTACGACAGCACACGCTCGTTCATGCGCTGGCGGTAGTCGTTGAAATCGGTGGTGAGGGACACGGGTGAAAATATAGAAGTGATAAAATGAAGCTGACTTGCCCAGGCTGCCCACAAGCAGTACCTTGGCCCGGTAGCCCGCTCGGCGCTGCAAAGGACGGACCTACGCCCGGTGTAGCCCGTAGCTAGCCGCTTCCTAAACCAATTTCCTGCCCAAAATGATGCTGCGCCCGCTTCTGGCCGACCTGGCGGCCCTATTTTTCCCGCGCCCCTGCCTGGCCTGCCGCGAGCCGCTGGTAGCTGGCGAGGCGCACCTGTGCACCAGCTGCCGCACCGAGCTGCCTTACACCGACTACCACCTGCTGCCGCCCGCCCAAAACCCGCTAGCCCGGCGCTTCTGGGGCAAGCTGCCCGTGCAGCACACTCTTAGCTACCTGCGCTTTTTGCGGCACGGCCGGGTGCAGCAGCTGTTGCACCAGCTCAAGTACCGCGGCCAGAGCCAGGTGGGCAGCGCCCTGGGCCAGCTCTACGGCGCCGAGCTGGCCGCCGCGGGGCTAGGGCAGGAGTTTGACCTCATTGTGCCGGTGCCGCTGCACCGCCGCAAGCTGGCCCGCCGGGGCTACAACCAGGCCGAGGCCTTTGCCACGGGCCTGGCTGGCGCGCTGCCGTGCCCTAGCGCGGCCCACGCCCTGCGCCGCACCGAGCACACGGCCTCCCAAACCCGCAAAGGCCGCGTTGCGCGCTGGCAAAACGTGGCTACCGTATTTGAGGTAGCCGAGCCGGCCGCAGTAGCGGGCCGTCACATTCTGCTGGTCGATGACGTACTCACGACCGGCGCCACCCTCGAAGCCTGTGGTGTGGCACTGCTAGCCGCCGGCGCCAGGGCCGTGAGCATCGCCACAATAGCCTCCGCCTAACTGCATCTCCAGACCGCAGATTCAAACGGATTAAACGGATTTCGCAGATACGCCCGCTCCGCGGGCTGGCTAGGCCGAAGGCAGTGGCTATAAAGGTGAAGTAGCCAGCGCGACAGCTGAAAGCCGAGGAATAGCGCAGCAGAATAGTAATAGAGCAAAACGAATAGACACGACCGTTGTCAATAAAAAAGGCCACCCAAACGGGTGGCCTTTTTTATTGGGCTGGAAAAGTCAACAGTAAGCGAGTAGTCAGCCGCGCAGCGGCGTATCTGCGAAATCCGTTTAATCCGTTTGAATCTGCGGTCTGGGCCTTACTTGTTGGTGCCGGCGTTAATCATGGCGCAACGGAAGCCGATGGTCGAAGTAGCCGAGTCCTCCGCCATGAAGCGGCGGGTGCCGGGCGAGAGGTAGTAGGCTACGTCGCGCCACGAGCCGCCTTTGTACACACGCACGTGGTCGTCGACGAGGCTCTGGTAGCCCTTCTTGTCGTAGTTCTTGGCATCATCACCCACGCCGTTGCGGCGGAAGGGGTTGAGGTCCTCCACATCCTGGAAGGACAGCGGGCGGTACACGTCCTGCACCCACTCGTTCACGTTGCCAGCCATGTTATACAGGCCGTAGTCGTTGGGCGGGTAAGCGTAGACGTACTCCGTAATCATGGCGCCGTCGTTCAGGCTGCCGGCGATACCGGCGTAGTCGCCGCGGCCCCGCTTGAAGTTAGCCAGGAACTGGCCCTGGCCTTTGCCATACGGGTTGCGGGTCGAGCGGCCATCCCAAGGATAAATGCGCTTCTCTTCCTGGTTTTCGTTACCAACTTCCTGCGTGCCTACGAGGGCCTGCGCAGCGTACTCCCACTCCGCCTCGGTGGGCAGGCGGTAGTTGGGCAGCGAGTTGCCGTTTTCGATAGAAGCACCACCCTTGCCATCGGCCAGGGCGCCGGCGCTAGCGGCCGTGGCGCCACCTTCGGCGGATGTGCCGGTGTCACCTTTTTTCTTTTTCTTCTTGAACAAGCCGCCGCCTTTGCTTTCGCCGCCGCCGCCTTTAGCCAGGTTCTCGTTTACCTTGGCCGTGCGCCAGGCGCAGTAGCTATCGGCCTGCAGCCAGTTCACGCCCACTACCGGGAAGTAGCGGAAGCCGGGGTAGCGCAGGTAATAGGTCACGTACGGGTCGTTGAACGAGAGGTCGCGCGCCCACACCGTGGTGTCGGGCAGGGCGGCCTTGTACTTCTCTTCCGACGAGTCTTTGCGGATAAAGTGCAGGTATTCGAGCCAGTGGATGTTGGCCACCTCGGCTTCGTCCATGAAGAACGAGGCGATGGTCACCGTGCGCTCCATGTTGTCGTGGTTGTTGGTCACGTCCTCTTCCTGCGAGCCCAGCACCGTGCGGCCGCCCTCAATGTAGACGAGGCCCGGGCCAGTCGGAATTTTCTTGAAATCCGTCACCTTCATGCCCTCATCGGTATTGTACTCGATGCCGGTAGTAGAGGAATTTTTGCCCGGGTTGGTGGCCGTGCGGTTGCCCTTGTTACAGCTGGCGAGGGCTAGCGAGCCGACGGCCAGCAGGCCTAAATAGTTGGTAAATCTCATAATGAAGGAATTTGTCGAGGGCGCTAATAGATTATGACGGGTAATTTGGTTGCAATATTACAAACAATCAGAAGTTGGGGCAAGGAGAAATTGGATAATCTCGGCGTCGGAGCCGGCGAAAGGCGCTTTCCAGCTTGTCAAACGCGCGCAGGGTCAAAGTTATTTCGTGCGCGCCGCCCAAGTCGCTGGCTAATTGGCTCACGCCCACATCGTAGCTGTAGCCTACGCGCAAATCGCCGAAGGCTACGCCGGCCACCAGCGCCACTACGTGCTGGGTGCCCAGGTCGGGGCTAGCCAGGTTGCGGTACAGGGCACCCACTGTCACGGGGGCGGCCGTAAAATAGGCGCCCGCCTCCGAGCGCTGCGAGCCGCCCTGGCGGGTATAGCTGAGCGTGGGCGTGAGGCTGATTTCCTGCTGCGCGCTCTGCCCGTAGCCGGCCGGCTTTTGCAGGAATAGCTTGTAGCCGCCGCTCAGGGCTAGCCGCAGGGGTAGTCCCGCTTGGCGGCTAAAACCCAAGTCGGGCCGGTTGAGGTGCTGGCCCGATAAGCTCACCCAAAACTGTTCGGCATACAGCACGCCGCCCACACCCACGGTAAGGTAATTGACTGGTGGAAAGCTCGCTAAGCTCTCAGCGGTGGTGCCGGTGTAGGTGCCATCGGCACTGTACTGGTCGCCAAACGTGAGGTTGTCGTAGCCCACGCGCTGGCGGCCGTAGCCCACCTGGGCGCCGCCGCTCAGCGCCAACGTGCGCGTGAGGCGGGTGTGGTAGGCATACTGCGCCGTGGCCCCGAAGCGGGTGTAGCCCACCGCGCCGGTGCGGTCCTGGCTCACGAGCAGGCCTAGCGCGTGGTGCAGGCCGGGCTTGGGCAGGCGCCAGTCGGCGGCGAGCTGCGCTGTTTCGAAGGTGCCGGCCAATTGTGGAAACTGGTTGCGGTAGCTGAGCGTAGCGCTGTAATCATCGACCAGGCCCACCCAGGCCGGGTTATCGGCCTGCCGATTAGCGTAGGCTTGCGAGAAAAACACGTCCTGCGCCCGCGCCGGGCCGGCGGCCAGCAGCCCCGCACCGAGCAGGCCTAGCCACCGGCGCGAGCCGGGCGAAACGGAAAAAAAAGCTGTCATGCGGGGCCGGCGAAGCATCGTATCGGGATGAACGAAACGCAGCGAAAAAAATTCTAACGGCGCAAACCAGATAAGTGGCTTCGCCCGGCAGCTACTGGCTATTTCTTGGTAATCGTAAACTCTACCCGGCGGTTGAAGCGGCGGGTTTCCTCCTGCTCGTTGTTGGCAATGGGTTGGGTGCCACCGAAGCCTTGCGTGGTAAGGCGCTTAGCATCTATACCCTTGCTAACCAAGTACTTCTTCACCGCCTCTACCCGGTCTTCGCTCAGCTTGAGGTTCAGGGCCGGGTCGCCCTGGTTGTCGGTGTGGCCGCCAATGAGGATTTCTACAGTCGGGTAATCGCGCAGAATCTTCACCAGGCGCAACAGCTCGGGGAAAGAGCTGGGCTGCAAATAATACTTGCTTTGGGGAAAGAAGATGTTGTTGAGTTTCACCTTCTGCCCCACCTTAAAGGGCACCATGAACAGGTCTTGCTGCTGCTCGGTATACTTGTTGGCCGTCGTAGCGTCGAGGCTGGCGTTTTCGGCGATGTAGTCAACGGCCTCGGCGCGGTAGCCGTACTGCACGCCGGCGGGCAGCACAATGGTATACGAACCATCGACGGGCGACGACTCGGCCACCCCGATTTCTTCGCCCGTCACCAGGTTTTCGTAGTGAATGATGGCCCGGATGGGCTTCTTCGTCACCGCATCCAGCACTTTGCCCTGCACCAGCGTCACTACTTCGGGCTTGAAAGCCGGGGCTAGCGCGATGCGAAAGATGTCCTTCGAGCCGTCGGTGCCATTGCGGGCCGACACGAGGTAGGCGTTGTCGCCGGCGGCCGACACGGTGTAGTAGGCATCAAAATCGGGCGAATTTACTACCGGGCCCAGGTTGCGCGGGGCACTCCAGTGCGTCCAGGTACTGTCAAGACGCTTCGAATAAAAAATATCACTTTTCCCATAGCCACCGTGTCCTTCAGAAGCAAAATATAGCGTCTTATCATCGGAAGCCAGGAAAGGCGCAAAGTCGGCGCCCGGCGTGTTGATATTCTTGCCCAGGTTGATGGGTTTGCTCCACTGCGTGGCCCGCTTGGGGTCGGGCTGCTCGCCCACCGGAATGGGCTTCGGGAAGCTCACGAAGATGTCCTGGCTGCCCTGGCCATCGGGGCGCTCCACGGCCATTAGCAGCGCCTTGCCCGACGTAGACAGGAAGCCATCGATGTGCTCGGGGTCTTTGTTGATAAAGTTGTCAATCTGCACCTTCTGCGGCACACTCCAGCCGCCCGGCGAGCGCCGGCTCGTGCTGAAGCCTTTGGGTTGCATAAAGCCGTCTTCGTACACGCCGATGAGCAGGGCCACCTGCCCGTTGGCCGACACTGAGGCTAGCCCGTTGGGGTCCTCGGGGCCGTTGGGCGGGGTGCCCAGGTTCTTGGCTAGCCCCCAGCTCTGATTTTTGCCACTCACTATTTTCGAGTACCAAATGTCCTGCGGGTCGCGGGTGCCGCCCACGTTGCCGGGATGAAACTGCCGGGCAAAGAACATGGTGCGCCCATCGGGCGAAATAACCGGGTGCGTGTCCACGTAGCGCCCGTTGATGTTGGGACCCAGGTTCTTAAGCGTCGAGTCCATCTGCACGGTTTCGACGTCCGTTTTGGTCGGGTTTTTAAAATCCTGCTTCACCATCTGCACGTCCACGTTGGCGATGCCGATGGCGTCAATCTGGTTCACGCCAGTCACCTTGGCCGTGTTCATCGTCACGCGCACCCCGATGGTGCGGTATTTCTCGGGCTTAAACTTGGCTTGCAGCGTGCGGTAAGACTCGGGCAGCGGGCCGGGGTTCTTGTTGGTGTACACCTCGTGGTGCTCGCCCTTGATGTCAATCAGCTCGATTTTCGTAACCGAGCCAGGGTTAAAGCTCTCAATAACGGTGACTTGCTGCGCGATAATCGACTTGGCAAAACGCACTTCAATAAACTCGTTGGCGCCGTCCTTGGCCGGAATCCAGGCTTCATTGCTGATTTGGCCGAGCGGCTGGGCGTTGGGCTCGCCCAGCACCTTTTCGGGGGCGAAAGGTTCTTTGCCCTTCGCTTTCTGCGACGATACCGCTTCCACCTTGGCCGCCCACAGCACGGTTTGGGCCTGGGTGGTGGTGGCCGCCAGCAAACCGATGGCTACGGCTGGCATAAAATAGAGCACCGAATTCAGGGTCATAGCGTAAGTATAGAGTCGGTCGTAAAAACGCACCGGGAAATACTAAAAAAAATACTAGTTTGTGGCTAATCACAGACTTGCAATCACGAACCTACTACTAAATCGGCAAAGCTATTGGCTAGCCCCATCTTTGTGCCATGCCCCAGCCCTCCGATTCTGCCACCGCCTACGATTACCTGCTGGTGGGTGGCGGCGCGGCCGGCCTCAGCCTAGCCTACTACTTGGCCCAGGAGCCCCGCCTGGCCACCAAGCGCGTGCTGCTCATCGAGCCCGAGGCCAAAGACCAGAACGACCGTACCTGGTCGTATTGGGCCGACGAGCCCACGCCCTTCGATGGGCTAGCCAGCGGCGAATGGCGCAAAATAGCCTTCCGTAGCCCCGGCTTCGCGCAGGTTTTCGACCTGGGCCAGTACCACTATCGTACTATTAAAGGCCTCGATTTTTACCAATTTGTGCACCAGGCGTTGGCTGCCCGGCCGGCGCAGTTCACGGTGCTGCGCGGCCGGGCCAGCCAGCTCGAAGACACGCCGACTGGGGTGCGGGTTCGTACCGAGGCGGGCGAGGAGTTCACGGCCCGCTACGCCTTCGACAGCCGCCCGCCCCACTTCGAGCCACGCCCCGATAAATATCGCTACCTGCTCCAGCATTTCGTGGGTTGGGAAATCGAGACTACCCGCGATGTTTTCGACCCCGCGGTAGTTGAGTTTATGGATTTCCAAGGCCCGCAACAGCACGAGGCGCGCTTCCTATACGTGCTGCCCTTCGGTCCGCGCCGCGCGCTGGTCGAGTACACGCTGTTCTCGGCCCAGGTGCTAGCGGAAGCGGAATATGAGGCACATATAACTGACTACCTGAAGAATACACTAGGGTTAGCCGAAGCTGATTATCAAATATCGGCCAAAGAAGTAGGGGCCATTCCCATGACCGACCACCCGCTGCCGGCTAGGGTAGGGGTGCACATTATCAACCTGGGCACCCGGGCCGGACGTGCCAAGCCCAGCACGGGCTACGCTTTTCGGCGCATTCAGGCGCAGTCGGCGCGACTGGTGGCGGCGCTGGCGGCCACTGGCCAGCCACCCGCCGACCCTACCGGCGACCGCTGGCAGTTTCGCCTGTTCGACACGCTGCTGCTGGATATTATGCAGCGCCGGGGCGAAACGACCCGCGACATCTTCCGGCAGCTCTTCGAGCGCAACCCAGTTGGGCGCATTTTTCAGTTTCTGGATGAAAAAACGGGCTGGGCCGACAATCTGCGCATCATGAACTCGGTAGCGCCCGGGCCGTTCATGCGCTCTATTGGGCATGTACTGCGCGGCCGGCCAGGCCAGCGGTAGGTGGCGTAGAAGTGCCCCCGAGGAGCCGGACTAGCCTAGCTGCCGCAACCCCCGCAGCCGCCTCCACCACAGCCCCCGCCCCCACACCCCGAGCCGCCATCGCCGCTGCTGCCAGTAGTAGTCGGCGCCAAGCTGGCCGCCAATTGGCTGAGCCCGAGCGAGTGCAAACTACTCACGCCCAACACGGCCACGGCCATAATGACGACGTTGGGGCCGTCGGCCCGGCCGCGCTGGCGCGCTAGCCGCTCTGCGAGGCCATGTAGCACAGTAGCGCCTCGGCCCGTGGCCCAGGCGCCATAGTATAGTAGCAAGCCGGTAACCAACGCCAGCAAGACGAGCGAAAAAATCAGAAACCCCACTGGCCGGTCCCGGTTGACCCCCACCAGCACCTTCACCACGCCGAACGCCCCTAGCGCGGCGGCCGTAGCCAGCGGCAGCTTATTGAGGCGTTGGCGCTCCGGGGCGGGCAAAACCAGGCCGGCTGTTACCAACTCCTCATCGAGCGCCCGCAGGGCTGCGTTGCTGGCACTCAGGCCCCACTGCCGGGTTTCGGCCAGCGGCGAGCCGGTGGGCGCTACTTCTTGCCAGAGGCTGAGCTCGTAAGCATTGGTGGGGGGCGCCTGGCTGGTGCGCTGCACCACATTGGGGGCCGGAAACGTGAGATGCCCCGTGTAAGAAAGCGCCGCGAGCGCGCTATCGGCCACCAGGCGGCCCCGCTGGGCTAGCCGGGCCAGGGCGTAGGTGCTGGGCAGTTCGCCAGGATAGTCGTCCAGCGGCCCCCGGCCTTGGTAGCGCGCCCAGCAGGCGAGGGGCAGCAACGTGGCGCTCAGCCCCCAAAACAGCAGCAGAAACTCGGTACCGTACCAGTTGAACGGGTTGAGCGGCGTGCGGGCCGTGCAGCCGGCTAGCACCAGGAGGAGCACTAGGGCTAGCCAGCTCAGCCGGCCAGTGCCTAGCCGCGGCCAGCGCCAGCGGGGCAGCTGGGGCTTGGAGAGCAGCCACTTGCCGCGCATATTCACCCGCCGAAAATGCGGCGCTTCCCCAAAGCGCACGGCCGCCGGGGGCCAAATATCGGCCGGTGGTGCTTCGCCAAATGCCGCCTCGTACGACTGCCGGGTGGCCGCGTACCAGTCCTGAAACTTGTGGCCCTCGGCTGCCCCGCCCTGGGTGGGGCCGTGGTGCAGCGCAAACCCGAGTACCTGCCCACACAGCTCGTCCCAATACGAGCGGGTGTAAACCAGGTGCAGGTGCCAGGCCTGGTCTACCTCATCGGAGGGCGTGACGGGGTGGCCACAGGTGGCAGCCAGGTACACGAACCGCTTGTACTCGAGTACTACGCGCTCGGCAAAGGCGACCGGCCAGCCATTATCGCGGGCTAGCCGACGCGAAAACGGGAGCGCGGCGGTGCCATCGAGGTCGAGCGCAACGAGCTGGTTCCACAGCTCGGGTTGGGGGGCGCGGCGCGGGGCTGAAGCCATGCAGAGAGGCGAAACCAGCCTAGTGGCTTGCTCCACGCCGCCAAATTACGTCCGCTGAGGACTCTGTTCCAGAAACTCCCGCTCGGCCTGCACCGCCGCCGCCGTGAGAGGCACTAATACTGGCTGTGGGCGCGACATATTGAGTAGAAAGCCTGGCATGTCGGGCAGGCTATCGAGGTCGTGGGTGCTGCATAAGATGGTGCGTCGCTCCGTTATTACCCACTCACTTAGCAAAGCAAAGATGCGCCGCCGGTGGTACACATCCAGCTGCTGCGTGGGCTCGTCGAGCAGGTACAGCGGGGCAGCTTGCAGGCTGAGCTGGGCTAGCCACACCAGCTGCTGCTCGCCGCCCGAAAGCTGCCGAAAATCCTGGCTGGCCAAGTGGCTGGCGCCCACGGCAGCCAGGGCCGCATCGGCGCGGGCATAGTCGGCAGGGCCGTAGCTGCTCAATAGGCCGTGGTGGCGGTAGCGGCCCATCACTACCAGCTCGCGCACGGCCAGGCCAAAGTCGAGGGTGCCGCGCTGGGGCAGGTACCCTAGCCGCCGGGCCAGCGCCGGGCCGCGTAGCGTGCGCAGCTCCTCGGGCCCGCCCAGCCGCACCGAGCCCTGGTACGGCAACTGCCCCGTAAGTACCCGAAACAGTGTCGTTTTGCCCGCGCCATTGTGCCCTAGCACCGCCACAAAAGTCGGCGTAGCCGGTAGCGCCAACGAAAAATCGCGGAGCAGCACCCGATTGGGGTACCCCGCGATTAAATTTTCAATAATTAGTGAGCAATTATCAGCTATCAATTTCAACGGAGCTTGCTAGAAAGCTGTGCCTTATACAAGTGCCTGATGAGCAACTACTAATTGCTCACTGATAACTGATAATTGACCTTAGTACTCGTCCTCGTTGAACATGAAGTCCTCCTTGGTCGGGTAGTCGGGCCATACTTCTTCGATGTTCTCGTAGGGCTGACCGTCATCTTCCAGGCCTTGCAGGTTTTCAACTACTTCCATTGGAGCGCCCGAGCGAATCGAGAAGTCAATGAGTTCATCTTTGGTGGCGGGCCAGGGCGCATCTTCCAGGTAGGAAGCGAGTTCGAGAGTCCAGTACATAGTCGAAAGTGGGAAAGACGTGAAAAAAGGTTGCTAAATATAAGGAGAACAGGCACTACGCACCCGGCTTCCCGAAAGTTAGCCCGTGATGGGCAATTGGAAGAGCGCGATTAGCTCAGTTTTCGTTTGAATCTTACGCTCAAAGGTGCGAATTTTTCCTTGCAGCAGTTGCCGCATCTGGTCGTTGGCGGCCGAAGAGTTGAGCTTGCTCAAGTTGTCCTGAAGCGTAGCCAACTCCTGACGGTCGCTCTCGATGAATTTGCGCAGGGCCACCGTGGCGGCCTGCGCCCGTTCGGCGGGGGCTAGCGGGGCAGCGCCTTCGGCCTGGCGCTTGCGCAGGTAGTAATCCAAGGCGCTCATTTCAAACACCTTATCGCAGGCCAGCATAAAGCGCTGCCACAGCTGGTCGCTTTCGGGGCCGCGCACGGCACCGCTTTGCTTCCACTCGGTTTGCAGAGCCTTGGCCTGGGTCACGCCCTGGTTGGGCGGCAGGGCAATAAGGGCCTCGGCGCGCTTGGCTAGCTCGCGCTTGCGCAGCAGGCTTTCCTCGGGCGAGCCAGGAGCGGCGCCGGGGCGCACCTCCACCGGGCGCTGGGTTTCGATGTGTTTTTTGAGGCGCTCGAAAAAGTGGTTGTTGGCGGCCCGGAACTTAGTCCACAGCTCGGCGGCCTGCTTTTTGGGCAAGGTGCCGTTGATTTCGCGCCACGAAGTTTGCAACTGCTTGAGCTGACGCGAGGTGGCCTCGAACTGGTCAGAATTCTTGAGAATTTCGGCCTGGTTCACAAGGTCGCGGTAGCGCTCCACAGTGCGCCGGGCCAGCGCCTTACGGTCGGTCTGGAAGGCCTTGCGGCGGTCGAAAAACTCCTGCACCGCGCCGTGAAAACGGCTTTCCAGGTCCTCGGTCAGGGCCTTATCGACGGGCCCGGTTTTAAGCCAGGCCTGACGCAGGTCCTTCACTGTTTCGCTGGCCACGAGCCAGTCCTGAGTGTCGCGCAACGCCTCGGCCTGGGTGATGAGGCTGAGTTTGGTAGCCAGGTTCTTCTCCCGGTTGCGGGCCACCGACACGTTGAGCTGCTGCTCGGCCTCTTGCAGGCGGCCGTGCAGGCGCTCGTAGTCGCCGAGGCCGTCGTGCTGTTTGGTTTGCTCCTGCAGGTGCAGCAGCTTCATCAAGAAAGAGCCCTGGTTGTCAGCGGCTTGCATGCGCTGCAAGAGCTCGTCGATTTTGGTCTGAAAGGCTTCGTAGCGCTGGTTGAAGTAGCGCAGAGCATCATCGTCGGTATCTTTTACCTGGCCGATGCGGCGGGCCGGCTGGCCGAGCGTTGGCCGTAGCCACACGCCTCCGTCTTCCACGTAGCCGTAGCGGCGAGCTTCCGTGAGCGGGTGGTCGGGGAGTTCCATTGGGAAATGGGAAAGGTAGAGTGGGGCAAAAACGTCGGCTAGCCCGGCAGGCGGCGCCGAGCGCAGTGAGGGAATGAATTACAAGTTTACGCGCAAAATTGGTTGCGCGCGTTTAGCAGGACGGCGTTGGCGCATTTAGGTTTCCGCTTGCGCCCGGGTGCCCAACGAGTTGAAGACAAAAACCGTGTTTGCCGGCTGGAAAGAGTGGGGTTTTTTCGGCGCGGGCCGAGCGGGCCGAGCTGTTTTTAAACGGTAGCTTTGCAGCTAGTCCACTCATCCTTTACCGGTTCCAGCCCCTCATGTCCGACCAGCCCACTATTATTTTCAGCATGGCCGGGGTAAGCAAGATTTACCCGCCCCAGAAGCAAGTTCTCAAAAATATTTACCTCTCGTTTTTCTACGGCGCCAAAATCGGGGTGCTCGGCCTCAACGGCTCGGGCAAGTCGAGCCTGTTAAAAATCATTGCCGGCGTCGATAAGCAGTTTCAGGGCGAAGTCGTGTCGTCGGCGGCCTACTCGGTGGGCTACCTCGAGCAGGAGCCCCAGCTCGACCCCACCAAAACGGTGCTCGAAGTAGTGCAGGAGGGCGCCGCCGAAACGGTCGCCTTGCTTAAAGAATACGACGACATAAATGAGGCTTTTGGCGCCGAAGATGCCGACTTCGACAAGCTGCTGGAGCGCCAGGGCAAGGTACAGGAGCGCCTCGACCAGCTCGACGCCTGGAACCTCGACAGCAAGCTCGAGCGTGCGATGGATGCCCTGCGCACCCCACCCAGCGAGGCCGTAATCGGCAACCTCTCGGGCGGCGAGAAGCGCCGGGTGGCGTTGTGCCGCCTGCTGCTGCAAGAGCCTGACGTGCTATTGCTTGACGAGCCTACCAACCACCTCGACGCCGAAAGCGTGCTGTGGCTGGAGCAGCACTTGCAGCAGTACAAAGGCACCGTAATCGCCGTGACCCACGACCGCTACTTCCTCGACAACGTGGCCGGCTGGATTCTGGAGCTTGACCGCGGCACCGGCATTCCGTGGAAAGGCAACTACAGCAGCTGGCTGGAGCAGAAAACCGACCGCCTGGCCAAGGAAGAGAATACCGAGAGCAAGCGCGCCAAGACCTTGCAGCGCGAGCTGGATTGGGTACGCATGTCGCCCAAAGCCCGCCAGAGCAAGGGCAAAGCGCGCCTGGCCAACTACGAGAAGCTAGCCGGCGAAGAAGCCAAGGACAAGGAGCAGAAGCTCGAACTGTTCATCCCCGACGGTCCGCGCCTGGGCTCGCAAGTCATTGAGGCGGAGAATCTGCGCAAGGCCTTCGGTGACAAGCTGCTGTTTGAGAACCTGAGCTTCTCGCTGCCGCAGGGCGGCATTGTGGGCATCATCGGGCCCAACGGCGCGGGCAAAACCACGCTCTTCCGTATGATAACCGACCAGATGGCGCCCGACGCGGGCACCTTCGTAGTCGGCCCCACAGTGCAAACGGCCTACATCGACCAGCAGCACGACTCGCTCGATGGCAGCAAGTCGGTGTTCGACACCATCACGGGCGGCACCGAAACGATGCTGCTAGCCGGCCGGCCGGTAAACTCGCGGGCCTACGTCAGCAAGTTCAACTTCGGGGGCGGCGACCAGGAGAAGAAAGTGGGCACCCTGAGCGGCGGCGAGAAAAACCGCGTGCACTTGGCCATGACCCTCAAGCAGGGCGCCAACCTGCTGCTGCTCGATGAGCCCACCAACGACCTCGACGTGAACGCCATCCGGGCCCTGGAAGACGCGCTGGAGAACTTCGCCGGCTGCGCCGTTATTATCAGCCACGACCGCTGGTTTTTGGACCGGCTAGCTACCCACATCCTGGCTTTCGAAGGTGACTCGGAGGTGGTGTGGTTCGAGGGCAACTTCACTGATTATGAGGAAGCCAAGCGCAAGCGCCTCGGCGATGTGGAGCCCAAGCGCGTGCGCTACCGCAAGCTGAGCTAAAAACCGCACGGCGGGGCAGCCCTAATTTGCTGTTCCGCCGTGCAACTGCTGGGCCGAGATTCCGGTCAGACCGGTAACCGGCCAGCCGCGAGGCAGCCGTTTATTTTACTATCGGAACGATGCGGATACAACGTGTACTACTAATGTTGGTGCTGCTACTGCGTGGTAGTACAAGTTGGGCGCAGGGTGAAAATGACAATTGGACATTTAATTTCCTCTACGGAATAAATTTCAGCGCGTCAGGCCCGGCCTTTCAGACTAGTAGCTTCCGGCACTTTGCTGGCTGCTCCGCTATTTCTGATGCCAAAGGGCAACTCCTGTTTTACACGAATGGCAACGTGGTGTGGGATAAGGAGCACAACCTGATGCCCACCGTGTGCAGCACCTGCGACGGTATGCCTGCTCTGCTGAGCACCGGGAATGGTCCGTCGCAAGGGGTTTTAATCGTGAAGAGGCCCGGCAGTAATTCGCTGTATTACATCTTCACCACCGACTCGCAGTTCAACCTGCTGAACGGGGGCTTGTGCTACACGGAGGTAGACTTGTCGCTACGCGGGGGCCTGGGCGGTGTTACGGCCGTGCGCAACGTGCGCCTGCCCACGCCTACGCTCAGCGGCAAAGTGACGGAGGGCGTTATCGGGATGCAGCACGCCAACCGCCGCGACGTGTGGGTGCTGGTGCACGGGTTGGGCGGCAGTGTATTCTACAGCTTTTTAGTGACGGCCACTGGCGTGAGTACTACGCCGGTAGCCAGCAGCAGCGGTAGTTTCAGCACAAATCTCAGCACCATGAAGTTTGCGCCCAATGGCAAGCAACTGGTGCGCTGCGGCTTGTATATGCCGGTAGAGTTGTTTGATTTTGATGCCGCCTCGGGCCTGGTAGCCAATGCGCAGGTGTTAGATACCGACGTAACGAGCTATTACATCCACGATTTTGAGTTTTCGGCAGACGCTACCAAGCTCTACCAAAGCCAGTCGCGACTGGGTGGGCCCGGGGTGACGCGCGTCGACGGCTTCTTGTATCAGTATGACTTGCAGGCCGGGGCTACTGCCGCCATCCGCAGTTCCAGGCAACTGGTTTACCAAGCGCTTGCGACCGACGAGCCCTACATTCCGCCCATTGCCCTAGAAATCGGCCCCGACGGCCGCATCTATACCACGTCCTCGCCCTTCGTGGGCGTTGTAGACCGGCCCAACCGACGCGGCACCGCCATTAATTACCGGCCCGTGGGCCTGCCTTATACCTTCGTTGGCAACGTAAAGGGTATCAGCGACAACGAGTTGCAAAACATCGTGCGCCTCCAGCCACCCGCCCTCGACTACATGGCTGAGCCCGTATGCGCCGGGGGCACCCTCACGTTGACGCCCTACGAGCTACCCACCGGCACCGGCCCCCTTACCTGGACGTTCTACGACCCGCTGACCAGCCGGACCGATTCGGTGCAGGGCGTGAGCGTAACGCGCACTTTTCCGGTGCCCGGCGCCTACCCGGTAACGCTGTCGACTACCAGCCGGGGGCAATACTACCGCTTTCGGCGCACCGTGCTAGTGTCGCCGCTACCCGTGGTGGCCCTGCCCGATACGGTGCATCTGTGCCAGGGCAGCAGCACAGTGCTGAGCGTGGCTACTCCGCCCGGTACCACCGTGCGCTGGTCCGACGGCTCAACCGCTGCCTCGTTGCAGGTTGCCGCCCCCGGTCGCTATCAAGTAGAAGTGCGCAACTACCAGGGCTGCGTGAGCATCGACAGTACAGTGGCCGTGGCCTGCCACATTCCCAACATTATCACTCCTAACGGCGATGCCAGCAACGAAGTGTTCAGGCTACAGGGCCTAGAAGCCCGGCAATGGGACCTGGAACTTTATAACCGCTGGGGGCGGCTGATACACCGCCAAAACAGGTACGACAACTCGTGGAACGCCGCCCAGCAGCCTGATGGCACCTACTACTATCGGCTGCATAATTCCCGGACCGGGCAGCAATTGAAAGGGTGGGTAGAAGTAGTACGCGCTAGGTAAAGCATAGTTCCGCACATAAGCTGCTACTTGACCAGACCCTGTTATGGACCTGTAAACAGGTGCAGCGCGGTGGTTTTGGCCAGCATGAGTCCCACAAAGGCTAGGTGATGGAAGTGTTGTAGACTTAGCGCCAGGCGTTCATAGTCACGGGCTAGCCGTTTATAGCGTGCGCTCCAACTCAGGCTACGCTCGACAACCCAGCGGCGAGGCAACAGAACGAAGCCGCGCCTGGCTTAGCCTAGCTTGACCACCCGTAGGTGAATGCCCTGTGCAGCGGCCGCTTCTACTGGGGCGCCCCCGTGTAGCCTTGGCCGGCATAGGCAAGCGTAACCTGCTGGCCTGAGCTAGCTTGTACTTGCTGCGCAAGCGCTCCAACTTGGGCGCAATCCTGCTCATTGGCGGGCGTAATGACGGCGGCCAGCAGGTGGCCCAGCGTGTCCACGGCTACGTGCACCTTACTGCCTTTGCGGCGCTTGGCCCCGTCGTAGCCAGCGCGGTGGCCACTTTCGGGCGTGCTCTATAAAGTGCGCGACTCGAGGAGGACCGCGCGCGGGGCAGCGGGACGCTCGCTGCTGAGCCGCAATAACTGGCGTAAATCATCGGTCAGGGTTTCAAACGCGCGGGCGTCACGCCAGCGCGCCCATTGCTGGTAGCAGGCGGCGCAGGGCGGCAACTCGTGGGGTAATAGCGCCACGTGCAGCCGGTACGCCCCACGTAGCGCAGCGCATTGGATAACTCGCGTGGTAGTACCAAAAAAGGAACGTCAGATAAGCCTGACGTTCCTTTTTCAATTGGTTAGCTTGGTTGGTCAGCTAATTATCCGCTAGCTATTCTCCGAATTTACCGGCGTGGGTTGGCTGGCCGGCACCGCGCCAAAGCGTCGTTGCAACTCCTCGAAGTTGGCGGGCGAAATAGCCAAGTGCTGCACCACGGTGGCAGTGCTCTGGGTAGGCTTACCTTTTTTATCAAGCGTGGTGGTCACGTTTTCCAGCGTCAGGTAGCGGCAATTGTGGTCGTTGGGCGCGCTGTGCAGCTTGAGGCGCGCAAAAGGAGCGTCGGTTTCGGCGCTGGTGTGCGGCGTGAGGTGGTGAAACTGCCCGCTTTCGAGCGCCGTGCGGGTCGTGGCCGCATCTTGGGCAAAGGTGAGCGGGTGAGCCAGCGTTTCTTCGGTTGCCCACTCATTGCTGGTTTCGGAAAAAGGCTCGGTGGCCTGCGCCTTGGCTATCAGCCAGGTACCGCCCAGAATGATAGCCGCTTCCACCACCCAGATGACGCCTAGAAACACGCCCGATGGTGTGCTGCCTTTGAGCGACCAGGTACCGGTTTCGTTGATTTTCTGAATGGCTAGCCACATCGCTGTCGGATGCGTGATAATGTCCAGAAACAGGCTGAGGCTGAACGAAGTACTCGAGTCAGCATCGGCCCCCGTGCCGGTGACTTCGGTGTTGAAAATCAGCGTCAGAAACAAGCCCCACTCCAGGTACACCGCCACGAGAGCCACCAGCAGCGCCAGCGCTCCTACCGCCCCCGGCGAGCGCAGCTTGCCCAGCCGCACCAGTACTGCCAGCACCGCACCCAGCCCCAGCCCAAACCCCAGGCAGAGGAAGAAATTGATGTAAACGAACGGGATATACCACACGGCGTAGACGTACACCAGGGCCAGCACCAGCGCCGCCACTACCCCGCCGACCAGCAAGCCCAGGATACCCGCCGGGGGCATTTTGTTGGAAGGTTTGTAATAAGGATTCATACAACGAGCTAAGAGAAGTGAGGAAAGGATGAAACCAGCCGCAATAAACACAAATCCTTGGTAGTAACCCTATCCTGGTACCTACGGTACGGTTAAGCCAACATTTCCTGACTAGCTCCTGTGAGCTGGTCCGGCTGCCGCGCGCACCCTCAGCGCGCCTATTTTAGAAAAATCATCTGCCCATGACTGCTACCATTCTTTCCGAAGCCTCGTTGCCCCAGTTGCCTTCGGCCTCGGGTGTGGAGATTATTGGGCCCACGGCCTACATCGTCAGCGACGATGCGCCCTACCTCTACCTACTCGATGCGGCCACGCTGGCCCCCACCGGCCGGGTGCAGCTGTTCGAAACAACCGAGTTTGGCACCGGCCGCATTCCGAAGGCCAACAAGCCCGACCTGGAAAGTATGGCCGCCATCGTAGGCCCTAGCGGGCAGCCGGGGCTGCTGCTGTGCGGCTCGGGCTCGCGGCCCAACCGCGACAAGGGCTACTTTGTGGCCCTGCCGGCTAGCTCTAGCGGGGCCGCCTCACCCCAGCCGCTAGACCTGTACCCGCTGTATACCCAGCTGCGGGCGCACCTGCCGCCCGGCACCACCCTCAATATTGAGGCGGCGGCCACCACCGCTACGGAGCTGCTGCTGCTACAACGCTCGGTGGGCGGCGGGCCGGCGCTGCTGTTTGGGTTGCCGCTGGGGGCGGCGCTGGCGCATTTGCTGGGGCTGGGCACGCCGGCGCCGGCCCCCGTGCGGGTGCTGCCGTTTGAGCTGCCCGCGCTGGGGGGCCACGCGGCCGGGTTTTCGGGCGCTACGTACGTCAACGGTGCGTTGCTTATCACGGCCTCGGTAGAGGCTACCACCGATGCGGTGGCCGACGGCGAGGTGCTGGGCTCCTTTGTAGGAGTGGTGGATATGGCTGCCCGCGCCGCCACCTTTGCCCGCCTGGCCTGGGCTGATGGTCGCGCCTACTTGGGCAAAGTAGAGGGCCTAGCCGTGCGCCGCACCTTGGGCCCGCACACGCTGGAGCTGTTGCTCGTGACGGACGACGACCGCGGGGGCAGCACGGCCCTGGCGGCCCAGCTACAGCTAGCCAGGTAGCGAAGGCCCTCCCGCAGGCCTGCCCCGCCAGATAACCTGAGAATCAGAGCGGCTCTTGCTCACACGGGTAGGCCTATTTAATGGGTAATAAGCTGTGGTAAAGCGCGTTGGTTTCTGCTTCTTCCGCATCCATAATGAGCGCGAGAATTTGTCCGGAGCTGGCTAGGCTACCCAGCCCTCGCGCACGGCGCGAGCTACCAAGCCCACCAGCGTGCGCGTGCCAGCCTTGTGCAACAGGGTGCGACGGTGGCTCTCCACGGTGCGCACGCTCAAAAACAAGCGGGCGGCGATTTCCTCATTGCAGCAGTCATCCACCACTAGGCGCAGCACCTCCAGCTCGCGTGCGCTGAAGCCGCTGGCCAGCGCCGGTGGTGTGGCTGGCCTGGCCGAGGATGCGGCGGCCTCAGTGGGTAGCGGCGCCAGCCAGGGGGCTAGCGTGGCGGCCAGGGCTGGGGGAGGCACATGGCGCGGCACGGCCAACCGGGTGCCGGGCCAGCCCGCTAGGTCTTCAGGCTGCGCCTTTTTGCGCGGGGTGGCGAGTAGCAGCAGGCGCTGGCTGGGGCGCACTCGGTGCAGGCGCGCCAAGAGGGTGGGCAGCACTAGGCCCGGCAGTGCTTCATCGAGCACCAGTACCTGAAAAGCGCGGTTAGCTACCAGGTCGGCTACCTGCGTGGCATCGGCGGTGAGGGTGAGGGCCAGCTGGGGCCAGCGCTCGCGAAACAGCGCTAGCAAGCCCTGCCGCAGCAGCGTGGGGGCCGCCGCTACCAGGGCCGCGGCGGTGGCAGTCACCGGGCCGGGGCTGGCCGGGGCGCCAGCACTGCTCGGTTGTAAACTGTAGTAACTGCCCAGCTATGGCCAGCTACCGCCACTACCCGCCACGAAACCACGCGGCCGAGCGCGCAGCCCATAAAAAAAGTGCTCATAGCTGAAAGAAGTGAAGAGTGTAAACGCCCAACCCTGGCATAGCTAGGGGCCGGCGCAGCACTCGGCAAGCCGAGCCAAAGAGGAGCTAAGCAGCCGGCACACCAAGCGTGCGCCGCTACAAGTGCGGTAATAAAACGCCTGCGTATCTAGCATAACCAGCTGGCTGATAACGCATAAGCGCAAGCAAAAGAAAGGTACCGGTTTTTTTGGCCGCTGCAAGCGGCTATATGCCAATCGCCGTATTTGTTAGCCAAGAGTGCGGCGGCAAGGAGCCGCCGGGGTCGGCATCGAGCAGCAAGGCGCGGGTGGGCGGCTCGTGCGCAGTGGTAAGCTCCTCAATGGTAGCTAGGAGGGCTAGCGGTGGCTGGCCGGGGCGGTGCAGTTGCAGGGGCACCGCCGTGTGCAGGTCGGCGCTGGCTAGCCACGTGGGGACCGGCGTAGTGGGCAGCACCAACAGCCCCAAGCCGGGCAGCCGAAAGCTGCGACTTACCACAAAGGAGCCGGTTGGCGGAGCAGGCATAAAATGGTAGCCGCGCTACGACCCGGTTTTCATGATAAAGCCCTTGCGCTTGCCGTGCTGCTTGATGCGGGTGCCCGGCAGCAACTGCATTTCCAGCGTTGCCGGGGTGCAGGTAGCGTAGGTAAAGTCTTGCGGAGCATAGCCCGCGGCGCTTACTGCGAGTGTGGGGAAGCTCACCACCGAGGCGGGCAGGGTAAAAAAGCCATCCTCATTGGTAATGAGGATGATGCTGGTGCCTTTGACAAAGATGCTGGCGCCGGCCAGGGGCTTCTCGCTAGCCATTACCCGGCCATTGAAGGTGCCGCACGGGCGGGCGACCGTGGCGGCGGGCGGCGCCACCTGGCTGAAGCAGCGGGCCGTGCTGGCCACCAACAGGCAAAGCAGAAGGGTAGGAAAGCGATGCATAAGGAAAATGGCAGAAAAGTGCTAGGGTGGGCAGAGAGCCAAGTATACTACGCAAATGGCGCGCAATAGCTACTGCCTTTTTCATAAAACGTGCCGAAGTTTAGCAGCCCCGCGTGCGGGCTGGTGAGGCGGCGGGCGGTACATTCGCTTATGCGCTTTTTTATTCATTTGCGAAGCTGGGCACTAGGGCTAGCCCTGGCCGCCATAACCAACCAAGTGGCGGCCCAGCAGGCCCCTTTGCCGTGCCTGCTGCTGCCGCTACCCGCCCCCGAGCGGGTGCAGGCGGCTAGCCTCATTGTGGAGGCCGAAGTGCTGGATGCCCACGGCGAATGGGATGCTGGCCACACCCGCATTTTTACGCGGCAGCGGCTGCGCGTTTTTCGGGTGCTAAAGGGCGCGCTGCCCGATACTGCGGCGGTGCCGCTGGTAGTAGAGGGCGGCCAGGTGGGCCTGGCCCGGCAGGAGCTCACCAATACCCTGCGCCCGCTGCCAGTGGGCCAGCAAGGTATTTTCTTTCTGGTGCCCACGCCGTGGACGGGCGTGGCCCCGGCCTACGCGGCCTACGCCTCGAGCCAGGGCGTTATCACCTATGACCTAACCCAGGGCACGGCCGCCGAGCCGGCCCACGCCTACGCCAGCCCCGCCGAGGCTAGCCAGCAAACTGCCCGGCTCAGCGGCCAGCCGCCGCAGGAGCTGCGCGCCAACCTGCGCCTGCAAGCCGCCGCCCAGCGGGCCGCCGACCTGAAAACGGCCCCCAGCGGCGCTACGCTGAAGACGCTGGCGCCGGCTATTGCCAGTTTCAGCCCCACCCAAACTACGGCTGGCACCGGGGCAGTGCTCACTATCCAGGGCAGCGGCTTCGGGGCTAGCCGGGGCGGCGGGGGCGTCGATTTTCGTAATGCCGACGATGGGGGCGCCACCACTACCCGCGTTTTGGCCCGCGACTACCTGGCCTGGAGCGATACCCAGATTCGGGTGCGCGTGCCCTCGCTGGCGAGCGATGGTCACCCCGCTGGCACCGGCCCGGTGAGCATCACGAGTAGCGACGGCACCTCGGCCACCTCGGCCACGGCGCTCACCATCATCTACGCGCTCAGCAACATCGACGATGCCGCCGGCACCTTCGCCGACCGTCCCAACCACATAGCCACCAATGCTACGGGCGGCCTCACGTTCCGCTTCAGCCCCAACTTTGCCACTAATGCGGCGGCCAGCGCCGCCTGGCAGCGCGGGCTGACGCAGTGGCGCTGCGCCACCGGCATCAACTGGGAGGTGGGCGCCACGGCCGCCAGCAATGCCATCGCCTCGGACAATGCCAACGTGGTGGCCTTCGATGATGGCACGCTGCCGGCGCGCGTGCTGGGGCGCACTACCTCTTATTACTTAGGGTGTTATAATGCGCAGGGCGAGACTGTTTTTTACGTCAGTGAAATCGACCAGCAGTTTGCCACCAGCCTGCCCTTTCAGTTTGGGCCGGGGCTAGCCGGGGCGGGGCAGTACGATTTTGAGTCGGTAGCTGTGCACGAGCTGGGCCATGCCCAGCAGCTCACGCACCTCATCCGGCCGGGTGCCATCATGCACTTCGGCGTGGCGGCGGGCGCCAATCTGCGCACCCTCAACCCTGCCTCCGATGTGGCGGGCGGGCGCCTGGTGCTGCGCACCCGCAGCTTTCGCAACCGGGGCTGCGGCGGGCCGGCTATGCTGCCCGCGCCCCTCACGGCCTTGGCAGCCAGCGTAGTAAGTGCCCTGCCCACGCTTTCCTTCAGCACCCGGGCCGAGTGTTTTGCGAGTGGCTTTGTGCTGGAGCGTAGCGCGGGCACCGATACCACCACGGCCGGCGGCGGCTGGCAGGCCGTGGCCAGCACCAATGCTGGGCTAGCCAGCGGCCAGTACGCGCTCGCCGACCCGCGCCCGGTTTCCGGCCTGCACTTCTACCGCCTGGGCCTGCGCCGCCCCGATGGCACCACCGACTACGCCGCCCCGCTACCCCTCACTACCGAAGCCGGCGCCGACGTGTCGGTCTTCCCCAACCCAGTGGCTGGCAGCCAGTTGCAGCTAACCTACCCGGCCCCGGCCAGCGGCGACCTGGTGCTGCGCTTCTACGATGAGCTGGGCCGCTACCTGCGTGGCCAGCGCCTGGCCGTGCAGGCTGGCCTCAACGTGCTCACGCTCGATGTGACGGGCCTGCGCCCCGGCTTCTACCTCCTGCGCCTCACCACCGACCAGGGTAGCCGCAGCCTGCGCGTGGTAAAGCTATAAGCGACTGGTAGATACATTGTCATGCTGAGCTTGCCGAAGCATCTTGCCCGACTTGTCGGGTCACTAAGCCAACGGCACGAGCAAGATGCTTCGGCAAGCTCAGCATGACGCTTCTATTTTGGTTATTGTTTGCTAATTACTGCCCGCCGCAAACTGATAATCACGGAGGTCTTCGGCGCTGAGGTTGCCATTCAGCCATTCGCCCTCGATGTTGGCGCCTAGCTTTTTATAGAAGGCGATGGCGGGCTCGTTCCAGTCGAGCACCTGCCACTTCATGCGCTGGGCGCCGGTGCGCTGAGCCTCGGCCACCACGGCATCGAAGAGCTGGCGGCCGAAGCCGCCGCGGCGGGCGGCTTCGGTCACTACTAGGTCTTCCAAAAACATCATCCGGCCCTTCCAGGTCGAGTAGGCGGTGTAGAAGAGGGCTAGCCCCACGAGGTCGGCGCCGCTTTCGAGCACGAAAAAGCCGAAAATCGGCTCCGGCCCGAAGCCGTCGTGGCGCATCATGTCCAGGGTATTGGTCACGGCGTCGGGCTCGCGCTCAAACTCGGCCAGCTCCTGAATGAGGGCGAGCACGCGGGGCAAATCGGCCTCCTGGCCACGGCGAAGTACGGGGATAGTAGTCATCAGAAAAACAAAGGCTTAGCTATGCAAAAGCCTGCGCCCCCAAGCTGCGCAGCAGCTCCGAAGCGCAGGCCTCAACCACTACCAGAAGGTAGTCGCCTGCATCTGCAAAATCAGGTAAAGTCGTTAAATCTGCGGTTTTAGCGCCGCGATTTACATCTGCGGCTGCATCTTCTTGATGTCTTCCACGGCATTGGGGGCCGTGAGCTCGCGCATGGGGCTGTTGGCCGCGGGGGCGGGGGCTTTCTTGCCGCCGGTGGTGTCTACGGCGGCCGGAATGGGCGGCAGGGCCGTGGTGGCTACGTCGTCTTCGGTCGAAGTGGGGTTGCCGTCGGGCGAGCTGCAAGCGGCCAGGGTCAGCGTGAGGGCCGCTGAGGCCAGTAGCGCGGGCAGGAAGCGTTTCATCATCATGAGGGTAAGCCGGATTTTAGGCTGCAAGTTACGGCGCGATAGCCCGAATGTTGGAGACGGGCAGCATTTTCCAGACCAGCCACCCTAGCCAGGCCAGCCGGGCCGTCCAGGCCAGCGTGCGCAGCCAGTTGGTGCGCACCAGGCCGTCGAGGGCCACGTAGTTGTAGCCGCCCGCCTCCAGCCGGTTGTGGAAGGGCACGGCAAGGAAGAAGGTGGCTAGCCACACCGCCGCTACCAGCGCCAACTGCCCCAGCGCCGTGCCCGCCCCCCAGGCCGGGTAGGCCGCCCAGGCTAGCCAGCCGGCCAGGGCCAGTTCGAGCACCATCGGGGCGCCTACCGCCCAGCCCATGCCCCGCGTGTGGGCGGCGTGGTAGCGGCTAAATTCGGGCTTGCCCACCAGCAGCAGTGCCGGATAGGTAACCAGCTGCACCACCCAGATAACGCCGGTGAGGTACGCCGCCAGGGCAAAATTGAGGAAAAGCAGCTGCGGGAGCGTCATGCGGGCAAAAGTGGGGGAGGAGCGGTGCAACCGTCCTACGCAGAAGGCCGACCGTTAGCTACTGTGCCCCGGCCGGCGCTACTATTGTGGCGGTTCCGGGTAAGCTCTTCCTTTTTTTGCAATGAACAAAAACCTCCTGGCGTTGCCGCTGCTGGCCGCCCTGGCTACGGCCTGCAACTCGTCTCCTTCGTCGGCCGGCGCCGGCGGCGACAAGCCCGATTTGCTACACGCGGCGCTCGACACGACCGTGGCGCCCGGCGACGACTTTTTCAGCTACGCCAACGGCACCTGGATTAAAAATCACCCCATTCCGGCCTCCGAAAGCAACTCGGGCATCGGCATCGAGGTGCAGAAGGAAGTGTACGCCCGCCTGCGCGAAACCAGCGTGGAAGCCGCCAAAGCCAATGCGGCAGCTGGCAGCAACCAGCAGAAAATCGGCGACTTCTGGGCCGTGGGCATCGACTCGGTGAAGGCCGATAAGCTGGGGGCTAGCCCCATCAAGCCCGAGCTGGACCGCATCGCGGCCCTGAAAACGGTGGCCGACGTGCAGGCCGAAATCGCGCGGCTCATTCCGCTGGGCGTCGATGCGCTCATCGGCCCCAACGTGCAGCAGGATGCCAAGAACAGCGACAAGATGGCGCTCTACCTGTGGCAGTCGGGCCTGGGTTTGCCCAACCGCGACTACTACTTCAACACCGACACGCGCACCAAGAATATTCGCCGCGCCTACGTACGGCACGTGGCCAACACCTTTAAGCTGCTGGGCCACGACTCGGCCACGGCCAACGCCCAGGCGGCGCGGGTGATGGCCCTCGAAACCACCCTGGCCAAGTCGTCGCGCAAGCTCGAAGCCCTGCGCGACCCCTACGCCAACTACCACAAAATGAGCCTCGCGCAGCTCGACAAGCTGACGCCCGGCCTCGACTGGAAAACGTGGCTAAGCCAGCTTGGCCACCCCCAGCTCGACTCCGTGATTGTGGGCCAGCCCGAGTTTTACCAAACGGTAAACAAGCTGCTGAAAACCACGCCGCTGGCCGACTGGCAAGCCTACCTAAGCTGGCAGCTGACCCACGAGTTTGCGCCCACGCTGAGCCGCGACTTTGACCAGGAAAGCTTCCGTTTCTACGGCACGGTGCTGCGCGGCGCCAAAAGCCAGCGCCCCCGCTGGAAGCGTGTGCTCGACATGCAGGAGCGCGCCCTGGGCGATGCGCTGGGCCAGCTTTTCGTGAAGGAATACTTTAAGCCCGAGGCTAAGGCGCGCTACGATACCCTGGTGAAAAACGTGGTGTCGTCCTTTGCCGAGCACATCAAAAATGTGGACTGGATGAGCGCGCCCACCAAGGTAGTGGCCCTGGACAAGCTCCACAAAATCACGCCCAAGGTGGGCTACCCGAACAAGTGGAAAGACTACGCCAGCCTCACCATCGACCGCAGCTCGCTCACGGCCAACGTGATGCGCGCCAATCAGTGGCGCTACCAGTACTACGAGATTGACAAGCTGGGCAAGCCCGTGGACCGCACCGAGTGGAACATGACGCCCCAGACCTACAACGCCTACTACAACCCCAGCAACAACGAGATTGTGCTGCCCGCTGCGGCCTTTGCGGTGCCCACGCTGCTCGACGCCGATGCCGACGACGCGCTGGTGTACGGCTACGCCGGGGCCAGCACCATCGGCCACGAATTGACCCACGGCTTCGACGACGAGGGCAGCCAGTTCGACGCCAAGGGCAACCTGCACGAGTGGTGGAGCAAGGCCGACCGCCAGCGCTTCAACCAGCGCGTAAGCGTGATTGTCAAGCAGTTCAATGGCTACACGCTGCTCGATTCGCTGCACATTAATGGCAAGGCCACGGCCGGCGAAAACATCGCCGACCTCGGCGGCATCGTCATCGGCCTCGATGCCTTCAAGAAAACCAAGCAGTACAAGGAGGGGAAGAAAATCAACGGTCTGACGCCGGTGCAGCGCTATTTCCTGGGCTACGCCCTGGGCTGGCAGATGCACGTGCGCGACGAAAGCCTGGCCTCGCAGCTGCTCACCGATGTGCACTCGCCAGCCCAGTACCGCGTGAACGGCCCCATGGCCGACGTGCCCGCCTTCTACGACGCCTTTGGGGTGAAGCCCGGCCAGAAGCTCTACATCCCGGACTCGGCGCGGGTGAAAATCTGGTAGGCTAACCAAGCTGGAACGTAGGAGCCCTAGCCACATGAGTAGCAGATGAATGGAAGCCCGGCCCCCGCGCCGGGCTTACTTTTGCCCGCCGTATGGCTTCGGTCCTTATTTTTCTGGTTGATGGATTCTTACTTTTTGCGGGCGCTCGGGGTCGCTAGTCTGGCTTTGCTGGCAGGCCGCGCGCTGGCCCAGGGCCAGGTTACGCCGCCGGCCTCTACGCTGCCCGGCCAGCAGCCGGCCGCCGCCTCGGCCCAGGAGCCTGTGCACCACACGCACGACGAAAACTGGAGCGTCCACTTTCAGCAGACGATTATCCAGCAGTGGCACAATGACTTGAGCCCACGCTACGCCGGCCCTAACAGCCTGCAAGCCCGCGAAAACGCCAAGCTCTCGCTCACCACCACGCTCTTTCTGGGCCGCCGGCTGTGGAAAGGCGCGGCCGTATACTTCAACCCCGAGGTGGCCGGCGGCAGTGGCCTGAGCGGCGCCACCGGCATCGGGGGCGCGCCCAATGGCGAGACGTTTCGCATCGGCGACCCCGCGCCGCAGGTGTACCTGGCGCGCCTCTACCTGCGCCAGCTGTGGGCGCTGGGGGCTAGCGAGGAAGAAGACGAGGACGACCTCAACCAGCTAAAGGGCACGCGCCCCGCCAAGTACCTGGCCCTGAACGTGGGCAAGTTCAGCATCGCCGACTACTTCGACCAGAACAGCTACTCGCACGACCCGCGCACCCAGTTCTTTAACTGGAGCCTGATGAGCGCCGGTGGCTGGGACTACCCCGCCAACGTGCGCGGCTACACTGTGGGCGCCGTGCTCGAATATGTGCAGCCGGGGCTAGCCCTGCGCGCCGGCGTGTCGGCCATGCCCACCGATGCCAACGGCCCTACCCTCGACTTGCACTACGACCAGGCCCAGGCCATCACGGCCGAAGTCACGAAATCGTACAGCGTCAATGGCCACCCCGGCGCGGTGCGCCTGCTGGGCTTCCGCAACCAGGCCGCGATGGGCAGCTACAACCTGGCCCGGCAGCAGGCGGCTAGCCTCGGTACCGTGCCCGATGTGACGGCCGCCCGCACCAATGGCCGCACCAAGTACGGCTTTGTCATCAACGCCGAGCAGGAAATATCGCCCAGCGTGGGCCTCTTCGGCCGCTACAGCTACAACGATGGCCACAACGAAACCTGGGCCTTCACCGAAATCGACCGCAGCCTGAGCCTGGGCCTTACCAGCACCGGCGCCCGCTGGAAGCGCCCCACCGACCGCCTCGGCGCGGCCTTCGTGGCCAACGGCCTTTCGCAAGACCACCGCGCCTACTTGGCGGCCGGCGGCTCGGGCTTCATCCTCGGCGATGGCCGGCTGGATTACGGCGTCGAGTACATCGGCGAGGTCTACTACAGCATCGACTTCCCGCGCTATCACGCCGCGCTAAGCCCTGATTACCAGATTATTTTCAATCCGGGCTACAATACCAGCCGCCTGCCGGGGCCAGTGCACGTGGTGGCGCTGCGGGTGCACGTCGAGTTTTAGTTGCTGGCTTAAAACTCAGCTGAGCTACTGGAGGCTAGCCAGCCTTTTTACTAAAGACTGAGCCGGCTAGCCCACCTTATATTTGCAAATCCCTGACCGGCAAGGTGTTCTTGCCGGTCTTTTATTTCTGCCTTCATGAAGAAAGTTGTATTGGCGCTGGCATTGCTGGCCGCGCTGCCGCTGCGCCTATGGGCGTGGGGCGTAGAAGGTCACCGCGCTATCGGCATCATTGCCGAACATCACCTCTCCGAAAAAGCGCGCCACGAGGTAATTGCCCTGCTCGGCACCCAGACCCTAGCCCTCGTGAGCACCCAGCCCGACGAGATGCGCTATCTGCCCGAGTTCAAGGAAACCGCGCCTTGGCACTACGTAAATACCGCCCTGGAGCTGCCCCACGACCAATACCTGGCCGCCATCAAGGCCCAGACCACGCCCAACGCCTACAACGTGCTGCTGGCCAAAATCAAGGAGATGAAAGACGCTAGCAAAACCCGCGAGCAGCGGGCTGAGGCGCTCATTTTCGTGGTGCACATCGTGGGCGACATTCACCAGCCCATGCACACCGGCCGCGCCGAAGACAAGGGCGGCAACGACATCAAAATGACCTATCGGGGCAAGGATACCAACCTGCACAGCCTCTGGGACAGCGGCTTGCTCGACTACCAGGGCCTCACCTACACTGAGATGGGCAACCAGTACAGCACCCTGCCCGACGTGCAGCGCAAGCAGTGGCAGGCCAGCGCCAACCCCGGCGACTGGCTCTTCGAGTCTTACACCATCGCCGGCAAGCTCTACGCCGAGGCCGCCCAAAACCCTAACCCCGACTACCGCTATTACCCCGCCCACGCCGACATCGTGAAGCAGCGCATTCAGCAAGCCGGCGTGCGGCTAGCCGCCGTGCTCAACGAGGCGTTTAAGTAAGCCCTAGCCAAAGCGAAAGCCCGCTGCTCTTGGTTGGGGCAGCGGGCTTTTTCGTGCGCAAAGCATTCAGGCTGAATAGCTAGCCAACCAGCGGCTTTGCGGATTAAACAGTCAAAGTTACGGCAAGCTTACTCGCAGGGGCAACTAGTGGGAAATTGGCAAAAGTTTTTTAACGCCCTAAAAGTGGCCTAAACGCCTAGCATAGCGCAGAAAACGCTGGCTGAAAAAGCTGCTAAAAGGTTTTTTGCAAATGATAACCTTGCGCCCAAAAGAAGAACTGGTAATTTTGCACCGTGAACGCACTCAGCCACCAGTGGATGATGCGCGGAACGGCCCAACCGGCTGCTCTGCGGAAAGACCGGAAGGCTGTGGCCGCCGTTTTTCATTCGTCCGGTGATTCGGTTTTTTCGTGTTTTTTGAGTGCCGCCCCATTAGTTTGAGGCGGTTTTTTTGTGCTTAGTCGGCGCGTAACTGTGTACCGTGGACCCTGCGGGTCCGCGCGTGTTATCACCATCCCTTACCCTTTACTCGCGGACTCGCAGAGTCCCCGGTACTGCTGATGCAAAAGCTCCTCACCCGCGTTGCCCAGGCCAATACACTGCTCTGCGTGGGCCTTGACCCCACCGGCTCGGACGAAGACATAACGCGCCGCCTGCCGCAGGTCATCGCCGAAACCGCGCCCTACGCCGCCGCCTTTAAGCCCAATCTGGCGTTCTTCCTGAGCCGGGAAAATGGCACGCAGTTGCTGCGCCAGGTGGTAGCCGCCGTGCCCGATGGCATCCCGGTTATTCTGGATGGCAAGTTTGGCGATATCTCCAACACGGCCATGCACTACGCGCAGTTTGCCTACGACGTGGTGGGGGTCGATGCCGTGACGGTGAACCCCTACATGGGCGCCGATGCGGTGGTGCCCTTCGCCCGTCCCGGCAAGTTTGTCTTTGCCCTGGCCAAAACCTCGAACCACTCGCCCATCCAGGAAGCCGTGTTGCAAAGCGGCGAGCCCGTGAGCGAGTTCACTGCGAAACTGCTCGCCGACCTCGACGCCACCCACGGCAACATCGGCCTCGTGGCCGGTGCCACCGATGCGGCGGCCCTAGGTCGGCTACGGCAGCTTTGCCCGACGCAATGGTTTCTGGTGCCCGGCATTGGTGCGCAAGGTGGCGACCTGGCCTCGGTAATGAAAGCGGGCCTGCTGGCCGATGGCGGTGGGCTGCTGATTAATGCTTCACGCAGCATCTGGCAGGCTGAAGATTCGGCGGCGGCGGCGCGGGAGTTGATGAATGAGATTAATGAGCACCGCTCGGTAACAGCCTAGCTTACGATTTTATACGATTGTCATGCTGAGCTTGTCGAAGCATCTCTACCGCTTCGTTAAATGGCTCAGAAGAAGCGGTAGAGATGCTTCGACAAGCTCAGCATGACGGACGCAATTTTTATTATGAATAAGCAACTCACCCCCGACCTCCCCGCCGCCGAAGTCGCCACCATCATCGAAGCGCAACTGCGCGAAGAGGGCGCGCTGTTAAGCGGGCATTTCAAGCTCTCGTCGGGGCTGCACTCTGATACCTACGTGCAATGCGCCCGCTTTTTGCGCAAGCCTGAACTGGCTGCGCCCGCGATGGCGGTGCTTGCTAAGCGCCTGCGCGATGCTGGCTTGACCCCCGATACGGTGGTGGGCCCGGCCATGGGCGGTGTGGTGGTGAGCTACGAATTAGCCCGGCAGCTCGGCGTGCCGTCACTTTTTACGGAGCGTGATGCGAATGGTGAAATGATTTTGCGGCGCGGGTTCACCTTGACCCCCGGCGAGCGGGTAGTTATTGCCGAAGACGTAGTTACGACTGGCAAAAGTACCCTCGAAGTAGCTAGGGTTTTGACGGAAATGGGGGTCGAAGTGCTGGCAGTGGTATCATTAATTGACCGGACCAATGGTGCCGCGCAGCTTCCGTTCCCGAACTTTGCGCTGTTGCCGGTGCAGGCGGCCGTTTTTGCGGCCGATGCGGTGCCGGAACATTTGGCCGGGATTCCGGCTGTGAAGCCCGGCAGTCGGCCGGACTCGAAATAGCGCGAACGTTGCCGTTCGCGAAGGAAATTGAATGGGTCGCGGCCTGAAAACCCGCGCTACACAACGCTTAACGGGCGGCCCCAGGGTCGTCCTTCCCGTTTGGAAACCAACCAGCATTCCATCCTCCTTACCCTCCAACCCGGCCGGCACGACGGCGACGGCCAGCGCGTGGCCGCCGACGCGGCCCGCCACCTGGGCCTAGCCACCGGCCAGGTGCGCAGCGCGGCGCTCTACGCCGTGCGCTACCCCGGCATGAGCGCCGCGCAAGTCGCCGACTTCGCCGCCGCCTGCCTGCAAGACCCCGTGCTGCACACCGCCGCCATCGATGAGGTGGCTGCGCCCGCGGGCTTCAACAGCTACATCTTGGTGGCCAAAGGCCCCGGCGTGACGGACGACGAAGGCACCTCAGCCCAGAATGCGCTCGGCGACTTCCTCAACGAGCCCATCGACACCCGCACGCAGCACATTTTCTCGAAGCGGCTGTTTTTCGTCGAAAACGAGTTGCCCCCCGCTGACCTGCGCCGGCTCGCCGAAGAGCTGCTGGGCAACAAGCTCATCAACCGCTTCGAGGTAGGCGCGGTGGCCGATGGCATCCGCGACTACACGCCGCGCCCCGGCGGCGGTGCCGACGCCCGCACTGAAACCATCAACCTGACGGGCCTCCGCGACGAGCAACTGCTTCAGCTGAGCAAGGACAACGTGTACGCGCTCAACCTGCCCGAAATGCAGGCCATCCGCGACTACTTCGACCAAGGCAGCGTGCGCGAGCAGCGCCTTGGCCTAGGGCTACCCGCCGACCCCACCGACTGCGAGATGGAGATTCTGGCCCAAACGTGGTCGGAGCACTGCAAGCACAAAGAGTTCAGCGCCGTTATCAAGTACAAAAACCTGGAAACGGGCGCGGAGGAAGAAATTGACGGCCTGTTCAAAACCTTCATCAAGGGCGCGACCAGCGAGGTAGACCGCCAGCTGCGCGCCAACGGCAACGACTGGCTCATCAAGGTGTTCTCGGACAACGCCGGCGCGGTGCGCATCAACCCCGAATCGCTGTTCGTGTGGAAAGTCGAGACGCACAACTCGCCCTCGGCCATCGACCCCTACGGCGGAGCCATCACGGGCATCCTAGGCAACAACCGCGACCCGCTGGCCACCGGCATCGGCGGCGCGCGGTTGCTGTTCAATACCAATGTCTTGTGCTTCGGTAATCCCGATTACGACGGTCCGCTGCTGACTGGCCAATTGCACCCGCGCCGCATCTTTGAAGGTGTGCGCAAGGGCATCGAGGACGGCGGCAACAAGTCGGGCGTACCGACCGTGAACGGCGCCATCATTTTCGATGACCGCTACCGTGGCAAGCCGCTCGTGTATTGCGGCACCGGCGCCGTGATGCCGATGCAGCTAGCCGGCCAGGACAGCTGGGAAAAAGTGATTCTGCCCGGCGACCGCATCATCATGGCCGGTGGCCGGGTGGGCAAAGACGGCATTCACGGCGCGACTTTCAGCAGCATCGAGCTGGATGAAGCCGCGCCCGCCACGGCCGTGCAAATCGGCTCGCCCATCACCCAAAAGCTGGCGATGGACTTCCTCATCCTCGCCACGCGCCGCGGCCTCATCCGGTGCAGCACCGACAACGGCGCGGGCGGCCTCTCGTCGAGCATCGGCGAGCTGGCGCTCATCCCCGGCGGCGCGGTGGTGGAGCTCGAAAAAGTCCCCCTCAAATACCCCGGCCTTAAGCCCTGGGAGATTTTCCTGAGCGAGTCGCAGGAGCGTTTCACGCTGGCCGTGGCGCCCGAAAAAATGGACGAGCTGCTGGCCCTAGGTCGCGAAATGGAGGTAGAGCTGACCGATATCGGCTTCTTCAATGGCGAAGGCCATCTTGACGTAACGTTTGACAAGCAGCCGATTGCCGGCCTCTCGCTAGAGTTTCTGCACAACGGCGTGCCGCGCAAAACCCTGCTGGCCGAGTACGTGAAGCCCGCCGCCCAAGAACCCGCGCTGCCCGCCGCAGTAGATTACAATGAGGCGCTGCTCAAGCTCATGGGCTCGCTCAATATCTGCTCGCGCGAGTCGGTTATTCGGCAGTACGACCACGAGGTAAAGGGCCGCACTGTCGTGAAGCCCTTGATGGGCGCCACCGGCCAAGCGCCGCAAGACGCCGCCGTAGTGCGCTTCAACTTTGAGAGCTGGGAGGGCGTGGCCGTGAGCAACGGCATTTTGCCCCGCATGGGTGACCTAGACGCCTACCACATGTCGGCCGGCTCGTTTGACGAGGCCGTGCGGCAGATTATCTCGGTGGGTGGCAAGCTGCCCAACCTCACGCCGGGCGACAATATCTTCTGGTCGGTGAACGACAATTTCTGCGTTCCTGATTCGGTCTACGACCCCGCCATCAACCCCGACGGCAAGCAGAAGCTCGCCAAGCTGGTGCAGATGTGCCAGGCCCTGCGCGACGCCTGCGCGGCCTACTGCATCCCGCTCACCAGCGGCAAGGATTCGATGAAGAACGACTTCAAGGCCGACGGGGTGAAAATCTCGGTGCCGCCCACGGTCCTCTACTCGATGACGGCCAAGGTCGAAGATGTGCGCCAGGTAGTGACCTCCGACTTCAAGCAGGCCGACGACGTTATTTACCTGCTCGGCGAAACCTACGACGAGCTAGGCGGCTCGGAGTTCTACCAGCTCTACAACGAGCTGGGGGCCAACGTGCCGCAGGTGAACTTCGCCAAAGCCAAGGAGCTGTACACCCTGGTGGGCGAAGCCAACGCGCAAAGCCTCATCCAGAGCAGCCACGACCTCAGCGATGGCGGCCTCGCCGTGGCGCTGGCCGAGAGCACCTTCGGCCGCGACGGCCTGGGCGCCAGCATCGCGCTAGCCGAAACGGGCTTGTCGCCGGTGGCGCAGCTGTTTTCGGAGTCGCACTCGCGCTTCGTGGTAAGCATTGCGCCGGAAGACGTGGTAGCGTTTGAGAGCATATTGAAAGGCCGCGCTACCCGCCTGGGTGTCGTGACCAACGACGGGCAGCTACGGGTGCAGCACGGCAGCCACGAGCTGCTGCGCGCCAGCACCCACGACCTGCGCGCCGCCTGGACCAATGGGCCAGTGAATCAAATAATTGGCCTGGAGCCCGCCGCGGCGCTTCATCAATAACGAGCAGTGAGCAAGGAACACCTGACAACAATTACCATGGCAGACCTAGCCCAGGCCCCCAAAGCCCTCATCCTGACCGGCTTCGGCATCAATTGCGAAGAGGAAATGGCTGCTGCCTACCGCCTGGCCGGGGGCGAAGCCACCATTGTGCACCTCAACGAAGTGCTGCACGGCCGGGTGAGCATCCATGACTTTGATATTCTGAACTTTCCGGGCGGGTTCTCGTTTGGCGACGACCTGGGCTCGGGCGTGGTGCTGGCCAACAAGCTGCGCTACCGCCAAACCAGCGACGCGGGCCGCACGCTACTCAGCGACATCCGCGAGTTTGTGGCCGCCGGCAAGTTTGTGCTCGGCATCTGCAACGGCTTTCAGGTGCTGGTGAAGCTCGGGCTGCTGCCCAACCTAGGCGGCGATTTTCAGCCCGAAGTGACCCTAACGCACAATGCCTCGGGCCGCTACGAAAACCGTTGGGTGCGCCTCAAGGTGAACGCGCAGACGAAAATGCCCACGCCCTTTTTGAGCGGCTTGTCGTCGTTTGAAGTGCCCGTGCGCCACGGCGAAGGCCGCCTGGTAGTGCCCGATGCCGCCACCCGCGACCGCATTACCGAGCTGGGCCTCAACTGCCTGACCTACGCCGGCCACGACGACCAGGAGACCGGCACCTACCCCCTCAACCCCAACGGCGCCGACCTCAACTGCGCCGGCCTCACCGACCCCACGGGCCACATTTTTGGCCTCATGCCGCACCCCGAGGCCTACCTGGCCGGCTGCAACCACCCCGATTGGGGGATGAAAAAGCGCCGCGGTGAACTGAAGGAAGAAGGGGAGGGCCTCGCCATTTTCAAGAACATAGTTACGCATCTCAAGCACCGGGCGCAGGAAGCTAGTGCACCAGTTACCCACACCTAAGTTATTCGGTATGAGCACGCTTCCGCATTTCGCTACCCCCCAGCTCCAGCTGTTGCACCGCGGCAAAGTCCGCGATAGCTACCGCATCGACGACAGCACCCGCCTCATCGTGGTATCAGACCGCCTTTCGGCCTTCGACTCGGTGCTCGAAACGGCCATCCCCCACAAGGGCGCGGTGCTGAACGGGCTAGCCAACTTCTGGTTTGAGAAAACGGCCCACATCATCCCCAACCACGTGAAGGCGATGGTGGACGCCAACGCCATGTTGGTGAAGGAAGCGCAACCCATTAAGGTGGAGATGGTGGTGCGCAACTACCTCACCGGCTCGATGCTGCGCGGCTACCAGAGCGGCCAGCGCACCTTCTCGGGCGTGACCGTGCCCGACGGCCTCACCAAGCACCAGCAGTTCCCGACGCCCATCGTGACGCCGACCACCAAGGAAGAGTCGGACCGCGAAATCACCCCCGCCAACCTCGTGAGCGAGGGCTGGGTAAGCCAGGAGCTGTACGATAAGATGGCCGAAAAGGCGCTGGAGCTATTCAAGGTTGGCTCCGATTTGCTGGCCTCGCAGGGCATTATTCTGGTCGATACCAAGTATGAGTTTGGCCTGCTGAACGGCGAACTAATTCTGATTGACGAAATCCACACGCCCGACTCGTCGCGCTTTTGGAGCGCCGCCGACTACGCCCAGAATCCCGAAGGCGCCGAGCAGATGGATAAGGAGTACATCCGCCAGTGGCTCATTGCCAACAAGAAAGATGGGGCCTATCCCCGCGCCCTCATCCCCGAAGTAACTCAGGAAGCTGTCAACCGCTACCTCGATATTTACCAGCGCATCGTGGGCCAGCCCCTGGCCACGGCCGACGAAACCGCTACCGGCGGCAACGTAGCCAACCGACTAGTTAGCAACCTAGTGAAAGTCGGCCTGATGAAGGATGCCTGGGTTAGCATTGTGGTGGGCTCGCCCGCCGACGAAGCGCAAGGCGAGAAAATTCGCTCGTTGTTAGAAGGCTACGAGGTATTCACGCAGCTAGAGAACTACGCGGAGGTCGGCCCAATGACTGAAGTGTGGAACCGCTCTATCGAGCCTGGTGTGATTGTCGCCGTGGCTGACCTCGGCAATGGCCTCGGCGATACCCTAGCCGCCAGCGTGAACGTACCCGTTATCTCCTGCCCGTCGCAGGCTACGACCTCGGATTCATTAGTTATCAAGCCCAGCAATACACCTAACCTAACGGTAGCTAGCCTCGATAACGCCGCCCAGGCCGCTCTGCGCGCCCTTAACACGCCGCGCCTGCGCGAACGTCTGCGCCAGGAAATTCTGGCTACCAAAGCGAACTAGGAATTAAAAGCGTACTAACTCTAGGGAATATCATGGATGCAACGCAAGCCGAAGTGCTGGTAAACAAGTACATCGAAGCCTATAATGGCTTCGACGTGCCCAGCATGCTGGCTTGCCTGCACCATGACGTACAATTCGAGCACTCGACCAATGGCGACGTGACGGTGCGCTTGGAAAGTAAAGACGCTTTCGAAGCGCAGGCTACCCGAGCAGCCGCATGGTTTACGGAGCGTACGCAGCACGTCACCGCTTTTCGCTGGCAGGATGAGCAAGTGGAAGCAGACATTGACTACTTCGCCATTACGGCTACCGACTTGCCCAACGGAATAAAATCAGGGACTACGCTGCAATTCGCTGGTCGCTCGGTTTTCTCCTTTCGCGACGAGCTAATCGCTTTCATTCAAGACTTTAGTTAAAGAATTTTTCTCTCGTAACGTGAGCGGCAACCCGAAACAACTCGTCCTCCTCGGCTCCGGTGCCCGCGAGCACGCCCTAGCTACCAAGCTCCGCCAGGATGGCGCGACCGTGCACGTGCTGCCCGGCAACGCCGGCATTCCGGGTAGCGTGCCTAGCATCAGCGCCACCGATTTTCCGGCCATCCAGAGCTTCTGCCAGGAGCACGGTATCAAGCTGATTGTGGTGGGGCCGGAGGCGCCGCTGGCGGCGGGTGTGGCCGATTATTTCCTGGAGACTGACATCCGGGTGTTTGGCCCGCGGCGGCAGGCGGCTACGCTGGAAAGCTCGAAGGTGTGGAGCAAGGACTTCATGCGCCGCCACGGCATCGCCACGGCCCGCGCCTGGAGCTACCGCAGTGACCAGTTTGCCGAGGCGCAGGCGCAAGCTGAGGAACTGGCTGGCCACGTGGTTATTAAGTACGACGGCCTGGCCGCTGGCAAAGGCGTGTACGTGTGCAGCTCGGTAGCCGAGGCTACGGCTGCCCTCGCCGAGCTGCGCGAGCTGCACGACGGTTGGTTTAGCTTCCTGCTCGAAGAAAAGCTGACCGGCCCCGAGGTGAGCCTCATTGGCCTTACCGATGGCAATCGCATTCGCCTGCTAGCCCCAGCTCAGGACCACAAGCAGCTGCTAGCCAATGATGAAGGTCCGAATACCGGCGGCATGGGTGCGTACTGCCCGGTGCCGTTTTTGGATGATAACTCGCTGGCCGCCATTCGACAGAATATCATCGACCCCACGCTGCGCGGTCTGCAAGCCGAGCCGTTCGACTTTGTGGGCTTCCTCTACTTTGGGGTGATGCTGACGCCGAGCGGCCCCAAGCTGCTCGAATACAACGTGCGCCTCGGTGACCCCGAGGCCGAGGTTATCCTGCCCGCGCTGGAAAGCAGCCTGCTCGAACTGATAGAGGCGACGCTCGACGGCAACCTGGCCCAGACCATTACGCGCCAGCGCCCGGGCGCGTTTGTGGGCGTGGTGCTGGCTTCGGGCGGCTACCCGGCGGCGCAGTTCCCGACGGGCTTTCCCATCCACGGCATCGGCAAACAAGGCCAAGATACCCAAGTGTTTGTGGGTGGCGTGAAGGTGGGCGAACAGCCCGGCGAGCTGCTCACCAATGGCGGCCGCGTGGCGGTAGTCGTGGCCCACGGCCCCGACCTGCCTACGGCCATTCAACTAGCTTACGCGGAGACAGAAAAGGTTTATTTTCAAGATAAATACGTGCGCCCCGACATTGGGCAGCGCCCCGCGCCGCTGCTCGAAACGAGCGCTTACTAGATGAACGACCAACGTCCTGCCCGTCTTGCCATCCTGCTTTCCGGCCGCGGCTCCAACATGCTCGCGCTGGCCGAAGCCGTGCAAACGGGCGTGCTGCAAGGCCTGGCCGAAATAGTCGTGGTATTCAGCAACGACCTGGCTGCGCCGGGCATCGACTCGGCCGCCGCCCTAGGGCTGCCCACCGATAGCCTGTCCTCGAAAGGCCGCAAGCGCGAAGAATTTGACCGCGAGGTGGTGGCCATTCTGCAAGAATACCAGCCCGACTATGTGGTGCTGGCGGGCTACATGCGCGTGCTCTCGCCCACGTTTGTGCGCGCCTTTGCGGGCCGCATTCTCAACATTCACCCCGCCGATACGCACCAGCACCAGGGCCTGCATGCCTACGAGTGGGCCTTCGACAACCGCCTCTCCGAAACTAAAATCACCGTGCATCTGGTGGATGAAGGCCTGGACACCGGGCCGATTCTGGCGCAGCGCGTTGTAAATTTGGTAGGAGCCAATACCCTAGCCGAAGTGCAGCGCCGCGGCTTGGCCGTGGAGCACGTCTTATATGCCGAAACGCTGCGTGATTTGATAAGTAATGAGCTTTTAACAAGTTAGGCTGTCATGCAGCGCGCAGCGGAGTCAAAGCATTTCTACCCCTTCGTTGCTAGCGTCAATAATCAGTTCACCAGCCAAGATGCTTCGACTCCGCTGCGCTCCGTTCAGCATGAGAGTACTATTTCCCCGTTCTGCCTACTCCCTCGCTCTTTCTGACTGCTTCCCAATTCATAACTCATAATTTCTAACTCATAATTAACTGATTATGTGTGGCATCGTAGGTTTTCACGGCCCCGAGCGCGTGGTAGGCGATATGATTATCGGCCTCACCGCCTTGCAGCACCGGGGGCAGGATGCCGCCGGCATTGCAACGTTTGACGGCGACGCCTTTCACCTGCACAAGGGGCAAGGCTTGGTCAACGACGTTTTTAAACCCAAGCATACCAAAAAGCTGACCGGCAATACCGGCATCGGGCACGTGCGCTACACCACGCAGGGCGCGAATGACTCCGATTTGGCGCAGCCGTTTACCACGAGCTACCCCTTCGGGCTAGCCATGGTGCACAACGGCAACGTCATCAACTTCCGCGACGTGGCCAAGCTGCTGCACGAGAAGTACCACGTGCTGCCCAAGACGACCAACGACCTGGAACTCATCATGTACACCTTCGCGTCGGAGCTGCGCGTGAAGGACCTGGACCGGCTGTCGGTCGTCGATATTTTCGATGCCGTCGAGACAACCCAGGAGCTGGTGAAGGGTGCCTACGCCACCGTCACCATCATCGCCGGGCACGGCCTGCTGGCCTTCACCGACCCGCTGGGCATCCGGCCGCTGGTGATGGGCCGCCGCGACACGCCCGATGGCCCGGTGTACGCCTTCGCCTCGGAGAGCACCTGCTTCGATTACCTGGATTTTGAGTTTGTGGAGAACGTGGGCCCCGGCCAGGCCGTATTTATCGACAACGATTTCAAGGTCCACTACAAAAACCAGCAGGCGCTGCCGAAGGCTTTCTGCGTGTTTGAGCAGATTTATTTCGCCCGCGAAGACTCGACCATCCACGGCCGGCTGGTGGCCCGCGAGCGCGTGCGCCTCGGCAAAATCATCGCCCGCAAGGTGGTCGATGCCGGCCTCAAGCCCGACATGGTGATTGACGTGCCTTCGTCGGGCTATTTTTCGGCCTCGGGGCTAGCCGAAGCCATCGGCGTGCCCTACCGCCGCGCGCTGGTCAAGAACAACCACATGGGCCGCTCGTTCATCGTGCCCACTCAGGCCGGCCGCGAAGACGTGGTGAAGAAAAAGCTGAACCCTATTCGCGCCTTTGTGGAAGGCAAAAAAGTGGCCGTGGTGGACGATAGCATCGTGCGCGGCACCACATCGCGCCGCATCGTGCGGCTGCTGCGCGAGGCGGGGGCTAGCGAAGTATACTTCATTTCGAGCGCGCCGCCGCTGGTGTCGCCCTGCATCTACGGCATCGACATGGCCATGAGCACCGAGCTGATTGCGGCCAATTACACGGAGGATGAAATCTGCCGCTACATCGAGGCTGATAAAGTTATTTATCAGGATTTGAGCGACTTGCAGGATTTGTTTGCCGAGGAGCGTGGCCACGGTGGCTCGTGCTTCGCCTGCTTCACCGGCAAGTACCCGACAGGCGACGTGACGCACTACCTGCGCCACGTGCAGGAGGAGCGCCTGAGCCACCGGGGAGCTAAAAACACGGCTTCGGTAAGTGCCAAGGCGCCTGCGCCGACCGAGCACTAAGATGGGGCAGGGCTGCCCTAACCAGGCGCCTCACCCCCCGGCCCCCTCTCCAAAAAGGAGAGGGGGAGCCTAACGATTTTAAACTAAAGTAACCAAACCCCTATAACCCTACGCCGTCTGGCTCCCCCTCTCCTTTTCGGAGAGGGGGCCGGGGGGTGAGGCGCCCCGCTCGCTCCGCATGAACAACGCCCAAACCCCCGACGCCGGCTACTCCATCGACCTCGGCAACGCCGCCTCGAAAAATGCCTACAACTGGTCGAAAAAGACTTTTGCTACCCGCGCCGGCCTGCCCGGCGAGCCCGCCCGCGACCTCGATGGGGGCTTTAGCAACGAAATTCGCTTTGGCCAGGAGCGCCTGGGCATTAGTTCGGATGGTATCGGGACCAAAATCGAGCTGGGCGAGCGCCTCGATAAGTACGACACCCTCGGCTACGACCTAGTGGCTATGACCGCCGACGACCTCATCGCCGCCGGCTTCGTGCCCACCAACCTGTCGAATATTATCGACGTGAACACCCTCGATTACGATGTGGTAGACGAGATGATGCGCGGCCTGCACGACGCCTGCCAGTTTTCGAAAATCGCCATCACCGGCGGCGAAATTGCCGAGCTGGGCAACCGCATCGGCGGCTTCCCCGGCGCCCGCATGAACTTCAACTGGTGCTCCACGGCCATCGGCGTGCTGCACCCCAGCCTAGCTCAGCCGCTGAGCGGGGCTACCGCCCAGGCCGGCGATGCCGTGGTAGCCCTGCGCTCGCCCTCGTTCCGCTCCAATGGCTACTCGCTGGCCCGCAAGACGTTGCAGCGCCTCTTTGGCGACAACTGGCACACGGCGCCCTACGATGGCACTGACGCCGACCAGTACGCCACCTGGGGCGAGGCCCTGCTAGCCCCCTCGCTCATCTACGCGCCCGCTCTCACGGCGGTGCTCGACGCGGGTTTGCCTCTGCGCGGCGCGGCCCACATCACGGGCGGCGGCGTGGCCGATAACTTCAAGCGGGTGCTCAAAAACGGCCTCGGCGCGGTGCTCGACAACCTCTTCGCGCCCCTGCCCGCCATGCAGCGCCTCTGCGAAGTCGGCGGCATCAGCCCCGAAACCGCCTACCTCTACTGGAATATGGGCAACGGCATGCTGCTCGTAGTAGCCCCCGAAGCCGCCGAAGCCCTCGTGCAGCAGCTCGCCCAAAGCGGCTACCAGGCCCAGGTGACGGGCTATCTCACCGCCGAGGCCGGCGTGACGCTGCGCGTAGCGGCGGGGGAGTTGAAGTACGCGTAGTTTGTGAGCATGAAAGCGAGTTTGCTGCTACTTGGAGCCACCCTGCTTTACACACGCACTCCCGAGCGTCCAACGGTTGTGCAAGGCGTATTTATCAATAAAGCTTCAGTTGATAAAGCCAAGCAACTGGATTGGCTCTTATTGCAGGTGAAGCTCAAAGTCGGTCGCACCGTCATTGCTCAAAGTACAGTGCAACCAGATGGGCACTATATCATTAGCAACCAATCAAATGCTAAAGCGGATTTGGTTTATTGTGGAGTTGGTGTCAACGACGATGTTTATTTGGCGACAGTTCTCCCACATCAGTCAGATACAGTCAAGCTTACCAGTGAGCTACCTATTTCGATACTGAAAAAGCACGGAACCATTAATTGCCCAAAATGTAAGCAGAAGAACAAAGTGCTGCCTATTGATGGGCGGGCAGGGGTAGTAATGCAGACGAGCGACGGGCAAAGGCAGCCCTACGACAAAAAGCATTACTACTCAGATTCTGACGTCAGCGGCTGGTTGGACCCGCACTGGTACTGTGTGCGGGATACTATAAAGTTCTGACTGAATCCTTACGCCGGCCGCACCGGCCGCTTCGCCAGCATCAGCTGCGTGCGGAACTCGTAGAGCGACTGCTCCAGACCTACCGGGTACACGTGCGGGTTGAGGTAGCGGCGGATGCTGGCCTACTCACCCCCACGGCGTCCAGCTCTCGGGGCTAACCGCGGGAGCAGGTCCAGTAGCAGGGGTAGCATTGGCCACTGGCACCGGCTCTTGGAAGGACCCGACGGTCAATACGTGCTGCTCGCGGCTGTGCGAGGGCGCGACCTGGTACGTGCCAGCGGGCAAGCTATCGGTGGGCTCACAGGTAGTTATGCCCGAACCGTCCTTGAAGTATCCTAGCGAAAACCGCAGGGGTAACGGCGTCGGCGGTGCCTGGCCGGGCCGGCTACCGCGCACGCGGTAGGGGAGCAGGGGCAGGCCTAGGTTGAGCGCCTGCTCATAGGAGTGGCCAGGCAGTAGTTGGGTGAGGTAGGGGATATCCAGTACCCGGATGCCCTCGCGAAACGATAAGTCCATCAGCGCTTTATCGAGGCATACGCCCTCCGGCTCTACCTGAATGTGCACTAGGTTGGGGTCGAACTGCGGCGGGGAATCGGGGCTGCCGGGCGCCGCTGGCTCGGCGAGCTGCGTGCAGAGGTACAGGGCTAGCGGGCCGTGGTTTTGGACGTGGTACCGCAGGCCGAGCTGGCCTGGGGCTGAGTAGGTCAGTGTCACCGTCAGCAGGCAGTCGGCATTACGAATAGTCTGGGTTTCGTTCATGGCAGGGCGTCGGGAAGGAGTGAGAACTGCGGCCTAATAGTAGTCGCGCCGGCCCTGCGGCGGGTTCCATTCGGCCCGCAGCTTATTTTCGGTGTAGGCGTACGAGTGCTTGGGGTGCACCCCAATGGTTTCCAGCTCGTAGTGAGGTACCTGGAGCGGCTTCGCAGGGTTGCGGGCGTCGGGGCCGCCGGGGTTGGCCGTGTCGAAGCGCCGCATCCGGCCGTAGGCGGCCTGCTCGGCATGAATAAGCTCGTGGGCTAGCCCAATGCCCGGCGGCCGGGTATTCCAAGGCATTTCCCCAGCTTTGGCCAGGGTGGGGTTGTAGTTGACGCCGACTCCTAGCCCCGCGCCGGGTGTTACGCCATCCAAGTCGTAGAAAGCCCGGGTCCAATTGTGGTTGCTAAGCTCAATGGAGTTTTTGGGCGCGTAGTGAATATAGATTTTTTTGCCCGAAGCATGGAGCGAATCCAACAGCTGCCGGCCGGTTGGCGTGTCGTAAATAGCTTGTAAATCAGTATGGACAGCATTCGCAAAGTTTGCCGGGCCGCCTGGGCCGGCCGTGGCGGCCACCTGAATAGTGGAGCTCAGCATAGCGGCCAGCCCCGGGCTTAACGTCGGGGCGGCATCTGGGCGGGCGACCAGGCTAGCGAATGATTCTTCGCTGGCTGGGGTGGTTTCGCGGGCCACCACGGCGGCCGGCGCTACGGCGGGCGCGCCTGCGGTGGGTCGTTCTTCGCTGGTAGCCAGCACCGTAGCTGGCCCACCGGCCCGTAGCTCAAAGCTGCTGGCTGTGATGGTGAGGTGGCACACATAGGCGCCATCGCCAGTAGCGCTGCTGGCAAATTGCTCGCTGTACTGCACGCATTCGCCGCCGGTGAAGGCGATGGTTTCGTACGCCACCTGGCCAGCTATGTCGTAGAAAATGACTTCCCCAGCCAGGGGTTTGTGCGCAGCGGTGGCCCAGTTTAGCAGCAGGTCATCGGTGGGCACGTCGAGTACTAATTCCAGCGGGCTATTGCGCACCTTCGCGTTGACCCGGCCCCGGGCATCGGTGGCCTGGTAGCTATTGTAGCTACAGTGCACTACCCGGTAAGAGCCGCCTTCGACGTGTAATTCAGCATAAAAGGAAGCCATACGCGCAGTAGCAAAGAACTTCAAAGCAAGTTAACTCAGGCCATACGTATTCTCGGTGCCTTTCGATTACTAGCGCATTGCGAAGCTTTAGGCTGGCCGCACCGGCCGCTTCGCCAGCATGAGCTGCGTGCGGAACTCGTGGAGCGACTGCTCCAGGCCCACCGGATACACGTGCGGGTTGAGGTAGCGGCGGATGCTGGCGTCGAGGCTAGCCACTTCCTGGCGGGCGTGGGCGCGGCTTTCGGCCAGGGTGGGCAGGGGCTGCACGAGACGGCCCTGGCGCAGCACCGGGGCCAGCAGGTCGCGGAAGGGCGCGCCGGGGCGCACGGGGCGGCGGCGCGTGGCATCGGCGGGGTCGAGGATGGTGGGCGCGGCAGCTAGGGGCTCGGTGGCGGCGATGTTGTAAATCATGTCGGCGCGGGGCTGGCTGGCCTCGCCCAGGTAGCGGCGCACCTGCAAGATGCCGGGGATACTGGTTTTGGCCTGCTGCTCGGAGAGCTTGATGGTGAAGTCCCAGCCCTGGCCGTCGGCGGTGCGCAGGGCGGCTAGCTTGTACACGCCGCCGAGGGCCGCCTGGTTATAGGCCGTCACGAGCTGGGTGCCCACGCCCCAGGTGTCGATGCGGGCGCCCTGCTGCTTGAGGCTGGTGATGAGGTTTTCCTCCAAGTCGTTGCTGGCCACGATGCGAACTTGAGTCAGGCCGGCCGCGTCGAGCAGCTTGCGCGCTTCTTTGGAGAGGTAGGCCAGGTCGCCCGAATCGAGGCGGATGCCGCCCAGCTCGTGGCCGTTCTGGCGCATTTCGAGGGCCACTTCGATGGCGTGGCGCACGCCGTCGAGCGTATCGTAGGTATCGACCAGGAACACCGAGTCGTCGGGGAAGGCGTCGGCGTAGGCCCGAAAAGCTTCCTTCTCATCGGCAAAGGTCATGACCCAGCTGTGGGCGTGGGTGCCGCGCACCGGGATGCCGTAGCGCTGGCCGGCCAGCACGTTGCTGGTGGCGTCGGCCCCGCCGAGGTAGGCGGCGCGGCTGGCCCCGAGGCCGCCGTCGGGCCCCTGGGCGCGGCGCAGGCCGAATTCTAGTACAGCATCGTCGGGGCCAGCGGCGTCGCGCACGCGGGCCGCTTTAGTAGCAATGAGCGTTTGGAAATTAACGAGCGTGAGCAGCGCCGTTTCGACGAGCTGGGCTTGCAGCAGCGGGCCCTGCACCCGCACCAGCGGCTCATTGCCAAATACTACGGTGCCCTCGGCCACGGCATCCACATCACAAGTGAATTTTAGGTCTTTGAGATAAGCCAGAAACTCATCGGGGAACAGGCGGCTGCTCTTGCTGCCCTGCAGGCTAGCCAGGTAGGTGATATCATCATCCGAGAAATGCAGCGTTTCTAAGTAATCCACGGCCAGCGCCAGGCCGCCCGCCACCGCGTAGCCGCCATTAAAGGGCGCCTTGCGGAAGTAGAGGTGAAACACGGCCTCGCGCTCGTGCAGGCCCTGCTTCCAGTAGCCGTAGGCCATGGTGAGCTGGTAGAGGTCGGTGAGCAGGGCTAGCGAGGGCCGGTAGAGGCCGGAGAGGGGCGCGTCGTTCATGGGGCAAAGCAAACAAGTAAAACCCGAACCAGCGCGCCGCCGCTAGGGGTAGTGGCGCGGCGTTCATCTTCCGCACGGCCGGTGGGCGCTACCTTGGGAGCGTGAAGAATACTGTTGGTTCGCCGTCGTTGTGGCTGCGGCTGGCGCATATGCCGGCTACGTTGCGTCTGATTATTGGGGCCGCAGTGGGGGTGGCCGCCTGGGTACTTAGTCCGGCCCATTACCACGTGCTGGTGCGGCTTATCATGAGTTGGGATGCCTTCGGCATCACCACGCTGGCGCTTATTTGGACGGCTATCTATACTGCTGATACTGAGCATATCCGGGCGGTGGCGGCTTCCGAAGACCTGAGCCGGCTGCTCAGCTTCGTGTTTGTGCTGGTGGCGGCCGGGGCCAGCCTGCTGGCGGTGGTAGTGCTGCTGAGTACCAGCCACGGCCTGCCGCCCGCCACGCTGGTGCGGCACATTGGCCTGAGCGTAGTGGCCGTGGGGTCAGCTTGGCTGCTGGTGCACACGGTATTTACGCTGCGCTACGCCCACACCTACTACGACGCCAATCCCGATGGCTCCGACGTGGGTGGCCTCGACTTTCCGGGCGGCGACAAGGAACCCGACTACCTCGACATTGCCTACTTCGCCTTCGTGGTGGGCATGACGGCCCAAACAGCTGACGTCAGCATCAGTGGCCGCGCCCAGCGCCGGCTAGCCCTGCTGCATGGCCTCATCTCCTTTGGCTTCAATACGGCGCTAGTCGCGCTGGTTATCAGTGGGGTAGGTGGGGTGCTTTAATCAGTTAGCAGTCATCAGGTCTGCTTTAACTGCTCATTGTTAACTGCTAACTGAATCAAAACAGGCTGCCCTGCACTTGCTGCGGAATGAGCCGCGGCGGGGCCACCACAATGCCCGTCAGTTCCTGCATGCGGGCCAGAAAGTGCTGGGCCCAAATGGGCGCGTGGCGTACATCCTTTTGGTGGATGAAGACATACGCCGTTTGCAGCCCCTGGGCGTACCACTCGGCCAGGCGCTCGGCCCAGGCGTCGGCGCGGGCATAGTCGCTGGGCACCAGGCCGTGGCCATTGAGGCGCAGGAAGGCTACGGGCGTAGTGAGGCGCTGGGCCAGCACGTCGCGCCGGCCCGCCACATCAGTGATAACCAGCGTTTTGTTAATCGCCTCAAACGTATCGAAAATGCTGTCGGCCAGCAGCTTGTCCGAAAACCAGCGCGGGTGGCGCAGCTCCACGGCTAGGGGCACCTCGGCGGGCCAGTCGAGCAGAAAGCGCTCCAGGCGCGGCAGGTTTTCGGGACCGAAGTGCGGCGGTAGCTGCAAAAAGCAGGTGCCCAGGTTGGCGCCCAGTTCCTGCACGGCGCGCGTGAAGCTCAGCGTCAGCGCGTCGGTGTTGTACAGCTCGCGCTCGTGGCTGATGCTGCGTGGCAGCTTGGGGCAAAACTTGAAACCCGGCCCCACCAGCTCGCGCCAGCGCCGTCCGGTGGGCGCGTCGGGGATGCGGTAGTGCGTGGTGTTCAGCTCAATAGAGTTGAACTGCTGGGCGTAGTATTTCAGAAAATCCGGCTCCTTAGCCCCGAGCGGAAAGTAGGACCCTAGCCACTCCTTATTGGTCCAGATGGGGCAGCCCACGTAGAGGCTGGGGGCCGCCGGGGCCAGCAGCCGGGCCCGGCCCAGCACGCGGCTCGTATCGGGGTGGTCGGGGGGCAGGCGAAAATCAACGTAGCGCAGGTCGGGCAAGCGGCCAAAATCCATGCTACGAAGGTACGGGCTTTTGCAGATTCGCAGCCGCGGGAATCTACAACCAGATTAGCAAACCCACAACAGGGCTGCGGGCTTAAACTAAAGCTTTAAGCCGAAATTTTACACGCGCCGGATAATCGCATTTTAGGAGTCTTATTGTAAAAGTGCAAAAACTAGCCACAAGGTGCCTTAACTAAACACAATTGCAGCTTTCACTACCGAGTAACTCATTTCTTAAATACAAGATTCAGCAGCAAAGTACAATTTTTTGTAGGCGTTAACCGGTTTAGTAATGCAAAGGTGGTTGTTTTAAGGAAGGGTGCCCTACATTCGGTAGGTTCACCATCCTATCAAGCGCATGCCGCTTTCGCGAATAAATTATCTATCTTCTGCTTTTCTCCTTCAGTGCCTTTGCTGGCTTGTGCTGGGAACCGGGCTAGTACTGCCGGCCGAGGCCCGCACCAACCGGGCGCACAAGTTGCACCGCAAACATTCGCGCCGCCGCATCCACATTCCCCGGATGCTGCCGACGTTCATTCCGGCGGCCCGCGAGGGCTACGCCACCGTGTTGCGAGGCCGTGCCTCGTGGTATGGCAAATATTTTCAGGGTAAAAAAACGACGAGCGGCGAGCGTTTTAATCGCCACGAGTATACCTGCGCTCACAAAACGCTGCCCTTCGGCACCCGCCTGCGGGTAACTAATGTTGACAATGGCGTGACGGTAGTAGTGCGCGTCAGCGACCGCGGGCCTTTTCGCCACGAGCGCATCATCGACCTGGCCGAGGTGGCCGCCCGCCCGCTAGGCCTCGTTGAAGCCGGCGCCGCCACCGTAGTAGCCGAAATAGTAGACCCCGCCACGCCGCTCGGCCTCACTGCCACACCCGGCAACCTCGAGCAGCTGCAAGCCGGCGACCCCAACCCCCACGCGCCCTTCACGGCCTACCTATTGCCCGAGCTCGAGGCTAGCGCCGCGGTGCTGGCGGCTGCCCCGACGGTAGCCACGCCCGCGTCGGTTGGCCCGCTGGTGGCCGCTGCAGAAGCCGCGCCGCGCTTTTTGGTGCAGGCGGGCTCGTATACCGACACCCAGCGTGCCCACGCTACCCTAGCGCGCATTCTGACCATCGACCAGTCGCTGCCGGCCGAAATCGTGACTACCACCGTGAACGGCCAGCCAGTTAGCCGCGTAGTAGTGGGCCAGCTCGACAGCTGGCTAGCTGCCGAAACTGTGCGCCGAAACCTGCAATTGTGGGGCCTGGTTGCCTTGGTGTGCCAAGTACCGGGTGGCCCCACGGTGGCCAGCGCCGCCAAGGCTGCGGCTCCGTTAGCCCTGGCAGGACCAGTTAAATAACAGCGAATTAGCTACGTACCTACGCAAGAAAGCGGCTGCCCTACCTAGAGCAGCCGCTTTCTTGCGTAGGTACGTAGCTAAAAGACTACTCGTCGGTAGCGCGCTTAACAACTACGATGGCTACTACGGCCACCGCGGCCACGGTCAAAATGAGTTGGGTCGAATTCAGCTTCTTAGCGGCTTTGCGCAGCAGAGTGCCACCGTTTTTGAGTAGGTCATCCATGTGCTCAGACTTGCCCTGGAACACGTTGATAGCGCTTTCTACCGTGCGGATAACGTCTTGAAATTCAATTTTATCGAGTTGTTGAAGCTGGTCAGCCATGGGAAAAGCGAATTGGGGGTGAGTTGGCGAGTTATGAGGCTAGCGGGCCAGCCTTCGGGAGGCTTCTACGCAAAAGGCGGGCGGGCGTTTTTGCGCAGCTTAATTTTCCGCGTCTTTTACTTGCCCACTACCAGCACCAATAAGCTGCTGCGGCTGCCCTCGCGCACCACGCAGTGGTAGGCGCCAGGCCGCGCACCTCGAGTGGCGCGCGCCGTGGCCCAGCGCGCGGCCATCGCCGGGCCAGCTCGCCTCGCGCCCCAGCCCATCAAAAACACTGACTTGCACAGCCTCGCCCTGGCTCTCGAACAGCGCCGTGGCCTGCGTGCGGGCCGGGTTGGGGTAGAGGCTGAAGCCGGGTACCGGCGCGGCGCCGGGCGTGGTGGCTAGGGTCGTTTGCTTGATAACGGGCACGTAGGTGAACGACTGCCCAAAGAGCTGATTGAGCGTAGCTTGCGCCACCTGAAGCCAGTCTTTGAGAATGCTGGTGTACACGCTGCGGAAATCAACCTGCATGACCACGTTGTCGTGTGGCCTGGCGCTGGCGGGCAGCGTGGGTTGGGGCCGTGCACCAGCGGGTTGGCCTGCGCGCCAAACACCCCGTGGTGGGCACCTGGTTGGAGAGCAGGTTGAAGCTGCCGAGCTGGCACACGTAGATGCGCGTGCTGAAGCCGTCCGCCACGAGCTGGGCCATTATCTTAAGCTGGTCGGCCAGGGCGTTCTGGCCGGCGGCGGGGTACAGTGGTGAGAAGTTTTTAGCGTTGCTAGGCGCTGCCTGGATGGCCGTAGTGTACACCTGCGTCTGGCCCATTACCTGCCGGATGAATGTGAGCTCGTGCCCCACCGGCGTGGCATCTACGCCGCCACTCAGCAGCTAGTAAAACTTGAGGTACTGGAAATTACCATGCCCATGTTCACGATTAAGCCCTGCACGCAGGTGCTCACCACCGAGCCCATACTCACGGCCAGCGGGTCGGGGCTGGCAGCGCTGGGCTAGCCGGCGGGGTAGCCCGGAAACTCGCCAGCGAGGTAGCGCCCGCCCCAGCCGGTGGTCAGCACCGCGTCGGAGCTGGAGCCGGCCCGGAAGTGCGAGAAGTTGGGGTTGGGGTAGCCCACACTCTGCACCACTCCTGGCTGGCCATTCTTGAAAAGCTACTGGGCCGTGGCCGGAGGCAGGCCAGTGGCCGCCGTGAGGGGCAGCACCTGACTCTGGGTCAGCATGATACTGGGCCTAGCCGCGGCCAGCGCCGCGTACTGGTTCACCGGAATTATCATGTTTAGCCCGTCGTTTCCGCCCTGCAATTGCAGAATTACCAGAGCTTTATCAGTAGCCGTGGCGGCATTGGTGAGCGCGGCCAGCCCGGGCGAGTAGCCGTAGGCGCCGATGGGAAAGCCATGCAGGGCCACGCCCGTAGCGGCCGCGGCCGAAATCTGAAGAAAAGCCCGACGTTTCATAGAATGATTGATGCTTGTCGATAGCTGCTTGTTAAGCGCCAATGGCTGATTATGAAGGCTTACCAGTTGCCCGCCAACAACAAGTAATTACCAGTCAGCAATCAGGAAAGCTGATATTCGGCTAGCCCCACCAGCGCCGAGAGCTTCGTGGCTACCGCGTTGCGCTTGGCCGCATTGGTGGGGGCCGACAAAAACTGGCTCCACCCGGCCGTCTACTCGAAGTCGGGCAGGCCGGGGATGAGCGCGTTTTTGAGGAAGGCCAGCCGGTTGACGGTGAGGTCGAGCGGCACCATCTCACTGACAGACAAATTTTTATTTTTTCTTTTTCCCCTCACCTAAATTGAGCCTTGTTCGGCGCTGAGTAGGCTAGCCGGCAGCTGCCAGGCGCGGCCTAGCCAGCGCTGCACGGCCCGCCGCCACCCCGGCAGCGCCCGAAACTGCGCCTTGCCCTCGGCTAGGGTGGGCACATCGAGGCGAGCGGCGCGGGCCTGCCAGTCGGCTAGGGTAGCGCCGGGCCGCGGGGCAAAAAGCCGGGCCAACACCGGCCGGATTTCTTTCAGATTCCAGTAGTGATGGACCCACGGCGCCGCCTCGCGCACCGCCCCCGCGCGCGCCCACACCACGCTAAAGGCCAGCTGCTCCATCACGTGCTTGGGGTAAAGGCGGTAGAGCTGCTCGGTGAGGGCCAGCACTTCGGCCAGCAGCGGGGCATCGGCGGGACTGCGGAAGCCCAGCACGCCGGCATTGTACATGCGGGTTGCGGGGCCGATGGCGCCGCCGGCCAGCGCCGCGCTATCGGCCCGCTGCAACGCCCGGTTTACCTTGCGGTTCAGGGGGTTGCCGTCGCCCAGCCGGCCCTCGCCCACGTGCATGAAGCGCTCGCCCTGGGCCAGCGCGGCAAAAACGGGGGCTGCCGACTGCGTGAAAATAGTATCGGTATCGACGTACAGCAGCTGGCCCGCGTAGTGCGCCGCCGCGTGCTGCAACACCTTGATTTTGACCCGGTGTACGAAGTCAATTTCGCCGCGCCAGGCCTGCCACTGGGTGGGCCCGATGAAGATGTATTCTACCCCCACCGCATCCCCTAGCACGGCTTGGAAGTGCGCTGGCTGGTCGGTGTACACGAGCACCGTGGCGCCGGCCGGCTGCCGCAGGTAGGAGAGGATGCTGAGCAGCGCCTCGTGGAGGATATCGGGGCTGCCGTAGGCTTGGTAAATGAGGTAGTGACCCATGCCCGGCAAAGGTCGGAGCGAAATTTTATCCGCGCTGCGGCACAAAAAAGCCCCACCAGTTGGCGGGGCTTCTCCTTTTTGCAGAAAGCAGGTTAGTCTTGTTCGTATACCTTCACCACAAACACGAAGTCCTGCAAGCGCTTCACCTGCTGCGAGCGGCCGGCGCCGGCTAGCTGGTTGGCGTGGGGCATGTGGTAGGGCTGGGTGGTTTGCTTGTTTTTGAGCGAGTCAACGAGGCGCACCAGATACGACGACTTGGTGGCAAAAGCGGCGCTCTGTACGTCATCCTGGCGACCGCTGAGCACGCCGATGAGGTTGCCCTGACCATCGAGCAGCGGGCCGCCCGAGTTGCCGGGGTTCACCGGGATACTCACCTGGTAAAACGCCGTGTCGCCGCCGAAGCCCGAGCGGGCGCTCAACGCGCCTTCGCCGTACACCACGTCTTCGCGCGGGTAGCCCAGCGTGTACACGCGCTCGCCGAGGTCGGCCTGCCCACCCTTAAAGGTGTAGGGCAAGCGGCCGAAGCCCGCGAATTTGGCATCCTTGATGCGCAGGATGGCCAGGTCGTGCTTCACGTCGGAGTACACCGTTTCGGCGTGGTAGCGCTGGTGGTTGCGGCTCTCAATCAGCAGCGAGTCAGCCCCTTGAATAACGTGCGCGCTGGTCACTAAGTAGCCGTCGGCGGTGAGGGCAAAGCCGGTGCCGCCAAACTTGCCCAGGTTCACGGGCACTGGCACGCTAACGTCGAGCTTGGCATTAATGACGCGCTGGTTTTGCTTGATTTTATCCAGCTCGCGGCGCAGCATGGTGTAGCCGGCCAGCGACGGTTGCGTCCGGGCCGAGCGCCACAAATCCAACCCTAGCAGGGTGCAAAACACGGCCAGCACGGCCACTGAAGCGGCCACGCCTACCGTGGCGCGGTGCCCGCTCCAAAACTCGCGCAGCCGGCGCTCGGTGCGCGAAATGCGCAGCATCGGGTTCACCGAGTGGGTGAGGGCCGGGGCGGTTTCGACTACCGGGGTAGCCTCGGCGGCTAGCATGGCCTCGTGCAGGGCGCCGATTTTGTGGCGGGTGCGGCGGCGCTCGCCATAGGCGTGCAGCGTGCCCGTGAGGTCCAGAAACTCGGCGTAGAGCTGCCCGAGCCGGGGCTCGGCGCCCAGCCGGGCTTCTAGGCTAGCCCGCGCACCGGCCGCCAGCTCACCGCGCTGGTAAGCTTCAAAAAGGGCGTAGTAGTCGGCTTCGGTTTGCATCTTGGGTTTGTTCGCCCGTCGGTCATGCTGCGCTTGCGAAGCATCTTGTCAGGTTCGCAAGCGCTGGGGCTGCTAGCCTAGCAAGATGCTTCGCAAGCGCAGCATGATGGATGGGGAAAACGGATTAAGCTTCTTTATAACTGGCAAAAAATAATTTCTTCAGGCGCGTTAGGCACTTGTACTTCTGGGTTTTGGCAGTGTCGGCGTTGGTGTAGCCGTGCTCCGCCGTGAGGTCGAGCATCGATTTGTCGAGCAGGTAAAAGCCTTCGAGCAGCGAGCGGCAGGGCTCGCCCAGGTGGGTGAGGGCCTCGCTCATTGTGGCAAAGCGCCGGTCGCGCTCTTCGGCTTCCTGCAAGTCATCCTCGGCCCCCGTGTTGAGGTAGGGGCCGTACTCTTCTTCGTCGAGCAGGCGCACACCGTGCAGCCGGCTCTTGGTAGTCAAGCGCTTGAGCCACAGGCGGCGGCACACGGCGTAGAGGTAGGTTTTAATCTGGCAGCTGAGCTCTAAAGAGCCTTCGCGCACCTTCTCATAAAATACCATTACGCCCTCCTGGTACACGTCGCGGGCATCGTCTTCGGAACCGCTGTTTTGCAGCACGAAGTGCGATACCATTGGCCAGTGCAGGCGGTAGAGCTGGCTCAGGGCCCGCTCGTCGCCACCGTGAATGGCTTTGATGAGTTGGGCGTCGGCGGCCAGCGCCGTGGTGCTATCCATGTTCATTCGCTTCGGGGCTTAATGCGGACTAACGGGCATTAGTAACCCATGAAAAACTTTTAAAAAAACTTTTGCAACCGGCGGGTTACCTATCCGTAGCGGCGGCATTAAGGGCAGCTCATTCGCTAATCCCTTTTTCAAATTTACAAGATGAACAACCTGCTGAAAGTATCTGCCCTGTTCCTGGTTATTGGTATGACTTCGTGCGAGTCGAAATCGACCACCGAGTCGACCACCACGACTCCCGCTACCACCGAGTCGACCACGACCATGAGCACGGATTCGGCTTCGACCATGACGGCTCCGGCTGCTGACGCTACGGCTGCTCCGGCTGCTGGCGCTACCACCACCGACGGCGCTATGGCTCCGGCTGCTGGCACCACCACCACGCCTTCGACCACCGAGGCTCCTAAGTAGTTATCTCCGGGCCTAGCCCGGCAATAATACTTTGCTAAAAGGGCTCGCGCAGCAATGCGCGAGCCCTTTTTTTGTGCCTACTTTAATCAAGCAGCAGCTGATTATCTTGCCGCAGCAAGGCTAGCGCGCTCCCAAAAGGCCGCAGCCGGCGGATGCCGCCCAGGTCGCGCCGCTGCCAGATGTCGCCGTCGTTTTGGGTCACCAAAACTTCGCCGGTAGCTGTGAGTAGGTAGCCCATGTGCGTGCCCGGCAAAAAAACGACTTGCTCGAAGCTGCTAAAGCCCGCCGCGGGTACCGCTTGCCAGCGGCCGTAGCGCAGCCTGAGCAGGGCCTTAGTGGGCAGCGGCACGTAGAAAAGGCGGCCGTGGGCCACGCGGGGCTTGCGGTTTTCGAGCGTCGCCCACAGCTCGCCAGTGCCTGCCTGGGCTAGCGAGTGTACGGCCACGGTATCGGGCACCTCGACTAGCTTGGCGGGCGGTTGCAGGCTAGCTGGCAGCGCGTAGATGTTGCCCGCCGTGGCGCTCAGCTCATTAGCTGGCAAGGTGGGCATGCGGTCGGTACCAAAAACCAGCAGCTGCGAAGTGTCAGCCGAGTAGGCAAAGCCGTTGATGCCCCGACTCACGCTGAGGCGGTAGGGGTGCTGCGGCATATTGTGCGCCAGCGCTTTCGTAAAGGTGGTGTCGGTGCCGTAGAGCCAGATATCGCCGTCGCCGTGCAGCGCCAGGGGGCCTTCCTCGGCATTGGCATGAGTGCCCACCAAAAAATTCTGGCCAATAGCGGTGAGCGCCGTGGTGTAAAAGTTCGTCGGAATCTGGTGGGTTTCCCAGACTAGCCCGTGATTGTGGGTGATGGCGATGAAGGCCGTCTGATTTTTATTGGGCAGGTAATAATGGTAGTTGCCTGGCGCCAGGCGCGTGCGGGTGATGAACGTGGTGACCGGCGAATCGGGGTCGGCCTGTCGATACGCTTGCCAAGCGGTGCTACACGAAAATATGCCCGCGCCCGCCAGGCTAGCCAGCCCCAGCGCCAGGCTGCGCCGCGGCCGCTTGCGCCGCAGCGCCAGCAGTAAAAGCCCCAGCGTGAGCAAGCTGCCCCAGCTGCCGAGGCTGCCCTGGGCCGGGGTGGGTTGTCCGTCAACCGCATTGCCCACTACAGCCCCGTACTCGGGCGTGAGGAAGTGCAGGTGCGAGATGCGGAAGCTAGCCGGGGTAGCCACCAAGGTAGTTTTATCGCCCACAAACTGGTACAGCTGCCCATCCTCATCCAGCGCCAGGCCGGAAGAATCGGTCAGAAACTGAAAATCCCGAATGTGGTGCAGGGCCGCTAGGGTAAAGGTTTTCATGCAGCAAAGAGAGTAGCGAAGCGGCTAAATAAGTTGCTCTGCGCTTGGCTGCCAACTAAGAAAACTTGCCGCTATGAAGGCGCAACCAGGGCCAGCAAGTCGGCTGCGATGCCGGGCCAGGGCTGGTGCAAATCGAGCGTGACGATGCGCACCGGGTGGCCGCCCAGCGCGTAGCGCACATCAACGGCAGCCGTGGCGGCGGGGTACAGCAGGATGCCTTCGAGGCCCTGGCCGGGGGCGGGGCGCAGGTTTTGGAGATAGGCGTAGAGCTGGTAGAGGTGCGGCGCAATGAGCCGCTGCTGGTCGTAGCGCGGGCGCAGGGCAGCCGCATAGTATTTGGTGTCGAGAATAATTTTGCGGCTCGGGCTCTCCAGCGTGGTATCGGTAAGCATGGTGGGTAGCAGCGCTAGGTCGGGCGCGTGCGGGGCCTCGGCCTGCCAGGCAATGGTTTCGGTGAATACCCGGTACTGACGCTGCTCGCGGCGGTAGAAGTTGCGCACCGCCTGCTCAAATAACCGGGCCATCAGCCGCTCATCGCGCCGAAAATCCGCGAAGCGGCCCCGGCCGCCTTCGACCGGCGCGGGCAGCGCCGTTTCATAAATCAACTCGCAGATGTGCAGGATAAACGTCGCCCCCGAGGCCAGCCGCTGCCGCCGCAGGCTAACGAAAACCGGGGCGGCTGGGGCCAGTGGCTCCACACTGGCCGGCAGCCGGCGCCGCAGCAGGCTCACTTGGCGGCGCAGGGCTAGCGGCAGGCCAGCGTGCGAGGCCAGGGCCGCCAGGGTGCCGGCTAGCAGCTGGTGCAGCGGCTGGTTGGGGCTCAGCTCATCGAAGCTGCACACGGCGCGCCCTTGCGGCAATAAACCCCGGCCCAGCGTGGGGGCCAGCTCGATGCGCCCGCGCAGCTGGTTGGTTTCCTGCGTGTTATTATCAAAAGCCAATGGCAAGCCCGTGCGCAGCAATTGGCCCGCGGCGCGCAATAGCATCTGGGTCAACAGCTCCAGCGGGCGGTGGAAGGGCGCGGCCTCGGTGGCTTGCAGCACGGCCGGCTCGGGCAGGCGTTGCCAGGCGTAGCACAGCAGGTAGTAGAGCGTGGCGAGCGGAATCAATAGGGGAATTAAAATTTAGGGTTTGGCTAGTGTTATGACTGTGGGCTAGTGAATTACCTATAAAGTATCGGCGTTTTTAATTCAACGTCACAGCCCTTCCAAGAGCCGCCGCAGCTGCCCGGCCGCCTTATCGGGCTGCTCGCGCCAATAATCAGCCAGCAGCGGGCCGATTTCCTGTTCGAAAATCAGGCGCAGCCACGCACTGGCCTCGGCCGGCTGGGCGGGCGGCGCGCAGAAATAACTGTGGCCGATTTCAAAATCGGGCCCTAGCTCAGGGTCGGCGGCGATGACGTGGTTCAAGGCCACCAGGCGCTCGGTGAGCAGGGCAACGAGCGGCGCGGGCACCTGGCTAGCCTTCAGCAGTTCGTGCAGCGGCGGGCCAAACTGCGGCTGCATTCCTACAAAAGCGAAGCGGCGGCGCAGGGCGTAGTCGAGCGGGGCCAGCGAGCGGTCGGCCAGGTTGAGCGTGCCGATAACGTATAGGTTTTCGGGCACGAAGAAGCGCGCCGCGCCGGGCGGCGCGTAGGGCAAACGCAACGCGTGGGCCAGCCCGCGCTTGTCGGGTTCCAGCAAGAGCAACAACTCGCCAAAAATGCGCGCCACGTTGCCCCGGTTCAGCTCGTCGATGAGCAAGAAATACGGCTGGCTAGGGTCCTGGGCGGCGCGCTGGCACAGCAGCGGCAGCACGCCCGGCACCAGTTGAAACTGGCCCTTCGGCCCCGGCCGGAAGCCGAGCATAAAGTCCTCGTAGCCGTAGCTGGGGTGAAACTGGATGAGCTCGATGCGGCGCTCATCGCGGGCGCCGAGCAGCAGCCAGGCCAGGCGACGGGCCAGGTAGGTTTTGCCGGTGCCGGGCGGGCCTTGCAGCAGCAGGGCGCGGCGACGGGCCAGGCCGGCCAGGGCCGCTTCCAGCTCATTATTAGTAATAAATAACTCGGCCAGGGCCTCGGCTTTGGTGTAAGCGAGCGGCGTGGTAGCGTAGGCGGCGCCGGGCTCGGCAGCCAGAGCGGCCGAGCTTTGCAAAGACGTTTCGGAGCCGGTGTAGAGGTCTTCGGCCTGTTGCTCGGCGGCCTGGCCCTGGTCCTGGGCCGAGCCGGCGGCCAGGATGGGCCGCTTGGCCACGATGGTGAAGTCGAGGGCTTCGAGCAGGGCATTGGTGGGCTGGCCGGCGCCGTGGGGCCAGCGCGCCTGGGGGTTGGCTTGGGCCAGGCGATACGCCAGCTCGGCCACGGCGCGCGGCGGGTAGCGGCGGCCCCGGTACAGCAGCTCGTATACGGTGCTGGGCGGCAGGCGGCGGCCTTCGCGCTCTATCAGGCGCAGGGCGCGCAGCACCTGCTCGCGGGTGAGCGGGGCGGCGGGCGACGGGGAGGTAGGAGCGGCGGGGGAAGTCACGGTACAAAAGAACACCTACTGGCCGCGCGTGGTGCGGGTTGTGGCGGAGTACCTTGGCAGCCCGGCGGCCAACTTCGCGGCGCGCCGCTGGTTAGTTGGTTTATGGCTCAGCAACTTCCCCCCGACCCCGCCGCGCTCAACGCGATTACTGCCTTCCAGAACCTACCCGCCGAAGTGCTGGCCTGGCTCAGCGAGCACGGCGAATTGTGCCAGTATGCCGACGGCGAAACGGTGGTGCGCACCGGCGAGCCCGCCACCCACATGATAGCCGTGGTGGCCGGGGGCCTGCAATACTTTCGCCCCGAAAGCGGCCAGCAGGGGCCAGTATTTCGGGTCGAGGCCAGCCGCGTGACGGGCATCTTGCCCTATTCACGCCTCCAAATTTCCAAAGGCCAGGGGCTAGCCGTGGACGAAACCACGCTGTACCTGCTGGCCCGCACCGAATTTCCGGCCCTCGAGCAAATCAGCCCCGAACTGGTGCAGCGCCTGGTGGGCATCATGAGCGACCGCGCCCGCGACGAGGTGCGCGCCCAGGAGCGCGACGACAAGCTGCGGGCGCTGGGCAAACTCTCGGCTGGCCTGGCCCACGAGCTTAATAACCCCGCCGCCGCCATTGCCCGCGCCGCCGATGTGCTAGGCAACATGCTGAAAGACAAGCCGGTATTGCTCAAAAATCTGCTGCTAGCCTGCCCACCTGCCGAGGCCGTGGCTGCGTTGCTGAGCGCGGGCATACTCGAAACGGCCCCGCCCACGCGCTCGGCCCTGGCCCGCGCCGACTGCGAAGACGAGCTGGCCGACTGGCTCGAAACCCAGGGCTGCGAAGATGGCTACGCCCTGGCGCCCAGCCTGCTAGATGCTGGCCACACGGCCGCCAGTCTGGCGCCGCTCGTCGAGCCGCTGCCCGCGCCGGCCCGCCCGTCGGCCCTGGCCTGGCTCGAAGGTCACCTGGCCGTGGTGCGCCTCACCCGCGATATTCACGAGGCTAGCCAGCGCATCAGCACGCTGGTGGGCAATGTGAAGGCCTACTCGCACATGGACCGCGCCGGGGGCCGCGAGCCGCTGGCCGTCACGGCCGGTATCGATAGCACGCTCAATATGTTTGACTTTGCGCTGCGCCAAAAAAACGTGCGGCTAGCCCGCGAATATGCCGCCGATATGCCGCTGGTAACCGCTGAGGCTGGGCAGCTCAACCAGGTGTGGACCAACTTGATAGATAACGCCCTTGATGCCCTGCCGGCCACGGGCGGCGCGCTCACGGTGCACACCGCCAAGCAACCGGCCGGCGTCTGCGTCAGTATCATCGACAACGGCAGCGGCATTGCGCCCGAGGTGCTGGCGCATATGTTTGAGCCGTTCTACACCACCAAGCCCGCGGGCGAGGGCAGCGGACTGGGCCTCGACATTGCCCGGCGCATCGTGCAGGAGCACGGCGGCCGGCTCGAAGCCCGCTCGGAGCCTGGCCGCACCGAGTTTTCGGTGTGGCTCCCCGCCGCTAGCTAACTATCTATGAAAAAGCCGATTATACTCACCGTCGACGACGATGCCCAGGTGCTGAGCGCCATCACGCGCGACCTACGCCAGGAGTTTCGCCAGCACTACCGCATCCTGAGCGTCGGTTCGGGCGCCGAGGCCCTGAGCACGCTCACCGAGCTGCGCGCCCGCGCCGAGCCGCTAGCCCTCGTGCTGGCCGACCAGCGCATGCCCGAGGTCGAAGGCGTGGAGGTACTCACCCGCGCCCGCGAGCTGTTTCCGGAAGCTAAGCGCGTGCTACTCACCGCTTATGCCGACACCACGGCCGCCATCAAGGCCATCAACTCGGCCCAGCTCGACTACTACTTGCTCAAGCCCTGGGACCCGCCCGAGCAGCTGCTCTACCCCACCTTGCACGATTTGCTAAATAGCTGGCAGGCTAGCTACCGGCCGGCCTTCGCGGGCCTGCGGCTGATTGGCTTCCAGTGGTCGCCGCTCTCGCACGAGCTCAAGGATTTTCTCAGCGGCTACATGGTCGGCTATCAATGGCTTGATTATGAGAAAGATGCTGAGGCTAAAATCCTGCTCGAGGCCAATGGCTTTGGGGCCGAAGACCTGCCGGTGGTGCTGTGCGCCGACGGTAAGGCTGTGGCTAAGCCCGATAAAACTGACTTAGCCAAGCATTTAGGCTTACTGGTTGATGCTCAGCAGGAACTGTACGACGTGGTAGTAATTGGCGCCGGCCCGGCCGGGCTGGCCGCCGCCGTGTACGGCGCTTCCGAAGGGCTGAAAACGCTCATCATCGAGCGGCAGACGCCGGGCGGGCAGGCCGGCTCTTCGTCGCGCATCGAAAACTACCTGGGCTTCCCCACCGGCCTCAGCGGCGCCGAGCTAGCCCACCGTGCCTGGAGCCAGGCCACTCGCCTCGGCGCCGAGTTTATGGCCCCGCAGGAGGTCGTGAGCATGTGCATTCAGGATGGCTATAAGGTATTGACCCTGAGTGATAAAAAAGAAATCAAAGCCCGCGCCGTGGTGCTCACTACCGGCGTCAGCTACCGCACCCTGAACGCGCCGGGGCTCGACCGCCTCAGCGGGGCGGGCGTGTACTACGGGGCCGCCCGCACCGAGGCGCGCAGCTGCAGCGCGCAGCCGGTGTACATCATCGGCGGGGGCAACTCGGCGGGGCAGGCGGCCATGTATTTGTCCACATATGCCTCGCGGGTATTCATCGTCATTCGGGGCGATAACCTGGCGGCCAGCATGTCGGCTTATTTGATTGAGCAGATTGCCCAGACGCCCAACATCGAGATAATGCCCCGCACGCAGGTGCGCGAGGCCTGCGGCGAAAATTCGCTCGAAGCCGTGGTAATTCAGCAGGAAGGCCACGAGCCCGAAAAGTGCCCGGCTAGAGCCCTGTTCATCTTTATCGGGGCCAAGCCCAGCACCGAATGGGTATGCGACCTGGCCCTGTGCGACCCCAAAGGCTACCTGCTCACCGGCCGCGACCTGGTAACCGACCCACGCTACAAAACCGCCTGGAAAAAAGACCGGGAGCCGTATCTGTTAGAGACTTGCGTGCCCGGAATGTTTGCTGCTGGCGACGGCCGCGCCGGCGCCATGGCTAGGGTAGCCTCGGCCGTGGGCGAGGGCAGCATGGCCATCAAGTTCGTGCACCAGTATCTGGATGAGTAATGTAGCGTAAGCTTTAGCTTGCGAGCGCCAGCAAGCAATGGCGCAGGCGGACGCAACTGCTCGCTAAAGCTTACGCTACACCTGCTTGGCCAAGTAAGCGGCCCTAGCCTCATCAAGCAGGGCGAGCACCTGCGTGCGCTGGGTTTGGAGGGTGGCTAGGGTAGCGGCTGGCAGCCGCCGCACGCGCAGGCGTTTTAAGCGAGCGCTCAGCGTGTTCCAGTAGCCGAGCGCGTAGAAGCCGGCTAGGGGTAAACTGCTGATAAATAAGGCAGTAAGGCGCCAGTCGTGCGTGAGCCAGTGCTGCACGGCGGCGGCCTCCAGCGCGTAGGCTAGCGGGAACGTGACCATGCCCACGCCCAGCATGATGGCCGCGATAAACTCGGTTTCCTTGGTGGCGCGTTGGGCTACTTCAGCGGGGAGCTTGTAGGGTAAGTAATTAGTCAACAAGCCGTAGAGCCACACGGGAAAACCTAAAATCAAGTTTAAATAATCGGCTAAATGGGTGCCGGGGCTTTGGTCGAGGGCCGCGTCGTCGAGCTTATGGGCGGCGAGGCTAGCCAGGTAGGTAGCGAGGGCGGCGCGCAGGGCGGCGAGCCGGCCGGCATCGTGCTGCTCAAACCAGGCCACGGCATCGAGCAGGGTGCGGCTGAGCTCGAAGTTGTCGTAGAGCGTGCTCGGGTCGTCGTCGGGGTTAAGGTGGTCGCCGAAGGTGCGCTCGACCTGCTGGGCTAGCTGGTCATCGTCGGCCGCGCGGCTGATAACGAGGCGGCGCGTGAGGCGGCGCGTTATTTCTTCGGTCAGCTCATCGGCGGCAGCATCGGGGTCCTGGTGGTAGTGGGCGGCGTAGTCGGCCACAGTAATAGGCGGCGCCACATTCAGGAAAACATCGGAACGGAACTTGCTGGGGTCAAAGTAGTTGGTGCCCACGCACACCAGCTTCAGGCCCAGCTTGAAATTGTGTCGGGCTTCGGTGCCGAGCGCAATGCGGGCGGCGCCGGTTTTGAGCGGGCGCAGGCGGCGCTCGCTCACGCTGGTGCCTTCCGGGAAAATCATGACCGTGCCGCCGCGCTCGAGGTAGTCGTAGCAGCGGCCGAAGCTGGCCTCGTTGCTGGCCGTGAGCTGGGCCGGGCTAGCGGCGTCGGCGCCCTCCGCATCTTGCCGCCGGTAGATGGGAATGCAGTTGCCCGAGCGCATGATGGCGCCGAGAAGGGGGTTTTTGAAGAACGTGCTCTTGGCTAGAAATGCGATGGGCTGGTGGCGCTGCACGGCCGCTACGAGCGGGTCCATGAGCGTGTTGGGGTGGTTGCTGACCAGCATGAGCGGGCCGGGCAACCGCAGGCGCTCGCGGTGGCGCACCTCGAGGTGCCGGAAAAACACGCGCAGCCCCACGCGTACCACGGGCTTCATGACGGTATAGAAGAGCATAGGCCGGCAAGATTACGCACAAAGGGCCGGCTGCGCTGGCAGCCGGCCCTTTGTGGGGAGCTATGAGTTGAGAGTTGAAAATTATGAGTTAGTAACCATAGTGTTAGGGCTTCGTAGCCAACTTATAACTCATAACCTTTAGCTCATAACTTAAAAAGCGCTGTTGAGCTGGTCGAGGTTGTTCGGGTTTTGGCTGCCCGACGTCTGTGAGTCGTAGCGGCTGCCCGAGGCCGGGCCTTGGTCGCGGCGCTGGCCGCTGTGCTGGGCATCGCTGCCGTACTGGCTGGTGCCGTGGCTACCCGACTGGCTGCCAAAATCATTGCTGTGCGAAGGCGACGACGTGTAGCCGCTGCCCGAGCTTACGCGGCTGCGGCCGGGCTGGCTTTGGCCAGCGGCCGAGCCATAGCGCGAGCCGCCCCAGGGGCGCTGGCCCCGGCGGTCGTAGTCGCCGTCTTTGGTGTGGGGCTGGTGGTCGAAAGGCGAACGGTGTGCTTTGGCGCGGTAATCGCCATCATGCTTCTTGTGCTTTTTCTTCTTGCCGCCGCTGCGCGTAATCAGGAAGGCAACACCGGCGGCTAATAGGCCTACTACGGCTGCTTTTTGCGTGGTGCTCAGGCCACTCACGCTGTCAACTGCTTTATTGCTCAGGTCTTTGGCCTTGTTGCCGAGCTCTTTGGCCGCCTGGGGCAGCTGCTGGGCCTTGTCGCTGATGCCCGAGTCTTCGAGCCATTTTTTACCGCTGGCTAGGGCATTGTTCAGGGTGCCTTGCACGCCGCTGGCGGTGGGCTGGCTGTTGGGCGTGGTGTAGTCGGTCGGAAACTTGCCGGTGCCGGTGGCGTGGGCCGCCGTAGTCGAGAACTGGCCATCGCCGGCGGGCGACGAAGCGGCGGGCGAGCCAATGAAAGGCGAGTTGGTAGGGGTAGCAGAGCCGGGGGTCGGCTGGGTGGGCGTGGAATCCATGAGCGAAGAAAAGGAAAAGGTAAGAGTATGAGCTACCGCATCGGGGTAGTCGGCTCTGTATTCGTAAGTTGGTGCCCGTAGGTTGCGGCCGGCTAGGCTGTGCGCGGCGTGCTGCAAGCAGCTAGCCAGCCCTGAGCCTGCTGGCAGCGGGGGCAGGGGGCTAGCGCCGGGCCGGCGGGCAGCTCGCGCACCGTGGCGCAGGCGTGGCAGGCGTAGGGGCCCGCCTCGGGCAGCTCGCGCAGCGCTTGGTGGTAGCGCTCGGGCCAGATGGGCAGGCCGGGGCGCTCGTGCGCAGGCTCAAAGAAATAGACGCTTATCTCGCCGGTAGCCTCGAGGTAGAGGCGCCGCACCTGGCCCAGGTGCTCGACCTGCAGCTGGCGCAACTGCCCAAATAATTCCTGCGCCGTGAGGCTAGCCTTGGTGAAGGCGGGAAAATCAATTTCGCCCTCGATGATAATGAGCTCGGGCGCCCCCTCAAACAAGCGCTCGATGCGCGGGTGCTGGTCGATGAGGTAATTAAAAAGCACGTAGAGCGCCATGACCACGGCAAAAACCACGACCACGTACAGCAGCGGCACGTCGTGGTAGAAAGTAGCGTCGCCTCCCGCCGAGCCCAGCACCAGTATCAGCCCAAACTCGAACAGCGACAACTGCCGCACCCCGCGCTTGCCCGTGATGCGCAACGCCCCGATGGTGAGCACAAAAGCGAAAATGCTGCGCACCACCACCTCCCAGAGAAAACTCGCCGGTGCCTGGTCTGAAATAAAGAGGCGCTGCCAGTCAAACGGCGCAATGTCGGTTAGCAAAAGCGGCAGGCAAGGGGTTGTCATGCACTCTGATACGGCTGAACTCCTTCACTGGCCGTTCATGCGCGCCTAGCTGCGCCGGGTCACTTCTTCATCAGGCACTCAAACAACTACTTGAGCTGGGCGTTTTCCTAGCGTAACCTCTTCTATTAGTGCCCTAGCTCATGTTTCGTTTTCAGAATAAAGTTTGCCTCGTCACGGGCGCTACCTCCGGCATCGGCCGGGCTACGGCCGTGCGCCTGGGCCGCGAAGGCGCCACCGTGGTGTGCCTGGGCCGCGAGGTGAAAGCGGGCCACGCCGTGGAGGCCGAAATAAAAGCCTTGGGGAGCGACGCGCTATTTATCAAAACCGATGTGGGCCGCGATGTCGACCTCGTGCACGCCGTCGAAACGACCCTAGCCCGCTACCAGCGCATTGATATTCTGATAAATGACGCTGCCATGATGACCTTCACGCCCATCCTGGAGCTCGACCCCCACGACTGGGACCAGGTGATGAACGTGAATCTGCGGGCGCTTTTTCGCCTCTGCCAGCTCTGTGTGCCGCACATGAAGGGTGGCGCTGTGGTGGCCATCAGCTCGGTGCACGCCTTCCAGAGCACGCCCAATGTGGCACCCTACGCCGCCAGCAAGGGCGGCCTCGAAGCCTTCGTGCGCGGCCTCAGCCTCGAAATTCCCTACACCCAGGCCCGCATCAACTCCATCGCGCCGGGCGCGGTCGAGACGCCCATGCTGCGCAGCAACCCCAATGTGGTGAACGGCACCGAAGTCATTACGGGCCAAATAGGCACGCCCGACGAACTGGCCGCCGCCATTTGCTTTCTAGCCTCCGACGAGGCCAACTTCATCAACGGCAGCACCCTAGCCGTGGACGGCGGCCGGCTAGCCCAGCTCTAGAAATCAACCCCCTATTACTTGGTTGCCAAGTGCTACCGGCCTTCCATGAAGCGCCGGGCGCCTTCTCGCGCCTCTACCTCATACTTGTTTTGGTAGTAGCCCACCCGCGCCGACTCGACCAGGTACTTGTATAGAAAGCGGAGTGTGCCCAGGTCGCGCACCTGGCGCAGGTGCACTTCCTCGTGCGCCACCCACTCGGGGTCGGCCAGAAAGTCTTCGCGCGATGCCCCGCTCAGGTGCACGGTTTGGCCCAGCACCATGGCCACGCGGGGAGCGCGGCCCAGCACCAGCCGCGCAATGCGGGCCAGCGGCGAATTGACTAGGGTACGTGGTTCGGGCATTGTGTAAAATTCGGGCCTATCTACGAGCAAAAATCGGTGATGGTTGCAAGCTGAAATGCTAAATATTAACTTTTATTTGGCATTTTTATAAGAATTACTGTCTTTTTTCAAGAAATTGCTAGGGTGCTTCAGTTTTTATTGCTTAGCTTTGGCCGACGACTACCCGCTACGATTTCTTTAAAAAGGTAGTTTTCAAGCTTTCATTCATCCTTAATTCTGGCTGCATTAGCAGCACTGCCTAGCGCAACAGTCTACGCCTTTTTGCATACCCGGTCAGCCAGCTTTTAGGGCGCTGGCCGGTGCCCACCCCAACGACGGACAATGAAGAATACCCTGCTGTGTTGCCTCGCCGCTGCTTCCCTGGCGCTCTCCTTCTGCTTCGAAA